>NZ_JAVDQB010000004.1:0-369719 GCF_031454055.1 Roseobacter sp. N2S
CGTCTGAAGTTTGTGACGCGCGCGCATCGGCTGACGGATAAAGAGATTGGTCCGGCGATCGCAAGACGGTTGCGGCTGGCTGTTCAAACCGCGCGGTGAGGATGGGAAAAAGCCATTGGGTCCTTCCGGGCCCTGGGTGTCACGGGGGTAATTCGCGCCCCATGAGTTTTGTGTGTTTGGGAATTTTTTGAGGGGAAGATTAGGGTTGGTGTTGTTGTTGTGCAGACGCCCTGACGGAAAGGGCGATCATGACACCTGCACCTCCTGAACCTCTGTTGAACCGCGGGCAGATTGCCCAGTGTTTTAACGTCTCGGAAAACACCATCAACAAATGGGTCGGCAAAGGCATGCCGGTGGAGACGGAGGGTGGCAAACCGTAGCGAACGGCAGCAAGGAGCCCAGAGTGACAGACGCATCGTGATGAACGAATGTCTGTCTGTCATTTTAAATTGCATTCTAGGAATTTTTGTGTAGCATTAATAACATCTATTGAGTTTGGAATACTTAATGCCACGCATCCCTTTTCTATCCATTGCTATAATATCAGGACTGATTGGCTTTGGCTCAATCGGTTCAGCTGCAACATTGGCAATCGATGCGACCCGTCTCGGATACACTAGTAAAGGCGGTATCAACCAAGCTAGAACCGTCCCGATTACGGGTACGTTTGCAACGTACGGTGACGTCTTCAAAGCCCACTACATTTTCGACTTTTCCAGTTTCGTGGGTAGCGATATTAATGTTACCTCGTTGACGCTAGAACTTGGAGTTCACAGCTTCATGAGTGGTCAGGTTGAGACACTGACAGTCGGCGGTTATTCAGGTGACCTGTCGGTTCTAAAGACGGACAATTTCCGAAGTCCGACATTTGCGACCAATAGGAATATCTACCCTGATCTTGTCGAGGCGCCATTCGGCGAAGTGACGCTGGGTAGCCAAACCTCCGCAGGTGACGTCCTATCGATTGGCTTGAATGGTGATGGCCAAAATGCGGCGCAGGTTGTAGCAGATACGGATGGTTTGACTGAGTTTGCGCTTGGTACTTCGTTTGGCATCCCGGTTTGGGGTGCTGAAAGCCGTTATCTGGGCTCTAGTAGTGCGCGACTAATTGTAAACTATGATGAGCTGAATACCCCTACGCCTGTACCGCTTCCGGCCGGTCTTCCGCTGTTGCTGGCTGGCCTCGGGGGACTGGGGCTGCTTTCTCGACGCAAGCGCTCATCCTAAACCTCCATCACAGCACCTTTCCAATAGGCCACCCAATCGGGTGGCCTATTTCTCGTTGGCCTGTTGCTATGTGACAGCCTGAGACACTCATTTTAACACATTTTACAGCACGCAATATTCGACAGAGCCACTGTCCGCCGCATGAGATAAAAATTTCGGTTCAGGACCTAAATGGGACCATGCACAAACTGCTTTATGAGGCAGCCAACATCCTGATCCAACGTGTGTCGCGCTTCTCACCGCTCAAGGCGTGGGCCATGCGGCTTGTCGCACGAAGGGGAATGAAAAAAGCCATCGTTGCAACGGCGCGAAAACTGGCTGTCATCATGAGCCGCATTTGGCGCGACGGCACGACCTTCGCCTGGACCAAAGAGGAGCTGCCTGCATGAGATAGCCCAATATCGAATACGCCCGTCCGGGTGTAAAGACGTCCCATCGGGACGGTGGCCGGATGACCTCGTTGTCGAATGTCGATGCGCCTGAAGTCAGGTGACCTCGCAGCAGACCTTTTTGAGGCACCAGTCCCCGACGCCATTATGAGGCGGCACTGCCGACCTCGGAGAGAACCATGAACCCGATGAGACCGAAATACACTCTTGATTTAATGGCCGCAGATAGAGAACATTAACTGGCCTTCTATTTTTTCAATCCACAAGCGGCTCTCTATGCGCAGTTGCACGACCCGCACACGGCATGTTAGCCCAGCCATAGCCATTCCTGGGTATGCTGCTTAGGTGTCGGTTAGGGCCGTTCGTGTAGGTCTCATGTAGGCTGATCTCCTATGATGTTGCAAAGCGGAGAACGGCGGCTTCGAGCCCTCTTTGTCACTTTTGTACAGTGCGGCGAAGGTCTGCTACCACAGCATTTGCAAAAAATGCTAAATTGCCAACTGTGTTTCGAAAGGGAATTTTAGCAGCTTCAAACGGGGTGGTTGGCATACAAAAAAGTGTCGTTTGTTCCGAGCTATATTTTGATTGCAAACACAGATAATATTAAGTTTTACCTGACCCTCGCCAGAAAAGAGATTACATGTTTGACGTTTCAAAAATTGCTTTTGAAGGTGACCGCATTCTAGCAAATGACTTTGTGAGAACCCTCCCTAGAGGCTCGTTTTACACCTATCTGCTTTTGACCCCTGAACTGGAGCCGTTCTACGTCGGAAAGGGAAAAGGCATACGGCTTCTACAACATGAAACAGAAGCGCTTAGGGAAACAGAAATTTACAAGACTAACCCCTTTAAATGTAACAAAATACGCAAGATAGTGAGTTTGGGGAAGCACGTTACTTATAGAGTGGATCGAGTGTTCGGAAGCGATGAAGAAGCCTGCTTGCGTCGCGAGGAAGAGCTCATTTCATTTTATAAAAGGCGTTGTGACGGTGGCATTCTTACCAACCTCGCAGCAGGTCTTGGCAGTCTTTCATCACGTGATCCCCTTACGGCAGGCCGACAGGCCGCTACACTTTCTGGCGTGGTTCACGGCAATCCTGAGCGGACTACAATGAATCTATTCCTCCAATCTTTAGGGCAGGTTGCCAGTGTACCTATTAAGCCTCTCAATGAATATCGAACCAGGCTCGTAGGTGCCTATCCGAGCCCAAAGTCACTAAAGAATGTGACGATGAGAAACGGACTTACGATAATTGCAAGTGCCTTGGCTTCAGGCCTCAAGATCGAGCCAAGAGTTATCATACCTCGAAAATTCACTATCGCTCCTGAGTTGGAAAACTGGCCCTTGGAAACTCCGCCACCAACAAAGGTTGAAGGCGTAATTGAGAATGGTGCTGCGAGCGATATTTTGAAGCTTAACCTTGTGACGCTTGTTCCTGCCGAGCTACCAGAAGACGAGGCGTTTGAGTTAAACTCTGCACAGGCGCAGCGGATTATAAGCCTTGTCGGAGAAAAGACATTGTTGGAGTTCGACCTTATCTAACCACGTTTTTTAAGGGCTCAACCGAAGCCGACATTGAGGCAACCTGAAGTGGTCCCACTTATTTGGACAGTTTTGCGGCTGAGCTAAGATGTAATCGGGTTGGTGTCATGCCGCTTTTCGTATTTCCGCTTGGGTAAAGTATGCTGTGTCCGGCGTGCGCTTATCAAGAGCGGTGTGAGGGCGCTCGGAGTTGTAGAACTCGATCCAGTTATCGATGATCCGTTTGGCTTGGAACCCGTCCTGTAATTCGTGCAGATAAACGGCCTCCTGCTTGAGTGACCGCCACAACCGTTCGATGAAGATGTTATCGAGATAACGGCCTCGACCATCCATTGAGATTTTGACATTTGCCTCGGTCAAGGTGGTGATCCAGGCTGCACCTGTGAACTGCGATCCTTGACGCCCGCGCAAAATACCCTGATGTCAGCTTGGCCGACCTCTACGATCCCGACATTATGCCCACCGACCTACGCCGTGCCCACCAGGCAAATGACAAGGCTGTGGACCGGCTCTATCGCAGGGCTGTGTTCAAGTCCGAACGCGAGCGCGTTGAACACCTGTTCCAACTCCATGAGAAAATGACAGACCCATTGCTGGCGAAGCCTGCTAAGAAGCGACGGGGCAAGCGGGTTTCGTGAATTTGGTCTGAAATGGTCGCTGCCCTTTTCTGTGCGTCTAATACCTTGCTGCAACACAGCTTTCGGATTTTAGTTTACTGCTTTCAGGGAAAGGCTGGATGAGCTGTACCTCAGAACAAGGTGGCTCATTTCCTTCACAACGGAAAGCACCTGCGAAATACCTTAAACGCACAACACTCAGATCACCTTTTGAACATAAATCCCAAGACTACGCCGAGGATAGTGGACAACAAAGACATGCCGAGTTGGATTGCCGTCTGCTGTTTCGTGAAAACCCCGATTATCATAGAAATTGCTCCAAGAGCCAGGCAACAGAGGATCACGATTTTCGCAAGCCAAAGCTGCATGTCACGCGACTCTATGTCTTTGTCATGATGGTCCTGTTCGCGTGAAACTTGTACATCGTCGGGTGCGGTGACCTGTTGTGCCTGCTCTATAACTGTTCGCATGCCAGTAGTTTCCAAAACATCGGCACTTATAGGTTTAGCATCATCTTCTGGCATCACCGCCCCCAATCTATGTTAACTTAATCCGACGAATTCACGCTCGATCCGAACGCGGTTATCCTTATCTTCTTTCCAAGCCCCAACAGTCATTGAGTCATGCCGCGCATCTTGCGCTCTCAAGAGGAAATCTATCGCCAATCTCATGAGTTCGGATTTCGTTTTTCCTGTCTCATCGCCAATGTCCTCCAGCTGCTTGTTGATAGCTTCCGACAAATCGAGGGTGAGCCGAACTTTATCTTTTTTTGCCATGATATTACCCATAATCCTTTCCGCATTTTTGCGAGAAGAAGTAGCGGTAGGGTGCTAGCCTTTTTACTACTCCAAACGTGTTCTGAGCCACCTATATGCTCCTCTAAATCTGCAAAAGCAATGAATTTTACATTATTATTTACTGCAAATGGGTGACAATACCACACACCTATGTTACTAAGGCGGGCAACCCGCTTCTAGGATTGTCTCATGAGCATACACGATACAGCCCGCAGTTTTTCACTTGATAACCTACTTGCCCTTGAGGGTCAGGCTATCGATTTTTTTTCCGAACTCAATGAGTTAGAGAAGTCCGAATTTAGATCAGCATGTGGTTTCTTGGTTTCGGCGATTCTAAGAGTCGGTATAGGGAAAGAGCTGGGTCAGTCGATGTCGATTCAAGACTGGTCGCTCATACACTTGTTTTCAGATCATGACAGATGGCCACTGACAGTGACCTTGGGAAGTTACGTTATGAAAATTTCCAAGAGTATCGGCCAGCAGCCCTTTGTTTGCTTTGCCGCATGCAGGGCACTGCCCGCATAAATTATCGAGAATATCTCAGCTCGGACAAAACCCGCAGACAACCAGCATATCCTGCCAATGTGCCCCCAATGTGCCCAATGCCCTAACTTCGCATTAAAACCGATTAAGCCTCAGAAGATCAGTGGGTTTTCGAGCTGACTGGTAGGCGAACAAAGACCCCCCTATTTCCTGCCAACTTCGCACGCCTCTAAATCAACCAATTTTAGAAACGGTGTTTGTCTTCTAGATTAAACCCGAACTGCTCAGCAAGGCCAGCCAAAGCACGACTTACGAAACGGTCATGTTTCCAGCGCAAGCGGTCAAAGGTGGCGTGATGCATCCCCTTTGGCCTGTTCCAGGGTTCCGCGCCGTTCAATATTCCAGCTTCCCAGCCCAGCTTATCCCTGATCCTATCAGCCTTGCGGGCCGCTCTATCCCCCGGCTTTTCACGCTGAGAAGGATAAGCCAGCCGGTAGCAATGGCAGCACGCGAAGATTGCGCCGCCGTAGAGGACAGCAACGCGACGACCGCACCCACGGGCAGGGCAGAGGAACCAATGCCTCTCACCGCCCATGTGGCAGGGTGTGGTGTCGAGATGGACCGGATATTTCTCGGCCCGCCATTCGCCGCCATGATCACGCTGGCGATAGTCCAGGACCACGCGGCCTTGCCTAGAGCCAGTAGGCTTTCGATCTCAACGTGTACTGAGGATCTCGCTCCCGTGCCATCATTGAATTTGATGCCGCCCTCCGCTTATATATGTTCTATACGAATAGCAGCTTCGGCGCGCCGCAATGCAGCATACTGGTCTCGGATCCAATGTCGGAAACGGGCCAGACTTGTCGTTCTACATTCATGGCGGGAAGCATGCGTAATTGGGCTGCTGCACACTTTGGTCTGACGCCAACGCGTTGTTGCAGCTTGTGAAAGCTTCAAGTCTCGATTTTCTGACTCATCTCAAGATACCGGCAGAATGCATTGATCAACTGCATTTGGCGTGGTGTCTGACAATCAGCCTCAAAAACCTGAGGCGACGCGACCAAAATGGCCAGACACTGCGCTCGAGAAATGGCCACGTTGAAGCGGTTCCCGCTGTAAAGAAATTCCATGCCTCTTGGCGCATCCGCATGATTTGACGTTGCCATCGAATAGATCGCAATCGGTGCCTCCTGACCTTGGAATTTATCAACGGTTCCAACACGTGCAGTCGGCAGACGCTTCTGAATTTCAATCACTTGCGCGTTGTACGGCGCAATGATCAGAATATCCTCAAGTGTGACCGGCTTGGTCACCCCATCCCGATCCGTCCATGCTGCGCCTTGGTTTAAAATATCTTCCACCAAGGATTTGACCATGTCGGCCTCTTCAATAGACGAGCTGGTGTTGCCGCTGTGTGCTACCGGTAGGAAGCGCATTCCAGCACCCGATGCAGCGCTCTCCGTTTCAACGAGTTGCTGCTCGCACCCTTCAACTGCATGCAGTTTGCTTTCGTAGAAAAGTTCGGAATTAAACGCGCAAATCTCTGAGTGTAGGCGATAGGTTGTTCCAAGGAAAAGGCCTTGGCTCGGCTCGATTGTTTGACGACCCCCAAGCAAGTGATCCAGTGCTGAAACGCCTGTTCCATCTGGATGCGTCCCTTGCGTTGGCTGTTCGAGTTGCTGTGGATCACCTAACATGATCACCGTTTGTGCCGCTTGGGAAACGGCCAAAACATTAGCAAGAGACATCTGACCAGCTTCATCAACAACAAGCACATCAACGGCTTCAAATGCATCTTCTCTTGCCCAGAAGAAGTGGGTCGCACCAGCGACCTGAGCTTCACCGTTAGCAAGCTTGCCTAAAACATCATCATTGTTTTTTGCGAAGATGAGGTTCGGTCCGTCGGCCTCCTGATTACCCTGCTCGGGCTTTTGAATGCAGGTCAGATCGACGCCCATTGTTGGCGCAGCTTCAATCACTTTATCCATCAGGTTACGGATCACTTTGTGGCTGTTTGCCGTTATCCCGACCTTCTTACCTTGCCGTACAAGCTCGCAGATCATTCGCGCTCCAGTGAAAGATTTACCTGTTCCTGGAGGTCCTTGAATAGGTAGCACACCGCCATCCATCTCTCCTGCAACACGCAATGCCGCATCAAGCGTTCCTTCGCCGTCCGCTTGGAAGGGTTCGCCTCCAATATCCATCGGTGCCCGAAGCAATAATTCGCGCGCGCTTTTATAAGGTCCATCACCTTCGATGCCGTTTTTGGCGACGTATTCACCTAGGCGAAACAGCGAGGCCGCTTGTTCCTTAGGATCGATGAACTTGTGCGCGAAAACGGCTTCGGGATGAACATCGGCAGTCGCTTTTGACTTCTTGATATCGACTGTTTGATTTTCTGACGATACAGCCACAGCCGTACCAACTTTATCGCCGCCAACATTATGCAGGCCTTCGTCGCCTCTGATGTCTGTATCCTGCGCGTCAAATCTATAGCGATGTGTGGGAATTCCGGTTTTGGATGTCTCAACAACATCGATCAATTGCAGGCGACCAATGCCCGCCTTTTCCTCCAGAAGTTCGATGCCGCTCAATGCTTGAAGTCGGAACTTTTCCCACCACACAGCTTTGTTTTCACGGCGATGCCAATCAAGAACATAAGCCAATATCCAGCGCGCTTGTTGTTCTGATGAGCGCTCTTCAGGATCAACGGGGATGTCATGGGTAAGCTGTTCAATCAGAGCCAGAACGCGCTGTTGCTGTTCGCTAAGCTCTTCGCTTGGGCCATCTTGCCCAGGCTCAGGACGCGGGATTTCGGTGCCCTCTGCCAATCTTGATGCCCTTAAGTCTTCGAGCCAATCACGCAAGCTCTTCGTCGCAAAGCAATCATCGGCATTGTAAGCCGCGACGACCGCCTTTGTGTCCACGTCAATGGATGGAATGTCGTCGAGCTCTAAGCCTGCGGTCACTCTCGTCAGTGCCATGTTGGCATCTCGCAATGAAACCTTGCGCTCATATCCACAGAATGGCTCAAGTTTCTTAAGTGAATAGCTTTCAACGCTGGCACGAATAGCGTGTTTTGTGACTGTCAAAAGATCGACCAAAACCTTGCCTCGGAGAAGATTATCCACTTCATCTTCGCGTGTTGCGTACCGTCCCATTAGTCGTTTCAAAGCCCCAGCTTCATAACCGCCAAAGTGATAGATGTGCATGTCTGGGCGATCTACACGCCGTGCGGTCACAAAATCAACAAAGCGCTCAAAGCAAGCTTTCTCGCTCGCGCGATCAAATGCCCAATCTTGTTCGTATTGCTCAGCACCAGCATCATCAAAGTAGCTGTAGCCAAACAGATATTCTAACCCTTTCTCGCCAACAAACTGATCACTTTCAATGTCAAAGAATACGTCTCCAGTCGAGGGTTTGGGCAGTGCAGCAAACCCGAATTCGGGAACTACATCCAAAAACTCAAACTTTCGCTCACCTGTCTCTCGCGCAGACACCTGGATTGCAGCTTGCGCACGCACTCTCTCAAATGATGCCGGTGCACCTCGTTGAGGTTGGAAAGGCATTGGGCTTGGCATGTCTGCCAACGTCTTTGCCGTACCGAAACCATTGGCTTGGAGCTCGGAGATTTGGTTTTTTGATATGCCCGCCACCAAGCAGAGATGATCATCGGCACGTCGCCTCTTGTCACACTGCTGTTCCCATCGACACACATCGCAGTGACTTTTTGGGTCAGGATATTCGACTTGGTCTTCTGGCAACTCCAGAGCATTTTCTGCAGCCGCCTTCACACGCCTGAAATACGCAGCATAGTCCGCAAACCGAAACTCCTGCGGCTGATAGTCAGACCACGGCGCGACGACAAAAACCTTTTCAGGCGGACGCCCCTGCGCATTGGCGAGAAGATCAGCATAAAGGCAAAGCTGAAGGACCGTGCCGCCTTTTGTTTCTCGTGCCAGCTTGGTGTCGATGATCTCATAGGAAAAATCCCCCAAATCACTCGGGGTCTCCACTCGCCGTAGAACATCCGCTCGGCCACTCCATCGTCCATGTCGAAGTGCTGCTTGAATAATGATTTCTGAGCCACTGCGCATGGCTTCGAGGGTCGCATCGACAGTAGCGTCGGTGATATCGACGCCTTCTATCTTGATCAGTTGATGACCAGCATCTCGAAGATGTTGAATATATGCGTCTTCATGCCTTTGACCTCTTTCACGGAGGATTTCGAGCAGTGGGTCGTAGTTTTCAGGCTTCTTCAGCGCACCCATTGCAACCTGCACATCAAGTGCTGTTAGGTGTCCGCAATTGAGATGACCAACAAGGTCTGTGGCGCTGAGTTGTATTGTGTCATTAATTATCTTCATAATAAGCGCCTTATCAAATAGGATTGATCTAAGTTGCCATTCAACCAGTTGTTCATGCAAGCCTTTTGCTCTACCTGATGTCGCCCATCATGAATAAAAAGAGAAATAATGACGCAAATAGTTTCTCCCGTTAATTGTTCTGCGCAACTATCGGGGCGGGCTGTCGTAAACCACGCTAGTAGTCTCGGCCTGTACACACAGCCTCTCCATGGACTGTAAGTTCGACTTGCATCAATTTTCGCGGTTGCAGCGAATGTCGGGAATGCGGGTTGCGACCGCAACATCTCGCCTCTCTGGCCAATGTCCGCAACGGGCCGTTCGCGTCCAAAGAGCCACTTTGCTGACCCGCGCTTTGCAAAGGTCACTATCTGCGCATAAACTGCCCGCACTTTATGTCTTCGCCTCGGGCGAAAGCCTGTCTCATGACGCTTTGAGCGAGGTCATGGCCCATGATCCCGTGGTTGTGGATCTGGTGGCCTCGCTGCTGATCGCAGGGGGCACATTGGCCTGGTATCTCTGGAGCACCTCGCGCAAGGCGCTGGCAAGTCTGTTCAGATGATCCGCAGCCTCCCGAAACTTTACCTCTACGGCGCGGTCGCGGTCGCAGTTCTGGCCTTCGGGCTGTGGCTGCGCTGGGATGCCGTGCGCGATTACCAAGCCGGACAAACCGTCGATCGGCTGGAGCAGATCCAAGATGCAAGGACCATCGAATATGAAACACGCAGTGATACTGACGATGCTCTTATTACCTGCCTGCGCGGGGCAGGGTGCTAGTTTTGCGGATATCCAGCGCAAGCCCCCAGTCGTGAGTGAAGCCACAGCCACCTATCTGATGCAAAACGCGCGGCCGCTTGCAGAGTGGGTCGCAGAAACAGCGAAAAAATGCGCGCGCTTTGGCTGCGCGGACTAAGGAGCAGCAGATGGAATCTGATCTGAAATGGGTGATTGGTCTGGCGATCAATCTCGGCGTGACCTTTGCGACGGCTTTGATTGCGTCCTTCCGCAATCTGGCAGGGTGCGTCTCAAATGGCGATCGCGATCTGCACAAGCGGATTGATAACGTCAAAGACAACTATGTGCGGCGGGATGATCTCGATGGGCATATCCAGCGGTTAGATGGCAACGTCAGGGATCTGCGCGAGGAAATGCGGGAGAACCATAAGCAGGTGATTGCCGCGTTGACGGTGAAGCGCCGAGGGGGAGTGCTACTAGTGGTTGGAGCTCTTTCTGGACGCAGTTCACCGACCGAAAGCCTAGACTAAACTATGAATTGCAAATCGGCATTTTCCAATGCACATCAACTGGGCGTGTATTGCTTTGGGCGATTTGTTGGCCAAGCTTTGAAGCTGAAAAAACCTTTCAGAGCTATCTACTCGCCTCGGCGATGTTAGCTTCCAGCAGCGTTGTTCCTTCGAAAAGGCAATCAATCCGATACTTCAGCTCAAGATTTAAGCCGTTCTTCGCCGTGAAGCTGGATACAAGACGTGCCCGTCCTGAAGGATGCTCTTGAAAGGCTAGATCCCAGACGTGAGAGAAATTCACAGTGGAAGGGTGCGTCGCAATGGATTTTGCATAACTTTCACAAGCCTGCGTTGCGGCAGTGCGCCCGATGGATTTTGTGGCACCGAAACTGCCAGAAATTGCCTCTGCCTCATTCGGTGAGAACCAGACGTTGAAAGCTGATGCCCCACTATTGCAGGTCACAAAGAAAACTGGTTCGCTCGGCTTGCTCCTCGAGCCTGACTTGGCGATGGAGTAAGTATCGATCTTCTTGCACTGGTTGTTCTCACGGGCGATCCGGTTCACGATTTTGATGATCTCGTCCTTGAAACTGGATGTGTCGTCGTCCCAATAGATGTCGTCTGACTTGAATACACGTTGCCCGGATGCCGTTCGTTCAATCTCTCGTAGGGCTTCGTTGGGCACCCACCCACGCACATGGGTAAGCCAGTCGGGAGTGACGATCTGGACTTCGCTCCATTCGGTTTGTACGCATAAGCGTCGTACTGTCGTCGATCCATCTATTTGATGGTATTTCGTAGTGCCAAGGGCATCGGATGCCTTAATGTTCTTGATCCGGTCCGACTTCGCATCTGGCTGCATGCGAAGCTCGTTCTCGCCTGATACCGCCACGACATCACCTAAATTTAATCCACCATCGCCACACGAGGCAGGAATCTCTGATGCCGCGACAGTCGACGCTGTCAAAACTGGTTCGGTTTCAGGGGCTGCATGTTTCACAACTAGTTCTTTTGAGTTAGCTGGAGGCATAGTTGCGGCTTGCTGTTCGCCGACCTCGGTCTGCGGCAAGTTGGCTCCGATCACGCTTGTAGCGATGAAGGTCACGACGACCGACACGAGGGCATGCTTTCGCGTCTTGAAGGGCCGAAATGGGTACAAGATCCCAGCAATCGAAACTAGAAGCCAAATCACCGCTGCCAGCACCGCAAATCCAATGAGTTTGTCCATGATCTTGTTCCTTTCAAGTAAGCGCGCATAGCGCCCACTATGTCCTAATTCCAATCGCTTTCTGACATTGAACGGAAAATCTGGCGACGAGGTGTCACTATTTAGACTAATCTTGGGTAATCTATACTTTCGCTCCGGATACCATCTCGCAAAAGGGCACTGATGGGAAAGCGTCGGAATTGATTATCTCGAACTGGAAGGCTGTGGCGGGGCTGTTTTGAGTTTGGGGTAGTTGGATTCAGTATTCGTTTCTGTCAATGTGTGTGTCTGGGCTGTCAGGAAGATAAAAAATGAAAAAGTGGCCAAACCAATGTCCGCCGAATTTCAGGGCGGCTTTCGATCGCGTTACGTCATATAGGAACTGGGGGGCAGCGGAACTCTACACTGCTATGGCGGAAGAGCTCGAGCGTTTAGGTGTGGAGCCGCCAGATGATTTGCCAACGGATCCGCCACGTGAGCACTCTGGCCAGTTTTGAATTCAGTAAGGTTGATCCGAAAGAGCGGTCATCCAACGCATTTTTCTAGAACGTCAGCTAAGCGAAGATGGTGATCTTTGCAAAGTCCCGCGAACGGCCCAAACTGGTCACTCGAAGTAGTTCTGAATTTCCGCGGTTGCAATCCGCTTTGCGGACATTCGTTTTAAGGCACCTGCGAAGCCTCTCGAATTGAAATCTGCTCCAAGATGTGTTATAAAAAAGCATTTAGGCGAGTTCATTAGGGGGGGCGATTAGGCGAGTTCATTAGGGGGGGCGAAATGACCGTTGCCAGAATTTTTGGAAAGAACGGAGTATTAATCGCGCTTGCTGCGGCGTTGGCAGCAATCTTGAGCATATGGGCTTTTCCCGAAAAAGCCTGCTCACTTTTTTATTCTGACGACGTTTTCCAAGCATCTACACCGATTTCGGTCTGTCGAGCTCAAGTCCAGTGGCGAACTTACTCTCCCCAAGCAGAAGTGGCTTCTACTGTCCAGAACGGGCAACTTAGAAACTTTGGCGATCAATGCTATGCGCACTCAGAGTGCTTGCCAGGAGGTGACGGAAGCCCGCGTTGTGTACCATTGGATAATCAAATCTCTGACTCGCCAAGATTTTGTCTGTCACGCGACAAAAACTGCTCGTTCCCGGGTTTGCCTGGATTGAACAACGAAACGATGTACACTGGCCCTTACGAAGCACAGTTCGGCCAGGCGGAGTATTATTGTGAACGCGAGACCGACGGAACCAACACCATCAGGCACTTTGTTGCGCGCAAGTGAAGGTTCGCCCTCACCCGGCCCAGACCTGCCGTTCACGCACGCTCTCGACGCTGCGACGCAGCTTCCGTGAGAGCGTGTTGGAACCACACGTTCGTGCCAACCACGCGGCTACAACCTGAAGTGCATTCAGTTCGGCGACCCGCCCTTGGCAATGCTGCGGTGCGGCCCGTCGAAGGAGACAGTCGCTGCGCGTGCTAATATCGGTCCTACTTGAATTCTACGCATCCAATGGGCCGTTCGCAAAACTTTGCCAAGGTCACTATCTGCGCTTAGCTGCCGTTCATGGATCACGCCGTGGATGGCAGCTCCCAGCCCAAAGCGGACATGCTTGTTTGACACTTCGGGCGGATTGCCGACCTTCACTGCATCTGCAAGCCAAGAACGCGCCATCGGTCGAAGCGGACATTCCGACGGGCACGATTTTGAGTTTATCGCTGCAGTGCGGAAGGTAGATCCGACCCCGTTCTACCAGTTTCTTCCTCAAGATGCCGAAAGGCAGTTCTGAAGGGCATGGCGCGTAAATTGCCACATCCTTCAGATATTGATTTACCTATTCTCTGATCGTCAAACGGCACAGCAACGTGTTGTCTTGCTTCAGGCTTTCCCCCCAGACCAGCTCTGCGCTGTCGTCCCATTTAACCTCGTCATAGCCGTCCTTCGGGCCGACGGTGGCTGTGGGATGGACGATTGCAGCGGGCCAGTCGCTGTCATCAAAATCGGGCGTGGTCCAGTCGGCAGGTATGTCAGTGGCGACAAAACCGCAGACCCCTTCGCCTGCAACGGGGTTCGCTTCTTCTGCGCAAGACGGCTCAACCGGAGCAAAGTGCACAACTAAACATTTCATAACCCCATCGGTCACGGCGAGCGTTTCACCCGACATCGCATCTCTGAACTGGGCAATCATACCGCCGTCGCCCATTTGCTGGCGATTTGTGCCAATATATTCCAGACCGGTGTCGTTTTCCTTGAAATCCTTTGCTTCAATCGCGATCACTGCTGGCAGATCGACTGAAAAGGTCGCAGTTTCTTTGTTAAAGGACCGCTCTGTCGTAATCGGGACGGAGTCTTCTATGACCATTTCGCCGTTGGCAGACATAGAGAACCAGTTGTCGACCCAGACATCGGCGGTGATGTCGCGGGTTTCGGCCTGAGCGGCACAGGCTGTCAGGGCTGCCACTGTTGCAAGAATAAAGCGCATATCGTGTCCAATCGTGTAAAATGTGTCGTGATTTAGTTCAGGAAAGAGATGGAGTCGCCTGCAAGGACATGACCCTTGAGCGCGGCCATCACGTCAGTCCAACCGGTACCGATGTCGTCTTGTACCGGCAAATTAGCCAGCGGCGCATCAAGGGCATAGACCCAGATCGTGTATTCATGGGTGCCCGCACCGGCTGGCGAACAGGGCGGCGTATAGCCAGTCGCGCGCAGGTCCTTATCGCTGCCCTCTACGCCCAATGAGCTCGGATTGCCGCGCGCCACGCCATCTGCATCGGCCGGAATATTCCAGACCAGCCAATAATGGCTCGGCTCGTTTACGCCCGGATAGGTGCCATTGGGGTAATGCTGCATGACGATGGCATAGGCCTGTGTGTCTGCGGGCACGTTTTCCCATGACAGCGGCGGCGACACACCATCCCCGCCACTGCGGGTACAGCGCAGATCATCAGGCAAGGCCGCTCCGTCCAGCAGCGCGGAACTCGTGACGGTGAACTTTGGCCCCACTGCGTGGGCGGTGGCCTCTTCGCCGAGCTTTGGCGGCGGCGTTTGCTGCGCAACTGCTGATAATGCGGTTGTGCAGCACAGCAGCGCAAGGGTTAGGGCGGGGAAACGGGTCATTCGCGGCACAGCTCCTGCTCGAACAATTCGCCGCCGTTGGTCACGGTGCGGGTCTCGAAGTAGTAGCAATTCTCGGTCTCGGACGGGGCGTATTTGATGTAGTAGTCGCCCTCATGATAACTGTAGGTCATGGTCCGGCTGCCGTCCTCGTCCTGCACGAACACCAGATCATCAACCCCGCCGCGCGGTGGCTGACCTGCCTCTGGCCCGCGACCGCCGTCTGCTGCACCCAAGGGGCGCACGCGCGGCAAGGCGTCGATGTCGGGCACTTCACCCATCAGGCATTGGATGATGTAGGGCGCTCCTTCGGACGTGTGGTAACGATAGCCAAAAACATCGTCGGCCTGCCCGTTGCACAAATCCAGAACGCCTTCTGCGATAACGCTGCCGTCGGGATTGGTATCTGCGTAGATCGGAAAACCGTCAAACGCCCAGCCGATAATTGCATCGGGGCCCTTGTTCGCCATCTGGTCAATCATGCAGGTCGGTGCGGCATGATAGTGGTAATCGTCACCGCGCCCCGCATGACCGCCGCAGGCATCAAGCTGACCTGTCGCGACGGTGTCCAAATTGGCCTGATAGGTCGCCAGATCCGCTTGCGACATCTCTCCGCCAGCGGTGTAGTCATAGATAGGCACGCCGTTCACTGCGACGCCAAGGGCCGCATCGCGGGTATGCGGCTCTGTCCCGCTGACCGGGGCCAATGTGATGGGTGAGGCGTAATTCACCGCAGGCACCGGCACCTGTTCGTTCGTGCCGATGATACCCGTCATCATCTCGTGGTTTGGATAGGTATCGCCTGCAATCAGGGCTTGGTTATCCGTGCAGGTGACTGTGACCACATCGCCAAAGCCCGCATCTGCGACAGATTCTGTTACCGCCTCGCAGTGAGAGGAGTCTTCATGGGCTTGGCCCGTGGTGGCACAAAGACAGGCAAGGACGGCTAAGCTGGGCGGAAGAAGCAAATGACGCATGTGGATGCCTTTGATAAGGATTGGTGAAGGTCTAATGGATTATACGCTGCATTTGAGGTTTTCCGTCGTTTCTTTATTTTGAAATTTGACGAGGACAGATGCCGCCGACAGTTTATGGCCTGTTACTGTCTCAAAATTTGTATGTTGGCCTAGCATTGCAATACAAGCGCAGAAGAGTGGTTGCTTTGCAAAATCAACTTTCACCAAATGCTGAAGTCATTCTTTGACAGCGGCCATTGGCGCGGCAATCATCTATTGCCGCTTTGTCCGCACGCTGTCATTTGGTCTGTCAAAATGCTGCGCGGGGCACGAATGGCGGGTTTGGTGAAGCTGCACCGCAGCGCTGACCGATGGAGCGAGCGGCGGCTTAGGGCCATTCGCGTGACTTTGCAAAGGTTGCTATCTGCGCTTAGCTGCCTTTGATGGATCGCGCAGCGAAGGTCGGCAATCCGCCCGATGTGTTACATGGGCATGTCTGCTTTGGGCTGGGATCGGTCATCCAATGAATTTTTCCGGAACGGCAGCTAAGCGGACAAAGCCGGGTCTCGCTGCAGTCTCTCAAGCGTTTACTTTGCATCGGATCATAACTTAGGATGGAAACATTGATTGACCGCCGACGTTTCGGCATGATTTGGCTGTGGTTTCAACTGGTCGTTGCAACACATGCCTCAAAATTTTCTGCTGGTGTCTGGTATTGCAAGGCCTTTCTGGAATGTTCGTTTATCAGAAGGCTTCTTAGCAGTTTTAGGTTGCCAACTCTGTCGGTTGCAAAACCCTGCAGGGTGGGCCAATAAAGGACGAAACCGATGAACTTGCCAATAACGGGCCTGCCAAACGGGTACGAAGGATTGCTTATTATAGCTCCTTCTGGTTCCGAGCCCTACTATTGCTTGCCCATGAACGAGTATATCAACCCTACTTCGGTGCACAACGGCGACAAGAACCCGTCGATATGGTGTTTCGTTTGGCCAGTTGACAGCGTACATAATTGCTGTGGGTGGTTCATCTTCACCCATTATTCTGACAAGATAGTTCCCGATAACGTGGATGTGCATGAGGACCATCGGAGACAAGGCATAGCGTCTTCTGTGTATCTATTCGTAAAGAAAAATATTGGAACCAAACTTGTGCCCGCCGAAGATCAGACAGACGCGGCTCGCAAACTATGGAAGAAATTGGCTCCAGATGCGAGGTACCTTTAGTCCGACATAGTCATCGGCGGATCCGCCACTCCGAAACAGCCGCAGGCGCATCAACTCGCAACCCACCCCGGCCACATACTACTATGCGAACATTCGACGCAAACCTGACATGCTGCGGTGCAGCTAGTTTGAGCGACCTTTCGCTGTCGAAGGACACATAAATCAAAATGAATGGACCATCTGTCGTGATATACGATTCACCTCAACATTCGGTCTGACATTTCGCAACCACGCTCTCACGTCGAAAGATAGTGCTCACTCAAACGATTGTTCTCTCGCTTCATCGTACCTCTTTTCACGTTGGCGCTCGGCGGCGATCCATGTACGAGCCCGAGCAATTACCTGTCTGGCGGCATCGTGAATAGCTTGATCTTCATGCTCCAGAAGCACCCTCAAGGCATCGGTATTTTTCGTCATGATATCAGCCCTGCTGCCGGACCAGCCATTTGGCATGATCTGTTCCGCGTATCCGTTGAGTACGTCAATGGGGTTAGGGCCGGCCTCCAAGAATTGGATACAGCCATCTGATAATCGGACAAGGTTGTCCTCTCCCGGTAGGGTGAAAACTGAAAGCCCGTTGGCTAATACCTGCCAAACTTGTGGGTCTGTCTGCGCCTGGCTCCAGGTTATCAAACGCTCAATTTCAATGTCGCCCAGCACTGAACGCCGAAGGGATACGTGCTCCAGTTGTAGCTTCCTGTAACTCTGTTGATCATCAGTGCCTAGAAAGACACGATCCAGAAAATCGTCGGGCATTGCCGCGACAGTGGTTGCGATTGCACTCTCGTAACCGAAGTTTGAACCATAGCCTGCGTCAATTGTAGTGAAGAGAGCATCCAACCAATTATTCTTCTCCGCGTCGAGCCCGCCGTGTGACAAACATGCTTTTAGCACCTCAGCCAGATGATGATCGGCCATATCCGAGCCATCACGGTCTCGTTGTATCTGCTTCTTTGCGGCTTCAAGTCCAAGCTTACGTAAATCAATCCCCAAACCGTCACCTGCATCACCCGCATTGTGCAGCCGCATCCCTAGAGCTTCCAGCAGCAGTTTCGGCCCATTTGTTTTTTTCAGCAACGTGGACGCGAGCTGCACCAACTTCGCAGAGGGAAGATGCGCATATTCGTTTCTCCACAAAAGATCGCCGTGATCCCAACCGGAAACGTCTGGAACGGCCAACACCGCCATGCAGCGGTCGAGGTCTGTTTCTGTGAAGTTCCTATAGTGGTGAAGCTGAACGATAACGGTCCGCAACTGCGGGTCACTGGCACACTCGTCTAAGATTTCCTGGGCATCCTCCCCCAATGGATGCAGATATTGCGATGTTCCTCGTAAATTGCACGAGAGTCACCGCTATACTTAACCAGTCTTTCGCCGCAGGTGCGCCCTATATATGCCGAGACAGAGGATACCGACATTCACTCCAGTATTGCAGGGGAGTTTTCGCTGCATTGCAGCAAGGCGGCTCTGAGCCCAAAGCGGTCTTGGTTTTCATACTATTCAACGCTTTTCACCGTCGTTACTGAAAGCCCACCTGATCAGTGAAAATACGGCTCCAATAATACTACCCCAAATTGCCGTTTGAACCGCGAGTTTAGAAATCGAAGGCACTAAATAAACTGAAAAGTAGTCGAGTTCGGGATTCGATCCTTGAAATTGCTGTTCCGAGAGAAGTGACCAATCTTCTCCATTTCCGCTGGTAGTTAAGACAATCAAGAAAGTTATGGAGGCCGCTACGATTGCACCGAACACAGCGCCTCTGACAATTCTTTTCGCTAACAAATCGGTTCTCCAAATGCACAATCTTCAAACGTCAGTGATTAGCTCAAAGTAGACTTCAAAACAATATGCCAGAGCTCCCAATTTTCGGCGCATTTTTGCATAATATATGATCGTCGGACCTGTCCGCTGACCGACGTTTCACTTGATAAAAGGCTGCATGGTGAATGAATGACCCGTAAATAGGGGCCACACCGCAGGATCTTGAAATCGTAGCCAAGGTCTGCAGAAGGCCAGAAGTGCCGTCAACACAAAGGGCGGAAAGCCGACCTTAGCTGCAACTGCATATTGCAAAACAACTTGGATTTTTCCCTAGAGGATCGCCAATCAGAAAGGGATTTCGTCAACATCCATTGCCGCTTTCGGCAATGCTCCATGCGGCAGCGGAACATTCAATGTCACGTATAGGTCCATAATATCGTCTCGATCCATAAATAAGATTTGACTACGCTTTGAAGCATCAAGCTTCCCGCCTAGCCAGTTTTTAGCTTGTTTTGTAATTGTTCCGCCAGCAATTATGAACGCATGGTCAACTAAGGCCTTCTTGTTTGTTTCTGGATCGAATACTTCGTGTCCCAACATCATTAATACTTGGTTATAAATCTCGGCAACATTCGCATTTGACCCTTTCGTCGCCCCAGCTGAATCTAGCTTGCCTTTCTTGGCTTGTATTCCAAAGTATAGAACATGCTGTGTAGGGAGGACAAATCGCATCCATACGTCCTTCCCGTACTCAAGCGCTTTATCTGAGTGACCTGCGGCCGATACTCTATGAAAGCCCTGCTGCCTAAATAGCGGAAGTAAAATTTCTTCAATCAACTCGTCTTCACTGCACCGATCGAGGTAAGAATTCAGTAACTTCTTACGCTCGGCTTCCTTCGGCGTTAATGGTCGGTGGGGGTTCGTTGCTGCAGAAACAGTCTTGCTACCTATATGCTGTGCCTGAAGTATGCGATCTTCGTCGAAATACGCTTCGAACCCTTCACGCATGAGTGGTTGGTTTAGGGTGTCCAATGCTAGTTGATGTCCTGGATCGTTATCCTCAGCTTCTCTCTGATCCAATAAGTTTCGGAGAACAATTAAAAACCTAGCAGGTAGATGAAATGCAGCAGGTTGCGGGTCTTCGAGTAATTCGGACAATCGTTCAGATGTCCAAATTGCTCGTGTTGATCCGTCATGAACGAATTCTAGATCACACTCTTCAAAAACTGCGTAATGTAGAAGCTAGACCGATAAGGAAAGTAGTCGCTATCGCCGATTACCATATTCGCAATTGCTCTAAGGTTGCGGGACTTAAATTTCATGACGAAGCGACAGCCTTATCTTCGGGAAATTTCTGCTTGAATAGCGCGTCCCTGAGCGTTTCTCTTAGGGAGATGTTTAGTTCCGCAACCTCTGTAAAGCTATCGGGATCGAAGTATAGACGATGGATGTGGAAGCTCGCTGAGCTTGCAACTATTGGAGACATGTCGAATATGTCTACAAATTTGTCACCAATCTTAATGTTGATTTGCTGGGGGCTGCCTTTGCCGCTGGAGGCCGGAGAATAGACTTTTCTGGAGTAATTGTCGTAGAACAGATGTGCTCCCCAATCCGGGTGTTTATCACATAATTTTTCATATGCCATCGGACAGATCTCATTAAGAATTTCAACACGACTCTTAGCAGTATATTTATTCTCCATTCCAAGCTCGGAGTATAACTCATCAGCAAGCCGCCAAAGGTCAACCATCTTGTCTATTTTGCGATTTGAAATTGCAATTGCTAGGTTTCTAACTATCCCGTCGTCACAACTTCTAAACTGATACATGCTCCCCCACAGTACCGTGTCGTCGAGTAAGAGAGAGTTATCAAGACTTGAAGGATCGCTGAAGAATTGCACAAACGGGTGACTGCTCGATATGCCTGTATCGGACGACCTGCCTTCTGAAATCAGCTCAAAAATACGACATAGCATTTTAGAGAACATATGTTCTAAAGCTCGAGTTTTCTTGTGAAGATATATTGTAGGATAAAGCTGGAAAAGGCTAACGGCAAATTGCTCCATAGAAATGTAAGCCTTTGTATCAAAATATAAAAGATCCCCAGTATCAGAGTATCGTAGGTTCTTAATTATCCAATCAATATCTATTCGACCCGAAGAAACCCCCGCAAAATATGGGTCCCTCAAGATATAATCGAGCCTATCTGCGTCCAGTTGGCTCGAAACAATGGAAGTATAAATACAAGTTTTATCCTTGCCACGAACGATATCGGAAACGAGCTTGGGGAAGTCTTCGCCTCCAATGTCTTTAAGAGTGTCCGCAACGGAAGATTCCATGATTATCCGCTCGCTTATCTTCTCGTGGTTCACAGCGGCACGAAGCGCACTATCCTGCCCGTCAGACAGAGTGGCTTCTTTAAGGAAATTCTTCATAGCTCCCTCAAAAGCGTGACTAAACATCCCATGCCCGACATCATGAAGTAGGGCTGCCGCTAGGCATGCTTTTCCTTTTTTACTCCATTCATCTAGACCTGCCTTAGGTTCGACAATTTCGAGCATTCTTCGCGCGACACAGTACACCCCCAAGGAATGGGAGAACCTAGTATGTGTCGCTGACGGAAATATGTGGTCGGAAAATCCCAGCTGTTTGACTTTACGAAGGCGCAAGAAGAAAGGATCGTCGAGAAGTTGCCTGAGTCCATTCTCAAAATCCCCCTCGAACTCAATGAAGCCGTGTATGGGATCTTTTATTGCTTTAATTGTCATATCAATTACCTAAAAATTTTCTAAACCCAATAAATGCTAACCTCCCCTGCTATGCAAGTTAAGGTTGCGCCTTGCGGCCATGTTGTTAGCCATTTCAAATGAGTACAACTGCTTCGGCTTCGCGGGTCAACATCAATCGATCAGATTGCTGCCTCGCAGCATTAGTGCAAACCTCTAAGGTCGGCTTTGGGCCGTTCGCGGGACTCTGCAAAAATTACAACTTCGCATAGTTGCCGTTCTAAAAACATGCATCGGACGACCGCTCCCAGCCCAAAGCAGACCTTATGCCAGGATCTGTGGGAGCGATCTGCCCCCCGCTTTTGTAATTTTCTCCAATTGAGCCAGAAACTGCGCATTTGGAGTAGACCCCTTCATCATATTGACGCAATTAGCAACGAGTTGAAGATTGTCCGGCGTATAATGCCCATCGCTTTCGACACGGTCAGGACTCACGCACCATTCTCCCGGGGCGAGGGTCATTTGAACTCTCGTTAACGCACATAAACCACTTTGCCCGTGATAGAGGGTCTCGAGATAATCTGCCATGGTGTCGGCACTTTCAAAACCAAACTCCTTCCATTTACTGATTGTTGTGGTCTCTTTGCCGGACTGCTTTGTTGTCCGTTCGGCTCGGTATGCGATGATCAGTAGGGCCCTACGCAAATCGCCTGACGCTGCGCCGCGCACTCCAAACGGAGTGGTTGCAGCAAGTGGAACCTCAGACAACTCCTCTGACAATTGGAATGTCACGGTGGCCATTTCACCGTCTGGCGTCACTTTTTCAAGAAGTTGGTCAATCCGGTAGATGCCCAGATAACTGTCGCGGGCTCGCGTCTCTACGCCACCTTCGACCTTGCCTTTTTGGATGACGGCATAACCATTATCAAAAGCTGACAGCCATCGTTGGTATTTCTTGCTTATCTTTTTGAAGGCATCATTATAAATGGGAGGATCCTGGGTCCAATCAACGCGGATATTGTGGCAGACGGGTAGTTCCAAGCCTGTTTCTGTTGCTACGATCCAAGTCCCACGAGCGCCTCGCAACTTGGGTTGTTGGCGCCGGAAATCGCGATAGACTTGTGCGGCCACGGAGAAGGCTGTCCCGTGAGCGACGCCCGCATCAATTGCTACATCGCGACCTTCTGCTTCGGTCAGTCCCTGCTTTGTGGCTTTGAGTAAGATTGTTCGAGCCGTCGCTACTGGATCTGGAACCGAAGACGATGACATGTAGGCTTTGTGTCGGGTCTTACGCCAGAAATTTCGGACTGCTGTTACCGTGGATCGTTTGTCACCCTTAGTCAGCTCTTCGATTGTCGAGTCAGGTTTTGCGTTCAAAGCCGCAAATACGCGTTCATAGATCGTTTTGTTTAACACTTTTGCAATCCGGATATTTTTGAAAATTACTTGGGTTCGATTATAGATTCTAACTCGCTACGGGCACAATCTGAAAATGCTTACGTGCATAAACGTCAATTTTGTACGACTTTCGCTTTCCTGTGCTCAACTGCCGTTGAGGGGGGTGTTTGGTGTCGCCGCTGCGCGCAGCTCGCGCTTTGACCTCACCCGCCTCGGGCCGATCCTGGAGGAAGCCCATGAACGTCTGGCCGGCGTCGTCTTTGAAAGCCTCGACTGGAAAGATGTGGTCGAGCGTTATGACACGCCTAGTACATTGTTCTATCTTGATCCGCCCTATTTTGGCGGTGAGAAAGACTACGGGAAAGATATGTTTGATCGCCAGCAGTACAAAACCATGGCCGAGACGCTTGGGAAAATTAAGGGCAAGTTCCTGCTATCTATCAACGACAAGCCAGAGATCCGTGAGTGGTTTGACGGGTTCTACATCGATGAGGTGCGGCTGAAATATACCATCTCGCAAAAGGGCACTGACGGGAAAGCTTCGGAGTTGATTATCTCGAACTGGAAGGCGGTCGCTGGGTTGCTTTGATTGGGGGTAGTTGGATTCAGTATTCGTTTCTGTCAATGTGTGTGTCTGGGCTGTCAGGAAGATAAAAAATGAAAAAGTGGCCAAACCAATGCCCGCCGAATTTCAGGGCGGCTTTCGATCGCGTTACGTCATATAGGAACTGGGGGGCAGCGGAACTCTACACTGCTATGGCGGAAGAGCTCGAGCGTTTAGGTGTGGAGCCGCCAGATGATTTGCCAACGGATCCGCCACGTGAGCACTCTGGCCGGTTTTGAATTCAGTAAGGTTGATCCGAAAGAGCGGTCATCCAACGCATTTTTCTAGAACGGCAGCTAAGCGAAGATGGTGATCTTTGCAAAGTCCCGCGAACGGCCCAAAGCTGACGTCCGCTCTAAACACGTCTAATGGCCGCTCCCAGCCCTAACAAAACCTTTGCTTCAGGCGGCTGGATTAAGCAGTGCGTCGGGCAAGAAGAGTGGTCTCTATCCGCCGGATGTTTTGCGAAGTGCATACCAGTTCATTGAACTGGTATGAAGGCGACACGGATGGTTGTTGACGTATCAATATGCCCACGCATTATGAGAATGAGGAATCATTTGGTGTGTCTAGGTTTGATAGCAAAGTAGGATTATGTTCATTAGAATTGTTAAATAGGACTATTTATGACTGAAACTGAACATTCTGAGCAAACAACGAGTGAGCTCCAAAAGGTAGCCGATGCCAATCAAGGCAGCGAAGGTTCTAGTAGTTTTCGGAGATGCGTCGACTGCATGTCCCAAATTTCTGAAGAGGCAAAAAAGTGCCATGTTTGTCACTCATTTCAGCACAAAGGCCGTCACTTTCTATCTCTGGCCCCAGCCCTGAGCTTATTGGTTGCCATCCTGGCATTGGCACCTACAACGGTGTCCGTAATTGGCAAAGCAATTTCCGAAAAAGAACCACGTTACAGTGTTCTCACTTTTTACGCTGACAATATCGCTGGTCCCAATGGTCATATTCTCAATCCTCTAGATTTTGCGATCAATGCCCAAATTACCAACTTATCTGAAGAAACCCTAATCGTGGACGATTCTTTGTCATGCCAAACACGTAAAGGGGTTTGGAAGGCACCTTCTGAGATATCCAGCTCTGAAGATGGATTGCCAATGGCTTTAGCTGGTGATCGCTCTGGATTTGCACTGTACTTCGAAAACGCTGAAAAGCAGCTGATACCCGCCAAATCAACCCAAACAATTTCATGGCAGGTTACAGACGACCAGTTCGTGGAACTTAATACGTGGAGTACGTGGCAGACGGTGGGGTTAACAAAATTCGCGGCAAGGGATTTGGGCGCATTTTATCAAGCAATTATCAATGAGTTCGAATTATCAAGAAGTAGTGCAGGTGAGCGAGAATTCCCTCGTGGAGCAAATTTTGATGGAGAGAGTTTGGCTTCGTTTTTCCTGAATCTTGACTGTGACATTTCATTGGAAAACTCTTATTCCGAAGTTAGCGAGGAGCTGCATTTGGAGTTTGTAGTCGAATATTCTGGGGATGGTGGAAACTATCCGACTTGGCAGATTGGCAAAAATATTGGTGGTGGTTTTGGTAATGGGCCGGGGGGCAGCAACGGCGATGGCTAGACTTTCGCTGCGCCTTGCATAGAGGACCGCTTTGCGGACGAAGATAGCTTTCGCTGCAAGCGTACCAATGTCCGGTTTGGTGAACCCTTCAACAAACGGTGGTTTTTGGGCGGCTTTCGAAAGCGCAGCCAATGATGGCTACAAGCCCAGATTAACGAATGCCGCGCTGCATACGAAGATCCGCCTACTTGGGGAATGTCTTTTGACACTAGCGAACCAAAAACACTAACATTTGCGCAATGTCAGCCTTTCAAATATCGTTAAGGCATAGTTCGAAAATCGTTAGTTTTTGCGACCACTAATTGTGAGGAGACAAATCCGGATGCTGCATACTTTACATCAAATCTTTACAAAATGGTGGGGCAAGTGTTTGGCTGCTGGCGTCATTTTTTCGGCAGTCATCGCTTTCTTAGCATCGCTGAGTGGCAGCTCGCCTTTGCTTACTAAGCAAGGCTGGAGAGATTTCCGAAGGAAGGACGTAAACTACAATATTGCCTATTCTTCACCATACGATATGCGAGCAGAACATTTCGAAGTAGAAATTACGATTCAGAACGACGGGCGTTCCAAATTGTTTTTACAAAAGAGCTTTGCTTGCGATCTAGATATGCCCGTGTTCCGGGACACAACTCCAAAGTTTGTTGCGTTTGCGTTGACTAGAGAAATTGAGGTGCCCGCTGGGCCAGCAAAGTTCAGAACAAGTTATCAACTATTCAAAGCGCCCATGATTGAGGAGCTTCCAAGCTTCGAGATACCCAGCGACATTGCGGGAGATCTTTTTCCCAATTGGGACAGTGATACGATGCTGGAAAGTGATCAATCCCTTGCTTTTGTAGGTGCCAAATACATTTGTGAATTTATCATCTCTGATGAATCAGATAACTTAGTAACGCACAAAGCATTCGTAAATTTCGAAGGCCTACAGATTGCAGGTGTAGGTGGGAATATATCTATGGCCACTTTTCTAATGAAGATATCTGGAGACAAGATTGAATCTCAGCTCAACTCAATAACTGTAGAATAGCCTAACTAAATCTTTATTGTGAGGGGGCAGATATAGGCCTAGTCTGTATTGACAATTGATCGCCTTAGATTCGTCACTAATCGATCACAAGATTGATACAATTTATTTGGGGGGCAAACATGCCTGCCACGCTGGGTAAGATACATTGCAGACACTGAGTCCTCCGTGCTGAATAGGAGATATGTCTGCAGAGCCACCGTTCACGTGGTCAAATTTCGGCGGAGCATTACCAAAGTCCGCTTTGGGGAAGCCGCATGGCAGAGAACGACGAAACTGTGAAGGACCGCTATGGGCCGTTCGCGTAGGTGGTGTGACCCTTGACACGAAGAGCGGAGAGTTGCCGCGCGCTGCGCCCTGCACCGATGTCCGCTATGCGCAGATAGCGACCTTTGCAAAGTCACGCGAGCGGCCCAAACCGGACTTTGGCCTCGTCTCTCAGCGCTGCATTGCAACTTCTCGAAAGCGGACGTTGAGAATCAGTGCAGCATTTCGAGAGTTACCTTAGCAAAACCTGGCATCACAAATGTCATACCTTGAGATGTCTACTTTGGGCGTGTTAAACAACTACGCGAAAGGGTCAAAAGAACGAGACGCGACGCTTGCATCACCGACAACGTCCCGCATACTGAACCCAACCAGGTGAGCCGAGCTCGTTCTTAGCTTAGGCCGCCATTGATCGCAAAAATCCTGACGACGGACAAAGAGGAGATGGGCGTGTGAAACGCTATTTTTTTAAAGTCGACCCGATCAACGAATGCGTTGGTGCTTTTGGACAGTCTCGCATGACCTCTCGTTGGGAAGGCGGTGAAATTACCTTCAAATCGACAGGACCACGATATGCAATAAAAAAGTCGACGAGGTTAGCACCGCAGATCCAGATCGGTGATGAACTCTGGATTTGGACCCACGAAGAAAAAGGTGGGCAAGGACTGGTTGCCCGTGCGTTAGCAGTAGAAGATGTTGATCCAAGTGACGGTATGCTCAGCATCACGCTTACGGACGTCAGTCTTTTGTCCTCACCTTTTGGGTTTGATAAGTTCAAGAAACGGCCAGACAACGGTCATTTTACCGGGACTCGACTGCTCGATTACAAATCAATCAATCGTGCTACTGGCGCTTATATGATCGAAGAAGACGAGGTTGCCGAGTTCCTTGATATTGTCGAAAAGTTTGGAAGCGGTTTTTCGTCTGACCAAAAAAGTGCAGCTGAGGGGATTGCCTCGTCCTCGACGAAGTTTTCTTGGGCGAATGAAATCAAGACACATAAAGACGAAATTCTTTGCGATCTTACCGAACGCCGCCAAAACTGGCAGAAAGTGCGACCGGTTCAGGGCAAGTTTCGTGAAGATCTTTTTAATCTTTATAATGGCAAGTGTTTACTGACCTCGAGCAAGGTCAAACAAGCATTAGAAGCGGCACACGTCCTGCCACATAATGGCGACCGAGTTCGCGACAGAGCGGACAACGGTATGCTGCTCCGCCGTGATCTTCATACAATGTTCGATGCCATGCTATGGAGCATCGACCCTAAAACTAACAAGGTTCGTCTTGCACGACGCCTCGTTGACGAGTCCTACATTGCGTTAGAGGGAATGGTGATCGATCATCAAGTCGATCCGGATGCCTTGCTATTTCATTTCACGCAGTTTCAGAAGGTAGACAAGAATGCTTGACCAAACTCACACCCACGCTGATATTCATTGAGAAAAGGTCTTTCAGGCCAATCTCTTAGCATAGGACGCAAAAGTAAAACGGCCCTAAGCCGACATTGACCGATTGTAGCATCGCCGCGATGCAGGTTCCCTGAAGCGGACGTGGGATAAAGCATAGCAATTAGGCGACGCCAGCGTAATTTAATGCAACTTCGCGGGACGCTCCTTCTCCCGATAACAGGCAGTGCGCTTTCCATCCATTTCAAAGTACCGAAGTTCTAAAATGTGCGTCTCATGCACGACCTGCCGCCAACTGGCGCATTCATACTTGGCAGGTAGTTGCTCGGGGTACCGCTTGGCTACCCATCTTCCAGCCTCAGGTAGAGATGCCCACCCATCGACAACCAACGCATCGAATGCTTCTCGCAAGGCGCTGACGATGCCCGAGCCATCCCAATTTACTTTTCCATCGGGGGAAATACTGTTGACGACGAAGTCTATGACCTCTTCGGACTGCAGGGCATCAGACATCGCCTGCCGCGTTTTCACAATTGTTTCAGCCCATTGCCGAAGTTGTCCAAAATGTTGGTCAATGAGGGTGTATGCTGAGATCAATGTTTCTTGCGCGCTGCGGCATCCATCCGAGCTCGAAATGTCATGTTGATCGATAAAGTGGTGAACCAGATTGTTCCGCAGACGCACCAATTCTTTCAATTCACTCTCGACCCGGACGAACTCTGCGGCCGGTAAGCCAAGCTTCATCTGCATGGCGAACCAATTGACGTTCTCAGGGGAGTTGGTTTCCGTCTCTTCATTGGGGTCGATTTCACCAGCAACGAAATATGATCCAAGGAGTTCGCCAACCAAGGTGCCAAGCGTCTTAAGGGCTGTGCCGTCAATCTGCGCAGACCGTGCCTCTTCCAACGCATTCATCGGCCCCGAGAGCTTATGATCCACCACCATGGCTTTGATCAGCCGTTCATACTGTTGCAGCCGTAACATGCACCGCCCCAGCAAACGCTGAACGTCTTGCTGAAGTGCCCGGGTAATCCCCCCATTTTTAATGGGGTCCAGCAGTAGAATTCACGCGGCTGCTTTCAGTTTCATGGCCGGTGTCATACCACCGATGCCCATGTTGGGTCGCTCGTTGTTGTAAGTCCAGAGCCATTCAGTCGCCTGGTCTTGTGCCTCCTCAATCGTTTCGAAGATGTATTGTCCCAGCCATTCGCCGCGAACGGTGCGATTATAGCGCTCGATATAGGCGTTTTGCTGAGGCTTGCCAGGCTGGATGTATTCCAGCCGCACATTGTGTTTTTCAGCCCATTCCATAAGCCTTCCACTCACATATTCTGGGCCGTTGTCGACTCGAATTGCCTGAGGTTGTCCGCGCCATTCGATGATCTGGTTTAAGCTTCTGACAACTCTCTCTGCGGGCAGTGAGAAGTCCACTTCAATACATAAGCCTTCACGATTAAAGTCATCCAGCACGTTCAATGTCCTGATCGAACGCCCATCTGCGAGCTGATCAGCCATGAAATCCATCGACCATGTCTCATTGGGCCTGTCAGGCACAGCCAATGGCTCGGGTTTATCCCGCTTCAGCCGTTTCTTGGGTTTGATCCGCAAGTTCAACTCCAACTCGCAATAGATCCGGTAGACCCGTTTGTGGTTCCAGCCATAGCCTTGCACATTGCGCAAATACAGAAAGCACAGGCCAAAGCCCCAGTTGCGTTTATTGGCTGTCAAACGCTCCAGCCAGTCCGAGATCTCTTCGTTCTCGTCGTTCAGCACAGGGCTGTAACGATAGCAGGTCTCGCTGATCTCGAACGCACGGCACGCCAATGCGATACTGACGCCGCGCCTTACGACTGCATTCATGGCCATCTCTCGCCTTTGAGACGGCCTCAGCGCTTTTTTCCAAGCGCTTCCTTCAGCAAGTCGTTTTGCATGCTCATTTCGGCACACATGCGCTTCAGGCGGCGGTTCTCCTCCGCCATATCCTTCATCTCTGAAATCAATGACGCATCCATGCCGCCGAACTTCGACCGCCATTTATAAAAACTTGCGCTGCTCATTCCATGCTCCCGGCAAAGCTCAGAAACCGGAACACCGCCCTCCGCCTGCTTCAACACCGCCATGATCTGCGCGTCGCTGTATCGTCCATTCTTCATCGAAAATCTCCTCAGATATCTTGCCGAGAAAATTCTACTTTTGAACACCACTAATTTTAGGGGGGATTACCGGGGCTGCGAACCAGAAACCGTCTTGTGTCAAATAACGCTATATGGGACCATAAGCGCTGACGTCAGACAGGAAAACAGTGCATATGATTTTGTCCTAAGAACTGTTTGTCAGGTCACTTGGTAAAACAGGTTGTAACCCTTTGGTATAATTCAGAAGGGACAAATTGAACCATTCAATCGTGTCGTCACCTCCAAAGTGAACCCAAGTGTCATCATATGCAGTTCGTACTTCGCTAATCGTGAACAGAAATCGATATCCTTTTTTGAACAACTCCATTGGAGTTTCGCACTCGGATACATCATCATCGTCATAAACATCCTCTGACGAGGTTAAAATATTGTCACTATCCTTCCAACCAAAGGTTGCGGGGGCAAAATGAATGTGTCGAAATCATAAGTTCTTCGTCTATTATAAAATTCAACCCAAGTTACAGTTTCTGTCACTTTATGTTTCTCCTACTGCATCATGCCGCGTCCCCAAATATTATACCCTCCGCGACCATTCAGGTTCAAGGACGGTTGATTTTGTGGAGCTCTGTGTGACGCAGTTGGTAATGCAGACAAGGTGCAATACCTCTTCTCGCAGAGTAGTCTCAGACCCTTTTGACCATTCCAAGATTTCCATCGCTTGCCCCTTCACCGTTCTCACAGCCGCGTTAAGCACGTGTGGTTGGGCTTGTGCTACCCCCGAAACTACGATTGATCTGGGGGCAATCCCCATTCGGGGAAATACAACTCAAGTTTATGAAGGCTGACATGAAACATTTTTCACTTCTTGACCTCTCTCCCGTGCCCGAAGGCCAGACGGCTGGTGATGCGTTGCGTAATACTGTTGATTTGGCGCGGCTGGCTGAAAAGGCCGGCTATCACCGCTATTGGCTGGCGGAACATCACAATATGCCCGGTATTGCCAGCGCGGCGACGGCTGTGGTGATCGGCCACGTGGCGGGAGCGACCTCAACTATGCGCGTTGGGGCAGGGGGTATTATGCTGCCCAATCACGCGCCGTTGATGGTGGCTGAATCCTTTGGCACACTGGCAACGCTTTATCCGGATCGGATTGATCTGGGGCTGGGACGCGCGCCCGGTACGGACATGGCCACAGCACGGGCGCTGCGCCGCCATATGTCGCCCGAGGATACCTTTGTGCAGGATGTGCAGGAATTGATCGGGTATTTCGACGACATGCCTGAAAATGCCCCTGTGCGGGCGATTCCCGGGGTCGGCACCAAGGTTCCTGTCTGGATTTTAGGGTCGAGCCTGTACGGCGCACAACTGGCAGCGATGCTGGGGTTGCCCTATGCCTTTGCCAGCCATTTTGCCCCCGCCATGCTGGACCAAGCGATTGAAATCTACCGTAGTTCTTTCCGCCCCTCGGCTATTTTGTCCAAACCCCATGTGATGGTCGCGGCCGGGGTTTGCGCGGCTGAAACCGATGCGCAGGCCTATTTTCTGCGCTCTTCCCAAATGCTGGCCTTTGCGCGACTGCGCACCGGCAAGCCGGGGAAATTGCCGCTGCCAATAGAGAATGTGGAATCAGAAATCCCCCCCGCAGTGATGGACGGTGTGCAGCATGCGCTGTCTGTTTCCGCTGTGGGCGCGCCTGAAACCATCAAGCCGCAACTGCAAGCCATCCTTGACCGCTACAAACCGGATGAGCTGATTGTCACTGCGATGATACATGATCACAAAGCGCGGCTTGCGTCTTTTGAAATTGCTGCGGATGTGTTGTCAGGGCTGGTCAGCCCTGACGCTTAACGGCGCGCTTCGCTAAACATCAACCCAGCCATCGGGTGTTTTCATCCGGTGGCGAATGGTGTTGGCTTGGCCAAGGGTTTGTTCCAGAAAACAGCCTTTTTTCGCGGCCTCGATCAGGGCGATCACTTTGTCTTGGGGATCATCGCTGTCAATCAATACGTCAATTTCAAACGATTTGGGGCCGGTTTCATAAACGCGGCCTTTCGATTCCCAATCCCAGATCACACGGGTTTCCACGTCGAGATCTTTGATTGTGACCTTCAGTCGTTTCGCAAATGCGCGGATTTGGGTCATGATGCAGCCCGTCAATCCCGCCACAAACAAGGCAAGCGGCGGTGGGGCGGATGCGTCGCCACCGTGAAATGACCCCTCATCCGTGGCCATCAAAAACGGTCCCTCGGCAAAGGGTTGGGTCATATGAACCTCTAGGTCATTGCGCATTTTACCAACCGCGTGGCCGGTGCAGTCGAATTGAACCAGTGCTTTGTCAGGCTGTTGTGCTGTCTCTGTCAATTTTTTGTCCTCTCGTTCCAATGGATCATTGGCAATCCTGCCACGGGTGCGGTGAAATAGGGAATGGTGGTCCCGCGCAGGCTGCCGATGTAAACTTGGCGCAGGTCGGCACCGCCAAAGGTTAGGCTGGCCATCCAGTTGGCAATGTTGCCACCACAGGCCAGTTGCAATTCGGGAGTTACCTTATCTTGCGCAAAAGCCGAAAGCAGCGCCTTGCCTTCGGCCGAGCCTTGGTCGTCATCCAGCAAAATCCGCAAATCCCCGTCTGGCTTTATGGCAAAGATACGATCCGTCATCACATGGGTGCCCCAAAGATTGTCATAGGCATCAAAAGCAATCCCGTCGATAAAGGCGTTGTGGTTTTCTGGTCCGAAGGTTTCACGCCCGCTTAGATCGCCGTTTTCTGCCACCTGAAAACGGGTAATCTTCATGCCGCAAGTCTCGACAGCATATAGAAATTTTTCATTTTCATCAAAGCGGATTTCATTGGTGAAATGCAATCCGTCCGCCATGATCCGCAACCCGTTTTCATCCGCCATAGCAATATAACCGTCGATGATATTGGGGCTACAGGCTTCCATCCAATTGGCAATCGTGGTGGATACTGTCAGCCACAGCCGATCCTTGCTGTCGCGCAGTACAAAGTTCACCTTGCCGATTGGCTTGCCGTTGATGGTGTCATAAAGAACCTCGCTTTCGCCTGTGCGTTTCATCAGTTCCAACCGGTCGGTGCCGAAATTGGAAATCAGAATGTCGCCGTTGCGGGCAAAGGCCAAACCGTTGGGCAGGGTGCCTGTGGTAAAGCGGCTGGCGTCATCTGTGGCGTCAGAGAACCCTGTCGCCGTATCCTGTGCGATCAGGGTTTGGCTGCCATCGGGGCGGATATGAACCACGCCGCCCCGTGCATCGGCGGACCAGAGCGATCCGTCCGGTTCCGCCAGAATACATTCGGGCCGCTGCAAATCCGTGCCGATGGTTTTCAGGCTAGCGGGATCAATTTCAAAGCCGTCAATGGGATTGCCCATAAGTTACGCTCCTTTGACGATCCGGTTGGCCAGAATACCGATTTTTTCGATCTCCAGTTCAAAATGATCCCCGTCGGCCAGACGTTTGCCCAGTTCCAACCCGCAGCCAGTGCCAACCGTACCCGACCCGATAACCTCGCCCGCGTAGATGGTTTCAGAGGCCGAGATATGGGCCAGAATAGCGCCGAAATCATGCTGCATCTGGCTGCTGTTGCCGCCGCCCCAGCGTTCGCCATTGACGCGGGCTTCCATGTTCAGGGCGACAGGATGGGGAACCTCATCCGCGGTCAGAATATAAGGGCCGAGAATGTTGCCTGTGTCAAAATCCTTGCCTTTACAAGGGCCTAACTGCCCCGGCATTTCTGCCATTTGCGCGTCACGGGCCGAAACGTCATTCAGGATGGTATACCCGAAAATATGGTTAATCCCGTCTTCTTTGGTAATGTTCTTGCCCGTTTTGCCCACCACAATGGCCAGTTCCAACTCGATATCCAGATGCTCGGCATAGTTGGGCCACTGCACATCCGTACCATGGCCGATAAAAGACATACGATTGCCTTTGTAATAGATCGGTTGTTGATACCAGACATCAGGCACCTCGTGTGTGCGTCCGGTTGTGGCCTCCATCACTTTGAAACAATTGGTTAAATGGTCTTCGAACACCAGACAGTCACGGTATTGAACAGGCATGATCGGCGGCAGGAAGGTCACATCTGCCTGTGCGATTGTGGCGGATTGCTGGGGGCTGGACACCAGTGCGCGGGCCAGTGCCAATCCGCGTTCCCCCGCATCAATCAGCGTTTGCATCGAGTCAAAGACGGCGCTGTCGTGACCGGCGTTTTTACTGGCCTGTCGCAGGTTTAACAAACGTTCGTCGTGGATCGCGGCCACCAGCAAAGCTGTGCCGTTGTGGTTAACAGTTGCGAGACGCATGGGGATTACTCCGTAAAAATGGCAACGGCACGGGTGAACCCCGCAGAGGCTGCCTTGATTTTGAAAGGGAAGCAGGAAATCTCAAATCCGGTTGGCGGTAGGCTGTCCAGATTGCTGAGCTTTTCCATGTGACAATAGCCGATATCCATGCTGGCGCGGTGGCCCTCCCAGATGATCGACGGGTCTTTGGTTTCGGCGTATAATTTGGCAGTCAGGGCAAAAGGCGCGTCCCAACTCCACGCGTCGGTGCCAGTAACGCGCACGCCCCGTTCGGTCAGATACAGCGTGGCTTCACGACTCATGCCGCAGCCTTTCATCAGGTAATCCGGATTGCCATAAGCTGCACCTGCGGTTGTATTAACAACCACAATATCAAGAGGTTGCAGGTCATGGTTGATGCGCTTCAGTTCCGCTTCCACATCCGCCGCCGTTACCAGATAGCCGTCTTCAAAGTGGCGGAAATCCAGTTTTACACCGGGGTTCATACACCATTCCAGCGGCACCTCGTCGATGGTGATCGCCCGCTCGCCATTGCTCATGGTAGAATGGTGATGATAGGGCGCGTCCAGATGGGTGCCGTTGTGGGTGGCGACGGTCAGGGTTTCCACAGCCCAGCCTTCGCCGCCGGGCAGATCCTCTTTTTTCAGGCCCGGAAAGAAGGACATAACCTGTTCGGCGGTTTGATCGTGGGTCATATAGTCTATCTGTGGCAGCATGATCGGCGGATCGGATGCAATCCCCATTTCCAGCGGGACAGAAAGATCAACAAAACGGCGGGGCATAGTCAGGTTCCTTTATTAAAGTAAAGCGGTGGCAAGCTGCGGGAAGGCGAGCACAAGGCCCAACACCACCAGCATCAGCACCGCAAAGGGCGCGGCACCGTAGAAGATATCGCCAAGGGTGATGCTTGGATCATCCAGCGAGGATTTGATCACAAAGACCGATATGCCAAAGGGCGGTGTTAACAGCCCGATTTCAACGGCGATGATTGTGACGATGCCAAACCAGACCAGATCCACCTGCATCAGAGCCAGAACCGGCAGCATCAAGGGGACCAGGATCAGCATGATGGATGAGCTGTCCAGAATCGTCCCCATCAGGATGACCAGTAGAACATAAGCAAGGATCACCCCCCAATAGCCGATCTCGGCAGTGGCCACAAAGTTGCCAAAACCCGCCGGTACGCCGGACAGGGCCAACATGCGCGAATACATTTGTGCGGCGATGATCAAAAAGGATATGGACGCGGTGATCAGGCCGGTGTCGGTCAGAACCTCCCAGAAGTTCTTCAGGGTCAGGGCGCGGCGTAGCAGGCCGATGATGATGGCCCCCGAGCATCCGATAGCGCCTGCCTCGATCGGGGTGAAAAACCCGCCATAGATGCCGCCCAGTACCAGACCAATCAGGGCGGCGATGGGCAGGCCTTTGACCATGACTTCGCGGCTGGATAGGGCGTCTGTTTCATTGTGGGGCAGGGTGATGCCCTCTCCGATCAGTTTGGGGCGGATCATCGCGACCAGAAAGATGCCTAGGCAGAAGACAAAAGCCAGTAGTAGCCCCGGCAAGACGCCTGCGATGAACAGATCACCGACGGATTGTTCTGTCAGCAGGCCATAAAGGATCAGCAACAGGCTGGGCGGGATCAACATGCCCAGAACCGAAGACCCGGCAACAACGCCTACGGAAAACCGTTTGGAATAGCCGTGGCGGCGCATTTCCGGCACGGCAATACGGGTGAAGACTGCTGCAGAAGCGATTGAAATTCCAGTAATAGCTGCAAAGATTGCATTTGCGCCTACTGTGCCAATGCCAAGCCCGCCGCGCACCCGTCTAAACATGTGGTTGGCCACATCAAAGGCATCGCGCCCCATACCCGTGACCGACACGATAAACCCCATCATGATAAACAGGGGCACCACGCCAAAGAAATAGCTGGAAATGGTTTCTGATGCGGCAAGGGCCAGTAACTTGCCAGCCAGAACGGGCGATCCCTTGATCACCCAGACGCCCACAAAGGACGATAGCATCAGTGCGAAGGGCACCCAGAAGCCCAAGTACACCATAACAACCATCGCCCCAAAAGAGGTAAGGCCGATTTCAAAGGGGCTCATGATGTGGTCCTTTTGGTGGAAAACAGATGAAAGGCGCTGGTGGCTGCATGCAGAACCAATTGCACCAGCAAAGCGACACAGCCGATCAGGATGATCAGTTTGACAGGCCAGATAGGTGCAGTGAAATCGCCGACTGTGCCTTCATATGTGCCCCGCACCCATGCTTTGATGAACAGCGGCTCACTTGCGCTATAAAGCTGCCAGATCAAGGCGATAGCTGCTAAAGTGAATGTGAACTCCAACAAGCTGCGCAGCTTTGGCGCGCGTTTGGCAACGTAATCCAACACGGCATCTGTGCGGGTCAGACGGCCTTGGCGAAAGGCCTGCGCCACTTGTAAAAACACGATGGCCACGATGGACATGGACACGATTTCAGGGACGCCAGACACAGGAGCGTTGAACACCACGCGCCCGATCACATCGGCATTTACCAGCACCATGACGGCCAAAATCAACAGCGTGCCAACTACATTCAGCACCAATGTCATGGCGTCTACGATCTGCCTTAGTCCCAGAAACCAGGGCGGCAGAAAATCCTGCCCTGAATCGGCATTAATATGGGTCATTCTTAAAGGTCCAATCAGCCTGAACAAAAGGGCGGGCCGAACGACCCGCCCCGTTTCGTGTGATTTATTCTTGGTCCCAATTGCGCACAGGGGTCGCACCTGCCGCACGCATGGTATCCATATAGGCTTTTAGTACATTGCTGCCTGCAACCCCGTCACTGTCCAGCTTTTCCGCCCAAAGCTGTGCCACATTATCCATGCCAGCAGCCCATTCATCGCGAAAGGCTTGATCCACTTCAGTGATAGTTGCGCCATTGTCTTTCATGACGGTCAGGAATTTTTCCACCGTGGCATCAAGGTCTTTGTGATAGGCAATCCGGTCGGTGATGGCCGCCCCTTTCAGGGCTTTTTGCACCAGCGGGGGCAGGGCGTCATACCAGTCTTTATTGGCCGCCAGCCCGCCAGCATATTGCGCGCCAAAACCGACCCGCGTGACATAAGGCGCAACTTCGTACAATTTGCCCGGCACCGCTGCGGAGGCAAAAACAATCACCCCGTCATACACACCGGTTTTGATTTCATTGTAATAGGTGGTCAAATTGCCCGACACCCCAACAGCGCCTGTGCCTTTCAGCCAGTTCACCGCAGGCCCCGGTGCGCCGATCTTTTTGCCGTCCAGATCAGAGATTTTGTTCACCGGAAAATTGGTCATCAGCAAATAGTCATCAATCCCGATGGCGCCGCCCAGATATTCTAACCCGTTGGCTTCCCATGAGGCTTTCATATCGGCATTTTTATGCTGCAATTCATCCATCCATTCGGCCACAACCGTTGAATCGCTGGACACAAAAGGCGTGAAGTAAGTGACGTTTTGAACCGCCAGTTTAGCCGGATCAAACAGGCTGGATATCAGTCCGATTTCGGCCAGCCCTTCCTCGGTTGCTTCCAGTTCATCGCCCACTTTGGCCAAAGAGCCGCCGTATTGTTCGCTCCAGTTGATGGTGTAATCTGATCCTTCAAGGGCTGCGTTTACCGCAGGAATAAAGGTTTCGCTGGCATGTTTGACCCAGCGAAACACCGGCGGGTGGCCCGCCACAACTGTAGCGTTGATTTCCTCGGCCAGCACCGGCGGTGCAAGGGCCGTACTGCCAGCGACAAGGGCCGCAGCCCATGCACCTGTTTTGAAAAATTTGCTCATTCTATCCTCCCAGAATAGTCAAGTGGTTTGGTTTAAACTTAAGTCAGTGCGCGTATCCCCGAACAGATAAACGGCACAATTTTGGTCAGCATTTTATCTGCATCCCCGTCATCACACAGCCCGTTGGACAGACGCGCTGCACGGCCGGTTTTGGCCATCATGGTCATGCCGACCCCAATGGCGAACATATAGGCCCATACCGCATCTTCGCGGGTCAGGCCCGGTTCTACCTGAATGAAAGCCGTGATAAATTTTTGCGCGATCGGGTCGTAGTATTTCTCGGTCAGCAGCTGATCCCGATCGCTTGCGGAATTGGCTGTGGATACCAGAATTTGTGCAAAAGCCCCACCATCACGGGCCTGTGAAATCCCCGCCTCGATGGTGGGGCGGAACAGGGCCTCTACGATGTGTTCCAGACGGGGGGCAGCTGTGTCTCGTAGGATTGCGCCCAACAAATCCGCACGCCCCTGATTGATGTGTTCGGAGCGCCGCGAGATCATCGCCTCGAACAGGTCTTCTTTGGTTTTGAAATGGTAATGGATCAACCCCTGCGCCACACCCGCACGCTCTGCGATTTCACGCATGGTAGCGCCTTGATAGCCCGAGTTGGCAAAGACTGTTTCAGCGGAATCCAGAATCGCATCAAAACGCGTTTCCTTGGCTGTGGATAAAGTCTCCACACCAGCCGCCTTCACGTCACTTCCTCCAAGCCCCATTTCACCTCCCCAAGCTGCGGCAAAGCCGCTGAAATTAAGTGCTGTGTGATTTAACTGGTCACTCAGTCAGTATTTGATAGAGAAAGATTCGAGTCAAGCCTGTTGGGGTGAAAGTCGGTGTAGCGGAGAAGGGGATTTCGCAACTAAACTTGAATCGCAGAATGAATGGCCAAGTTCATGAAGGGAACTAAAGAGGGCTTAGGACGGGGATTTATGGCGGAGAGACAGGGATTCGAACCCTGGGTAGGCTTGCGCCCACAACGGTTTTCGAGACCGCCCCGTTCGACCACTCCGGCACCTCTCCGCGGGGTGTTGCTGGTCTCAACGGGCGCTTCTTAGCCAGCGTTGGGGTGCTGTGCAAGTCTGAAAGCGCTGGACAGGGCGAAGTTGGCTTGTCAAAAGCGCAGTTACACGGAAATTGGGGTTACTATGGCGGGCGCAGGCGCAACGATTAAACAGGTTCTGGATGCAGCGGAGCAGGCGGCGACAGCGGGGGATGTCGCACGTGCAGTGGCGCTTTACCGTCAGGTTTTGACCAAAGCCCCGAAACATTCCAAAGCAAAGAAAGCCTTGGCGCGGTTGGAAAAACAGGGCGGTACGGTCGGTCGGGCGATGACGCAGGCTGACGCTAATGTTTTGGTGCAAGTGCTGAATTCTGGTGATTTTGCGAATGCCCAGCGGGTGGCTCGTGACATGTCGGCAGCCTTCCCGAATGAACCCTTTGTGTATAATATTCTGGGTTATGCCAGTGGCATGGTTGGCGATCAAAAGGCGGCGATTGAGGCTTTTAAATGGGCGATCAAATTGAACCCGAATTTTGTTGAGGCGATGTCGAATTACGGGTCCTATCTGGTTCAGATCGAACGACCTAATGATGCGGTGCCTGTGTTGCAAAAGGCCATCGCGAAAAAACCGGATTATGCCGAGGCACATCACAATCTGGGGGTGGCATATTTCGCCATGGGTCAGTCGGATGCAGCGCTACAACACTATGATCTGGCGTTGAAATATGCGCCCAATTATGCCAATGCACTTAACAGTCGGGGGTCGTTGAAAACATCACGCCATGATCGTGTCGGGGCAGAAGCTGACTTTCGCGCAGCCCTTGCTATTGCGCCCAAAGATGCAGGGGCTTTGGCCAATCTGGCCGGGGTGTTTGCCGCGGACGGTAAAAGCGCCGAGGCGGTTGAGCTGCTAGAGCAGGCTCTGGTGATTGATTCCAAGAACACGGAAACTCTGCTGCAACTGGCGATCATATATAATGAGTCGGGCCAAAGCACGCAGGCGATTGGGGTATTCGAACGGGTGCTTGCAATTGAGCCCGCCCACGCACAGGCGTTGCGGATGATGCTGGATCTTGTGCCGCTTGGGGATCGCGGGCCGCTAATCTCGCAGATGGAAACCTTGTTTCAGGCTGAGCAAACTGCGCAGATTGATAAGGTTCACCTTGGTTTTGCGCTGGGACATCATTTTGAAAAAACCGGTGACTATGGCAAAAGCTATGCCTGTCTGGAAACGGCCAACAGGCTTTACCGCCAAGACATGCCGCCACTGCCCGAAACGGATGACAAGAAATTCGCTCGGATCACCAAGGCCTTTGAAACAGATGCTTTTGCCGCGCTACGCGATGCCGCGGACCCGACCGAGGTTCCGGTTTTCATACTGGGGATGATGCGCTCTGGCACGTCTTTGGTGGAACAGATCATCGCGACCCACAGTGATGTTTTCGGCGCCGGAGAATTGAACGCGGTGACGGAAATGGGCAAAACCCTTTATGATAAAGGTGCAAAGGCCACAGCAGCGGACGGGCAAGGGTTTACGACCGCTTATCTGGCAGAACTAACCCGCAATGCAAAAGGCGCCGCGCGGGTTGTGGATAAAATGCCGGGGAATTTTTTCAATGTGGGTTTGATTAAAACCCTGTTCCCAAATGCCAAGATCATCAACACGGTACGCGACCCGCGGGACAATTGCTTTTCCATCTATAAGAACTTCTTTGACACATACGCCCATCAATACGCCTATGACCAAGTTGAACTGGCGCGATTTGCCAACAGCTATAAACAAATGATGAACCGTTGGGATGAATTGTTCCCGGATCAGATTTACCACGTCAGTTACGAAGCACTGGTGGCTGACCAAGAGGGCGAAAGCCGCAAGCTGTTGGACTATTTGGGTCTTGAATGGCAAGATAGCGTGCTTGAGTTTCACAAAACAAAGCGGGCGGTGCGCACGGCCAGTGTCAATCAGGTTCGTCAGAAGATTTACCGCTCTTCGGTTAAGTCCTGGCAGAATTACGCGCCCTATCTGCAAGACCTGTATGAGGGTTTGGACAAAAAACTGTGGGCCGATGCTTTTGTGGATTGAAAAAGGGGCAAGCGGGTTGACAACGCACCTCTGATACCCGATACCCCGCGCACCTGACCTACATCCGTTCGTCGGGTAATTTTAATTTCGTCTAACCAAGACGCGCTGTCCGAGGCAGGGAAATCCCCTACGAACACCTCTGATCTGGATCAAAACCCGATCTAAGGGTGGCCACAGGACGCGGTAGATAAGAAGGTCGAACATATGTTCGCAGTCGTAAAAACTGGTGGCAAACAGTATAAAGTTGTTTCTGGCGATGTGCTGAAAATCGAAAAGATTGCAGGCAACGCCGGTGAAACCGTTCAATTCAACGAAGTTCTGATGCTGGGTGGTGATAGCACCACTGTTGGCACACCCACCGTTGCTGGTGCTGGTGTACAAGCTGAGATCCTTGAGCAGGCCAAAGGCCCGAAGGTTATCAACTATGTCAAACGTCGTCGTAAGCACTCTTCGCAGCGCAAAAAAGGCCACCGTCAGCAACTGACCGTTCTGCGTGTCACAGACATTTTGGCATCTGGCGCCGATAAATCTGGCGTTATGGCCGCTGTAAACGGCGCAGGCTTTGTGGTTGCACCTGTTGAAGCTGCCCCCAAGAAGGCCAAAGCAGACAAGAAAGCGGCCCCTAAAGCTGCGAAAAAATCCGAAGCAAAAGCCGAAACCGCTGCACCCGCAGTTGACGGTGCTGACGATCTGAAAAAACTGTCCGGCGTTGGCCCTGCACTTGAAAAGAAACTGAACGCTGCTGGCGTGACGTCTTTTGCGCAGATCGCAGCATGGGGCGAAGCAGACATCGCCGAGTTCGACGAGAAATTGTCGTTCAAGGGTCGTATTGAGCGTGAAGGCTGGGTAGACCAGGCTAAAGAACTGACTAAAGGCTAAGGAGAGACCTAATGGCACATAAAAAAGCAGGCGGCTCATCCCGCAACGGTCGCGACTCCGCTGGGCGTCGCTTGGGAATTAAAAAATACGGCGGCGAAGCTGTTATTCCGGGCAACATTCTTGCGCGTCAACGCGGCAACAAATGGTGGCCAGGTGAAGGCGTCGGCCAAGGCAAAGATCACACAATCTTTGCAACAGTAGAAGGCGCCGTGTCGTTCCGTAAGGGATTCAAAAACCGTACCTTTATTTCGGTTCTCCCGGTGGCAGAGGCCGCAGAATAAGCCGAACCAACATCGGAATTTAAAAATTCTAAAGGGTCGGTTGAAAAACCGGCCCTTTTTCCATTTCAAAGGCACCTATTTCAAATGAGCGTTGCAACCGTGACATTTCTGGCATTCGCAGCCAGTCAGGTCGGCACACCGGGCCCGGCAAATATGGCTTTGCTGGCAACGGGGGCCCGCTATGGGCTGCGCGCATCATTGCGATTTGTGGCTGGTGTGGCGGTTGGTAAGCAGTTGATCATCTGGCCAATCGGTTTTGGGTTAATGGGGCTGGCCACGCAAGTTCCCTTGCTCTTTACCGCGCTGAAATTCATCTCGGCAGCCTATATCATCTGGCTGGCGTGGAAAGTTGCGAATCTGAAGCTGACACCGGGACGGGCCGCAGGCGCGGCTCCGGGATTTGCCGCAGGTTTGATTGTTCATCCGCTCAACCCCAAGGCTTGGGCGATGATAACCGCAGGATTTACCAATTTTGTGGAACCAGGCACGCCAACTCTACAGGCCACTGCGATTATCGCGGCTTGTTTGTTCGCCTGTCAGGTCGTTCTGCACCCGTTGTGGTGTTGGGGCGGCGATCGTTTAGCCGCGACGGTGGCTGGGAAACCAGCGGAGCGGTGGTTAATGTGGGCGCTTGCCGCGCTTACAGTTCTAAGTGTTTTATTTGTACTGGTTCAGGGAGGTTGACCCATGATGCAATCTGAAATTTCCGGCCAAATGGTCATTCCGACAGAGCGATTTACGCTGCGTCCGATCCGATCATCCGATTGCGGCCTAATTGAGCTTTACGCCGCAGACGTGCGTTTGGCTAAAATGACAACGGATATTCCGCACCCGCTGCCTCCGGGCGTGATGGCGGTCTATTTGGACCGCGTGACCAAGAAGGACAGCGCCGAAAACGTCTGGGCCATTGATGGCACCAGTCAGGACGCGGGGGAGTTTCTGGGCCTGATGGAACTGGAAAACGTCACCGAAGGCCAGTCCAAGGTCAGTTACTGGATTGCGCCGCAATTCTGGAACACCGGTCTTGCCAGCGAGGCGTTGACCGCGCTGGTCAAGGCCAACCCATTGAATGATCGTTCACTGGTTGCAAGTATCTTTCAGGACAATCCTGCCTCGGCAAAGGTTGTGACCAACGCGGGATTCGCCTTGATCGGCGAAAGTGAGGTGTTTTGCCTTGCACGCAACGGTATGGTGGATACATGGGACTATGTGCTGCGCATCGAAGATTAGCCCAACTGTCGGGTTGAGCCGCGCTTGCCCTTGATATATCCGTGGCCCAACCGGTCAGAAAGCCTAACCACATGAAATTCCTCGACCTAGCCAAAGTACATCTTAAATCCGGCGCAGGCGGCAACGGCTGTGTCTCGTTCCGCCGCGCTGCCCACGAAGAATTCGGCGGGCCGGACGGGGGTAATGGCGGGCAGGGCGGTGATGTCTGGGCTGTCGCTGTTGATGGGCTGAACACGTTAATCGACTTTCGCTATCAACAACACTTCTTTGCCAAAAACGGCCGCCCTGGTATGGGCAAGCAGCGTTCGGGAAAAGACGGCGAAGACAGTATTTTGCACGTGCCTGTGGGAACGGAAATTCTGGAAGAGGACGAAGATACCGTGATTGCGGATCTGACCTATGTGGGGCAGCGGGTTTTGCTGGCCTCGGGTGGGAATGGCGGGTTTGGTAACCTGCATTTCAAATCTTCAACCAATCAGGCGCCGCGCCGCGCCAATCCGGGTCAGCCGATTGTAGAGCGCACCGTCTGGCTGCGGCTGAAACTGATCGCGGATGCGGGTCTTTTGGGGCTTCCCAATGCAGGAAAATCCACCTTTCTGGCCGCCACGTCCAATGCGCGCCCGAAAATCGCTGACTATCCCTTCACAACGCTGCATCCTAATCTGGGCGTTGTGGGCGTGGACAATGCTGAATTTGTGATCGCTGATATTCCCGGCCTGATCGCAGGTGCCCATGAAGGCAAAGGCATCGGGGACCGGTTCCTTGGCCACGTAGAACGCTGTGCGGTTCTGTTGCATCTGATTGATGGCACCAGTGATGATGTTGTGGGCGACTATCACACCATCATTACCGAATTAGAAGAATACGGCGGCGATCTGGCCGATAAACCCCGTGTAACTGCGCTGAACAAAATTGACGCGCTGGACGATGTCGAGCAGGCTGAAAAGCACAATGCGCTGGAACAGGCGACAGGGGGCACGGTCTATCAGATTTCCGGCGTGGCACGGGATGGTTTGACCGAGGTTCTGCGTGCGGTACGGGCCGAAATCCTAAGCCGGAACAAGGCGGAGGCAGCACCGGAGGATACTGGATGGCGTCCGTAAACTCTGGCTTTGAATCTGTTGGTGAAAACCCGCTGAAAACCGCCAAACGTGTGGTGGTCAAGATCGGCTCTGCGCTTTTGGTGGATGCGGCGTCTGGCCAGTTGCGGTTAGACTGGCTGAAATCACTGGCTTTAGATATTTGTGCTCAAAAGAAGCAGGGGCGTGACGTTGTTGTGGTCAGTTCAGGCTCAATTGCGCTGGGACGGCGGGTTCTGGGGCTGGCAGAGGGTGTTTTGCCGCTGGAACAGGCCCAAGCGGCGGCGGCTGTCGGGCAAATCCGGCTGGCGCGGGCTTACGAAGAAATTCTGGCACCCTATGATATAAAAACCGCACAAGTTCTGCTGACGCTGGACGATAGCGCCAACCGGCGGCGGTATCTGAATTCCCGCGCCACGTTTGAGGCTTTGCTGGGGTACGGCGTGGTGCCGATCGTGAATGAAAATGACACGGTGGCCACCGATGAAATCCGCTTCGGTGACAATGACAGGCTGGCCGCACAAGTGGCCTCTATGGCGGGGGCGGATGTGTTGGTTCTGCTGTCTGACGTGGATGGTTTTTACTCAGCCAATCCCAAAACCGATCCGGATGCCCGTAAGTTTGAAACTGTTTCGGAAATCACGCCTGAACTGGAAGCTATGGCAGGAGATGCTGGTACAGCGGCGGCCAAGGGCGGGATGAAGACCAAGCTGATGGCGGCGAAAACCGCAATGCAGGCGGGGTGTGCCATGGCGATAATGGAAGGCAACCAGTTGGAACCGCTCGGGGCATTGCAAAGCGGCGCGCCTTCGTCGTGGTTTCTGGCGGCGACCAATCCCAAAGCGGCGCGCAAGCAATGGATTGCAGGTATGAAGCCGCGTGGCACAGTCGTAGTGGATGCAGGCGCAGCACAGGCGTTGCAATCGGGAAAATCCTTGCTGTCTGCCGGGGTTTTATCGGTGCAAGGCAAGTTTGATCGGGGTGATCCTGTTCGCATCGTTGATTTAAATAATATTGAGTATGGTCGCGGCCTTATCGGGTACAGTTCAAGCGAAGCTGTGGCGATTGCAGGGCGTAAAAGCAGTGAAATCGCTGAGGTTTTGGGCCACACAGGCCGCGCGGCGCTGGTGCACCGCGACGATATGGTGACATGAGGGAAGACATGGATATTCAGGCAGAAATGCAGACCATTGGCAAAGCCGCCAAAACAGCCAGCGCGGAATTAGCCTATGCCACGGCAGATCAGAAACAGCAGGCTTTGAACGCTGCTGCGGATGCAATGGAGCGGCGCATGGATGATCTGATTGCAGCCAACAGGCTGGATTTGGATTTTGGGCGCGACAAAGGCCTGTCGCCTGCCATGATGGACCGTTTGATGCTGGACGCAGATCGTATAACGGCCATGGCATCGGGTGTTCGCTCGGTCGCGGGGCAGGTTGATCCGGTTGGCAGTGTGATCGCTGAATGGACCCAGCCTACGGGCCTGCATATCCAACGGGTGCGCACGCCTTTGGGGGTGATTGGGGTGATTTATGAAAGCCGCCCGAATGTAACCGCTGATGCGGGGGCTTTATGCCTGAAAGCGGGCAATGCGGCAATTTTGCGGGGTGGGTCGGAAAGTTTCCATTCCTCGGGATTGATCCATGAATGTCTGGTCGAAGGTTTAACCAACGCGGGCCTGCCTGCTACGGCCATCCAACTGGTGCCGACGCGGGATCGCGCGGCCGTGGGGGAAATGCTGGGCATGACCGATTATATCGACGTGATCGTGCCTCGGGGGGGCAAAGGTTTGGTGGCGCGGGTTCAAGCCGATGCGCGAGTACCGGTTTTTGCCCATCTCGAAGGGATTTGCCACATCTACGTGGATGCCAGCGCGGATGTTGAAAAAACCTGTGCGGTTGTGTTGAACGCTAAAACGCGGCGCACAGGGATTTGCGGTTCAGCCGAATGTCTGTTGGTGGATCGCGGCTTTTTTGAAACGCATGGCGCACCCTTTGTTGAAGATCTGTTAAAGGCTGGTGTTGAAGTCCGCGCGGACGCCTCTTTGCAAGGGATCAACGGTGTTGTGTCCGCGTCGAACGATGATTTTGGTCATGAGTTTCTGGACATGATAATCGCCGCCAAACTGGTTGACGGGGTGGACGGTGCGATTGCGCATATCCAGCAGTATGGGTCAAACCACACGGATTGTATCATGGCCGAAGACGGCGTCGTTGTAGACCGTTTTTTCAGTCGGTTGGACAGCGCGATTTTGATGCACAATGCCTCGACCCAATTTGCAGATGGGGGAGAATTTGGCATGGGGGCGGAGATCGGCATCGCCACAGGTAAAATGCACGCACGCGGGCCCGTAGGGGCGGAACAACTGACCAGTTTTAAATATCTGGTGCGTGGGGACGGCACTGTACGGGCTTGATTTAAAAGCCTTTTGCAACGGGCACACCAATAAGACAAAATAAAACCCGCAGCAGCGGGTTTTATTTTGAACTGTGTGGAACCTTTTAGGTTCCAGCGCGTTATATATGTAAGACGGTTAGATTAGCCGCCCCAAGTACGAACAGGACCGCAATCCAGATGCACAAAATTGGACCGATAGTATTTGCCCACACCACCTGCATGACAGGCAAGGCCCGCTTTGGAAATTTGTGTGACCGAACGGGAACCAAGACGCAAATCAGCGGCCATGCCTTTGATGTGGTAGCTGGATTTGGCAACACCCCGTGATCTGCCGCGCAACATCGCGTTCGTGCGGGCTGTGCGGTAACCGGACAGAACCAAAAACGGTTCTGTTGTTTCCAGCAGATTGTGCGTTGCTGCGATCAGGTCGACGTTGCGGCGATCCATGTTGCGAACAGAATTTTCACGCCAGTCGCGCATGAAGTAGTTGATCTCTTCCAGCGCTGGATTGATGTATTCACCTTCGATCCAATAGATCGAATTCAGCGATTCACCTGTCCGTTGGTTCCGAAGGTTCACTTTGCGAATATTGCCAGCGCCTTTATTGTAGCTGGCAGCCTTGGCGAAGTGCGGGGCTGCTGGAACCATTGCGACTGCTGCGAAAGCGCCCAGCAGTTTACGGCGCGATAATATATCGGTGGGAGTGCCCATGATTGTCATTCTCTGTCTCGTCTCTGCGGCCCCACTTAGGTGGCGCTCATTTAGTGTCCCGGTAACATTTGCTGACGTTTTATTACACATTCCGATTCTTGCGCCAAGTTTTTAGATTTCGGATGAGCGTTTTTCTGCTTACTTCCCGAAGCCTTACCTGTTTTATTAGAATGCGTGATTTTGATCACATTTTGTTCCGCCTCACCGTTGTAGATAAACAGCGATTTAGGCGAAAATAAGCTAAAAACACGATTGAACTATATTTTTCCTTCAGGCGCTGGAATAGGTAAGGGAAGGAAAACTATCTGAGTACTGAGGGAACTATGTATTTTTTAAGAACCGGATTATTAGGATTCGCAGCTTCTGCGGCCATAACACTTGTTTCGGGTTTTGCCATCCAACCCGCTTTTGCCAACACCACCAACGTGGAATTATCCACTGCGATTCTGGGCGACAAATCCGTTGCCAGCGATGCACGCCAGTTTTATGCCAACCGCAATTACCAGCCAATTTGGGTTGGCACCGCCAACCGCGCACGGGCTGAAGCCCTGATTGACGCTTTGCGCAATTCATCCGAGCAGGGGTTGCCGACCTCGCAATACCGTGTGGCTGAATTAGAAGACGCGCTGCGCAAAGCCCGCACCGGCGATGGATCTGCCACCGAATTGATGGCCACACGTATTTTCCTAGATTATGCGCAGGACCTGTCTTCGGGTGTGCTTGAGCCGATCAAAGTTGATCGCGAAATTGCAGTTCAGCCGCCGCGCCGTTCCGAGATTGCATTGCTAGAAGCCATTTCCAAAAGCTCCCCCAGCGGGTTTTTTCGGGCTTTGGTGCCACAACACCCTGAATACGCGCGTCTTTTGAAAGAAAAGGCACGGTTGGAACGATTGATCGGAATGGGCGGCTACGGTGAGAAAATTCCCGTTGCAACTTTGAAACCCGGCTCATCCAGCAAGAACGTCATCGCCATGCGGACCCGTCTGTCGCAACTTGGCTATGGCTCATTGGGCGCGGACACCGCCTTTGATGAACGTCTGGTTGAAGTGGTTAAGGAGTTTCAAACCGATTACGGCCTGACAGCGGACGGCGTTGCGGGACCGGGTACTCTTAAAGTGATGAACACGTCGGCGGAAACGCGGTTGCAGCAGGTTTTGGTAAACCTGGAGCGGGAACGCTGGATGAACCGCGAGCGGGGTAAACGCCACATTGTAGTGAATTTGGCAGATTTTTCGTTCAATCTGTACGATAACAACAAAGTGTCTTTCACGTCGATTACTGTAATTGGTAAAGTTTCCAAAGACCGCACACCCGAGTTTCACGACGAAATGACCCATATGGTCGTAAACCCGACGTGGCACGTTCCGCGTTCGATTGCTGGTAAAGAGTATTTGCCAATTCTGAAAAAAGACCCGGGATTTCTGGCCCGCCGGAACATGGTTATGGTCGGGCGCAATGGTAAAGCGGTAAATCCGGCGGCTGTGAATCTGGCTGGCTATTCTACCAAAAACTTTCCCTACAGCATCAAACAGCGGCCTTCTAACAGCAATGCGCTGGGGCTGGTGAAGTTCATGTTCCCGAATAAATACAACATCTACCTGCATGACACGCCGTCCAAAAGCCTGTTCAACCGCGAAGTGCGGGCGTTCAGCCATGGCTGTGTGCGGGTCCAAAAACCCTTTGAATTCGCCTATAAACTGCTGGAGCGTCAGACCTCTAATCCAGAAGGCGCTTTTAAGTCCTGGTTGAACACAGGGCGCGAGCAATATGTGAACCTTGAAACGCCTGTTCCGGTCTATCTGGATTACCGCACCGCGTTTTTCGGTGAAACGGGCCACGTAAACTATCGCCGTGATATTTATGGCCGCGATAAAACAATCTTCAACGCGCTTCACAAAGCTGGGGTGGCCTTGGAAGCCGTTCAAGGCTAAAACCGCGACAGATTTCGGGGAAACGGGCGCCGGATCAGGCGCCCGTTTTCGTTTGTAGACTGCATCTTTCGGGGGCACCCTTGACCAGATTCACCATAAAACAGATCGCTAATGCGCTCGGGGCCGAGGCTGTTGGCGACACCAGCCTGATGATTTCAGCGGTGCAAGAGCCGCAAAATGCTGCGACTGATCAATTGGCCCTTGCGATGGAGCCAAGCTATGCAGAGCCTTTGACCGCTGGTCGGGCGCAGGCGGCTATCTTGTGGGACGGTGCTGATTGGCAGGCGCTGGGTTTGAAAGCAGCGATCTTTGCACCCCGCTCGCGCTATGTGCTTTCAGGGGTGACGCGGGTGTTTGAACATGCGCCTGACATTCCCGAAGGAATCCATTCAACTGCGGTGATTGATCCCACTGCCAAATTGGGTGCCAATCCGTCGATTGGCCCATTTGTGGTGATCGGGGCTGGAGCTGTGATCGGGGATAATGCGCGGATTGCCAGCCATGTGTCCATCGGACGCGATGCGCAGATCGGCAGGAACGCGACGATTTACCAAGGTACGCATATCGGCGCACGGGTGCGCATTGGCGATGACTTCTACGCACAACAAGGGGCTGCAATTGGGGTGGACGGGTTTTCTTATGTCACTCCGAAACCCGGCGCAGTTGAGGAAGCCCGCGCCACAGGGCAGATCACCAGCGCCAGCCAAACGGCCGGATTTGCACGGATCAACTCGCTTGGTTCGGTGATCCTTGGGGATCGCGTAGAAGTGGGCGCGAACACGGCAATTGATCGCGGGACTATCGCCAACACAATCATCGGAGACGGGACCAAATTGGATAATTTGGTGCATGTGGGGCATAATGTGACTGTGGGGCAGAACTGTTTGCTGTGTGGTCAAGTGGGCGTGGCTGGCAGCACCAAGATCGGCGATCGCGTGGTGCTGGGTGGTCAGGTGGGCGTGGCGGATCACATCACCATTGGCTCTGACGTGATTGCGGCGGGGAAATCCGGTATTTCCAGCAATGTGCCTTCGGGCCGTTTGATGATGGGCAGTCCGGCAATGAAAATGGACCTGAACATCGAATCCTATAAGGCGCTGCGCCGCTTGCCCCGACTGGTGGCAAAAGTCGCACGTTTGGAAAAGACTGTTTTCAAGTCGGACGAAAATGAGTAATCACTCAGCCGAGACTTGAGCCGAGGACGCGTTTGCACATGTCAGTCAGTGAAAAAATCCGTGAAATCCTGGCCGAGCAGGCGTTACTGTCCGCGTCAGACGTATCTTCTACAGCCACGCTTGAAGACTTGGCGATCGACAGCATGGGGGTGGTTGAAGTGATCTTCGCCATCGAAGAGGCGTTCACGATTGAAGTGCCGTTTAATGCAAATGATCCAGAAGCCTCGGCCTTTGATGTGTCCTCGGTGCAGGCCATCACGCAGGCCGTGGAACAGTTGATCGCCGCTCAAAAGCCCACAGGATGATCCAATGACCCGCCGTGTTGTGATCACAGGGCAAGGCGCGATTTGTGCGCTTGGACATACGGCCCCGGCCATTGTATCTGCCATGATGGAAGGTACCTGTGGCATCGGTTCGCTGGATTTTCCGAATGTTGACCGCCTGTCCATCCAGATCGGTGGGCAGGTTCAAGGCTTTGATCCGACACAACATTTTACCAGATCCCAAATGGCGCTGTTTGATCCTTTTACCCAATTCGCTGTTCTGGCCGCCCAAGAGGCCATGGCCCAGTCCGGTGTCACCCTGACGGATGAGCTGTCCTTAAAAACGGGTGTTATTTTAGGGTCGGCTGGCGGCGGATTGCAGACACAAGATGAAAACTACCGCACTGTCTATGAAGAGGGTAAAAACCGCGTTCACCCCTTTGTGGTGCCCCGTTTGATGATGAATGCGGCCTCTAGCCAAGTCTCGATGATTTTTGGTGCCCGTGGGCCGTGTTTTACGGTGGCAACGGCCTGTGCCTCGTCCAATCATGCTATGGGGCAGGCCTTTCAGATGATCCGCAGCGGCGCGGCGGATGTTATGATCACAGGTGGCAGCGATAGTATGCTGTGCTTTGGCGGGATCAAGGCGTGGGAGGGTCTGCGCGTTATGTCTGCCGACGGGTGCCGCCCGTTTTGCGCTAGTCGTAACGGCATGGTGCAGGGTGAAGGCGCTGCGGTGTTTGTCTTTGAAGATCTGGACCACGCCCGCGCAAGAGGCGCAACCATTCTGGCCGAGGTGGCAGGGTTTTCCATGACTGCGGATGCTGGTGATATTATTGTGCCAAACCAAGACGGGGCGGCACGGGCCATGCGTGGCGCACTGGCGGATGGGGGTATTGATGCGGCCCAAATCGGCTATGTAAACGCCCATGGCACCGCCACCACTGTGAATGACAGAACCGAAGTGGCAGCGCTGCGCAGCGCTCTTGGTAGCGCCGCAGAAAGTGTTGCGGTGTCGTCCACCAAATCCATGCACGGGCATATTATGGGGGGCACAGGGGCGGTTGAGCTGTTGTCCTGCATCGCCGCGGTCAAAGACGGGCATCTTGCCCCCACTGTGAACCACCGTACGCCTGATCCGGACTGTGATCTGGATATCGTCGCCAATATTGCCCGTGACGTAAAAGTTGATGTGGCGATCAGCAACGCCTTTGCTTTTGGCGGCCTGAACGCCGTTATCGCCCTGCGCCGTTTCCCATAAAAAAACCCCGCCGAAGCGGGGTGTTTTCAAATCGTTAACTTGGCAGGTGCCAGATTATTTTGGTGCGATTGCAGTCCATGCGGCGGTGAACCCGCTTAGGGACAGTTCCAGTTCCAGCGGCTCTTCAGGGGCTGCAACGGATGCGATGGTCACGACGGTTGTAACACCCTTTTTCATGGCATCAATTTCACCAGCAGTCATACCGAAACGGGCATAACACCCAAGGTTGTCACACCAAGTATAAGGGTAGCGCTTTGCTTTGGCTGCGTCGATTTTCATCACCAGTTGTGCTGTCAGCAATGTGCCAAGCGGGGTTGCCATATCAACGCCAGCAACCGCTTTGCCACCTTTTGGCAGGGCTTGCATATCCAACTGCGCAATGCTGTTGCCGTCTTTGTCGGTCAACAGGTTGAACAGACGGCAGACTTCCTCTTCGCCTTCGGGGGCTTTGATGCAGCGCACTTGCCACTGGCCGTGCTCTTCTTTCAGATAGCCTTGGCCTTCTTCAGGGGCTGCATTTTCGTCAGCTACTTTATATTCGCTGTCGGCCGCGTTGGCTTGGTCCGCTGGGGCGGTTTCAGTCTGTGTTGTTGCTTCGGTGGTTTCTGTCGTGGTCTCTTGTGCATGGACGACAGGGGCTGCCAACAACAAAACAAGAGCAAACGGGATCAGTGTATTCTTCATCAAGAGGCCTATGGTCTGGTTCGTTTCAATGGGCGTTACATAAAACGATTTTACGGGAATGTCAGGAGTAAATTTCAAATGTGCGGGCCTTCGCCCATGGGGTGCAGTCAACAGTCCGTGTAGAAAAAACAAGGGTCTGACATGAAGAAGACGCTCGGAGTGTTCTCCTAAGCGTCTTCGGTTCTGCTGTAAGCAGTTCTCCCCGTCGGACTGGCCGATCAATTGTAAATGCACGCTATGCGAGAATTTTCGTCGCGTCAACAGGGGCTTGGGGCAAACTTAACTTATTTAGTAATTCTTGCGGTCTTGGTGGAATTACTGACCGAATAGTCAAAAAACAGGGTAATTCCGCAGTGGTAAACACGTCTGATTTCGCTATTCTCGGCGCAAATTTGCAGGAGCAGCAGGCATGGATACTTCAGAAACTCTTTTCATCGGTGGCGGTGGTGAAAACTACGGTGAACCCCAATCCCTGATATTGAAATATGCCAACCGCCACGGATTAATCGCAGGAGCGACTGGCACCGGAAAAACCGTCACCTTGCAAATTCTTGCCGAAAGTTTTTCCAAAGCGGGCGTGCCAGTGGTGTTGTCTGACGTCAAAGGCGATCTGTCCGGATTGGCCAAATCAGGCTCGCCCGATTTCAAATTGCACGAAGCATTCACCAGCCGTGCCGAAAAAATCGGCTTTTCAGACTTTGACTATGATAAATTTCCCGTCACGTTTTGGGATTTGTTCGGCGAGCAGGGCCATCCGGTGCGCACGACAATTTCCGAAATGGGGCCTTTGTTATTATCCCGCCTGATGGAATTAACCGAGGCGCAAGAGGGCGTGTTGAACATCGCCTTCCACGTGGCGGATGAACAGGGTCTCGCGCTGCTGGACATGAAAGACCTGCGCGCCATGTTGGTCTGGCTGGGCGAAAACGAGGACGCGATTTCGCTGGAGTACGGCAATGTGGCCCGCAGTTCCATCGGTGCGATCCAGCGGCGCTTGCTGGTGTTGGAAAATCAAGGCGCGGATGCGTTTTTCGGGGAACCGGCACTTGATCTTAACGATATGATTTCCACCACTGCGGGCGGGCAGGGGCGGATCAACATCCTTGCTGCTGATAAGCTGATGCAATCCCCCCGGCTCTACGCCACTTTCCTGCTGTGGATGCTCTCTGAATTGTTCGAAATGCTGCCCGAGGTGGGCGATCCTGACAAACCAAAACTGGTTTTCTTCTTTGACGAGGCCCATTTGCTGTTTGATGATGCCCCAAAAGCCCTGCTCGACAAGGTGGAACAAGTGGCCCGCCTGATCCGCTCCAAAGGGGTCGGGGTTTACTTTGTGTCGCAAAATCCGGCTGATGTGCCGGATGATATTCTGGGCCAGCTTGGCAACCGCGTCCAACATGCCCTGCGCGCCTTTACCCCCAAAGACCAGAAAGCCCTGCGACTGGCCGCCGCCACTTTTCGCGCCAATCCCGCCTTTGATACGATGGACGCCATCACCCAAGTGGGTGTGGGCGAGGCGTTGGTCTCGACCCTTGAAAAGAAAGGCATGCCTTCCATTGTGGAACGCACCTTGATCCGCCCGCCATCATCGCAATTGGGGCCGATCACGGACGTAGAACGCAAAGCCGTCATCGCGAATTCCCCCGTTGCGGGCCTGTATGAAACCCTGGTGGATCGCGAAAGCGCCTTTGAAAAACTACGCAAACGGGCCGAAGATGCAGCAACCGAGGCTGAAAAGCTGGAACGTGCCGCGCAAGACGCAGAAAACCGCGATAATGCCGAGGCCGAACGCACCCGCGAATTCCAAAGGGCGCGGCGTTATGACGGGCAATCCACCCGCAGCAGTACCCCCACAAAACGCAGCTCCAGCCGCGACAGTATCGGTACAACTTTTGCCAAATCACTAGCCCGCCAATTGGGCACTAAAACCGGCCAAACCCTGATCCGCGGCGTGTTGGGCAGCCTGTTCAAAGGCCGCTAAACCAAAAACGTCAAAGGACGGGGATTCTCCAACCTCTTTTTGGTTCAAATATCCAAATCCTACCCCGGCAGCGGATCACAGCCCTACAAAGGCTTGATCCGCAAGCTGGTGATTTTATTCTGCTCGCGGTCCACCACTTCGAACCGGAACCCGTGAAAGGCAAAAACCTGCCCCACATCGGGGATCATCTGTGCCTCGTGGATCACCAGTCCCGCGATAGTGTTGGCTTCGTCATCGGGCAAAGACCAGTCAAGCGCGCGATTAAGGTCGCGGATGGTCATGGCCCCTTCAATCAAATAGTGGCCCATTGTGTCAATTTCGGGCATGGTCTGGTCGTCAACATCGTGTTCATCCGAAATTTCTCCGATAATTTCTTCGATGATGTCTTCCAGAGTGATCAACCCCTGCAAGGCGCCATATTCATCCACCACAAGGGCAAAATGGGTCTTACGGCGCAGGAATTCCCGCAACTGATCGTCCAGCGTGGTGGTTTCAGGTACAAAATACGGTGTCATCACCACATCCATCACCTTAAACCCGTCCAGATTGCGCATAGACGCCCGACCACCGCGCAAAATCTTGTTCACTGCGCGCAGCAAGTCTTTGGCGTGCAGCACACCAACAATGTTTTCGGGGTCCCCTTGCCAGACAGGCAGGCGCGTGTGTGAAGATGTTAGACATTGGTTGATAATATCTTGCGGGGCGCCAGACCCGTCGATCATCTCCATGTCAGAGCGATGCAACATGATCTCTTCAACCTCGCGGTCTTTCAAATCAAGCGCACCCAGCAACCTGTCACGGTCATCGCGATCTACTGTACCTTCAACGTGGCCAAGGGAAATTGTGCCTGCGATTTCAGCCTGTGCCGCCGCCGCTTCGCTTTCAGCCTCGGCACTGACGCCAAGGGCGCGCAGAATAGCACGCACTATGAATTGCACGGTCATTACAATCGGGGAGAGTGCGGCAACCACCACGGTAATTGGCAGAGCCACGAGAGTGGCGGCTTTTTCGGATTGCAGGATGGCGTAGGTTTTGGGCAGCACCTCGGCAAACACCAGCACCAGAAAGGTCATCACAATCGTAGCAAAGGCCACACCGTTTTCGCCAAACAGTCGCATGAACAAGCTGGTAGCCAAAGAGGCCGCCAGGATATTCACCAGATTATTGCCCAACAGAACCGCGCCGATCAGGCTTTCCGAATTTTCCGTTAACCGCAAAGCACGGCTGGCGCCCGCTGATCCGCGATCCGCCAAAGAGTGCAATTTCCCCCGTGATGCGGCTGTCAGAGCGGTTTCACTGCCTGAAAAGAAAGCAGAAATCAGCAAGAGCGCAATAATTCCGGCGATGGTAGCCCATGCGCTGAAATCAAGTACAACAGTTGCGGTTTGTGCGGTGTCCATCCGGTGTATTCCTCGGTAAAAAAGCAGCTTCGTTATGACTATAGTGCGGTTCGAAATAAACCGGAATCTTTAAGAATTTCAATGTGCCAAAGGGATTTTATCGTCCCTCCGCTGATAATGCAGGGTTAGTCCTTGGCCAGCGGGTGGTGGTCCATCACCAGTTTTTTCAAGTTTTCATCCAGAACATGAGTATAGATTTCCGTTGTGGCTACATCCGCATGGCCGAGCAACATCTGGATCACCCGCAAATCCGCACCGCCTGCCAACAGGTGGGTGGCAAAGGCGTGGCGCAGGGTGTGGGGGGTAACCGTTTCAGGGCTGACACCGCCATTAACGGCAAATTCCTTGACCAGTGTATAAAACCGGATGCGGGTCAGATGGCCCAGTTTCCCGTTCGAGGGAAACAGGAAACGCGATACAGGTTTGCCTTTCACGCGGGCCAGGTCTTCATCCGCATCACGGCGCTTCAGCCAGGCGGCAATGGCGATTTTGGCAGGCGGAGACAGGGGAACCAGCCGTTCCTTATCCCCTTTGCCGCGCACCAGCAACATTTCAGGATTGCCGCGCACTGCTGCGACGGGCAGCGAGACCAGCTCGCTGACCCGCATGCCTGTGGCGTAAAGTAATTGCATCAAGCAGGTGTTGCGCAAGCGGTCCGACGGGGATCGTCCCGTGGTTTGGGCGGCTTCCAGCAGGCGATCCACTTCTGCTTCGGTCAGGGTTTTGGGCAGGTGGCGTTTTTTGCGTGGGCCGCGAATTTGTGTGGCGGGATCATCAATGCGCCAGCCTTCTTCAAAGGCAAAACGGAACAATTGGCGTACGGAAGACAGCCTGCGCGCCCGCGTGGCCTGCGCCATGCCCCGTGTGTCCAGACTGATCAGATAGGCCTCTACATCGGCGCGGGTGGCGGTGGCAAAACTGCTATTGTTATCGTCCAGATGTCCGGCAAATTCCCGCAGGTCGGCGGCATAGGCTTTTAGTGTGTTTTCCGAAGAATCATGCTCTGCGTACATGGCTTCAAGGAAGGTTTCGATCCAGTTTTGCATCAGATCCGATGCGCCCCAGTCATCAAAACCAACAAGGCAATCCGCCGCGCTTCATCCTCCATCCCCGCAATCAACAGGGCCGAGATAGAGGCCTCCACCGCCAGCGGGTCCGCATAGCGCGACACGATCAGATCGGTCAGGGATTTCAAAATGGCCTCGCCGTAGCGGCCCTGACGGGCATCTGTGACGGCGGAAACATCCAGTTGCGTGCCTTCAAAAGCCGCAAGGATCGCAGCCTGAATATCGTTTCTGGCCGCATCTGGCTGCTCCCCTTGGGCCACTGCCTGCATAAACGCTTCATCTGCGTTTTGCGGTGTGTATTCGAACGACAGGTCGCTGTAATCGGATTGCAACAGCCACAGCCGATACCGAACAGAGGCCGCAGCGCTGTTAAGTTCCGTGTCGCGCAAGTCTTCTGCGGCAAGGTCGGATAGAATGAAGGACAATCCAACTTCGTCAAGCGCCTGATAGGCGGTGATCAGGGCGGCTGAAACCTCGTCCGAATCCCCCTCAAAGGCTGCAATCAAATCCTGAACCGCAGAAATCCGCACCCAAATCCCGCCAGAGGCCGCTGGCACGCCGTCTTGGTAAAGGGCAATCAACCGTTTGGGCGGGATTGCACCGGATCGCACCAGTTGTTCTGTGGCAATCACCTGATTGCGCCAGCCCGTCAGATTTTCCAGATCGCCGTGCAAAAAGGCCAAAGGCAGGGCCTGACCATTGCGGGGCAGAGCAAGGGCCTCTCGTAAAGTGAAATCCAATGCGGTCAGAGGGACGGGCGGCGGCGGGGCGTCGTTTTCATCAAAGAGTTCGGGGTCAAGGAAGCGCGCGAGCAAGTCTTCGTCAGCCGCGCTGATCTGTCCGAGCGCCTTGGCTGTGGTCAATGTCAGGGCGGCGGCGGACCAGTCATTGGCCCGCGCTAGACAAAACACCCGCGCCTTTAGATCAGGGGACAGGCTGGGGTTGCGCAGCATGGTTGCACAGGCAGATTGGGCGCGTCCGGCCAATAGCCCCACGTCAAAAGCACGGCGAAACAGTTCGGGGGTGCGGGTGCCAGCGCGATCCAGCAAGGCCTCGGCCTGATCGAGCGCACCAGCGTTTAACAGGTGATCTACCCGTGCCAACAGGACCGCACCCGGTGCCGAATTATGCAGCGGCGCGTCGATTTCCGTCAGCACGATCCGCTGCCACAGGGCGTTAATTTCGGGCAGGGCGGTTTCACGGTAGGGCGCGATAAGGCGTGCAAGTGTGCTGGGATTACTGTCCCCCCAAAAGTTTTTTGGTATTCCGGTTTGTTCAGGGCTTAACACCCCAACCGCATCAGGCTGTGCAATGTCGAGTTGTGTGGTTTTTATCGCCTCGGTGGTGATACCGCTGCCCGATGGTTTCCATGATTTGCTGGATTGTATGACCTTGTGGTGGCCTGTCTGATGGTTCATCGGACGCGCAGGAACAGTAATCGACAGCCAATCAGGCGCCGATCCCTGTCCGGCAACGGACAGAGGCACGCAGGCTAAAAATGCAGCACTAAAAACCTTATGTCGCGTCAAGCGTAACAGGAACTGTGACCTCTGATTGGGGGGCGGAAAGATCGCCCATAAACGAATACCCCAATACCCCCAAAAACGCGAGGATCAGAACTAAAATTAAAAAACGAATGATCCTGCCCATGAAATTTGCCTCTGCCACCTTTTTTCTTGTCGTGTTTCCTGGTGTGTTTCACCAAGAAAGGCCCCAAGTAGGGGTTGTGTGAAGTATAGACAATGTTATCACCCAAATTGGAATTTGATAATGGGGGATCGGCAGGAACTTGCGTATTTGACCTGTCAGCGCCTAAAAACTTGGACGGGGTGGCATTGAGCTATCACTTAAACAAAACCATAGTTCTTGTCGGTTTGATGGGGGCAGGGAAAACTGCGGTTGGTACATTGGTCGCCCAAAAACTGGGCGTGCCTTTTCTGGATTCAGATCATGAAATCGAAAAGGCTGCCAATATGACTGTGGCCGAGATTTTCACCCGCGACGGAGAGCCGTTTTTTCGCGCCAAAGAAAGTCAGGTTTTGCAACGCCTTCTGATAGGCAAGCCATGTATCTTGTCCACAGGTGGCGGGGCCTATATGGCGCCTGAAAACCGCGAAATGATCGCAAAAAGCGGTGTTGCCCTGTGGTTGCGTGCAGATTTTGAGCTGCTTTGGGCGCGGGTCAAGCACAAGGATTCCCGCCCGTTGCTGCGCACGCCAAATCCGCGCCAGACATTGACTGGGCTGTTTGAAAAGCGCACTCCGATTTATGCGCAAGCCGAAATCACAGTAGATAGTTTGGCGGGTCTCTCGCTGGAAGATATGGCCCATAAAGTCATCGAAACCCTGTTGGCTCACCCTGAAAGTGGCGTCACAAAAGGAGCACGGTAATGCGTGAACGAGTATTTGTTGATCTGGGTAAGCGGTCTTACGATATTGAAATCGGTACGGGATTGCTGGCCCAGGCGGGCCAATTCGTCGCCCCCTTTCTGCGCCGCAAAAAAGTTGCGATTGTCACCGATAAAACTGTGGCCGCCAAACACCTGCCAGCCCTTTTGGCCGGATTAAAGGCCGAAGGGATCGAGGCCGTGACTTTGCAATTATCCGCAGGGGAAGGCACAAAATCCTGGGACAATTTGCAAAAAACCGTGGAATGGCTGCTGTCCGAACGGATTGAACGGGATGATATTCTGATTGCCTTTGGCGGTGGTGTGATTGGTGATCTGGCAGGCTTTGCCGCCGCGATCCTGCGCCGTGGCATCCGTTTTGTGCAAATGCCAACGACTTTGCTGTCACAAGTGGACAGCTCGGTTGGTGGGAAGACCGGGATCAATTCGCCCCACGGAAAAAACCTGATCGGCGCGTTTTATCAGCCTCAACTGGTGCTAGCGGATGTGTCTTTGCTGGATACACTTACGCCGCGGGATTATCTGGCGGGCTGCGGTGAAGTGGCCAAGTACGGGCTGCTCGGGGATGCTGCGTTTTGGGAGTGGCTGGAACAAAACGCCGCCGCAGCCGCTGCAGGGGACGTGGAAAAGCGGATTTACGCGGTGAAACGGTCCTGCGAGATGAAAGCCGATATCGTGGCCCGCGACGAGGAAGAACGGGGCGATCGTGCCTTGTTGAACCTTGGCCACACCTTTGGCCACGCGCTGGAAGCGGCCACAGGCTATTCAGACCGGTTGCTGCACGGCGAAGGCGTTTCCATCGGCTGTGCCTTGGCCTTTGAAGTGTCGCAGCGGCTCGGGTTCTGTGCGCAAGAAGCCCCCAGTCGGGTGCGCGACCATTTCAAAGCCATGGGAATGAAATGTGATCTGTCCGAAATTGCGGGAAAGCTGCCGGATGCGGATGGGCTTATCGCACTGATGGGGCAGGATAAAAAGGTCAGCGACGGGGTAATCGGATTTATCATGGCCCGTGGTCTGGGCGATGCGTTTGTGACCCGAGATGTGGATTTGGGCGTGGTGAAATCCGTGCTTGAGGAGGCGCTTGCGGGCCGTTAGGCCTTCGCTTATGAGCCGGCTTCGGGTTTTGGATATTTGAAAAACAAAAAGCTGTTAGGCGTTTCTTAGTTTTTTGGCCTTAATGATTCCCGAGGCAAGCGCGACGCCGCCTGCAACGATTAAAATGCCGAGCCATTTTAGGGGCGTGATCGGTTCGTCCAAAAATATCCAGCCGCCTATGGCAGCAATAACCGGGACCATTGCGGCGGCAGCGGCGGGAATGGCAGAGCCGAGGGTGCGCACGGCGTATAAAAAGGTGAAATTGGCGACAAAGCCGGCCATGAAGCCTTGGAACACTTGCAAGGCTAGGATGTTTTTCGGGATCAGGTGGAGGCTGGTTCCAAAAAGAATCGCCGCAATGATGAAGGCGAGGGCGGACCAGCCCAGAATAACAATTGCGCCGTCGATTGGGCCCATGGCCGAAATATTAAAGCGGACTGTATAAGCCGCCCAGCAGCAGGAACCTGTCAAAAATAGTAAATGCCCACGCCAAGCACCTGAACCGGTGTTTGAAATCGCCTCATATCCGCCAACAGCCAAGGCACCGATCAGGATCAGCAGGATACCAAAATACTGGATGCCAGCATAGGCACGGCCCAGAAAGGCGATTGTCAGGATCGCCACGAAAACAGGCAGCATGGAGGGTGTGAACAGGCCGCCGTCAACGGTTGGCGCAAAGCGAAAGCCAGAGGCCAGAAGCACCGTGAAAAGTGTTCCTCCGCCGCCGCCGATGATCAGGATATCCAACCAATTGGCGGTTTTTGGTTTTAATCCACGTCGCAGGATGAACGGTAGAATCGCAATTGCAGCGGGTACGGATCGCAAAATGCCAATATCAATCGGCGACAGGTGCTGCGTCATCGCAGCCCTTGTGGACACCAGATAACTACCCCACACAAAAACCGTTACCGCCAAGGCGCCCCAAGACAGAAAAGCTTGGCGCATCAGGCAGAACAGGACGCGCCGCCAAGGACGCAAAACTTGGAGCAATGGGGGTGGTTCAGTTTCACGGGGGATTCAGCCTCTGCCAATGTATGTCCGAGGTTGAATTGTGGATCATAGGGCAAAAGAGTACAAGCCAATACGGAAAGCTGTTTGTCCCCTTTATGTTTCACCACCATACGCGATGAGGCACACATCACATCCTTGGGGGATTTGTTTAGTATGCCCCAGCAAGCTGTTGTGATTTCAGGAACTTCTACCGTTTCATCCATTTCGGGAAATAACATGGTATGGGCCGGATGATGGGCATCAATGTCAAACCCGTGGCGCGTGTAAAACGCCTGATACCCAGCGCGGCTTTCTGCGTCTGTGTCGCCCCATACAGTCCGTCCAGCCACATGCATTTTGATACCCGCATCACGCAGCCATTCCATGCCTTGAACTGTCAAATCATAACTGCCTTTACCCCGTTCCAGATCATGGCAGGCCGCAGAGTGGTGATCCACCGATATACGCAGGGTTAGTTTGTCAGGATAGGTTTCATTCAGTTCCAACAGTCCTGCCTGCATCCGTTTGCGCATCATCGGGCGCATGGCGTTGGTCAGGATCAGCACCTCATAGCCCCGTTCCAGACAGGTTCTGGTGATCTCAATCATCTCGGGGTTCATAAACGGTTCGCCACCGGTGAAGGCGATTTCGGTCGTGGGCCAATCCCGCGCAACAATCTGGTCAAGGTAGTCTTCGACCTCGGCGCGGGTGATATAGACCAGCCGATCGTTTGAAGGTGAACTTTCAATATAACAATTCACACATTCGATGTTGCAAAGGGTGCCTGTGTTAAACCACAAGGTGGTCGCCCCCGTCAGCGCAACAGAAGCACGCGGTTCGCCTTTGGCTGTCACGTCAGGATGCTGGAATTTCCCCACAGGACGCGGGTCGGGCAGGGTGAATTTCTGGTCGTTCATTTAATAGCCTGTCATTGCTTGCCTGTTCGCTATCCGATTGTATGCTATTTTTCAAAGGAAAGCTTGTAAATCCCACGCAGTTGTGACTGTATGTGTGACAGTTACGTTATCGCTAACGACAACAAATTCAGAGGCTTGCAGATGGTAGCAAAAACTATTCCAGTGGACCCGTTCGATCTGGTTATTATCGGGGGCACCGGGGATCTGGCGCGGCGTAAAATCCTGCCGGGCCTATTTAGACGCATGTGTGCAGGCCAAATGCCAGATGAGGCGCGGGTGATCGGGGCCTCGCGCAGTGATCTTGATGCAGACGGGTTTCGCGATTTTGTGCGCGAAGCTTTGGAGGAATTTGCCGGCGAAACCCAATGCGGTGACGGGGCGGTGGATCAGTTTTTGGCGAAACTGGATTATGTGTCCCTTGATGTTTTTGGTGATAAAGGCTGGAAAGAGTTGAAGGCCAGTTTGCGCCCGGATGTAATCCGCGCCGTGTATTTTTCGGTTGGGCCGAGCCTGTTCGGGGAAATTGCACGCAAATTATCTGGCCACGGCATTACAGATGAACACAGCCGCATTGTGGTGGAAAAGCCTTTTGGCCATGATCTGGACAGCGCCAAAGTGTTAAACGCGGAATTGCGCGCCTGTTTTGACGAGCACCAGATTTACCGCATCGACCATTATCTTGGCAAAGAAACCGTGCAAAACCTGATGGCGGTGCGTTTTGGGAATGCGCTGTTTGAACCGCTTTGGAATGCCCAGCATGTGGATCATGTGCAAATCACAGTGGCGGAAACTGTCAGTGTGGCGGGGCGGGGCGGCTATTATGATAAATCGGGTGCCATGCGCGATATGGTGCAGAACCACTTGATGCAATTACTGTGTCTTTCAGCAATGGAACCGCCCGCCAAATATGGCGCTGATGCGGTGCGCGATGAAAAGCTGAAGGTTATCAGGGCGTTGGAGCCTGTTTCTCCGGCGGAGGTGGTGCGCGGTCAGTATAATGCAGGCGGCGATGTGGACAGTTATGTGGCCCACTCCGAAGATCCGAATTCCAAAACCGAAAGTTTTATCGCGCTGAAAGTCAAAGTGGCGAACTGGCGATGGGCCAGCACGCCATTTTATCTGCGCACGGGCAAACGTCTGCGCGGGCGGATGTCTGAAATCGCAATTGTGTTCAAAGACCCGCCCCATTCGATTTTTGAAGGCGAATTCAAACGCAAGGGCAACGTCTTGGTGATCCGTTTGCAACCGGATGAGGGCATCACCTTGCGCGTTACCATCAAGGAACCTGGTCCAGGCGGCATGCGCCTGACCGAAGTGCCCTTGGATATGAGCTTTGCTGAAGCTTTGGGCGATCAGGTTTCCTTCATGCCTGATGCTTATGAACGGTTGATTATGGATGTGATCCGCGGCGATCAAACCCTGTTTATGCGCGGAGACGAAGTGGAAGCCGCTTGGGCTTGGGTGGATCCGATTATTCAGGCCTGGCAAGACGCGGGCGATACGCCTGTTGCCTATGATCCGGGGGGCGCGGGACCGGATGACAGCCTGATGCTGCTGCATAAAGACGGCCGTCGCTGGCGCGAGATCAAACCATGAGCGGGTTCATTAAATACGACAGCCGTGCGGAATTATTCAAAGGTCTGGCCTCTGTGGTTGAGGCGCAATTAAGGGCCGCATTGGCGCAAAATGGTCGGGCTACGCTGGCTGTTCCGGGCGGTACAACCCCTGCGCCTTTCTTTGCACACTTGCGCATTGCGGATTTGGACTGGGCCAATGTGACAGTCCTTTTGACGGATGAACGGTTTGTTCCTGAATCGTCAGACAGGTCCAACACCCGTTTGTTGCGGGAAAATCTGTTGCAGGATCAGGCAGCTAAGGCGGTTCTTGTGCCGTTTTACCAACCCGCAGACGCCCCCGAAGACGTGTTGAGCAATTTACAATCCGGTGTGTCTGCCGTTCTGCCACTGGATGTTTGCGTGCTTGGGATGGGGGCAGATATGCACACGGCCAGTATTTTCCCCGAGGCGGATTTACTGGCTGAAGCCTTGGCTGATGATGCGCCTGTTGTGCTGCCGATGCGGGCCCCAAATGCACCGGAACCGCGATTAACCCTAACTGCGCCAGTTTTGCGCGGGGCAGGACATGTTCATATTTTGATTGCAGGCACTGAAAAACAAGCAGCTTTTGAACAGGCGCGGGCGGCTGGAACCACGCTTGAGGCCCCGATCAAGATCGTACAGGAACAGGCCCAAACACATTACGCGGATTAGAGGATATTTTTATGGATATTTGGCAGCAGCTATCTGATTTATTTGACAACACCAGCTCTCGTTCCATTCTGGAACTGTTCGATGATCCAACGCGGTTTAAGGATTTCTCTGCTCAATGCGGGGATTTATTGCTGGATTATTCCAAGACAAATATAGACGCGGATGCCAAAGCGGCACTTCTGATGCTTGCCAAAAACAGCGAAGTTGCAGGGAAACGCGACGCGATGTTTGCTGGGGTGCCAATTAACCAAACCGAAGACCGTGCTGTGTTGCATACTGCCTTGCGCAATCTGTCTGGGCGGCCTGTCACAGTCAACGGCGTGGATGTGATGCCCGAGGTTTTGGCAACGCTTGAAGCGATGAAAACCTTTGCGGCGCGGTTGCGCAGTGGTGACATTGCGGCGGCAAACGGGAAAGCGTTTACGGATGTTGTGAATATCGGCATCGGCGGGTCAGATTTGGGGCCAGTCATGGCCAATATCGCGCTGTCTCCTTACAGTGACGGGCCGAATGTTCATTTCGTTTCAAATGTGGACGGGGCCGATATTAGCGATACTTTGCAAGGGCTTGACCCTGCGACGACATTGCTGATCGTGGCGTCAAAGACCTTTACCACCATTGAAACCATGACCAACGCGCAGACGGGGAAGGACTGGCTGCTGCAACAGGTGCCTGAGGATAAAATCGGGCACCATCTGGCGGCTTTGTCTACGTCACTGGAAAAAACCGCTGAATTTGGCATTGCTGCGGATCGGGTCTTTGGGTTCGAGGATTGGGTCGGTGGGCGCTATTCGGTCTGGGGGCCGATTGGGTTGTCCTTGATGCTCGCCATCGGACCAGAGGATTTTCAGGCTTTCCTGCGCGGCGCAGAGGAGATGGACACCCATTTCCGAGAGGCCCCTATGGCGGAAAATCTGCCGGTCATGCTGGCGCTTGTGGGGATTTGGCACAACAATATTTGCGGCTATAACACCCGCGCCGTTCTGCCCTACGATCAACGTCTGCTGCGGCTTCCTGCATATTTGCAGCAGCTTGATATGGAAAGTAATGGCAAAGGTGTTGCCATGAATGGTCAGACTTTGACGCGCCAGTCTGGGCCGATTGTCTGGGGAGAACCTGGCACCAATGGCCAGCACGCGTTTTACCAACTGATCCACCAAGGCACCCGCGTTGTCCCATGCGAATTTCTGGTTGCGCGTCGGGGGCATGAAATCCAACTGGCCCACCAACACCGCCTGTTACTGGCAAATTGTCTGGCCCAATCCGAGGCTTTGATGATCGGGCGCGATATGGACACAGCCCGCGCGATGATGGCAGAAACCGGCCTCACGGGGGCCGAACTGGAAAAACAGGCGGGCCACCGCGTGTTTCCGGGCAATCGGCCCAGCGTAACCATGATGTATGACTGCCTTGACCCGCGCACATTGGGCAAAATCATCGCTCTTTATGAACATCGTGTCTTTGTTGAAGGGGTGATTTGGGGCATCAACAGCTTTGATCAATGGGGGGTGGAACTGGGCAAGGTTCTGGCCAACCAGATGTTGCCGTTGATTGAAGGGAGCGAGGTGTCTGAGGGCAAAGACGGGTCTACCCGTGGATTACTTGCCACGTTATAAAAGAAAAACCCCGACTGACGCCAGCCGGGGTTCATGTTTAACGTTAAAGGCCGTTTATTTTGGCAGTAGAACGCCATTGATCACATGGATCACACCGTTGGATTGCATCACATCTGCGGTTGTGATTTTCCAAGCATTGCCACTTTCATCAAAGACGAATACCTGACCGCTTGGGGTGGTTTTTGCAGACAAGGCATCACCTGAAACGGCGTTAAAGTTGTAAAAACCGTCTTTGCTTTTCTTGGTTTGCGCAACGATATCCGCCGAAGTCCACTTGCCCGCAACCACATGGGCGGTCAGAACTTTAACCAAAGTGTCTTTGTTTTCAGGTTTCAGCAGTGTTTCAACTGTGCCTTCTGGCAATGCATCAAAAGCTGCGTTTGTGGGGGCAAATACGGTGAAGGGGCCTTCGCTGGCCAAAGTATCCACCAAACCCGCTGCTTTCACGGCTGCAACCAAAGTTGTGTGATCCGCCGAGTTTACAGCGTTTTCAACAATGTTCTTGCTCGCAAACATTTCCGCACCACCCACCATCGGGTTGGCCATGGAATGACTTTCTGCAAAAGCGGCGCTGCCTGCCATTATGCCTGCGACGACTGTGCTGATCAGAATATGTTTCACGATAAATTCTCCCTTGGGTTAAGCGCCCTTTTTGACGCGATGTACCAAGGGATACGGCGCGGGCGGGGAATTGGATTGCCAACCTGTGGTCACATGTTTGTGGCTTGACGAAGGTTGCACGCGGGCTATTTCCGCGCGGTTGTCATTCATCACCCGGCTTTAGTTATCCTGTACGGTCCAGCACCGGTGCCACAGGTGGCCGCACAGAAATGCTGCCATTGGGGTGTACTTTGACCTTTTGACCACTGTGCAGCGCGGTTATCCCCTTGCATGCCACCAGCATCAACAGGTTATGTTCGCGCGCCACGATGGACATATGGCTCAGCCAGCCGCCAACCTCTGACAGTACGGCGCCAGACCGTTGCACAAAAGGCAACCAAGCCGGATTCACCATGTGGCACACTAAAATATCACCGGTTTCAAATCCGTTAAAGGCTGTTTGCAAATCATCTGTATCCTCATCCACAACAAAGACACGCGCAGTCACCGCAGCAGCGCCAGACACGCAGGTGCCCTGAAATTCACCTGCATTCACAGCCCTTTCCATCAAGTTTGGTGCGCTTAGGATTTCACAATCCAACAGCGTTAGTTCAGACGCTTTTGGCCCAGTGCCATTTAGGATTGCGGCGCGGTTCTTTCGTTCCATTGCAAGGGCTTGCAAGTTTTCAGTGTTTTCAACCGTTAGGGAAATGATTTCATCGAGCGTCAACTGAAAAACCAGATCATTTAACCCTGTAATCTTGCCAATTGCCACCAAAACGCGGCGGATCAGGTAGACCAGCCAAAGGGATTCATGTTTGGCCTGTTCTTTTAAGTCTTGTAAAGCCAAAGCCAAAGAAACCGGATCATCCGCGTTCCCGAACCCTGCCTTTGTTTGCGGAACTGTCAGGGATTGCAATAGGGGCCAAAGCAGATCAGGTGTTTCGCAATAACGCGGCATGGACAATTCATAGTCGAACATTGCCCGATGCCCCAATTCCCGCAAAGCAGCCTTTTTACGCGCCTTTAGCGGTAGGCCTGCACCAGCGCGTAGGATTCCCATTGGCGAGTGGGTCAATTCGCTGTTGCGCAAACGATGCAGTGCTTCGGGGTGGGTAGAAACATAGGTCTGCGCCTCGGCCATGGTAAAGCCTGCAAGAATGTTAATCCGCTCCGCCTCGACATAATACTCCAACGTTAATTTGCGGCGAAACAGCGACAGGCAGGGCTTCAACGCATCGAGCGGCATCTGGCGGAATTTTGTGGCTTTCCACGGGGCTAAAAACTCGGCCAATTCAGGCATGATCTGTTCGCGAAACCGCGCTGGGGCCTCACAAGCCAACCGATGTAAGGTGCGGGCTTTCCCGGCACTTAGCTGCAACGCCATGTCATCTTTCATGGGCCGATCCACATAGGTTTTGCCAAACAGCGTGTAGAGATGGCCGGACTTTCCCTCTGGCACATTATAGGCCACGCCCAGATCGCGGCACGCCAGATCGAGACTGCCCCCGGGTGCCCACATTTGCCCCATCAACGAAAACGCTGCTGGGGTAGGGCGAGGCAGAACTTCGGACATTTCATCCTGTTCCAAGATCACGCCGTCGGGATGGGCGGCACCAAACACATCAAAAACACGCTCCCATTCCGCCAGTCGCGCCTGCGCCGCATCATCGCCAAGGTTTATCGTAGTGATGTCGCGGCTTTGCAGAATATAAAAACGTCCGTTTTTATAGGCCCATTCGATGTCTTGTGGACGGTTGAACAAGGCTTCAATCCTGTCGCCCAATTTAATCAAATACGACAGATCAAAAGGCGGTTTTTCAGTGCCGACAGGCTTTTTTGTATACCGCCCGAAGCGCAGGCATTGTGGTGTTACGCGACCCGACACCAGATCATCCCCTGTGCCTTTGGCCAGTTCAATCATCATCAACCCCGGGGCAGTGGAATCCTGCGTAAACATCACTCCCGCATAATCAGCATCCACCATAACCTGCACCAGAATATTGCCGTCGTGATCCGTTTCAGCGTCCGAGTAGCTGCCCGCACGGGCCGCGCTGAATGAATTATGAACCGCCTCAAGCGCGGCTGTTAGACCGTTGCGATCGACGTGCAGCACACTGTCGAACACACCGGCAAAGCTCTTGTCAGCGCCATCCTCGGCTGCGGCGGAACTGCGCACGGCGCAGGGTGTTTTTCCAATCATCCGCCAGATACGCGCAGCGAATTTGTCTTTTTGGCTGGGGGAAAGACCGTCAAATTGGGCAATCACTGCTGTGTTTAGCACAACTCCTTGGGGAACTGGCAGCCCTGCGTTTTTAAGAACCGAAAGGCGGTAAGATTTGTTCCCTGCTTCGGTCAGCGCGTGGGAATAAGCCAGAGGGATAACCCCATGATACAGACGCCGCACCATTGTGTTTCGCAGTATTTGACGCAAGGATTTCGCCCAATGCGCAAGGTCACCCGTCACATAAGCCCGTTGCACCAGCAACAGCGCCAAGGCGATTGTCAGATAGAGGTTCCCTAAGAAACTGATCCCCACAACCATGGCAAACAGCAACGGAACGCCAAAGGCCCACCACATGATGGCCTGTGTTCGGGTCTTGGCGACAGCCCAGTTCAAATACAGCCCCGCCAGCCCCGAAAATAGCATAGGCATCAGGTAATACGGGTCGGCGTCACCCATTGATTGAACCCAGCCCAGCGGCTGCCCGATACGCATTCCAGCCTCTTGCGTGGCGCTGAGTCCCAGCATCATGAGCGGCAAAAACAACAAGGCGGTCATGTTCCGCATCGGGGTCAAGCCGTGTTCTGAATAGTACTGCCGGATCGCCCGTGCTTTGCGTGTTGGATCCTGAGCAAGGCGGGTTTTAATCTCGGCCAATGCGGGCGCATTTTCCCGTGTAACCATCTGATCCCGTTCTGATTTCAGGGCAATCGGCAGGATCAGAATGCGGGATACAATAGCTAGAGCAACGACAGCCCCCACAACACCAATAAACTGGGACATTTGCACCATAGCCCCCGCTAACCAGTGAATGGTTTCCCGCCAAAGGGTTGTGTTTTGTTGCGCCAGCCAAGCCTCCACATGCGGCTTGGGCTTTGGGGGCACAAAATAATCCCAAGGGGTGGTATAGCGCCCCTGAAAGTCGATCCCTTTCTGTGTTAATTCCAGCCCGAGAACCTGGGCCATAAAGCAACTGCGGCGATCATAACACGCGGCCACCGTTGGCTTTTTCTCCAACGCGGCAATCTGCGATTGTAAGGCTTTGGTGGTAAGTGAACGCACCGGAATGTTTATGGCATCTGGCAAATGACCGGCCGCGAAATCTTTGGGATAGCGTGTGTCCACGATCTGCACATCGCCTGCGGTCATCAATGCCGAAAAATCTGGACTATCAATTAATTTTTCCTTGTTTGGATAGACGGGCAGGGCGCGCAAGTCAGACAAGCTGGTAACTTTGGCATCACTAAAGCTGCGGCCTTCAACAATCCATTTTTCAATCCCACCCGCGACGAATTTACAATCGACACCACGGGCGGCGAGGTCCGCGCAGGTTTCAGAACTGCGGTTTCCATTGTGGCAAAACAGGATCGCCTGTTTGCCCTTAAGGTCGTTAGATTCGGTCATAAAATCTGGAAATCTAACGTGGCGGGCACCCGGAAGGCTGCCCATGGCGTGCTCTCCGGTTTCGCGGACATCAAACAGCATCGGGCGGCTGGATTGGGGGCCATCCAACAGGGCCTGAACCTCATCAGTTGTGATCGCAAGCGGGCTATCCTCTTGTGATGAAAAGCTGGTTTCTTTGAGCGTTTCATCCTTGATTTGTGTGCCTTTAAACTGCGCTGGTCGCACCAACGTCGCCTGCATCCGCGCCAGTGATGCCGCCTTTGCCGCCCTATATTGCCAAAGGTTGACCGCCCCCAACCCGACAATCAATGCCAGCCCAAAGAGAACCAACCGCAACGGAACGCGGCCGGAATTAGGGGAGATTTCTATCCCGAATTTGCGGGCTAGAAGCGCAGTTACGCCAGAAATAAGGGCAAACCCAACCGCCAAAACCTGCGACAGTGAAGAAACCGAACCGATTACCAATTCAGGTGAAGGAATAGCGGCAACAGGAGAGGCCATGATAGACAACACAGCCAAAGAAACCGTTAACAGGTAAAAACCATGACCTGAAAAAACCCGAAAAAACTTACAAATGCCGCACATGCTGTGCCTCGTTTCTTGTCACAAAATTTAAATAAACTTGTAACAATTGACGGGGTATGCAGTTAAATTACTGTTAAGTATAAGTTAATCACCCACTGTATGTTGATGTTCGACTACAATATTGGGGTTGATTTTCTGGTGTTTGAAAATTGTAACTAAAATTCAAATTGATTTGGAAACAATCAACCGAGTCCCCTTAACGCTTTCTTCAATCACGTCCTTTAATTGATAAGCCAAGCCCCCGAAAACGGCACAGCGCCTTATCAAAGAAGAGTGATGTTTAAATGAATGGTTCCGGTTTTGCTTTCAAAGCGTCTTTCAAGGCGCTGCTATGTGCCTTGTCACTACAGCTTATTATTGCCAAATCTGCTACCGCGGATGTCGCAATTACCTTTGGCACCTACGCGGCAGATAAACCCACCGCCGTTGTGCGCCAGTTCAAACCTTTCTTAAAGTTTCTGGAACAAGCCTTACAAGAAAGCCTGGGTGAACCTGTCAAAATCAAAATGAAAGTAACGAAGGAATATCAAGACAGCATTGATCAACTGGTTGATGGCGAAGTGGATTTTTCGCGTTTTGGTCCAGCTTCTTACGTAACTGCAAAGGCCAGAAATCCAAAGATCAACATCATCGCAATCGAAAGCGTTAAGGGTAAAAAGACCTTTAAAGGTGTGATTGCAGTGCGCACAGATTCTGACATTCAGACGTTGGCAGATCTTAAAAACAACAGCTTTGCTTTTGGTGACGAACTTTCCACAATCGGACGCTACCTTGCACAAAGTGAATTGCTAGAGGCTGGAATTTCCGCGGATGAGCTCAGCATGTTTGAATATCTCGGGCGTCATGATCTTGTGGGATCGGCCGTCGGGAACGGCAGTTTCACAGCTGGTGCGCTGAAGGAAAGCACTTTTAAAAAGCTGGTGGAAAAGGGCGTTCCAATTAGAGCTCTCGCAACATTTGACAACGTTACCAAACCCTGGATCGCAAGTTCCAAAATGTCGCCACGTGTTTTCGAAGCGATGAAAACCATTCTATTGGATCCAACGAACCTTGAACTGATGAAGTCTGTATCAAAGAACGGCATGCTCGAAGGAAATGATGCCGATTATGATCCAATCAGAAATGCAATGGATCAAAGCACCAGTTTCTAAAGGGACACTGATCATCAACGCCATGAATAAATTTGATATTAAGACACAATTTCTGGCGTTGATGTTCGTTGGCGCAATTCTTGTTACCTATTTAATCGGAAGTTATGAGCGCTCAAACGAAACTGCCCGAATGAACGAAACGATTACTGCGGATGCGGACGCAACGGTTTCTCTTTTGGGTAATCTGATGCTGGAATCCATCATTACGGAAGACGGTCCGGTTCTTGAAACTGCGGTGAACCAAGCGCTTGTTAGCAAGCCAAAGTTGCAGTCCGTAATCATTTACAATGTAGATGGCGTTGTTTTGGCGCGTGCAGAAAAGGACCGCTTGGTGGCAACCAACGACACATTGGTTTTTGATCGCGATATTCTGTTCGAGGATGAACCTTTTGGCCGCATGAAGGTGATCTGGTCAACCGCCGCAGATAAAGCGCTTATCAGCAAAAACGTTCGTGCCGTCGGAATTACTATTTTTGTCGCGGTCACGGCACTCTCATTTTTTTACATTGCTCTAACGCATTTTTTGGCTATGCGTCCACTGGCCAACATTCACCATAGAATGAGTAGTGTTATGCTTGGCGAGAAACATGAGCGCCGGAAGTTAGACAGTTTCGTTTCGCGAGAGTTTCGTGCACTTGATGCATCGGTGTCGGTATTACATGACACCTTTATGGAGCGGGATCAGAGGGAAAAAGAACTGCTATTGGCCAAGGAATCCGCCGATCAAGCAAGTAAGATAAAGTCGGAATTTCTCGCCAATATGAGCCACGAAATCAGAACCCCCATGAATGGTGTCATTGGTATGAGTGAGTTGCTCCTTGAAACCGAATTGGATGACGACCAACGGCTTTATGCGAGTACTATCTCCAACTCAGGAACCGCACTTTTAACAATTATTAATGACATCCTAGATTTTTCAAAAATCGAGGCTGGCAAAATGCAATTAGAACCAGAATCTTTTGATTTACAGAGCGCTTTTGAGGATGTGGTCACCCTTTTGTCCGTAAAAGCGACGCAAAAATCTGTTGATGTGTCTTTGCACTACGCGGCTGAATTACCGCGCAACTTAATTGGTGATGTAGGGCGAATCCGACAGATCATTACAAACATTGCAGGCAATGCTGTAAAATTCACCTTGGAAGGTCACGTCACACTGGATGTAACAGGTGACGTTGTCGGTGACATTTGCCAGCTTTCAATAAAAATTCGGGATACAGGTATCGGCATTCCGAAAGAAATGCTGTGCAGAATTTTCAACGAATTTGAGCAGGTGGACGGGACAACGAACCGAAAATTTGAAGGAACCGGTTTAGGGTTGGCTATTTCCACCCGTCTGGTTGATCTTATGAATGGAAAAATTTTCGCACATTCTGAAATCGGAGAAGGGTCCGTTTTCACTATCAATCTGAATCTACCTGTTGACGAGCAAATCTCCCGAAATAGTAAAATTCCTATGTCCGACTTGCGAAATCAAGAGGAAACTCCCCCAAGAATTGTGCGGAACTCTCTCCCGAAAGATCAAAATCAACGCCTGCACCAATCGCCTCCTCTTCATCGTGTAAAAGATCAACGGATAGGTTCTGGAACGGTTGCTTTGAACAAAACTACTGGGCCGACTGTTCTTGTCGCTGAAGACAATAAAACCAACAGGCTTGTGGTTCAAACAATGTTGAAAACTGCACCGGTTCGGCTGGTTTTCGCGATAAATGGCTTGGAAGCTTTAGAAAAATTTGAAAGTGATCCTCCTGATTTGATTTTTATGGATATGTCGATGCCGGAAATGGATGGTATTGAAGCCACTATTAAAATTCGTGAAATTGAAGCACGAAGCTGCGCTCTGCGTTGTCCGATTGTGGCATTAACGGCAAACGCAATGGCGCAAGATCGGGAACGATGTGAAGAGGCTGGAATGGATGATTTTCTAGCGAAACCAATTAAGAAAGCTCAATTATTGGAAGCTTTGGCAAAATGGGTTCGGATTCCCGAATCCGTCTAAATTTCTTCACCCTGGTATATGGGAGGTTTGATAGATCCCTTTCGATTGGAAATCTGCTGAAAGTTATTTAAAAAAATTAATGACCAAATGGAATTTGATTTAGTTCACCAGCCATCACGCGGTTCCGTGAAAAATAAAGTGGGGAAAACTTGGAGCGGGTAACGAGAATCGAACTCGTAACTAAAGCTTGGGAAGCTGCCGTGATACCTTTTCACCATACCCGCTCTGCTGTGCGGCGGTTTAGCCGCTTTGCTGTTTAGGGTCAATTGCGTAATGGGAGCTACGCAACCGAATCTTTATCTTACCTGCACCTTTATACTGAACTTATCCACGCCGCCGTCTTCTGCGGCCGCCACCCGATCGACCATCGTCATCGCTGCCAGTGTTGAAATTCACATTCGGAATAGTGACGTGGGTTTCGAGGATCGGAAATTTCTCAACACTATTAGGAATTGCGCTGGCATTTACAAAATGTTCCTGAAAACGGGGCTCGATGGCTGTTTCGATCTTGTGGATGTCTTTCACGGTTTTTTCAATCTCGCGCCGCGATGATGTGTTCAACAAGGCGATGCGTGCACCAGTGCCAGCGGCGTTGCCTGCACTTGTGACTTTTTCAAGCGGGCAATCTGGGATCATCCCCAAAACCATGGCGTGTTTGGGGGAAATATGTGCCCCGAATGCACCCGCCAAAACGATACGGTCGACCGTATCTACACCAAATTTATCCATCAGCAACCTCGCACCAGAATAAAGTGCGGCCTTTGCCATCTGGATTTCACGGATATCGCGGTTTGTGACGGTGATCCGTGGCCCGCCTTTTTCAGTTCCGTCCCAGACCAGATATGAATGGGTGCGGCCATCCAAAAAACAGCGTTCTGTGCCGGTTTGGGTGGGGGATCCGATCAGGCCTGGGCCATCGACGATTCCGGCGAGGCGCATTTCGGCAACCATCTCGATGATGCCAGAACCGCAAATTCCTGTGATTCCTGATGACAGAATGCTTTCTTCGAACCCGTCTTCGTCCGACCAAAGATCAGAGCCGATGACACGGAAACGGGGTTCCTTGGTGATCGGGTCGATCATCACCCGCTCAATTGCACCTGGTGCCGCGCGCTGCCCTGAGGAAATCTGCGCACCTTCAAAAGCAGGCCCAGTTGGTGATGAACAGGCAAGAACCTTATCCTTGTTGCCCAAAAGGATTTCTGCATTTGTGCCAACGTCTACTACCAAAACCAAATCTTCCGATTTATCCGGAGCTTCGGACAAGGCGACCGCGGCGGCATCGGCGCCGACGTGACCCGCAATACATGGCAGCAGATAAACCCGCGCGGCGGGATGCAAGTTCAGGCCCAGTTCAAGGCCCCGAATGGAAATACTATCCGATGTGGCCAGCGCGAATGGCGCTTGACCCAATTCAAACGGATCAATGCCCAGAAAAAGGTGGTGCATCACAGGGTTGCAGACGAACACCGCATCCACAATCAAATTGCGATCAATTTCCGCTTCATTGGCGATATTTACGAACAGCGCATTCATACCGTCGCGCACGGCGCGGGTCATTTCCTCGGCACCGTTTTTGTTCATCATGGAATAGCTCACGCGGCTCATCAGGTCTTCGCCAAAGCGGATTTGCGGATTCATAATGCCGCTAGAGGCCACGACCTCGCCCGATTGCAAATCACATAGGTGACCCGCAATGGTGGTTGATCCAAGATCGACGGCAAGCCCGTAAATCGTGCCTTCATAGAACCCGGGCCAGATGTGCATGATGCGCGGGCTGAACATATCATCCCCCAGATGCACAGCGCAGGTGACCTTCCAGCCGCCTTTGCGAAGGATCGGTTGCATGGTTTGAAGGATGCCCAAATCCGCCTCCAGATGGGGCAATTCCCATTGATCGCGCAGGGCTTTAACCAGTCGCTCCAAGTCACCGGTCGGGTCGTGCATGTCGGGTTCCTGAATCTCGACGTAATACAGTTTGGTGGAGGGATCCATCACGATGTCCCGCGCCTCGGCCCGTTTGCGCACCACTTGTTTGTGGACCTGGCTTTCGGGGGGGACGTCGATCACCACATCGCCTTGAACCTGTGCCTGACAGCCCAGTCGCCGCCCGTCAATCATGCCCCGTTTGGATTTATAGCGTTCCTCGACCGAATTCCATTCGCTTAAGGCGTCATCCGCCACAGTGACGCCGTGTTTGGAAAATTCGCCGTAGGAGGGCTGAATCTGGCATTTCGAACAAATCCCGCGCCCGCCGCAGACACTGTCCAGATCAACCCCCAACTGGCGTGCAGCCGTTAGGATCGGTGTGCCCACCGCAAAATGCCCCCGTTTGCCGGAGGGGGTAAAAATCACCAAAGGATCGTTAGAAGCGCTCATATCACCTGGCCTGTTCGTCGTCTGATTAACCGTTCAAGCGACAATAGGGGCGTTGGTGGAAATGGAAAGCCAAGGCGCGTCAGTTTTGGGCGAATTGCGGCAGATTGGGGCGATTTTTCTGCGTCAGAACAGGGTGATACCCATGAAGTAGAAAAAGGCCGGTACGGGCGCCACCGCTAGGGCGAGCGTTAGCAGCGCCCAAGTGGGGCGGAACAGGCGGGTTAGTCCTGCGGAAAAACAAATGCCACCCCCACCGCCCAGAAGCATATTGCCGGGAATATTGATAAGCACAGCCAGAAACACATAACGCCAGTTTACGAACAGCGGACCTAGGAAGCTGGGCAAGCGGGATTTCATCAGGCTGGCACGTTGTTCCAAGGTCAGGGGTTGGATTTCTGACACCATTTTTGCGGCGCGTTTTAGACCCACGTCGGCCAGAAATTTGGATAGAACCGAATAGGGCAGATAATGCCCCACCAGAAAAGCAAGCGCGAGGCCTATGACCGTAAACAAAAACACAAATGGTGCGATTTTCGCACCTTGCATGGCCATCAGGGCAAAACCGATTTCCACTCCGGGTACAAAAGGACACGCGATAACAAGAGAATAGGTCAGAAGAATTAACAGGATCATCCCGCTGAACATAAAACTGGTGCCGCCGTCCCCAACCTGTTTGACCTGCGCTGTCAGCCAGTTCAGCCCTAGGTGAATCCCCCAAGCCAGAGCAAGGATCAGCGCAAGCCGCAGCAGTAACTTTGCAATGCGCGTAACGCGAGCGGGTTTGACAGGGCTGGTCAAGAGCAGAGAATTTCCTTTTGGTACCGAATAAATAAGCGGAATCCCCCGCCGTTTCCGACAGGGGTTTTGTCACAGTGTAACCCGCGATTAACGTATTGTACCCTAATTTGCCAAGGCACGCAGGGCGTTCAGGTCCAATCGGCTGTTGTTCATCGACAGCCGACCCTCTGCATCGCGGGGCCACTCTGCGGCGGGGCGGTCCCAGTATAATTCTACACCATTTTGATCAGGGTCGCGCAGATAAAGCGCCTGACTGACGCCGTGATCTGCCGCGCCGTCCAGTTGGATACCGTGTTTATCAAGCTGCACCAATACTCTGCCCAAATCTGCGCGGGTTGGGTATAAAAGTGCGAGATGGTACAAGCCAGCGGTGTCCAGAGGGGCAGGGGGCTGGCCTTTGGAATGCCATGTGTTCAACCCGATGTGGTGATGATAGCCGCCAGCCGCGACAAAGGCGGCCTCGGCCCCGTAGCGTTGGGTTTGTTGCAGGCCCAAAATACCGCAATAAAACGCCAAAGCGCGATCGAGATCGGAAACTTTCAGGTGAACATGGCCGATAGAGGTGCCCGCTGGGGCTGTATAGGTCTGTGTCATAGTCTTCTCGTGTTAAGGTTTTCACAAGAATAAACCGGCATCCTGCCAAGGAATAGTTTGATCACAAGAAGATAGTGTTCCAGCCAGCCAAACGATCAAATTTGGCCCGCTGGGTGATTTTATGGCGAAACTGGCGGTGTTAACCGCGCCGGCGACGCCCGCCACCTGCACGACGGCCGCGTGCACCGGCTTCTTGTTCGCCTTCTTTAACAGGGGGTTTGTTAAAGTTGATCCAAGCGCCCCCGTGTGGGTCATTGTTGGTCAGCAGGTTTGCCGCGCGAATTGCGGTCATTTCGCTGCCCGGTCCCCATTTGGTTGACCCGAGTCCAACCATATTCGCAAAGACTTCCATATCCATGTCGTCGGGAACGATGATGCCAATTTCTGCCAGTTCGGCAATTTTAGCGTCCAGTTTGGCCTTATTAACCGGAATGGCTACAGGGTTCATAATCGCCGAGGTCATCCCCGCCGCCATTGCCATAGGCAAAAACGCATTGTTGACGCCGTGACGGTTGGGCAGGCCGAAAGACACGTTGGACGCGCCACAGGTGGTGTTCACACCCAATTCTTCACGCAAGCGGCGCACCAAAGCAAAGACCTGCAAACCAGCCGTCGCCATCGCGCCGATTGGCATCACCAGCGGGTCAACCACGATGTCATGGGCGGGAATGCCAAAATCAGCGGCCCGCTCAACAATCTTTTTGGCCACTTCGAAGCGCACATCCGGGTCTTCGGAAATACCAGTGTCATCATTGGAAATTGCCACAACGGGGACGTTGTATTTTTTCACCAGCGGCAAAACCATTTCAAGACGGTCTTCTTCGCCTGTGACAGAGTTCAGCAGCGGGCGGCCCTCGGCGGCTTCAAGTCCGGCTTTCAACGCGCCCGGAACCGAGCTGTCGATGCACAAAGGAACGTCCACAAGACCTTGAACCATATCAACAATTGACCGCATCAACGGGGGTTCTGTTTCATTGGGGTTCGGATTGGAATTATACACAACCCCCGCATTGATATCCAGAATGTTGGCACCAGCAGCCACCTGCGCGATGGCATCTTTTTCAACGGTGGAAAAATCACCGGCTTCCAGTTCGGCTGCCAGCTTTTTGCGCCCGGTTGGATTGATCCGCTCGCCGATCACACAGAAGGGCTGATCAAAGCCGATGATCGCGGTTTTGGTTTTGGATTCGACGACAGTACGGGTCATTCATCTGGCCTTATTGTTGTTGTGCTGCAGGAACGGCGGCAGAGCCACCGTTGTTCATCGCCCAAGTGGCGTTGGTTTTAATGCCTCCGAGCGGGAAAAAATGCACCTGCTCAATGTTAAACGTCGGGTTTGCTGCTTTATGCGCGGCCAATTCGCTTACAATTGTAGTCGGCTCGAACGGCAGCAGCAGTTTGGTCACGTCCTTAGCCCGTTTCTGCAGGACTTTCAACGAGGGCCCAACGCCGCAGGCAATTGCGAACTTAATCATGGTTTGCAGCTTTGCGGGGCCTGCGATGCCGATATGCACAGGAATATCAATGCCTTGTGCAATCAAATCATCGGCCCATTCAATAACGGGTTTGCTTTCAAAACAAAACTGTGTCGCCAACGCCATTTTCGCGTCTGTGCGTTGGGAGAACCCCTGTTTCCAGCTTAACGCCTCATTCACATTTTTGCGCCCGCCTTGGGGATCAATGTCTGTGTTGGGTTCAGGATGACCCGCAGTGTGCAGCCGTTTAAAGCCCGCTTTGTCAAACAAACCGGTTTCCAGCAATTGCATGGAACAGTGGAAATCCCCGTAGGGTTTAGCCACACCGCCCGCCAGCAACAAAGCTTGCTCCACACCTGCTTCACCTTGATAACGTGCAATCCAATCGGCCAGAGTGGCGGCATCTTTGATGATCCGTGCCGGGAAATGGGGCATGACATCAAAGCCTTCACCCCGAATCCGCTTGGCAGTGGCCACCATGTCTTCAATCGGTGTGCCCTCAATATGGGCGATATAAACGCGCGTGCCTTTGGGCAGTAACGCGCGGAAATCATCCACTTTTTCAGCAGTGCGCGGCATCACCTCGATGGAATAGCCTTCCAGAAAGGCTTCTACATCGGGGTTCACCTCGATTGGGGCTTCGGTTTTGGAACTGAATTTCAAAAGTGCCATGCGCAATGCTTTCAAAAGGGGCAGGGGTTAGGCCCAGCCGTCGTTGTCGATCAGTTGTTTGATCCGGTTTTTGTCGTATTCAGCATCCAGACGGGCCGCTTCGGCAGAGGCGATTTCGCCTTGCTCGCCCTCTAGCGGATAAGGATCAGCCTTGCGCCATTCTGCCAAATATGTGTCGCTGTCTTTGGCGTCGATTTTCATGGCACAGCGGTCGATAGCCTGTTCAAACCGCTCTGGCAGTTGAACTTTTGACCCGCGACGGCCTTTTCCAACAATAACCTGTGCTGGAATATCGCGCCAGAAAACTATGGTGACATCGGGCATTTCGGAGAATCCTTATTCTAATGCTTGAGAGAAGCTCTATTGCGTCATAGCCATTATAAGACGGCTATTTTCGACTGCGACAGCTAATTTAGCGACACAAGTGACGTATCGGCAGTTCAAAAATTACAAACTTGTAAAATCACCCGTGTAGCCATAGGTTAAAAGCAACAGAATTTGGTGCAAGCTCATGCGAGCCAATAATAATCAACCACTCCGCCAGAGTGGTAAAACACGGCAAACCAGTATCAACTCTCCGTTTTCGGACGGGGGTCTTTTTGCTGCGTTGGATCTGGGGACGAACAGTTGCCGGATGCTAATTGCCCGCCCGAAGGGGACAGAATTTGAAGTGGTGGACGCCTTTTCAAAACCTGTGCATCTCGGCGCCGGGCTGGCGGAATACGGAACTTTGGCACCTGCTGCAATCAAACGCACGCTGGGCGCGCTGCGCATTTGCAGTAAGAAACTGCGCCAACACGGGGTGCAACATTCCCGTTTTGTCGCAACCGAAGCCTGTCGTCGTGCCAGTAACGGGTCAAGTTTCGTCAATCTGGTGAAACGGGAAACCGGCCTGATCCTCGAAATCATTGACCCCGCCGAAGAAGCCCGACTTGCCGTTGTCAGTTGTGCGCCCCATCTAGGGGATGATGCGGAACAGTTGTTGATCGTGGATATTGGTGGCGGTTCTACAGAATTGGTCTGGCTGGATCTAAGTGGCGTATCCGCGCGCAATCGAGCCAAAGCCTTGGTGGAACTGGATTTAACAAAACGTGGCGGCGGGATCTGTTCGCGCACGGCCCGTGTGATGGATTGGAAATCGGTTCCCTTAGGTGTGGCAACATTGAAAGACATGTTTCACGACGTGGATGACGATTGCGCCAAATTCGCGTTGATGTCTTGCTGCTTTGAAGAACAGATCGACGAATTTGTTCCACCAGAAATCGGCGACGGTGCCAATTGCCAGATCATCGGCACATCTGGCACTGTCACCACTGTGGCGGCCTCCCATCTGGGATTATCCCGCTATGAACGCTGCAAGGTCGATGGGGTTTCCATGTGCAAACAGGAAATCGACACGGTTGTGCAGAAATACCTTAATATCGGTCCCGAGGGGCGCCGCAAAGCCCCTTGTATCGGCACCGACAGGCATGAGCTGATCATGTCTGGCGCTGCCATTCTCCAAGCAATTCTGCGCGTATGGCCTTCCAGCCGCCTAACGGTCGCGGACCGTGGCCTGCGCGAAGGCCTGCTTTACAGTCAAATGAGCGCCGCTGGCGTATTGGGCGATAGGCCACACTAGTTATGACAGAAGAAAAGAAATCCTCAGGTCGCGGTCAACGCGATCTTCGTGTGCGAGTTAAAACAGCCAAAGGACGGCGGTTGTCGTCAACCCTCTGGCTGGATCGACAGTTGAACGATCCCTATGTGCAAAAAGCACAAAAAGACGGGTATCGGGGCCGCGCGGCCTATAAGATTTTGGAACTGGACGATAAATTCCGCTTTCTGGTTCCCGGGGCGCGAATTGTCGATCTGGGCTGTGCGCCTGGCGGCTGGTGTCAGGTGGCCGCACAGCGGGCCAACGCACACGGGGAACGGCGCGGCAAGAAACAAGGCCGCATTGTGGGAATTGATCTGCAAGAAGTCGATCCGGTTCCGGGGTGCGAAATCCACGTTCTCGACTTTCTTGAAGAGGGCGCGGATGACAAGGTCAAAGCCTGGCTTGATGGTAAAGCGGACGTGGTGATGTCTGATATGGCTGCGGCCAGTTCCGGCCACAAACAGACCGACCATTTGCGGATTATGGCCCTGTGCGAAGCCGCCGCCTATTTCGCATTCGAAGTTCTGGACGAAGGTGGAACTTTTGTCGCCAAGGTTCTGGCAGGCGGAGCCGAAGGGGATTTGCAACATATTCTAAAGCAGAAATTCACCAAAGTTGCTAATGTGAAACCCCCTGCAAGCCGGTCAAACAGCTCGGAAAAATTCGTCGTGGCAACTGGCTTTCGCGGTTAACCTTCATGTTTTTAAAGGCGCTGCACTGCATCCCATATGCAAACAGCGCCTTTTGATGGACTAAGGCGACCACCCCTCGGGCGCCAGTTCGAATCTATCAAAACGAAAGCCAGGCGACACGGTACACCCGACCAAAACCCAGCCCCCAAGGGGCACTGACTTTTGCCAGGCCCGTTGCGGTACAATTAGCTGAGGCCGCTGGCCTACTGCCAGATCACTGCCCAATACCTGAACCTCGGACTTGCCCAGATCATGGATATGCAATTCCATCGGTGCACCCGCATACCAGTGCCAGATTTCTGCACTGTCAATGCGATGCCACTGGCTGATTTGATCCGCTTCTAACAGAAAATAAATCGCCGTCCCCGCAGCACGGGGTTGGGTCGGCGCACGCCATGTCTCGGCGTACCAGCCGCCTTCGGGGTGGGGCTGCAACCCCAAAGTCTCAATAATCTGCCGCGCTGTCTGACCCATAAAACCTCAATCCCAAAGCAAAACCGCCTTCAATGTTCCCCAAATACTCGTAACGAACAGTTCAACACAATCTGTCCCCCAACAGATCCATCCCCCCTGCGTGTTAACCAAGCACATTAAGCACGGGCATGAAAAATAAATCCCAGAAAATTCAACAACAGCTGCGCCGCCAGAATAGCTGTACCGCCCGTATGATCATAGTCAGGGGCAACCTCCACCAGATCAATCCCCACAACTTCATGGTTTTGCGCCACATGTTGCAGGATTTCGAGAACCTCGTAGTACAGGAACCCGCCATGGCTTGGCGTGCCTGTTCCGGGCGCGATTGAAGGGCAAAACCCGTCGATGTCGATGGTCACATAAACCCGTGATTTTTCTGGAAGCCGCGCCGCTGCCGCCTCGACCCCCATCTTGCGGATTTGACGCACTGATAAAATGTCAGACCCCATGGTTCGCGCCGCTTCATACCCTTCTTTTGCAGTGGAACTAACGTTGCGAATTCCAAACTGCGACAGACCCGTGACATACTCCTTTTCCGCCGCCCGTCGCATTGGATTGCCATGGCCAAACCGCACCCCGTGGCGTTCATCGACAAAATCCAGATGGGCGTCGATTTGCAGGATGTGAATGTCTCCCTGATCGTCAAAGGCGTTGATGCAAGGGATATTGATCGAATGGTCCCCCCCAATTGTGACAGGTAAAGCCTTGGCTGCCAGTGCTTTGCGCACGGCGTATTCGATGTTGGCATGGCTTTGCATGGTATCCGTGTGGACGATATCCGCATCCCCCATATCCACAATGCGCACATCAGACCCCAGATAGGTCACATCGTCTTCATGGTCATAAGCCCCTGCATGACCAAAGGAAAACAGGGTCGAGGCCTCGCGCACGGCTCGGGGGCCAAAACGGGCACCAGAGCGATATTGCGCGCCAAAATCATAGGGCGCGCCAATGATGGCCACATCTGCCGCTAACGCATTCCAATCTGCAACATAGGGTTTCTTGGCGAAAGTAGCGATTCCCACAAATGGTAGGTTCAACCGCCCGCTGTTATAGCCATGATCCGCCATCGTCCGCTCCTTTGGTTCAAAAACATCATTTATGGATGGCCTATGGCGCCGTTCACTGCAATAAAAACATCATGGCTTTATTCAATCACTTCTGGCGGCGCACTCCGCCGGCCCTTTTCCCCAGTTTGCTCGGGCTGTTCGGCTTGGCATTGGCGTGGCGTCGCGCGGCGCAGGTTTGGGATGTTCCAACCGCTATCGGGGAGGCTCTGGGTTTAATAGCCACCGTCATTCTACTGATCACGTTAAGCAGTTATGTGGCAAAATTATGTATCCGCCCCAGTGTGTTGTGGGACGAGTTGATCATTGATCCAGCCAGAGGTTCGGTTTCAGCGGGGTCCATGTGTGCCATGGCAATGGCAGCTTATTTGCTGCCCTACACCAGTCTGGGCGCGTTTTTGGTCTGGTGGATGTCGCTGGGGTTGCACGGGATTTATGTGGCCTGTATCGCGCTGATTGTGCTGCGCCATGAAAACACCATGCGCCAGTTCAATCCGGTAATCCTGTTGCCCGCAGCAGGGATTTTGGTGGCAACTTTAGCTGCCCCGAAATTGGGCTATGAACTGTTCAGCCAGATCATTCTGGGGCTTTCCATTCCGGCTTCGGCAGTCATTCTGGCAATGTGTTTGTGGAATGCCGCGCGGCACGGGGTGCAACCGCTGCACCGCAGCAGCTATGCTGTCTTTCTGGTGCCGCCCTCTGTTGCCGCTTTGGGGATCTATAACCTGAATGGTATGGAATATTTCATGCCTGTCTGGATCGGCGCCACAGTGGTTGGCGCGGCATTGTTGCCCTTTGTGCGTTGGATGACCCAAGGAGGCTGGTCGCCCAATTGGGGGATTTTCTGTTTTCCACTGGCGGCATTTTCCGGGGTGCAAATTTTGGCCGTTCAAACGGGATTTGGGATAATCGCACAGATCTTAGCAATCAGCACGCTGACTGTGTCGAGCGTGCTGATCCCCTACATCCTGATATTGACCTACCAAAGCTGGTTTGCAGGCCGTCTGGCAGAGGCGACCAAAGCCGCCGTTGCCTGAAACGTCTTAATTATCAGACGCACGGAAGGTTTTGTGACATCCGCCACATGATCCGCCAACAGCACCCATTGCGCCTTGCAGGGATGCAAGATCAGTGCCCGCAACACCCGCCATTGTGGTGGCGGCATCCACCAGTGCTTTGCCTTTTTCGGCAATCGCGGGGTAGGTTGTCCAGATCGCTGGCAGGGCTGCAGTTTTGCCAGCCATGGCTTCGTTATCTGTGCCCTCTGGCCACATGGCCATCTGATTCATACTGGCGGCTGCAAGCAGATTGTCTGCAGCGGCTTGGGCTGCTTCGGCGTTATAGTCTGTGGTGCCTTTGGCCATTGCGCCCAATTGACCCAAGTTAAACGCATATAGCTGCATCAAGGACTGACGGGCCTTGATTGCGGCCTCATTGGCCTGTGCAGGGGCGAAACTTGTTGCTGTCAGAACTATAGCTGCGGCGGTCGTTGCTAAGATGGCTCTCATAAAAGGCTCCCTTCGGTTGATTTCGAACCACTCTAGCCTGTGCGTAAATAAAAGAAACTCACAATTAATTGAGAGCCGGCTGTGCAAAAATGCACTAGGAAGTTTGAACCATGCACATAGAAAACTGGGATGATTACCGATTTATACTGGCCGTGGTGGAACACGGCTCGTTGAATGCGGCTGCGCGGGCTCTTGGGGTGAATCATGCGACAGTGTTGCGCCGTGTCACCGGGTTTCAGGACCGTTACGCCGTGCGCGTGTTTGATCGGGACAGTCACGGCTATCGGCTGCGGGCGGATCAGGCGGGGTTGATCGAGGCGCTTGCAACCCTGCGCACCGCGTTTGAGGCAGCGGAGCGTGCGGTTTTGGGGCAGGGCGCGGGGATTCGCGGCCCTGTTAAAATCACCTCAACGGATTCCCTGTGTTCTACTGTTTTACCGCCAATTGTCGCGCAGTTGCGTCAGCACCATCCTGATCTGTCGCTTGAATTACTCGCCTCAAATTCGCGGCTGAACTTTGGGCAGTTGGACGCCGAAGTGACCATTCGACCTGCAGAAAAGCTGTCAGATGATCTGGTGGGGGCCGAGGTGGCAAAACTGGCTTTTGCGGTTTATGGCCATGAAGACTACCTTGAAAGCCGAAATAGAAATCCGCAACACCAGTGGCTTACGGGGTCAGGCCCGCTCTTGCGATCACCCGCCGGGGTCTGGCAGCAGGCCAATGTTGATCCGGCCAACGTGAATTTCGCTGCCGATAGCTTCATTAGTCTGCGCGAGTTGTGCCTGTCTGGACTGGGGCTGGCGATTCTGCCTTGTTGCGTTGTGCCGCCATCCAGCGGGCTGAAACTGGTCACAGGGTTCTTTGACAAAATGGATGTGGGTGTCTGGGTCGCAAACCACCGGGATCTGGACAGCGTGCCGCGTATTGTGGCCTGTCGCCGGTTCCTGTCAGAGGTTTTGGCCAGCAAGCAAGACCTTCTGGCAGGCCAGCTTAGCGATCAGTGAACCGCACCGCACCGATATAGGCCAGATTTCGATTTCGTTGCGCATAATCAATGCCGTAGCCCACCACAAATTCATCGGGAATTTCAAACCCTGTCCATGTGGCTTTCACATCCACTTCGCGCCGCGAGGGTTTATCCAGCAGGGCGCAGACTTCTAGCCGTGCAGGATTGCGGGATTGCAGCAGGCCGATCACATGTTTCAGCGTGTGCCCCGTATCGACGATGTCTTCGACCACCAGAATATCACGCCCTTCAATTTCGCCCCGTAAGTCTTTGAGAATACGCACTTCGCGGGAGGATTGCATGTCATTCCCGTAAGAGGATGTTTCTAGAAAATCCACTTCGCAAGGCAAATCCAACTCGCGCACCAAATCGGCGATGAACACAAAACTGCCCCGCAACAAACCCACAACCACCAGTTTATCGGTGTCGGCAAAATGGGTGGAAATATCCTTAGCCAAGGCTTCGACCCGCGCGGCAATAGATTTAGCCGAAATCAGCTGGTCGATAACATAGTTGCTGTGGTCCATCAGGCGATTCCCTGTTTGATCTGTCTGGGCGGCCAATGTAGCTGCCAGATCGGAATTGTCAGCACCCGCGACAAACAATCTTAGTGACGCCTTCGTCGCACCACCGTAAAACGCCCTAATGCCTAAGCACAGTGAAACCCGCCAAATGCCCTATAGCGCGCAACAGATGTATGATCTGATTGCCGATGTGGGATCGTATCCGAAATTCCTGCCGTGGTGTGCGGGCGCACGGATTCGCGCACGCAAACAGGTCGCCGCAACCGAGGTGATCGACGCAGATCTGGTGATTTCGTTCAAAGTGTTCCGCGAACAATTCGGCAGTCGGGTGACGCTTTATCCCGATGACAGCAAAATTGATGTGGAATATCTGGACGGGCCGTTTCGGTATCTGAACAACCATTGGGGGTTCACGGCCTTGCCCGACGGCGGCTGCGAGGTGGATTTTTTCGTGGATTTTGAATTCAAATCCGCCATGTTACAAGCCGTAATTGGGGTGGTTTTCAACGAAGCCATGCGCAGGATTGTGCGGGCTTTTGAAGCGCGGGCAGATGATCTTTACGGGCGCGACGCAGGCTAAAAACGCCGCTTTTCAGGTATTTAGCCGACAAAGAGAGCTGGCGTTCGCGCCCAATTAAAGCGTTTGATCGCGCAGGGCTGATAGTGCGAATTCTGTGGCGGCTGCGCGCACATCATCGCGTCCAAGGGCGCCGAACTCTTTGGTGCAGGTAAGGGTAGATGTGGCGGTTGCCAGTCCAAAACAGACGCGGCCTTCGGGTTTATGGTCTGATCCACCAGGGCCTGCGATCCCCGTGACGCTGACAGCGATGCTGGCGGCAGAATGGGCAAGGCAGCCTGCGGCCATTTCAGCGGCAACCTGTTCAGAAACCGCGCCATAAGCGTCTAGCGTGGCGGATCTCACCCCCAGCATGTCCATTTTTGCCCCGTTAGAATAGGTGACAAAGCCGCGATCCACCACGTCTGATGACCCTGCAATGGCAGTCAGGCTGGCCGCAACCAGCCCACCTGTGCAGCTTTCGGCTGTGGCAACCAAGTCGCCTCTGGCACGGCAGGTGATCAGGGTTTGCGTTGCAAGATTAAAGGGCAGGGTCATGAAAAACCGCCGTGGGCGATGTAGCCTGTCAGGCTAAGGAGTAAGCCCGCGTAGATAGCAGCCAAAATATCATCAAACATCACACCAAAGGCGGTGGATTTTTTATCGGCCCAGCTGACAGGCCAGGGTTTGAGGATGTCAAACAGGCGGAACAGGATGAAACCGCCCACCAGCCCCGGCCAGGGCAGAATCGTTACAGCGCTGTCGTGGGACCAAAGCACATAGGACAGCGGAATCAGGGTCAACCATTGCCCTGCCACCTCATCAATGACGATTTCACCGGGGTCGTGGTTTTCTTTACCGCGGGTTTCTTGGGCTGTGGCCCACCAGCCGACGAAGAATACCACCACGGTGGCCGACATCAGAAGCGGAAAACTGCCGATCGCGTGCAACGCTACGGCAAAGGGCAGGGCGGCGGCGGATCCCCATGTGCCCGGAACAAAAGGCAGCAGCCCCGAATAGAACCAAGTGGTTAAAAAACGAGTCATATTTTCACCAAAGTTGCAGTGCCCAGCGCTGCAATTCCCTCTTTACGCCCGGCAAAGCCAAGCTGTTCTGTTGTTGTCGCTTTCACGCTGATCCTATCAAGATCAATCCCCGTAATCCCTGCTAGACTCTGTCGCATGGCAAGGGTGTGGGGGCCGATTTTGGGCATTTCACAGATAATCGTGCAATCCAGATGGGTGATTGTAAAGCCGCGCTCAGTCGCGCGCTCCACTGCTTTGCGCAGGAAAATATCGCTGGCAGCACCTTTCCATTGGGGGTCACTGGGGGGGAACCACTGACCGATATCACCCTCGGCCAAGGCGCCGAAAATTGCGTCTGTTAGCGTGTGCATGGCCACATCTGCATCCGAATGACCGACCAATCCTTTATCAAAGGGAATGATCACGCCGTTCAGTGTAACGTGGTCTCCGTCACCAAATTTATGCACATCAAAGCCATTGCCAGTGCGAATATCCATTGTGTCCCCCATCAAGCGTTCCGCCAGCGAAAAATCGCTGGCCTGTGTGATTTTAATATTAGTTTCAGTGCCTTGGACAATGCTAACTGGGATGCCAAAGGCCCGCGCAGTTTCCACATCATCGGCGAGATCTTGGGTATTTGCCAGATGGGCGGCGCGAATATCATCCAGCCGAAAAGCCTGCGGAGTTTGCGCGCGCCACAGCCCCACGCGAGACTGCGGGGCATGGGCTGCGCCGTCATCCCCGCGCCACAATGCGTCCACCACAGGCACAGCCAGAAATGCGGCTTGGTCGGTTCTTAGACGTTCCAGCAGCGCATTGATTTCTGTTGCGCGGATCAGCGGGCGGGCGCCGTCGTGGATCAGAACATGGCTGCCTTCACACGCAGCCAGACCGCGATGAACACTCTCGCTGCGGCTGCTGCCACCAAAAACCGGTTCGCGCAGGCGCCCATCGGTAATGGCAGTGATTGCAGCGTCATAATGGGCCAGATCATCCGGGTGAATCACCACGCGCACAGCGGCAATTTGCGGGTTGGATAGACAGGCGGAAACCGTGTGATGCAGCACGGGAAGGCCGCGCAACAGGCGATACTGTTTTGGGAGTCCGCCTCCCGCACGTGTGCCGCGCCCTGCGGCGACGATCAGAATTTCCGCTGATATCTTTGACAAAACCTCTGCGTCCATCCGCTTTTTTAAGTGTCAGACCCCAATACCCAAAGCAATCAATCGTCACAATGGCGGAGTTGCCGTTGAGTAGCGCTTGCAATTCCCGACGAATTGCCCAAGAAAGAGGCATGACCCAAATAATGATCGGAAATAAGGCAATAACGCCCCCTGTGCTCCTCGCCCCTCTGGCGGGAATCACAGATTTGCCCTTTCGCACGCTGGTCAGCCGCTTTGGCGCGGGGCTGGTTGTATCCGAAATGGTAGCCAGTCAGGAAATCATGGAAAAGAAGCCTTCGGCGCAGGCGCGGGCAGAATTGGGATTCGATGCAGCCAATACGGCGGTTCAGATTGCGGGTAAAGATGCCCATTGGATGTCTGAATGCGCCAAATTATGCGCAGGCAACGGGGCGCAGATTATCGACATCAACATGGGCTGCCCTGCGAAAAAGGTCACGAACGGCTATTCTGGTTCAGCCTTGATGAAAAATCTGGACCATGCGCTTAGCTTGATCGAGGCGGTTGTGGCCGCTGTTGATGTGCCGGTGACGCTGAAAACGCGGCTGGGTTGGGACGACGATATGCTGAACGCGCCGGAACTGGCCACGCGGGCAGAAGCGGCGGGGGTTCAGATGATCACCATCCACGGGCGTACACGTTGCCAGTTTTACAAAGGTCAGGCGGATTGGGCGGCGATTTCACGGGTGAAACAAGCTGTCAACGTTCCGGTTATTGCCAATGGCGATATTGTGGATGTGGCAACCGCGCGTCAGGCTGGAAAACTGTCCGGCGCGGACGGCGTTATGGTCGGGCGGGGCGCACAAGGGCGGCCGTGGATGCCCGCCAAAATAGCGTCCGAACTTTTTGATGCCGCGACACCTGAAATCCCGCAGGGAACTGATTTTTTGGACATGATATCAGAACATTACCAAGCGATGCTCGGGTTCTACGGCGCTGATCTTGGCAACCGTGTCGCCCGTAAACATCTGGGTTGGTACATGGATGTTTTGCCCACGCCAGCCGATCTGCGCAAACGTATTTACACAGAAGCGGATAACACGAAAGTGGCCCGCTTGATCCGTGAACTCCCCCTTCAATTCTTAGACGAGGCCGCATGAGACTGCCTAGAATCCCAACGCGCGGCGCAGGGCCTGCGAATTTTGAACAGATTTGGGCCAATCTGCCGTTTCCCGCTTTTGTGCTCAATCGCGCAGATCAGTTAAGCCAGACCAATGGGGCTGGCGAACAAATGGTTAAGATCTCGGCCAAAATCCTGCGCAACCGCAGTGTAGGATCGGTTTTCGGTGAAGATTCTGTGATCGCTGACACAGTGGCGCAAGCGCGGGCCAAGTCTGGGTCGCTGATGCAGTATAATGTGGATGTGGCGTTAACAGATTTGCAACCCGCGCGGTGCAATGTGCATGTGGGGCCGCTTGGCGGGGATACGGATGATTTGCTGCTGATCATCCAGCCCACAGGTGTGGCCCAAAAGATGAGCCGCTCTTTAACCCATATGGCAGCGGCGCGGTCCGTTGTTGCCATGTCAGCGATGCTGGCCCATGAGTTGCGCAATCCTTTGGCGGGGATTTCGGGTGCAGCGCAATTGCTGGCGATGAATGCGTCGGATGAAGATCGGGAATTGACCGAACTTATTCAGGAAGAAACCCGCCGTATTGGCAAATTGATCGACAGGGTGGAACATTTTGGCGATGATCGGCCCACGCAGCGATCTGCAGTGAACATCCATGATGTTCTGGACCGCGCTGTGCGGGCTGCGCAGGCGGGGTTTGCCAGTCATGTAAAGTTCTCGGTTGATTATGATCCTTCTTTGCCTGACGCGGCTGGGGACAGTGATCAATTGCTGCAAGTGTTTCAGAACCTTATCAAAAACGCCGCCGAGGCGGTGGACGGCACACGGGGCAAAATCAAGCTGCGGACCTCTTATAATTCGGGAGTGAAATTTGCAGTTGCAGGGAAGCGAACGGAAAACCTGCCGTTACAAATCGACATTACCGACAATGGGCACGGCATCGCGGATTCGCTGATTTCCGAGATTTTCGACCCGTTTGTCACCAGCAAATCCAACGGCAGTGGTCTGGGGCTGCCTTTGGTGTCCAAAATAATCACCGGCCACGGGGGGCTGATCGACTGTGACAGCACGCCCGGGCGTACAACCTTCACCTTGCGTCTGCCGTTGTGGCAGGAAAACATGGGATTACTGTAATGGATGGCACTGTTCTGGTCGCAGATGACGACCGCACCATAAGAACCGTATTAACGCAGGCCCTGACGCGGGCTGGATGTAAGGTGCGCGCCACCAGCAACACAGCAACGCTGTGGCGCTGGGTCGAAGAAGGCGAGGGTGATGCCGTGGTGTCCGATGTGATGATGCCAGACGGAAACGGGTTGGACCTGCTGCCGGCCATCAAGAAAAAGCGCCCCAACCTGCCAGTGATTGTGATTTCGGCGCAAAATACCGTCGTCACGGCAATTCGCGCGTCTGAAGCGGGGGCATTTGATTATGTGCCAAAACCCTTTGATCTGCGGGATTTGCTGTCCAAAGTATCAAAGGCCCTGAACCGACCAGGGCATCCCAGCCAACCCGCGCCAGCCCCAACAGGACTGTCACCCAGCCCAGAAACAACGCTTCCCCTGATCGGCGGCAGCCCCGCCATGCAAGAGGTGTACCGCATCGTTGCCCGCGTGGTGAACACCGATCTGAACGTTTTGATCCAAGGCGAAAGTGGTACGGGCAAAGACCTTTTGGCCCGTGCGCTGCATGATCTGGGGAACCGCTCTAGTGCGCGGTTTGTGCGGATCAACTGCGGTACGATTTCACCAGACCAACTGGATACAGAGGTTCTGTCCAACGCAGGGCAGGGTGCCACTGTCTATCTGGATGAGTTGAGCGAGTTATCCGCAGATGCGCAGTTGCACCTGTTGGGGCTGACCCAATCGGATAGTGTACAATCCCAAAGCCTGCGATTTGTATCATCAACCAACCGTCCTATGCTGCCGCTAATCAATGGCGGGTTGTTTCGCGAAGATTTGTTCTATCGCCTGAACGTGATGCCGATTTCCCTGCCGCCATTGCGTGAACGGATTGAAGACATTTCCGATCTGAGCCTGCATTTCCTGCAAGATTGTGCGAACAACGGTATGCCGCGCAAATCCATTACCAAATCGGCGATGGATCAGATGCGTTTGGCAAAATGGCCGGGCAATGTGCGTGGGCTAAAGAACTTCATCCAGCGGCTGGTGATTCTGTGCCCCGAAGACGAGATTTCCCATGAATTTGTCGCCACTGCGCTGAAAGAAATGTCCCAGCAGGATCAAAGCGGGCAGCCGGTGGTGGCCGATAAACTGTCTGCCTCGGTTGAATCCCACATCAAGCGGTATTTTGATCTGCACGGCGATGCCTTGCCGCCCCCTGGCCTGTATAACCGCATTCTGCGCGAAGTAGAGCTGCCTTTGCTGGCCTTGTCCCTAAGCGCGACACGGGGAAACCAGATAAAAACCGCTGAATTATTAGGGATTAACCGAAATACCCTGCGCAAAAAGATCCGAGAGCTCGATATACAGGTGACAAGGACCAAGAAGTTGATGTAAAACCGCCACAGTAAGTGATGCACAATGGAAACGGCAGAGCAGCAAAATCATGCATCTAGGGATCCTTTGGCGGCGGTTGAATTCTTGGCGTAAGAAACGTCAGGTCCAGACTCTATTCGCAATTTCGCTCGCGCTTTTGGCGCCAGCTTTGGTGTTCACAACCTATTTTGTGCTGCGCTCCACCAATGGATCGGTGACCAATGATTTGATCCGCTTTGTGCTGCTGTGTGACTTTGTCTATGTTCTAGTGGTTGCGGCCCTTGTCGGGCAACGCATTTTGCAAATGGTTAACGCCCGCCACAATCAAACGGCAGGCTCGCGGTTGCATTTGCGCCTGTCAGGCGTCTTTGCCTTTGTTGCCTTGGTGCCCACCGTTATGGTGGCGGTAATTTCCACAATTCTGCTGAATTTTGGCTTTGAAAACTGGTTTTCCACCCGCGTGCAAAACGTGGTGGGCAATTCTTTGGCTGCGGCCCAAGCCTATGAAAACGAGCAGCGCAACGATCTTGTGGCGGATGCGCAATTGCTGGCGCAATTCCTGAACCAACAGCGCCGTATTCTGGGGATCAACGCAGAAGCAGAGCTGCGCTCCTCGCTGACCTTGGGCCAGCAACGTATCCAGAGGGGCTTGAAGGAGGCCTATGTTATTGACGGTGCGGCCAACCTGAAAGCCCGTGGTGAACGCAGCTATCTGTTTGATTTTGAAGACCCTTCCGAACACAGCCTGCAAGAGGCCGAGGCGGGGAAAACCGTTGTTATTCAGGATTGGGACAATAATGAATTCCGCGCGCTGGTGCGGTTGACCACCTATCCCGATCGCTATGTCTATGTGTCGCGCAATGTGGACGGGGAAATCCTGAACCTGCTGGATGAAACCAAAGAAACCGTGGCTCTGTACAATCAGGGCGAGCAGGAACGGGACCAATTGCTGTTTGATCTGGCACTGATCTATATGGGTTTTGCACTGATTGTGATCCTTGCGGCCACTTGGCTGGGCCTGTGGTTTGCTGAACGTTTGTCGCGTCCAGTGGGGCGTCTGGCGGGGGCGGTACAGCGGGTCTCGGCGGGGGATTTAGGCGTTCAGGTGCGTGAAGAAGACGGCGACGATGAAATCGCTATGTTGGGGCGGATTTTTAACAAAATGACCCAGCAAGTGAAACGCCAGCACGATGACCTGATTGAAGCGAATGACAGAACAGAACGCCGCCGCCGTCTGTTTGACAGTGTTCTTTCCGGTGTGACGGCAGGGGTGATCGGCCTGAACGCCGAAGGGCAGATCGCCATGATGAACACGGCAGCGGCAAAGCTGTTGAACTTGGATGTGGACGCTGATGCGGATGCGGAACTGATTTTGGCCGTTCCTGAATTCTCTGGCTTGTTTGCCAAACTCGAAGAACAAAACGCCACCGTCGCTCAGGAAGAGATTCGTCTGACCCGTGCGGGCAGCCCTGAAATTCTGCTGGTCCGTATGGCCGCGCGTCTGTCAGAGGACGGATCGCTGGAGGGCTATGTTGTGACCTTTGACGATGTAACCTCGCTGGTGTCGGCCCAGCGCATGGCGGCATGGGGCGATGTGGCGCGGCGGATTGCCCATGAGATCAAGAACCCTCTGACGCCGATCCAGCTGTCTGCCGAACGGATGAAACGCAAATTCGGCCCCAAGCTGGGCGAGGAAGCAGAAGATTTAAATCAATACGCTGATGTTATTATTCGCCAAACCAATGACTTGCGGCGCATTGTTGATGAATTTTCAAAATTCGCCCGCATGCCAGAACCCGAACGGCGCAAACATGATCTGGCTAAATTGATCCGCGATGTGGTGGTTCTACAGCAATCCGCGCTTAGCCCAACGGACCTAACATTGGATATGGAAGCGGATGAAATTCAGGCAGTGATTGATGCAACCATGTTCAATCAGGCTATGACCAACCTGATTAAGAACGCTGGTGAAGCCATTGATAGTATGGATGAAAAGCCAGAAAACTTTAAGCCCGAAATTCGTATTGTTGTGCACAGTTCAGGCGGCACCACACAGATTGAAATTCAAGACAACGGCATGGGGTTGCCAGCAGAAAACAGATCGCGTTTGTTTGAACCTTATGTGACCCACCGCGACAGCGGTACGGGGCTTGGTTTGTCAATTGTTAAGAAAATTATAGAAGAGCACGGTGGCACTTTGGATTTGCTGGATGCCCCCGTTTTTGAAGGGCCAGATGCTGAAACGGGACGGGTGGGTGCGATGGCACGTATCGTTTTGCCATTTGGAAATGAATTGAGTAACGTTAACGAAAATATAAAGGTGGCCTGATCAAAGGCGACCCGCAGGAGTGGTAATATGGGTGACATTCTCGTTGTTGATGACGAAAAAGATATTCGTGAACTTGTGTCCGACATTCTGGTGGACGAGGGCTATACAACACGTAAGGCGGCCAATTCGGATGATACTTTCGCCGAAATAAACAAAGATGCGCCGGATCTGATCATTCTGGACATCTGGCTGAAAGAAAGCCGTTTGGACGGGATCGACATTCTGAAAGCGGTGCGCCGCGATAATCCCGATATTCCGGTGGTGATCATTTCAGGGCACGGCAATATCGAAATCGCGGTGGCTGCGGTCAAGCAGGGCGCTTATGATTTCATCGAAAAACCGTTTAATATTGACCAGTTGATGGTGGTGATTGCCCGCGCGATGGAAACATCGCGGTTGCGGCGTGAAAATGCCCAGCTTAAGGTTAAGGACGTGACATCCTCGGTAATGGTGGGCAATTCAGCAGCGTTTCGCAATCTGCAAAGCCAGTTGGATAAAGTTACCAAAACCAATGGGCGTGTGATGCTGACAGGTCCGTCCGGTTGCGGAAAAGAGGTTGCTGCGCGCTATATCCATTCCAAATCGGATCGTTCAAAAGCGCCTTTTATTTCCGTTAATTCCGCCAGTATCGAACCGGACCGGATGGAAGAGGTTCTTTTTGGCCGTGAAGGCGGCGAGCGCGGCTTTGAACCGGGTCTGCTGGAACAAGCCCACGGCGGGATCGTGTTCTTTGACGAAGTGGCCGATATGCCCATCGGAACCCAGTCCAAAATCCTGCGGGTCTTGGTGGAACAATCGTTCAATCGCGTTGGCGGATCTGACAAAGTGCGTGTGGATATCCGCGTGCTGTCTGCCACCAATCGTGATCTGACCCAGGAAATCGCCGCAGGCCGGTTTCGCGAAGAACTGTATCATCGTTTGAACGTGGTGCCGATCAGTGTGCCTTCGCTAGAAGCCCGCCGCGAAGACATCGCCATGCTGGCCCAGCATTTCATGGAAGAATTAAACGCAGCCCAAGGCCTGCCGGTGCGGCCTTTGGGCGAAGAGACCGAAGCGCTGTTACAGACCATGTCTTGGCCTGGAAACGTGCGTCAGTTGCGCAATGTGATTGAGCGGGTTTTGATCCTTGGCCCTGACAAAGGCCCGATTGAGCCCTCCGAAATTCCGGGCAACGACAATGGCAGCGGTGGGGACGGGGCAGGGTTGTCCAACAGCTATGCTACACTTCCCTTGCGCGAGGCCCGTGAAATGTTTGAACGGGAATACCTGATGGCGCAGATCAACCGGTTCGGCGGGAATATCTCTCGGACGGCCAATTTTGTCGGGATGGAACGCAGCGCATTGCACCGTAAGCTGAAAACCCTGAACGTTGTCACCACCAACAAAGCAGGCACCCGCATTGCGGAAATCGAAGACGAGCCCGTCGAAAATCTTGACGATTGACGCAGCCGTCCAAACTGGTAGCACAGGCAGATAACGGCAGGAGCCTGATATGAAGGTTATCGTATGTGGTGCAGGGCAAGTGGGCTGGCAAATCGCCCGCCATTTGGCTGCGGAAAACAACGAAGTTACCATTGTGGACAACAATCCCGGACTGGTTAATCAGGCCACGGATGCGCTGGATGTGTCTGGTGTGACGGGCTTTGCCAGCTATCCAGATGTATTGCGCCGTGCGGGCGCGCGGGATGCGGACATGATCATCGCAGCCACCCACTCGGATGAAGTCAACATGGTCACATGTCAGGTGGCCCATTCTGTTTTTTCAGTACCGCGTAAAATCGCCCGTCTGCGGGCGCAATCTTATCTGGATGTGATTTACACCGACCTGTATCAGCGTGACCACCTGCCGATCGACGTGGTGATCTCCCCCGAAAAGGAAGTCGCCGCCGCCGCCTTGCGCCAATTGGCTGCCCCGTCCACCTTTGACAACGAACCGTTTTTGCAGGGTCATGTGGAAATGCTCGGCATTACGCTGGATGAAGACTGCGCCGTTGTGAACACGCCATTGCGTCAATTGTCCGAGCTGTTTTCAACCCTGCGCGCCCTTGTCTGTGGTATCCGCCGCGACAATCGCCTGTTCACGGCCACGCCGGATGACCAGTTGTTTGTGGGCGACCAAATATATCTGTTCACCCACAAAGACGACGTGGGCCGCGCCTTGGAAATCTTTGGTAAAACCACCAAGAAACGCGAACGCGTGATTATCATTGGGGGCGGCAACGTGGGCCTGTCTGTGGCCAGCCAGTTGGAAAAACGCACTGACCGTGTGCGGGCTAAAGTGATCGAAAAATCCCGCCCTGTAGCAGAACGCGCCGCCGAGGCTTTGGAACGCACCATTGTGTTGCACGGTGACGGTCTGGATATGGATATGTTGCTGGAAGCCAATCTCGATAAAGCGGATGCCTTGCTGGCGGTGACAGATGACGATAAAACAAACCTTCTGACCGCCACCCGCGCCAAGGCCGAAGGCTGCCCGCTGGTGGTAGCATTGGTCAATGACACTGGCTTGTCGCCCTTGATGAAACCGTTGAATATTGACGCCTTCATCCACCCCCGCGCCACAACTGTATCGTCTATTCTGCGCCACATTCGCCACGGGCGCGTGCGGCAGGTCTATTCCATTGGCGATGCCGAAGCCGAGGTGATTGAAGCCCAAGTCATGTCTACCTCGCCAATATCAGGCAGTGCGATCCGTGACATCAGCGTACCCGAAGGCGCAATGATTGCCGCTGTGCAAAAGGGCGACAAAGTCATGCGCCCTGATGGTGATATGCGCATTGATGAAGGCGACATTGTGGTGATCTTCTCGCTCGCCCGTCACATCGAAGAGGTCGAGCGACTGCTGCAAGTCCGGATCGACTTTTTCTAACGTCATGGCATGGATTCGCTCCCTTCCGCTGTTTGTTCAACTGCTCGGGTTTGCGGTTGTGATGATGTATATCCCAATGGCCTTTGCCATTCGGCTGGAAGACTGGGATGTGGCGCGGACGTTCTTTTATTACACCACATTCCTGCTGATCCTGCTGTCTTTGGTAGGCATAGCTGTGTCGGGTTATACGGGGCGCAATACGGCGCGCAACTATCTGGTCACGGTCTTTGCTGCCTTTTTGACCATTCCCGCGCTGCTCGCGCTGCCATTCAATTATATGATTAGTTCGATCACCTATTTTCAGGCTTATTTCGAAATGCTCAGCTGCCTGACCACCACAGGCGCGACACTGTTTGATGATCCAACCATCGTGCCAGCCCCCTTGCATTTGATGCGGGCGATTGTGGGCTGGGTCGGCGGGTTCTTCATCCTTGTGGTCGCAATGGCGATTTTTGCACCGCTCAACATCGGCGGCTTTGAAATCTTTGCGGCGGGCAAAGGCTTGCAGAAATCCAGCAACCAGATCGCCAGCGTTGACGCCACCCAGCGTCTGACCCGCTATGGTTCGCAAATTTTTCCCGTCTATGTGGCGGTTACCGCCTGTTTGACGCTGGCCTTGCTGGTAGCAGGGGATCGCACTTTGGTGGCCGTGTCCCACGCCATGTCGATCATCTCCACCAGTGGCATTTCCCCTGTCGGCGGCCTGAAAGGGTCAAACAGCGGCTACGCAGGCGAGGTGTTGATGTTCCTTTTCCTGTTCTTCGCCGTGTCCCGCCACACGTTCTTTTTCAACTCTGACCGCGAGTTTTTTCAGAACCTCAAGCTGGACAAAGAAATCAATCTGGTTCTGATCTGCTTGACCGTCATCCCGATCCTACTGTTCGTGCGCCACTGGACCGCCGCCTATGAAGTCTCAGCAGAAGCCGAACTTCCCAGCGTGCTTGCCGCCTTTTGGGGCGCTATTTTCACCGTGCTGTCTTTCCTGTCGACTACAGGATTTGAAAGTGCCGCATGGGAGGGCGCGCGCAATTGGTCTGGCTTGGGCACAACCGGTTTGATCCTGATGAGCCTGTCCATCATGGGCGGCGGTATCGCCACCACGGCAGGGGGCGTGAAACTGTTGCGGGTTTATGCGTTGTACAAACACGGCCAGCGGGAAATCCAACGGCTGAACCACCCCCATTCCATCGCAGGCGCATCCCGTCGCGTGCGCCTGATCCGCCGCGAGGGGGCGCAGATCGCGTGGATCTTCCTGATGCTGTTTGTTCTGTCCCTTGGTCTGGTCGCACTGGCCCTGTCTGCCACGGGAATCGGCTTTTCCGACAGCCTGTTGTTTGCCACCGCAGGCATGTCCAACACTGGCCCTCTTGCACGGGCGGCGGGTGAAGGGTTCACAGGCTACGCGAATATTTCGGACATCGGCAAAATGATCCTCTGTGTGGCAATGATCCTTGGTCGGCTAGAGGCTTTGGCCGTAATTGCAGTGCTTAATCCGAACTATTGGCGATAAAGCACCAAAACTGAACAAACCGCGCATTTTCTACTGGCCAAACACTGGCATTCTCCCATAGTCTCTTGCGGAATGAAAACAATATCCCGCGGCTTATCAATGCGGGGCATAAAACTGAAAGCTGACACATGGCTGGCGATAAACAAAACCTTCAGGATGCGTTCCTTAACAATGTTCGCAAATCCAAAATTTCCGTCACAATTTTTTTGATCAACGGGGTCAAGCTGCAGGGCATGATCACCTGGTTCGATAATTTCTGCGTTTTGTTGCGTCGTGACGGCCAAAGCCAGCTTGTTTATAAACACGCCATTTCAACAATTATGCCAGCACAAGCCGTACAATTGTACGACGGCGAGGAAAGCTAAAACTTGGAACGCGTCTGCGTCCTCTACCCGGACATTGCAAATACTGACACGCGGCGGCTGCCAGAACATGCCCTTGCCGAGGCCATGTCCTTGGCCCATGCGCTGCATCTTGATGTGGCTTACGGGGATGTGGTTAATCTGCGCAAACCCCAAGCAGGGCTGTTGTTTGGCAAGGGTAAACTCGAAGAACTGGCCAAACGGATCAAAGAGGAAGAAATCACGCTTGTCATTATTGACGGGCCGGTTTCCCCGATCCAACAGCGCAATCTTGAACGGCACTGGGATGTCAAAGTTCTGGACCGAACCGGCCTGATTCTGGAAATCTTTTCCGATCGCGCAGCCACCCGCGAAGGGGTGTTGCAGGTGGATCTGGCGGCGCTCAGCTATTCCAAAACCCGTCTTGTGCGGGCTTGGACCCACCTTGAACGTCAACGGGGCGGGCTTAGCTTTATCGGCGGGTCAGGCGAAACCCAGATTGAATCGGACCGCCGCGCCATTGACGACGCCATTGTGCGACTGAAAAAACAACTGTCCAAAGTGGTCAAAACCCGCGAACTGCACCGCGCCGCACGCGCTAAAGTTCCCTATCCGATTGTGGCGCTCGTGGGCTATACCAACGCGGGCAAATCTACGCTGTTTAACAGGTTAACCGGCGCTGATGTGATGGCCAAAGACATGCTCTTTGCCACACTCGACCCGACCATGCGAGAAGTTGAATTGCCCGACGGCCAAAAGATCATCCTGTCCGATACTGTTGGATTTATTTCCGAATTGCCGACCCAACTTGTCGCTGCCTTTCGTGCCACACTAGAAGAGGTTCTGGACGCTGATCTGATTCTGCATGTGCGCGATATTGCCCATCCGGAAACACGGGCTCAGGCAGCAGACGTGCGCGATATTCTAACCGATTTGGGTATTTCCCAAGCCGCCAATGACTCTATGATAGAAGTCTGGAATAAGGCTGATCTGCTCTCGCCGGAAGCCCTTGAAACGGCCCAGAATAAAGCGGACCGCTCTGATCACATCCAGACATTGTCTGCGACCACAGGGCAGGGCATAGACGCTTTGCTTGCCAGCATCGACAACGCACTGGAAGACCCGAAAATCACTGAAACCATTCGCCTCGCCTATTCCGAAGGGGCCCGCCGTGCGTGGTTGTTTGAACAGAATGTGATCGAGGAAGAAGCCTTCTGGGATCAGGGCTATGAAATCACTGTAACTTGGACTGCCAAACAAGCCGCCCAATTTGAAAAATACGGCAGCTAAAGGCAGCCTGACGGCTCTTTTTGGTCCCAATATCCCCGCCGGAGGCACGCATCCCATGCCTCTGGCCCGACAAAACCAATTCATATAGCGCACGCGCAGCAATCACAGTAAAACCCGCTCCCGTCTCACATCTGCGACACATCGGGGCGCCCCAATCTCTGTGGCCCCTTTCTTCGGCTCGTAAAACTGCTACATTTTGCGCAACCAAGGATGTTCCAATGATTGCACTGCCAAATTCCATCGACGCGACCCAAACCCTTTTGTCCGACGAAAACTATATTTGTGACAGGTCTTTGGCCACGCTGGTCTATCTGGCGCTGACCCTGCATCGCCCGATTTTCCTTGAAGGCGAAGCAGGGGTTGGCAAAACCGAACTGGCCAAAACCCTTAGTACCGCATTGGGGCGCAAACTGATCCGCCTGCAATGTTACGAAGGACTGGATGCGGCCTCGGCGGTTTATGAATGGAACTTCGCCGCCCAGATGATCGCCCTGCGTGCGGCAGGCGAAGGCGGCATGTCTGAAGACGCGCTATTCACCGAAAAATACCTGATCCGTCGCCCGCTGCTGGATGCTATGCAGAACCACGAAGGCGGGCCGCCGATCCTGTTGATCGACGAAATCGACCGCACGGATGAACCTTTCGAAGCCTTCCTGCTGGAAGCCCTTTCGGATTATCAGGTCACCATCCCCGAACTTGGAACCATCAAAGCCCCCGAACCGCCCATCGTGATCCTGACGTCAAATCGCACCCGCGAAGTCCACGACGCGCTGAAACGCCGTTGTCTGTATCACTGGGTTGATTACCCCAGCTTTAGTCGGGAATTAGAAATCCTGCACGCCCGCGCCCCCGAGGCGACAGAAACCCTAAGCCGCGAAGTGGTGGCCTTTGTCCAATCCCTGCGTGAGGCGGATTTGTTTAAGAACCCGGGCGTGGCAGAGACAATCGACTGGGCCAAATGCCTTGTAGCACTGGACGCCGTGGCCCTGTCGCCCGAAGTCATCGCAGACACATTGGGCGCGGTTCTGAAATATCAGGATGATATTTCTAAAGTTGCAGGTTCTGAAGCCACACGGATTCTAGATACGGCCCGTGCCAACCTTGCCAACGCCCCATGACCCTGCCGCATTTGCGTATATTAGAACCCCACGCGGGATTATTCGCCTATTATGACGGGCGTATTGCAGGATATCGCTTTGATCCGCGCCCCAATTGGGTGGATGAGGGCGGCTTGGGGCTTGGCATTGCCAGCTACGCGCTGATCCACGACAGCCACGCCATTGTCTATGACACAGGCACCACCCCCGCCCATGGCCGCGCCATTGCCGCCCATCTAAAAGGGCAGGGTGTTCAGACAATTACGATCGTTTACTCCCATTGGCACAAAGATCACGTGGCGGGCACTGCACAAATTCTCGATGTGTTTCCGGACAGCCCTGTTCTTGCCAACACCCGAACCTTTCAGCACTTGTCTGACAACAAAGCCGATCTGGAAAGCAGCCGCCGCTGGCCTGCGATTAAGCCGCTTGTCTTGCCGACGAAAAACTTTGAAACAACCCATACTTTCATGTTTGGACCCCGCCGGATTGAGTTGATCCTGCACAACATCCATTCCGATGACGCCTCTGTCCTGTGGTTGCCGAACGAGCGTATTTTACTGGCGGGTGACACGTTGGAAGACCCGATCACCTATGTGGATGAACCCCAGGATTTTGCCTGTCATCTGACCGATCTGGATCGCCTTGAATCTTTAAAACCAGCGAAAATCCTGCCCTGTCACGGGAACGCCGATGTTATCGACTCTGGCGGGTATGCGCCCACATTGATCACAGCAACACAAAGCTACACCCGATGGCTGGCGGCTTTGTCTTCAAACCCGTCCGAGTCTAGCCGCCCGATTGAAGACATCCTCGCAGATCATTTTGCCGCAAATCACATCACATGGTTTGAACCTTATGCAGCGGTTCACGCGGCTAATGTGGATGCAGCCCTGAAGGTGTCCCATGGGTGATCAAGCCAACCTCGGCCTGCCGCAAAACGGGAAGCTGTCAGATAATATCGTCTATTTCGTGCGCACCCTGCGCCGTGCAGGTGTGCCGGTTGGGCCGGCTCAAACCCTCTCGGCCATTCGTGCGGTGGAAGTTGCAGGCTTTACCGAGCGGCGGGATTTTTACTTTACCCTGCGGGCCTGCCTAATCACCCGCGCCGAACATCTGGATGTGTTCGAGCGGATTTTTTCCATGTTCTGGCGCGACCCTGAATTCATCGAAATCATGATCCAGACCATGTTGCCGATGATCCAGACCCAAGCCGCGCCCAAAGCTCCTAAAACCGCCGAACAACGGGCCGCCGAGGCGATGCTGGAAGGCGCGCCGCCCCCCGCCCAGCCCGACGTCGATAACGCCCGCGAAGAAGTGGAACTGGACGCACAATTCAGCCTGTCAGCCAATGAAAAACTGCAATCCATGGATTTTGAACAAATGTCCAACGCGGAACTGGCCGATGCAAAACGGGCCATTGCCCAGATGACACTGCCAATCAAACCGATTAAAAACCGCCGCTTGCAGGCCAGTTCAACAGGCAGTCAGACTGATGCCCGTGCAACGATGCGCGCGGCCATGCGCACGGGCGGGGAAATCCTCAAGCTACCGCGCAAAACCCACAGCACCCGCAATCCCGATCTGGTAGCGCTTTGTGATATTTCGGGATCCATGTCTACCTATTCACGGCTTTTCATGCACTTCTTGCATTCGGTTTCCGTGACCAAAGGCCAAGGCTGGGCCAAGGTGCATTCCTTCACTTTTGGCACCCGCCTGACCAATATCAGCCGCAGCTTGTCGCAACGCGACCCTGATGCGGCGCTGAAAACGGTCGGGGCGCAAGCCAAGGATTGGGACGGGGGAACGCGGATCGGCACGTCTTTGGCCGCGTTCAACAAACACTGGTCGCGCCGTGTTTTATCACGCGGCGCTGTGGTTTTGCTGGTGACAGATGGGCTGGAGCGCCAAGACCCCGCCGAACTGGCCCGAGAGGCCGAGCGGCTGAAATTGTCTTGCCGCCAAGTGATCTGGCTGAACCCTTTGATGCGCTGGGACGGGTTTACCCCCCAAGCCGCTGGCATCCGGGCATTGTTGCCCCATGTTGACAGTTTCCATTCCTGCCATAGTCTTAACGCGTTAAGAGACCTGACAGAGGCGCTGTCCACTGGGAACTCTGGCGAAAAACAACGATTGATGGGGCTGTTATGACGAATGATCTGCTTGATAATATGCCTGCTGTGGCGCTGGACTACATCAATTCCGGTCATAGGGCGGCGATTGCCACTGTGATCCTGACTTGGGGCAGTGCGCCACGTCCTGTGGGCGCACAACTGGCGATCCGCGATGACGGGGTGTTTCAAGGCTCGGTTTCGGGGGGCTGCGTCGAAGGCGCCGTGGTCGCCGAGGCTTTAGAGGCGTTGGAACAGGGCGATTGCCGTATTTTGGAATACGGCGTGTCGGATGAAGATGTCTTTGCGGTTGGCCTTGCCTGCGGCGGGGATATTAAAATTTTGGTAGAACCGATTGGCGTCGGGCAGGGGCCTGATATAGATCAACTGCAAGCCCTGACTGCTGCGCGCAAAGAACGCCGCCCGATGGGGGTTGAAACAAATCTGAACACTTGGAACCGTCGCTTGATCGGCCCGACAGATGCACCTGCACGCTTTGCTTCGGATAAATCCGGTGTGGACGATGATGTGTTTACGGTGATCCAGAACCCCGCTTTGCGCCTGATTGTTGTGGGGGCGGTGCATATTGCACAGGCGCTGTTGCCGATGGCGCGGATTGCAGGTTACGCCCCATATCTGATTGACCCAAGGGACAGTTTTGGTAGCCAGTCCCGCTTTCCCGATGAAACCATCGTGAATGACTGGCCCGATGCGGCGGTGGCTGAACTGGGGCTTGATGCCCGTACCGCGCTAGTGACCCTGACCCATGACCCGAAACTCGACACGCCCGCTTTGGCCGCAGGCTTGAAATCCGACGCGTTTTATATCGGGGCGCTCGGGTCCGGCCGCACCCATGCCAAACGCCGTGCGCAATTGGTTGAACTCGGGTTTGAGGACACCCAGATTGACCGGATCAGCGGACCTGTAGGGCTGGATATCGGTGCCGCCACACCTGCGGAAATTGCCCTGTCGATTATGGCTGAAATCACCCAGACGTTACGCAAACTATGAAATTCGGCCCGCTTTTGGTGGCAGACTGCCTTGGCTATACTTTGGCCCATTCCTTTCAACAGGACGGGTTGCGGCTGGGCAAAGGGCATGTGTTAACCGTGGCGGATATTGAGCGTTTGACGGGGTTAGGCGTCACCTATCTGACAGTGGCCCAATTTGCGCCAGACGATGTAGAAGAAAACACCGCCGCCGCTGAATTGGCACATCTGTTAAGTGCCGATCATATTCGCATAACCGAACCCTTGAACGGGCGGGTCAATCTGATCGCCAAAACCGATGGGATATTGCGGGTGAACGCCAGCGAAATCGCCGCCTTTAATACTGTAGACGAGGCAATCACCATTGCCACTTTGCCCGATTATGCCCGTCTGCATAATGGCACCATGTTGGCCACGATCAAGATCATTCCCTATGCCACCCCCCGTCAGAAAGTCACCGCTGCGGCCCAAAGCCTAACGGCGCAAAGCCTTGTCTTGCATCCTTTCACCCCGAAAACCGCCGCTTTGATCCTGACACAGACACCGGGGTTCAAAGCCTCACTTCTGAGCAAAGGGGAAACCGCTGTGCGTGCGCGGGCTGTTTCCCTTGGGCTAAAGCTGACCTCGGTTGAAACCGTGGCCCATCAGACAGAGGCTGTGGCAGCGGCTATCAAGCGGGCAGCCCACGTGGATATGACCCTGATCCTTGGGGCCTCGGCCACGTCAGACCGAAACGACGTGGCGCCAGCGGGACTGATTGCAGCAGGGGGGGAAGTGACCCGTTTCGGCATGCCCGTTGACCCCGGAAACCTGCTGTTTCTGGGCGATCTGGGCGGCAAACCTGTGGTTGGACTGCCTGGCTGTTGTCGATCGCCTGCACTGAACGGGGTGGATTGGGTGCTGGAACGGCTGATGGCCGATCTGCCCGTCAGCCACGCCGACATCGCCGCCATGGGGGTTGGGGGCCTGTTGAAAGAAGTGCCCGCCCGCACCCAGCCGCGCCGTATTCGCACATCAGCCAAGCCACCGGCGCCCCATATTTTGCTGCTGGCGGCAGGGCAATCCAGCCGGATGCGGGGCGATAACAAACTGCTGCGCGAAATCGACGGTGTGCCGCTGGTTCTGCGCACGGCCCAGCGCTTGGCAGGGTCTAAAGCGGCGGGGTTAAGCATTGTCATCAACAGCCAAAACGCTGCGATCAAACAGGTGCTTCAGAATCATCCTGCTCCGGTTATCGAAGCCAAAGACGCGGCTTCGGGCCTTGCGGCCAGCTTGCGGGCGGGGATCAACGGTCTGCCGCCTGAAACCAATGCGGTGATTGTTGCATTGGCAGATATGCCCGATGTGACAGCGGCCGATATTGATGCGCTGATCGACGGGTTTGATCCATCCCATGGCGCTTTGATCGTAGCGCCAGTAGCGCCCAACGGCAAGCGGGGCAATCCGGTGCTGTTTGATCGGCGTTACTTTGAACCGCTGGCCAGTCTAAGTGGCGACACCGGTGCCAAAGCCCTGATCGAGTCTGAAAGCGACGGGCTGCGCCTGATCCCGCGGGGCAGCGGGGTGCTGGTGGATCTGGACACCCCCGAGGCTTGGGCGGAATGGCTGGCAGGGCAGCAGATCGCCTGACGGCTTGATTTATGTGCGAACCCGTGGTCTGGTCACAAGCGGGAGGACCAGTGATGCCAGCGCAAGAATACGCCAGCCACGTGGAAAAAGTACATGCCGAGGTGGAGGGCCGCGCCCCCGCCCGTTCTGCCATTGCCGCATCCTGGGCACGATCTATGTTCCATCACGGATTGGAGCCCGACCTGCGCCGCCGTCAGGATCTGCTGACCCAATCCGAATTGAAACTGGAACAACAGCGGCTGGACCGTTTGTTGTATATAGCCAAGCCGATTATGGAAAACCTGTTCACCGCCGTGGTGAAAACCGGTTGCTGTGTGATGCTGACCAACAAAGACAGCGTGGTACTGCATCGCTTGATCCATGACGTGGACGCACGATCGCTGAACACACTGGGTGCGCGGTCCGGCGCAATCTGGAGCGAGCAGCGCGTTGGCACCAACGGCGTTGGCACCTGCGCCTTGGAAGAACGCCCTGTGCTGATCTATAAAGACCAGCATTATCTGGAAGAGATCATCGGCATGTCCTGTGCGGGGGCGCCGATTTTTGATGCCACAGGGCAGTTGATCGCGGTGCTGGATATTTCCAGTGCGCGGGATGATATGCACGACAGTTTCGCACAAATGATGGCCTCTTTGGTGATCAGCGCGGCCAACCGGATAGAGACCGAGTATTTTCGTGCTTCTTTTGACGGCGCGCGGATCATTGTGGCGGACGGGATTACCGCCCTTGGCACGCCGCTGCTGGCCTCGGATCGGGATGATCTGGTGATCGGGGCCAACCGCGCCGCCCGTCGCCTGTTCGGCCTGCAAAACGAAAGCTTTGACATACCGCTGCCTCGCCATGAAATTCTGGCTGAAGACAGCCCCCCCACAGGATTGATGGATGCAGAACGGGCCGCGATCCGCCGGGCATTGGCCACGGCAAAGGGCAATGCAACTGTTGCGGCCAAACATTTGGGCGTCAGTCGGGCCACTTTCTATCGGCTCTTGAAAAAGCACCATCTGAACGCTTGACCTGTCTCACCCCTGAGACACATTCACATAGTATTGTATCCGTTGCAGGCTGGCGCGGGGGCGATGTCGTTGACAGGCTTTGGTCTTCTGCAGTCTAATTTTTTACAAAGGGGAGGATACGAAAACATGGACATGTCTGGCGAATACCGCATCAACGCACCTATTCAAACGGTCTGGGATGCCATCCAGAATCCCGATATTCTACGCGTGGCGATTCCGGGCTGTGAAGAACTGGATAAAACCAGCGACACGGAAATGAGCGCCAAGGTTTCTTTGAAAATCGGACCGGTGAAAGCCAAATTCGCAGGTGAGGTGACCCTAAAAGATATGGTCGCCCCAAGCGCACTGAAAATCGAAGGCGAAGGCAAAGGCGGCATCGCAGGCTTTGCCAAAGGCGGGGCTGCCGTCCAACTGGCCGAGGACGGCGCAGACACAATTTTAACCTATCAGGCCGAAGCACAGGTGGGTGGCAAGATCGCACAGCTTGGCTCTCGGTTGATCCAGTCCACGGCGGCGAAACTGGCGGATAAGTTCTTTGCCAATCTCAAGGACGAACTGGAAGACGCCTGATCTTCAAAAACACATAGTAAGGGGCTGATATGCCCGTCAATTCTGGGAGGACATTATGACTAAAATATCAATGACCGTGAACGGGAAGGCGCGCAGCGTCGATGTGCCCGACAACACGTTGCTGGTGGATTACATCCGTGAAAACCTGCGTTTGACCGGCACACATGTGGGCTGTGACACGTCCCAATGTGGCGCCTGTGTGGTGCATGTGGACGGGCAGGCGGTGAAATCCTGCACCATGCTAGCGGCCGCTGCCCAAGGCGCGGAAGTTACCACCATCGAAGGGGTTGCGGCTGGTAAAGACGACCTGCACCCGATGCAAACCGCGTTCAAAGAAAACCATGGCCTGCAATGTGGGTTTTGCACCCCTGGCATGATCATGACCGCCACCGATATGGTGAAACGCTATAAGGAAGCTGGAAAAACACTGGACGAAGACGCCATCCGCGAAGAACTGGAAGGCAATATTTGTCGCTGCACCGGCTATCATAACATTGTCAAATCGATCGCCGACGGCGCATCGAAAATGGCATAAGGGAGGGCAATATCATGACTGATCAAGGAATTGGCGCCCGTGTCCTGCGCAAAGAGGACAAACGTTTCATCACCGGCAAAGGCAAATATACCGACGATATTATTGAACCCAATCAGGCCTATGCGGCCTTTGTGCGCAGCCCGCACGCCCATGCGAATGTGAAAAGCATTGATGCCTCTGCCGCCGAAGCGATGGAGGGTGTTGAGGCAGTATTGAACGGCCATCAACTGACCGGTGACGGGATTGGTAACATCATTTGCGGTTGGGGGATTACCTCAAAGGATGGCAGCCCGATGAATATGGGCGCATGGTCCGCGCTGGCCACCGATAAGGTGCGGTATGTAGGCGATGCAGTGGCCGTGGTGATTGCGGACAGCAAAGCACAGGCACAGGCCGCAGCCGAAGCAGTGATTGTTGAATATGACGTGCTGCCCGCCACATCAAACGTCTTGGCAACCCTGAAAGACGGCGCGCCGCAAATCCACGAAAACGCGCCTGGCAATCTGATCTTTGACTGGGAAATCGGCAACAAAGACGAAACCGACGCGGCTTTGGCAACGGCCCATCATAAAACCACGATGGACATCACCAATAACCGTCTGTCGCCAAACCCGATGGAACCCCGTTCCGCCGTTGCCACCTTTAACGAGGCCGATGACCACTACACATTGTACACCACATCGCAAAACCCCCATGTGGCGCGTTTGGTGCTGTCTGCGTTCTACAACGTGGCCCCTGAACACAAATTGCGGGTGATTGCGCCGGATGTGGGCGGCGGTTTCGGGGCAAAAATTTATATCTACCCCGAAGAAATAGTTTGCCTTTGGGCCTCGATGAAGACCAATCGCTCGGTGAAATGGACGTCCACACGATCCGAGGCATTTTTGACCGATGCCCATGGGCGCGACCATGTTTCCACGGCCACGATGGGCTTTGACAAAGACAACAACATCGTTGGCTTCAAGATCAACACCAAGGCGAACCTCGGCGCGTATATGTCTCTGTTCTCGTCTTCGGTGCCAACATATCTGTATGCCACGCTGTTGTCGGGCCAGTATAACATCGCCAATGTCTATTGTGATGTGCAGACCTATTACACCAATACCGTGCCGGTCGATGCCTATCGCGGGGCAGGGCGCCCCGAGGCCGCATATCTGATCGAGCGGGTGATGGAAACGGCGGCACGCGAGCTTGGCGTGGATCCGGGCGAATTGCGACGCCAGAATTTTGTCACGCAGTTCCCCCACCAAACTCCTGTGATCATGGCTTATGACAGCGGTGATTTCGCAGGCAATCTGGACGAAGCCAAAGCCGCCGCCGATGTGGCAGGTTTCCCTGCCCGTAAAGCAGAAGCAGCGTCTCGTGGCAAACTGCGGGGCTTGGGGTATTCCAACTATATCGAGGCCTGCGGTATCGCGCCCTCAGCCGCTGTTGGATCACTTGGGGCAGGTGTGGGTCTGTGGGAAAGTGCCGAAGTGCGCGTCAATCCCGTGGGCACTATCGAAATCCTGACCGGATCGCACAGTCACGGGCAGGGGCATGAAACCACGTTTGCCCAACTGGTGTCTGAACGGTTTGATCTGCCAACCGAAAACATCCAGATCGTGCATGGTGATACGGATAAAGTGCAGTTTGGCATGGGCACCTACGGGTCCCGTTCTGGCGCTGTAGGCATGTCAGCCATTTCCAAAGCGCTCGATAAAGTCGAGGCCAAAGTCAAAAAGATCGCGGCCCATGTTTTAGAGGCTTCCGAGGATGACATCATCATTGAAGGCGGCGAAGTGAAGGTCAAAGGCACCGACAAAGCCATGGGCTGGCACGAGGTCGGGCTGTCCGCCTATACGGCGCATAATTTGCCCGAAGGCATGGAACCGGGGCTGAAGGAGGGGGCGTTTTACGATCCCACCAACTTTACCTTCCCCGCTGGCTGTTACATTTGCGAGGTCGAAGTGGACCCTGCAACAGGTGTGACGGAAATCGTGCAATTCACCGCATCGGATGATTTTGGTACCATCATCAACCCGATGATCGTTGAAGGTCAGGTTCACGGCGGCATTACCCAAGGGATCGGCCAAGCCATGATGGAACATGCCGTTTATGATGAAGGCGGTCAGTTGCTGTCTGGATCGTACATGGATTACTGCATGCCCCGCGCTGATGATGTGCCAAATTACACCGTCAGCCACCACAGCACCGTTTGCCCGGGCAATCCCCTTGGCATGAAAGGTTGCGGCGAAGCAGGGGCCATCGGTTCGCCCCCTGCGGTGATCAACGCCATCACAGATGCCATTGGCAACAACAACCTGCATATGCCAGCCACCCCGTCACGGGTCTGGGCGGCGATCCAGCAGGTCTCCGCAGCCCATGCTGCAGAATAAGGAGTGATTAACCATGTATGAGACAACATATTACCGCGCCTCCTCTGTGTCCGATGCCACGTCAAAACTGGCAGGCACCGAGGATGGTAAATTTCTGGCAGGTGGGCAAACCTTGGTGCCCACCATGAAGCAGCGCCTTGCAGCGCCCTCTGATCTGATTGACGTGTCCGGCATCGAAGCCCTGCGCAGCATTTCGGTGGACGGCGATGTGGTGACGGTGGGGGCGTCTTGCACCCATGCACAGGTTGCAGGGTCTGGCGATGTGGCCACGGCCATTCCCGCCCTTGCCGCCCTTGCGGGGGGCATCGGGGATCCAGCAGTGCGCGCCCGTGGCACCATCGGCGGGTCCATCGCCAACAACGATCCGGCTGCCGATTATCCTGCGGCCTGTCTGGGACTTGGCGCGACAATTGTGACGGATTCACGGGAAATCCCTGCGGATGATTTTTTTGTCGGCATGTTTGAAACTGCATTGGAAGAGGGCGAAATGATCACTGCCGTCAAATTCCCCAAAGCGGCCAAAGCAGGCTATGCAAAATTCCCAAACCCTGCATCGCGCTATGCGATGGTCGGGGTGCTGGCCGCCCAAGCCGCAGACGGAGTGCGCGTCGCTGTGACAGGCGCTGGCAACGACGGTGTGTTCCGTCACGCAGCACTCGAAACTGCCCTTGGCGCGGATTGGTCGGCTGCTGCCACCGAAGGTGTGACAACCGATGCGGGTGACATGCTGGCCGACATCCACGGTTCGGCCGAATACCGCGCCCATCTTGTGGCGGTTATTGCAGGTCGGGCCGTTGACAACAGCTAAAGACTGCTAAAACACTCAAAGGCCTCTGACCCGTTCGGGCAGGGGCCTTTTTTGTTGCGGAGCCGCCCATGGACATCATCCACATGAAAACCCTGATCGCCGTGATCGAGGAAAGCGGCTTTACCGCAGCGGCGGCGCGGCTTGGCATTGCAAAATCCGTCTGTTCGCGCCGGATCACCGATCTGGAAACCGATCTGGGCGCGCAACTGGTACATCGCACCACCCGCTCTGTAGTGCCCACCGATCTGGGTCGGGACTATTATCAAAACTGTCTGGATATTCTGGCGCGGATCGACGCGGCAAATGAAGCCGCGAAATGTGGCAGTGCCACGATTTCAGGCCGACTGCGCCTGTCTGTGCCAATCAGCTACACCGAAGCTGTACTGGCCCCGAAACTGGATGCTTTCACTAAAGAGCACACCGACGTTGAACTGGTGCTGCATCTGTCTGACAACCGCGTTGATCTGATTTCCGAGGGCTTTGATGCGGCCATTCGGATCGGTGCCTTGGATGACAGTGGCCTGTTTGCGCGAAAACTGGGATCAACCCTGATCCAGTGCTGCGCCGCGCCATCCTACATCGCGGAACACGGTGCGCCTGAAACATTTGACGATTTGGCAAAACACCAATGTCTACGCTACAACAACCTCAGCTCGGGCGTGGAATGGCTGGCTACGCTGGACGGCGTTCCGGTGCGCAAACGCATCAACGGACGGTTTTCGTCCAATTCAGGAGCCTACAATCGCCGATTGGCCGTTGCAGGGCGCGGAATCGCGGTTTTACCTGATTTCATCATCGGGGATGGGTTTGAAAATGGGCAACTGGTGCCGCTTTTAACCAATTACATTTTTTCACACACGGACATCCACATCGTTTACCCACAAAAGCGAAACATGCCGGCTTCATTGCGCGCACTGATTGAACACCTGACTTAACATTGATTCGTTTAATTTTCCAAAGTGGTAAATTTTGGTTTACGCGCGCAAAGTTATTTTTAGTTGACTAGTCAAGCTTTTGATCTTTAACGAAATTTAAATTTGCGGCATATCTATCAAAATCAGGGGAATACCCTTACAATACAACACATCAATGGAGCTTGCTTGCATCGAGAATCCATTGGATCCGCAAGGGTTTAAATGCGCGGATTAATGGCAAAAGATGAAAACAAAATAGGATGGTGGGTTCAATGACTGTTGAATTACGGACAGGACAAGTTCTGTGGTACGATGCCAGTCGAGGTTATGGTCTGCTGCGCGAAGTTAACAATGGTACAGAAGTTTTTCTGACCAAAGACGCTTTGGATGCCTTTGGTTTGACGGGTGTAAACTCGGGGACCGAGATGGATTTTGATGCGATTGAGGGCACCAGTTCTATGAAGGTCGTGACCATCAAGCGGCTTAGTGGCAACCAAGGGCTTCATTAACGTTGTAGGACAGGGCTGCATTTTGTGGTCTGGGCGGGTGATGTCGGGGCCTTATGCGCAGTGACCGTTTCGATCTGATTTGGACAAATGCTGCAACGTGTTCGAATGCCTCCTGTTACGAGCGAGAAGCATATTCCCCTCGCTCGTATCTTAGCTAGATATTCCAGCTGAAACCCGTTGCTTTCTCGGACACGACCCAGAGCTTTTCCATGACGGCCTTGTCATAGGCATGGGGATTCAGAGTGCCCTTGCCAACAGGCCCGCTCGTTTGCATTCCCCCTGTAGGACCATACAGAGCGCGCTGTTCCAGCCCGTTCTCGGTCGCGCACATGATTTCTGGATAAGCCCCTTTTTCAGCGGTCTGAACCATTGGTGTTTTGCTCATCAGCCACCACGCCATGCGTGTGAACAGCCCTCCGCTGGTGTTTATCAACGATGTCGCAGAAGCGCCGGGGTGGCAGACATAGACCGAGACATTCTTACCCGTGCCTTTAAGACGGTCCTGCAATTCAAAAGCAAACATCATCTGTGCCAGTTTGCTTTGACTGTAAACAGGGTTGGCTCGGTAGTTCTTGTCCCAATTCATATCGTCAAACTGGATCGTTTTGATACCTATGTTGTAGCCGAGACTGGCGACCACGACGATCCGGCCTTTGCTGGCATTGATCCGGTAGAACAGCATCCCGCACAGCACGAAATGACCATAATGGTTTGTACCGAGCTGGCTTTCGAAACCATCTACGGTGATTTTTTGTGTTGGCACCTGCGCAATCGCTGCATTGCAGATCAACGCGTCGATTTGGGGAAGGGTTTTCAACAACTCTTCTGCCGCCGCGCGCACGCTTTCAAGATTGGACAGGTCCATGCGCACAAAGCTGACGTCTGACCCTGCACCGAATTCTTTTTTCAGATCGTTGACGGCCCTCGTCGATCTCTCGGCGCTGCGGTTCAACATCACGACCTTGGCCCCTTTCGACAACAGGATGCGCGAGGTTTGGAAACCCGCCCCTGCATTTCCACCTGTAATGACATAAGTGTGGCCCGCAAGAGAGCCAATGCGTTCAGGTGTCCAACCCTTGGGTCCGAAGGTTGTGTCTGCCATTTTGATAATCTTTCTCAAGTCAGCGCAACGGATGTGCGATCTCTGTTTCGTTTCGAAATGTAGATAGGTCTCCGTTCCATGCCAAAATAGGCGATATTGTCGCGAATACTTGCCTGATTGTATCAGTTGGGTTGCCACGGTGGAAATTGCCCCTTTAAATGACCCACATGAGCAAAGCACGAATTAAACAGCTAATCAAAGACCGTGCCAGTCAGGACGGCTTGATGGAAACTGGCATCAAGGGAGTGCGCCTGTTTCGCGCCACACAAGCGATCCCTTGTGTTCCAGCGGTCTATGAACCAAGCGTTGTGGCTATTGTTAGCGGTACCAAAGAAGCTGTCTTGGATGGCCAGCGATATGTATACGACGATAGCCAATATTTGTGCTGCCCGATGTCGATGCCGGTGAAGGCCGGAACGCCGTCTGCATCCGTTGATCATCCGCTTTATGGCGTGTTCATCACGTTGGACCAGCGTGTCATGGCCGAACTGACGTTAGAGATGGAAAATATCCGTGGCGTACTGCCTATGGTCAAAAGTGATTTGCGCGCACAAGGGATCAGACTGGCGCAGTGGGATGCGGGTTTTACCGATGCGTTGCTTCGTCTGTTGCAACTTGGCGCAAATCAAACTGATACGGAAATTTTGGGGGAGTCGCGGTTGCGCGAAATATACTACGCTATTCTTCAGGGCGAAGCGGGTATCTTTGCGCAACAAGCCTTTGGCGCAGGCAATCAAATCGCACGCTCCATCGCCCATGTGTCGTCCCATTTGGACAAGTCGATTTCGATTGATGATATGGCGACCCGTGCCGGTATGAGCCGCGCCGTGTTTCATCGTAAGTTCAAGAAAGTTACGACGATGGCTCCTATCCAATTTGTCAAATCCATGCGGTTGAACAATGCTGCAATGAAAATTGCCAGCGGCATGACCGTAAATGAGGCGGCGTTGGATGTGGGCTATGTCAGCCCGTCGCAATTCAGTCGCGAGTTCAAACGCATGTACGGTCAGTCGCCGCGACAATGGGGTGATGCTCAGCGTTTCCCCGCAGTTGTCGCGCAATAGTCGGATGGCAGGCACTGGCTTTGCCCCCAAGCTTACCTGCGGTGAGAACAGTTTGGCAGGGTTTCCTTTATGAGCCAATGTTGGACAGGGCGTCCTGCCGCAAGGGGTTTGGGCGCAGGCTGGCTGACAAAAAGCAAAAAGCCCCGATAGACAGGGGCTTTTTATTTGGTTTTGTAGATCTTTCCAGAATTTACAGCCTTAGTTGCCGCGCATAATGGCCGCGATCCCTGTGCGGGCGATTTCGACCAGTCCAAGCGGGCGCATCATTTCGACAAAAGCGTCAATCTTTTCTGGCGCGCCGGTGATTTCAAACACAAAACTTTCCAATGTGCTGTCCACAACTTTGGCGCGGAACACTTCGGATGTGCGCATGGCCTCGACCCGTTTTTCGCCTTTGCCGTTGACCTTGACCAAAGCCAGCTCGCGCTCAACGCTTGGGCCTTCGACGGTTAGGTCGTGTACATCATGCACCGGCACCAACCGGCCCAGTTGCGCCTTGATCTGTTCGATCACTTGCGGCGTCCCAGTGGTTACAACCGTAATGCGCGACAAATGCCCCGCATGATCGGTTTCAGCCACGGTCAGGCTTTCGATGTTATAGCCGCGACCGGAAAACAACCCGATAACGCGGGCCAGAACGCCTGCTTCATTGTCCACGATCACAGCCAGCGTGTGGGTTTCAATTTCATCACCATAGGTGCTTTTAAGGTCATAGGCGCTTTTACTTGAGGCGCCTTTTTTGATCCGTAGTGCGTTCATTGTCTTATCCATTATCTATCTGAAAAGGGGCAGGGCGATGGGTTAAACCATCACAGCACCGCCGGCTTCGATCGCACCTTTGGTGGTGTCCGTGCCCAGCAACATTTCATTATGCGCCTTGCCTGACGGGATCATCGGGAAGCAGTTCTCGTGTTTTTCCACCAGACAGTCGAAAATCACCGGACCGTCGTAGTTGATCATTTCAAGGATCGCCTCGTCCAGATCATCAGGGTCCGAAACTTGGATGCCTTTGGCGCCAAAGGCTTCGGCCAGTTTGACAAAATCGGGCAGGGATTCAGACCAACTGCTGGAATAGCGTTCGCCGTGCAGCAATTCCTGCCACTGGCGTACCATGCCCAGACGTTCGTTGTTCAGAATGAACTGTTTGACGGGCAGGCGGTATTGCATGGCGGTGCCAAGCTCCTGCATGTTCATCAGCCAGCTTGCCTCACCCGCTACATTGATCACCAGAGAGTCAGGATGGGCCATTTGAACGCCGATAGAGGCTGGAAAGCCGTATCCCATAGTGCCAAGCCCGCCCGATGTCATCCAACGGTTTGGATCATTGAACCCAAGGAACTGCGCCGCCCACATCTGGTGCTGGCCCACTTCGGTGGTGATATAGCGGTCATGATCCTTGGTCAGTGCTTCAAGCCGTTGCAACGCGTATTGCGGCTTGATGACCTTGCCGTCCTGTTTGAAGGCCAGACAGTCTTTGGCCCGCCATTCATTGATCTTGGCCCACCATTTGGTAATGGCTTCGGCTTCGGTCTTGGCCCCGTTGGATTTCCAAAGCGCCAGCGCGTCAGACAGGATATTGCCCACATCCCCGATGATCGGCACATCCACGCGGATCACCTTGTTGATGGACGAAGGATCAATGTCGATGTGAACCTTCTTTGAATGGGGGCTAAACGCATCAACGCGCCCCGTGATCCGGTCGTCAAACCGCGCGCCGATGCAGATCATCAGATCACAGTCATGCATGGTCATGTTGGCTTCATAAGTTCCGTGCATTCCCAGCATCCCCAGCCAGTTCTTGCCATTGGCAGGATAAGCGCCCAACCCCATCAAGGTGGAGGTCACAGGGAAGTTGGTCAATTCAGCCAGTTCGCGCAGCAGTTTTGATGCCTCGGGGCCAGAATTGATCACACCGCCACCTGAATAGATAACCGGCTTTTTGGCTTTTTCCATCAAAGCAGCCAGTTCAGCTATCTTATCTGCATCGCCTTTGACGGGCGGGTTGTAATGGCCTTTGTCTGCCTTTTCAGGGGCCACATAGGCGCCATTGGCAAATTGCACATCCTTCGGGATATCGATCAGAACCGGTCCCGGGCGCCCTGTTGTGGCAACATGAAACGCTTTGTGCAGGGTTTGCGCCAGTTCATTGGTGTCGCGCACCAGCCAGTTGTGTTTGGTACAGGGGCGGGTGATGCCTACGGTGTCGGCTTCCTGAAAGGCGTCGTTGCCGATCATGAATGTGGGAACTTGCCCCGTCAAAACAATCATCGGGATGCTGTCCATCAACGCATCGGTCATCCCCGTCACAGCGTTGGTCGCCCCTGGGCCAGACGTCACCAGAACAACACCGGGTTTGCCAGTGGAACGGGCATAACCTTCGGCAGCATGGGTCGCACCTTGTTCGTGACGCACAAGCACGTGGCGAATATCGTTTTGCTGGAAAATTTCATCGTAAATCGGTAGCACAGAGCCACCAGGGTATCCGAACACTGTGTCCACGCCTTGGTCTTTCAAGGCCTTAACAACAATTTGCGCTCCAGTCATCTGACGTGTCATTATCTTGCTCCAGCTTCACATCTTAGGATCAGGCATAAAAAAACCCCCGATCAGGGGGGCGCGCATGGGGATAGGAACGAGTGTTTTTCGTTTCCGCGCCATGCGCTAAGTCACCACGACTAGAATATATGCTTTTTCCGTTTTCATGGCCGCGACCATATGTATGGCAGGAAACAGGGTCAAGTGGTTTTGCCAATAAAATGTCGTTTGAACGCCATTTTTTGAAACATTCGTAAATTGGCTGCGGGAAACCCCGCCAAATTCTTGCCGGATAAAGCCATGAACTGACAGAGAGAATCTATCAGCACGCATTTTGCATACCAATGCAGATTCGGACCGGCGACGCCGAATTCCCTGCTGAAAATTTCATCATTGTCGGACACTAATTTTAGTGTTTGGAGCCGAAAAAAAGCCAAATTCCCTTTTAATAAAGGTATTCAGCATCCTACCCCGATTATTTGTTGCATTTTTTGCGCAGACCATTGCATGCTTAGGCGGCATACGGCGGGCCGCTGGGAGAAGTTTGTGGCCTGTGAGAAAATGCTAAATAACATGGAGGAGAATACATTAATGGAACGTCGTAAGTTTCTGACCAGCGCAGCTTTGGGTGCCGGTGCTGCGGCACTTGCCAGCCCCGCAATCGCGGCAAGCCACGCAAAACAACTGACAATCGTATCAACTTGGCCACGGGATTTCCCGGGTCTGGGTACATCCGCACAACGTCTTGCCGAACGGATCGCAGTTCTGTCCAACGGTGCGTTTAACGTTGAATATTTCGCAGCAGGCGAGCGTGTTGGTGCGTTTGACTCGTTTGACGAAGTCGCATCCGGAAACAGCCAGGCTTATATCGGCGCAGACTACTATTGGGGTGGTAAGCACCCGGCATTCAACTACTTCACCTCTGTACCATTTGGCATGTCCACACCTGAATGGAACGCATGGATCAAACATGCTGGCGGTCAGGCTTTGTGGGACAAACTTTCCGGCGAATTCGGTCTGAAAGCCATCGCTTGTGGGTCCACTGGCACGCAGGCTGGCGGTTGGTTCAACAAAGAAATCAACTCTCCTGATGACTTTAACGGTCTGAAAATGCGTATTCCGGGCCTTGGCGGTCAGGTTCTGTCCAAAATGGGCGCGTCCACTGTGTCGCTTCCAGGCGGTCAGATCTATGAAAACCTTGTGTCGGGTTCCATCGAAGCGACCGAATGGGTTGGTCCGTATAACGACTACTTCATGAAGTTCTACGAGGCGGCCAAATACTACTATACTGGCGGCATGCACGAGCCAGGTGGCGGTATCGCTTTCGGGATGAACAAGGCTTGGTATGAAGGTCTGTCCGACTACGAAAAAGCCATCATCGAGGCTGCCTGCTACGAAGAACTGGCCTCTTCTCACGAAGAAGCTATCGCCAAAAACGGCGAGTATCTGTCCAAACTCGTAGACGAGCACGGCGTTCAGGTACGTGCGTTTAACGACGACGTATGGGATGCCTTCGGCGAAGCTGCGGCTGAAGTGTTTGAAGACACGCGGGCGCATTCGGCATTGGCCACAGAAGTTGATGACCACTTCCAAGAAACGTTGCGCGCCCAAGGCGCAATGCTTGCGGCCTTTGAAGGCACGTTCATCAACCAACGGAACCGTGTGCTTGGCCTGATCTAATAGGCAAAACGACAGTATCCGGGCGGGGCTTCGCGGCCCCGCTCTTTACCTGTATGCAAATTCCTAATGTGACATCGCGCGCACAGACGCGAGCACTTTCATATGGGCAACTTCCAACTATTGATCCCGGGGGGGACGCATGGCCGACGCAGATATACCCGTCACAGTCCGCAAATATGGCTCACCAGCACCACTGACCCGCATGGTCGGCTGGTCTATGCTGGCTTGCCTAGCGGCATTTTTGATAAATAACGTCCTGAATGTAGGATATGACTATGCAGGCGTTCTGGATTTGCTGAACGGGCAGGGCGGCGGGGTTGCTTTGGCGATCTATGCTGTTGGCATAGTCGGCGCGATCTTGATGGTGCTGGCCACCAAAGACGTGACCCTTCGCTGGGATGCAATGCTTATCCACAAGTTCAACTTGTATCTGATCCGCGTGTGTTTCTGGTCTGTGCTGTTTGTTGGCATTACAGATTCCGCCATAGCGGTAATGCGGGTTGAAAAGGTTCTGCCGTATTTCTTTAACGAGGATGTAGTGCGATCCCTTGGCCTGTCGCGCTATGTGGGGTCTTACGTACACCTGCCGATCATCGGCGCCAGCTTTGTGATTGCGTTTTTCACCCGCACCTTGGGGTTCACTTGGCTAACCTTGATGATTGTGATGTCCGAACTGCTGATCGTGATTTCACGCTTTGTGTTTTCTTATGAACAGGCCTTGATGGGCGATCTGGTACGCTACTGGTATGCCGCGCTGTTCCTGTTTGCCTCGGCCTTTACCCTGTTTGAAGAAGGCCACGTTCGGGTCGATGTGCTATACGCTGGCTTCAAGGATAAAACCCGCGGGTTTGTGAATGCGGTTGGCTCTTTGTTTTTAGGGGCCAGCACGGCTTGGGTCATCCTGTACATCGGGTTTAACGGCAAACAATCCATCATCAACGCACCGCTTATGAACTTTGAAATGACCCAGACAGGGGGCGTTGGCATGTTTGTGAAATATCAAATGGCTGGCTTTCTCGGGATGTTCGCGATCACCATGCTGATCCAGTTTGTAAGCTATTTTTTCGAAGCGGTTGCAGATTACCGCAGCGAACCGGGCAAGCGTGAAATCGCGCCTGTCGCGCACTAAGGACCAATACTCATGGAAATTCTCTTTCTCGCCATTCTGGTCCTTATTATGGCCACGGCCCTTGGGTCGGGTTATCCGGTAGCCTTTGCGCTGCCCGGGGCCGCTATCATCACCATCGGCCTTGCCGCCGGGTCTGGTCTGTTGTTTGCAGGCAGTACGGATGCCTATTTCCATTCGGGCGGCCCACAGCAATGGCTGTCGGCAGGGGTCACAAACCTGCGCGGCGTCTATTGGGAGGTGGAACGCGATACCCTAATCGCCATTCCGTTGTTCATTTTTATGGGCATCATGCTGCAACGCTCAAAGATCGCTGAAGATTTGCTGGTCACGATGGCCCATCTGTTCGGGCCTGTTCCGGGTGGTCTGGGTATTTCGGTAGTGTTTGTGGGCGCGCTTCTGGCTGCAACAACGGGTATCGTCGGCGCGACAGTGGTTGCGATGGGGTTGATTTCCCTGCCTGCCATGCTGCGCAACAATTATTCTCCGTCTCTGGCCACAGGCACAATCGCGGCTTCGGGGACACTTGGGCAGATCATTCCGCCCTCGATCGTTCTGATCATTCTGGCCGACCAATTGGCCAGCGCCACGGACCAAGCCTCAACAGCCCGCAAAGCGCTGTATAAAGAGGCCACGGGCGAGTTGTCTATGCCATCAGTGTTTGACGTCGCATCCACATCAGCGGGGGAAATGTTCCTTGGGGCGTTTATTCCCGGTCTGGTGCTGGTGGGGCTGTATATGCTCTACATCCTGATTTTCGCCATCATTCGCCCGTCTTCTGCCCCTGCGGTAAAATACGCGGGCAAGTTTAACGGCGCGTTTTGGGCGAATGTTGCACTAACATTGATCCCGCCATTGGCGCTGATTTTTCTGGTACTGGGATCCATCATCGCCGGTATCGCCACAGTGAACCAAGCGGGGGCCATCGGGGCTGCAGGGGCCATGATCATGGCCGGATATCGACTGGCAGCAGGGCGCAAAACCACCTATGTGCCAGCCATTATTGCGCTGGTCTCCCTTGGGGTTATCGCATTTTGTCTGTCTACCTATGAAATGAACATCAAAGGGATGCAAACCAGTCAGGATCGTCTCGGCGTGATGATCGGTTTGGCGGCATCCGCTGCCTTGATCGTGTCGCTGATCTGGTCTGGCTGGCGCACCCTAAAGATCGAAAACACGCTGCACGGGGTCATGCTGGAAACGGCAAAAACCACATCGTTGGTGTTTATCATCCTGTTGGGCGCTGCCATGTTGACCGCTGCCTTCCGTGCCTTTGGCGGTGAAGAACTGGTCCGAGAGTTTCTGAACTCCCTTCCGGGCGGGTTCTGGACACAGTTCATCATCGTGATGGCGGTGATCTTTGTGTTAGGCTTCTTTCTGGACTTTATCGAAATCGCCGTTGTGGTTGTGCCGATTGTGGCACCGATCTTGCTGGCCGATCCAGAGGCGAATATCACGGCCGTTTGGTTGGGCGTGATGATCGGTCTGAACATCCAGACGTCCTTCCTGACGCCACCTTTTGGCTTTGCGCTATTCTATCTGCGCGGGGTTGCCCCAGCGGCGGTGAAAACTGTGCAGATGTACAAAGGCGTCATCGCGTTTATCTGTCTGCAACTGCTGGCCCTTGGGATCGTCGGGTTCTACCCACCGCTGGTGAACTACCTGCCCAACCGCGTCAGCTATCTGTCGGATACTTCTCCGCCACCGCGCAATCCAAAGCTGCAATATTGCATGGAGGAATATGTGGCTGGCCTGTTGGCTGACGGCAATGGCACAGTGGTTAAAACGTTGCAAACGGCGCAAGGGCTTGATCTGTCGGTGCTTCCCAAGAAGATGGGTTCGGCTGTCAAGAAGGGCATTGATGGCGGCGAAGAGGCTTTGGCCTCGCTGCAGGCCGCCTTCGTGGCTGAAACCGCGGTAGAGGCTGCGCAGGCAGAGTACCGTCCCAAATTGCGGCTGGTGCGGGGGCTCGAAAAGAAAATCCGCCATGAGCAAGAGCTGTTGGACACAGCAAAAACCATGTTGGGTCGGGTTCAAGGGGATAATGCGGCTGCAAAATCCCGTCTTGAAGGGGAAATCGCTGCTGCTCAGTCTTCGATTGACGCGCTTAAAGCGCAGATCCCTGCGGAATGGGAAGAAACCCACACCACCTTTGCCAAGTTGACCAAAGCCGAGGATGATGCGCGCAACAATTATCGCCGCAAAGCCGATGCCTCTTATGAGGCGGCGTTTGAAGCACTTGAGGCGATGAACGGCACTGAGGCGTTTATAGCGCTTGAGCAAGACTTGCGAGACTTGCGCGCCACCATCGAAACAGGTGCCCCAGATGAAACCCACGAACTGGTTAACGAAATGTCGCGAAAATTCAGTGATATTGAGGCTACGGATGACGTGAAATCCGCCCTCAGCAAGGCGCGGCGCAAGCTGAAATCCAAATCGCCTGACGTTCCAGAGGCTTTGAAAGAATACGACAAAGCGATCAAAGCCTACGAGTCAGGGAAAGTCTGGCGCGCCAAGGCAGAAACCGAGTTGCGGGCGGGTTTGACCACCTACCTTGACGGGATCAGAACCACGCTGGGCACACGGGTGCAGCCAAAACTGGACCGCCCACAAGCGTTGTATCTGGCATCCTGTTCAGCCCATCACCGTGATATATCGCTGAACTTCTAACCAACCCTAAGGGCGGCGCGATCCGCCCTTGGCACCCCCGAATAGATATGAACCCCGTCGAAGCTGTTTGTTTCGGCGGGGTTTGTTTTTGGGACGGGTCCTGATGGCGTGGAAAGGTGGATTTACTCTGCCAGATTACGGGGTGCATCGGTGTATGGCCGATGGACTGAGGGATCACAGAAACAAGAGAAGAGACAGGACTAGGGCAGGGGCAGGGGACCGGATAAAAACGCGCTCCCCTGCCGGCCAGCGTTTACTTTGGTTGTGCAGGTGTCAGATGACTGATCCCCACAGCGCCCCCTCGGGCCAGATCGGGATCAAGCGACATCAAAATATATTCGCCACGCCGCCAAAGCCCTGCCAGATCGTCATAATGGCGCGACAGGAAATGCCCTGACTGCCCCGTTGAAATCACATAGACGGAACTGTCAGGATCGGAAAAATCAATGACAGAGCGGAATCCGGCGGCATGCACATTGGCGTAAGGCTCTGCGCCCGTGCCTTTGGTCACACCGCGCATCAGGGTTTGATCCCCACCCGACGTTTCCTGACGGATATTGGCAAACCATGACAACAACGGCACATCACCCAGAACCTGATGGTCGTGATGGGCCTGATGGGCTTGACCCCAGCGCCAGCTTTCGATGTGGGTGCCGTATTTCTCGGTCAGTTCAATCAGGGCCGCGTCAAGGGACAGACGGGCGATGTCAGCACAGGTTTCTACCTTGGTAGACTGGCGAATATCGCACCAGACATTGGCGTTTTCCACGTTGCGAAACACCCGTTCCAGAAACACCGGATCAGGGCGGGGAAAGTGATCGGCCAAGGTGGACAGTTCATCCCGTATCAGTCTGCTTTGCAACTGACGCATCCACGCGGCATAAATCAGCGGCTCGGGGATATGTTCATCCATCTGCCCGTTCCAAGCAGCCAATAGTTCCAGCGCGATCTGGCGCTGGCGGTCGGGGGTGCCTGCGGGAGCAGCCTCGCCGGTGAACCAAAGCTCTTTCGCCACCAGCGGTAGCAGCGACACAGCGGCAAACGAGCCGGTGTCCAACTGCGCTTCGATAAAGCTGTCGCGGGTGTGCACCTCGCGGTCGTTCATTAGGGACGACAGGCGCAGGAACCGATAGGTGTCCCCCCAGCTATAGCTGACGTGGCGCGGGAAGGGTTTGTCGGTGATTTTATTGTTGGTATTGGCCACAATCCCGCTGGCAGGATCACGCACATAAGGGTTGTCTTCGAACGGCAGATAGCCGTTCCAGCGGTTTTCTGGCAACCAGCCTTGGGAGGGATAGCGCCCTTGGCTACGGTGCGCAGGATCACGGGCAGGCTGTTTGCCGACCATTTGCAACATCACACCGTTTTTATCCGCCAAAGTCACATTCTGGCTGGGAGATTTGAAAAACGACAGGGCCGCACGGGCCGCAGGAATGGATTTCGCCCGCATCAGATTGATTGCCGCCGTCATGGATTGGTCATTCGCATCCAGCGCCGCCCAATGGATGCTGGTCACGTGACCGGGCGGGGTGATCGAGCCCAGATCATATTGGTTAGGCGGGATCACTGGCCCGTTATCTGTCCAGCGCAGTTCTGCCGTGCGGGGGGCTTCATCCTTGATGCGGATTAGAACCTGTTGTTTGCGAAAGGGTTTGTATCCATCGGGTGTCAGGTATTCATCTGGATTTTCCGGATTAACCCGCTCCACATAGACATCCAGATCATCAAGTGTGCTGCTGGTCAGCCCCCAACCAAGCGCCGCAGAGCGCCCTGAAAGGATAACAGGAATCCCCGGAATAGTACCGCCAATCACCCCGCCATCGGGAAATTCCATCCGCGCCAGCATCCAGATGGACGGGGCAGACAGGCCAAGATGGGGATCATTGGCCAAAATCGGCGCGCCCGTTGCCGAACGGGCACTGGCCGCTGCCCAAGCATTGCTGGCCCCCGCCATTTCAAAGGGCGCAACAGGGTCCAGCGGGTTCTGGGGTTCAAGGGCTGCGAATTTCGTTGGAGGTTCGCCAAACGTATCAAACAGCGATGCATATTCAGGCAGGGCCACAGCGCCTTTGCCCGGTGCATCGGGCAGAATATCGCGCACGCGTTCTTTGCCCACGGCCAAGGTCACCTGTGCGCGCACGATTTCATTGCGCAAATGGCCGGACAATTGCAGCGCCATCACCCGCAGGATCGACAGGCTGTCGGCTGGGGTCCAAGGTTCAATTTCAGGCGAAAACAGGAAAAATTCAGGCGCACCACGCCCCAAAGCGTCTTTTTGCACCACACTAAGCCAAGCGTTTACCCCTGCGGAGTAGGCCCGCAGTGCGTCTTTGACCTCTTCCGTTTGATATTCAAACGAGGCACGAGACAGGTCTGCCAGATCAAGGCGACGGACAAAATCGTCGATCTTGGCGGTTTCCGCGCCAAACAGCTCGCTCAGGCGGCCTTGGGCGGTGCGGCGCAGCATGGTCATTTGCCACAGCCGATCCTGCGCATGGGCAAAGCCCAGCCCGAAATACACATCATTGGGCTGATCTGCAAAGATATGGGGAACATCATTGGTATCGCGCACAATTTCCACAGGGCCGTTCAGGCCGCGCAGACTGTAATCCGCGTTATAATCGGGAATAGAACGTGTGGCGAAATAATAGACCAGCAACAACGCCAAAGTAATCAGCAGCACCAGCCCAAGAAATCCCCGCAGCAACCAGCGAAACGCAACAGCCATTTGATCCTCGTATCTTGACCCGTTGGGCGTAACAGTCCAAACCCGAACTGACAATATAAGGACGCCCTACAATAGGCGTTAATCACCAAAGCGTGGCACCGGGCCGCGCATTGCACTAGCGGGAGTTCGATCAATGGCAAAACTGGCATTTCTGGGTATGGGCGTAATGGGCTATCCAATGGCGGGGCATCTGGCTGCCAAAGGCCACGAGGTGACCGTTTACAACCGCACTGCCGCCAAGTCGGACGCTTGGGTGAAACAACACGGCGGCACGGCGGCCGCCACCCCGCGTGAGGCCGCAGCGGGTGCGGAAGTGGTGTTTGCTTGTGTCGGTAATGACGATGATCTGCGATCGGTCGTATTGGGCGATGATGGCGCTTTGGCGGGGATGGCGGCTGGCACGGTGTTTGTGGATCACACCACCACATCGGCCAAAGTTGCCCGTGAACTGGCGGATGTTGCTGGCGGCAAAGACATCGGCTTTGTTGATGCGCCTGTATCCGGCGGGCAGGCCGGCGCGGAAAACGGTGCTTTGACTGTGATGTGCGGTGGCGATGCAGCCACCTATGCCCGTGTGGAAGAATACATCAGCTGTTTTGCCAAATCCTGCCGCCTGATGGGCGAACAGGGGGCGGGGCAATTGACCAAGATGGTGAACCAGATTTGTATCGCGGGTCTGGTACAGGGGTTAAGCGAGGGCATGCATTTTGCCCAGCAAGCCGGTCTGGACGGGCAGGCGGTACTGGATGTGATTTCCAAAGGTGCTGCGGGCAGCTGGCAGATGGAAAACCGTGGCAGCACCATGTTGAAGGATGAATTTGAATTCGGCTTTGCTGTGGACTGGATGCGCAAGGATCTGGGAATCGTTCTGGAAGAGGCCAATTCCAATGGTGCCTCTGTTCCGGTCACTGCTTTGGTGGATCAGTTTTATCATGATGTGCAAAAGATGGGCGGCGGGCGCTGGGACACGTCCAGCTTGATGCGTCGATTGAAATAAGGGATCTCAGGACAGGGGCGCTGCCCCTGACCCCGGGATTTTTGCCCCAAAAAGAGTCCGCAATGCTGCGTTTTTGCTGCGTTGCGGCAAAGCGTTGACCTTTGCTGTTGTTTCTGTGCATAAGGGCGCGAATGGGCAGTTCTGCCCGCAACCGCGCCGGTCTTTCATTTGATCGCCCCAGCGCATCATATGAAAAGAGAATTGCGTGAATTTCACCGACCTCGGCTTGTCAACGCCGATCCTAAAGACGTTGCAAGTCAACGATTACACAACACCGACACCGATTCAACAACAGGCGATCCCGCCTGTGATGGAAGGCAAAGACCTGATTGGTCTGGCCCAGACTGGTACTGGTAAAACCGCTGCGTTTTCCCTGCCGATCCTGCATCGTCTGTCTGCAACCAAACCAGCCGAGCCGCGCAAATTGCGCGCTCTGATCCTTGCGCCAACGCGCGAATTGGCCACGCAGATCAATGACGCGATCTGGACCTATTCCAAAGGCCTTGGCCTGAAAAGCGCTTGTGTTATTGGCGGCGTGCCAATCCGTAAGCAACAACGTCTGATCGCCGCAGGGATTGATGTTCTGGTGGCGACACCGGGCCGCCTGGAAGACCTGATTGCGCAGAAATCTGTGACTTTGAAGCATATTGAAACTGTGGTTCTGGACGAAGCCGACCAAATGCTGGATATCGGCTTTATGCCAGCGATCCGTCGTTTGTTGTCACAAATGCCGAAATCCCGTCAGACTTTGCTGTTCTCGGCCACCATGCCAAAGGAAATTTCGGCTCTGGCCGATGATCACCTGACCGATCCGGTTCAGGTTTCGGTGACGCCTGTATCGTCAACGGCTGAGCGGATTGAACAATCTGTTGTGCATATGGATGGCGCGTCAAAGCCGACAGCGATTTTCAAGCTGATCCAAAAGCACCCTGGTAAACGGGTTATTGTCTTTACCCGCACCAAACGGGGCGCGGATAAAGTGGCCAAAAAGTTGGGCGCCGAAGGTATTGGCGCGGATGCGATCCATGGCAATAAATCCCAAGGCCAGCGTCAACGTGCGCTGGATGCTTTCCGCAAAGGCGAAAAACCTGTGCTGATCGCGACGGATATTGCGGCGCGCGGTATTGATATTCGCGATATCCAACTGGTGGTGAACTATGATCTGCCAAACGTGCCTGAAGCCTATGTACACCGCATTGGTCGGACTGCGCGGGCAGGTGCCACAGGGTTTGCTGTTGCATTTTGTGCACCAGATGAAGTGAAATTGCTGCGGGCGATTGAAAAAGTTATCAAAAAGCAGATTCCGGCCAGCATGGCCGACGGATCGCCAGCACCGAAAATGGATGGGCCGTCACGGTCCAAACCTGCGGGGCAGCGGCGGGGCAACGGCGGGGGTGGGAACCACCGCGGTCGCGGTGACGCAAAATCCGGCGGCGAGTCCGAGGGGGGGAACCCGAACAAACGTCCTTGGCACAAACGGCGCAGTGCCAACACGGATGCCAACGCTGGTATGAAAAGCAAACGACCCAAACGTAGCAAATCGTCCGGGTCGCAAGCAAACGCTAATTAATCTATAAAACTCAATCGGCTGCGGGAAGAACTTCATACCGCAGCCCTTTGGCTGTCCGATCTTTGAAACCGGTCCAATGGGTGTGGTCTTCTTTGAAAGAGCCATCCTCATTGGCCGACCAGACGCCGTCATTGGCGTTTGGTGTCAAGGTCAGGAACGGCGCCATATCCCCATCGTTTTTCAGATATGTTCCCAGCCATGCGGTGACAAAATGCTGGGCGATATTGTTCATACGAACCGTATCCCAAACCGCGTCCGCATAATGATCATAGGCGGCAAAACCCAAATCTGCATCCACCTCGCGGCCTTCTTCTGGTGCTGGGAAAGGAGCTGCGGCGTTGTGATTGGCGTTTTCAAAGGTCAGCAAAGCGCGATCCACGTTCACGGCCCCTTGCCAGATTGACCGCACACCGGGTTCATAGCCTGACACATCGTCTTCGGAGCCAGCCACAAACAGCATGGGTATTTTCACACCTTTCAGGGTTTCCGCATCCCAAAAGCCATAGGTCAGCCCCCAAGGCGCAAAGGCCACGGCGGTTTTGAACCTTGGATCGGGCAACGCGTTGTGGGTTTCAGAACCGGACAAATGCACCCCAAGCGTGCCGTGTGGGCCACCCCAAGTGTAATCCACCGCAGCCTGCGTGACACCGCCGCCCGCAGAAATCACAGCGCCGTAGCCGCCCATGGAATAGCCGATCAAAGCGCTGTTGTCTGTGTCAGCCAAACCTGACAGAAATCCCTCGCCCCCCGAAGCCAAAGCGGCAATCTGGTTGAGTACAAACTTCTGATCTAAAGACCGGTTCACCAGCGTTGATCCAAAGGCCGCCTTATCAGAATAGAGACTGTCACGGTGATCAATCGACGCCACAACATAACCTTTGGAGGCAATGTTTTCCGCCAGATGGGACAGCAGGAACCGATTGCCAGGATAGCCGTGGCTGATCAGTACGAACGGGTATTTTCCGTCGGCAGGCTGTGCATCGCGCATGGCTTGGCCGTGTAGATCAATGATGGTTTTACCGTCGCGCAGTTCTGCCTTTAGAACTGTATCGCCAGTGGCATCCTCTGTTGCCGGATACCAGACCTCGACCGTCAGTTCGCGGTCATAACGGGGCCATTCGGCTGGTTTATCCGCCGCAGGATCGATCGCCAGTATGTTGATTTGATCGGGATTGGTCATGGAAATCTGACGCACCCCAACTTTTTGCGCGCCGTAGGCCGCCAAAGAAGGCGCATCCGGGCGCTGGGTGTCTATCCGGTTTTCCGCCATGGCGCTTGCTCCTGCCAACAGACCCGCGGCTGCGACCAGCGGGGTTAGGGTCATCTTAAACATCATTATTTCCTCCCAAGAATTTATTAGCCTTGTAAACTGGCCGCTTGTGAACTGGTTAAACAACGCATTGTCGTCAACCCTAGGGCGGCCTGCGCGCCAGCGTCCAGAAGTTTGTATAAAAACCTAGCGTCGGGTCTTTATCGTCAAGGTTTATTTGCGTATCAGGACGTAAGCTGCTTGCACAAAGGATTGCTGCCATGCCTCTGGAATTTGACCCCGCCCGCCCGCTAAAGATCGCGCCTTCCATTCTTTCCGCAGATTTCGCCCGCTTGGGGGAAGAAGTCCGCGCGATTGAAGAGCAAGGCTGTGACTGGGTGCATATTGACGTGATGGACGGGCATTTTGTTCCCAACATTACCATCGGGCCGGATGTGGTGGCCGCATTGCGCCCCCATTGTAAGACAGTGATGGATTGCCACCTAATGATTTCCCCTGCGGATCCCTACCTTGAGGCATTTGCAAAAGCGGGGGCGGATATTATCACCATCCATGCGGAGGCAGGACCGCATCTGGATCGTTCCTTGCAGTATATCCGGTCCCTTGGCTGTAAGGCTGGTGTTGCGTTAAACCCGTCTACCCCTGTGAGCGTCATTGAGTACTGCCTTGATAAGATTGACCTTATCCTGATCATGACAGTGAACCCCGGCTTTGGCGGACAAAAGTTTTTGCACAGTCAATTGCCCAAAATGGAACAAGTGCGCCGGATGATTGGCGATCGCCCGATCTGGTTGGAAATTGACGGTGGTGTGACGCCTGAAACAGCCCCGCTGGCCCGCGTGGCTGGTGTGGATGCGATGGTAGCGGGCTCTGCAGTGTTCAAGGGCGGTACACCGCAGCATTACGGTGAAAACATTGCGGCCATTCGTAAATCTTGCGGTGTTTAACGTTTAAGATCACATCTTAACCATTTGAAAAGGCGCTTCTTATGTGCCTTTTCAATACCCGCCAAGGCTTGCAATCAAGCCAAAGGCGATCAGCCACATTACACATCCAATTCCGATATCAAGCACCCGCCACGTTGTTGCGGTTTGCATAATCGGCGCTAACAAGCGCGCCCCGTAGCCAAGGCCAAAGAAAAAGCTGAAAGAGGACGCTGCGGCCGCAAGACCAAAAGCCCATTTCTGGGTGGTAGGTTCAAACTGGGTGCTGACCGCTCCGATCAGACCCAACGTGTCCAGATAGACATGAGGGTTCAGCCACGTGCAGGCAAACACCACCCCCAAAGCTGGCCACATATCCAACCCTTTGCCCGCCAGTTCCATTTCATAGCCGCCGCGCCACGCTGCGCGGAACCGTGTGGCGCCGTAAAACAGCAAAAACACCGCACCGAACAGGGACAAGATGAAGGGAAGGCGCGGGAAGAGTTCAACCATCGCGCCAAACCCAGCCACGCCAGCCCCGATCAACAGCGCATCGGAAACGGCGCAAAACAGGCAGATAACAAAGACATTGCTGCGTAACAGCCCTTGTCGCAGCACAAAGGCGTTCTGTGCGCCGATGGCCAATATCAGGGAAAAGGCGGTGAAATATCCTGTCAGGGCGGCTGAAATCATCCGCTGTGTTTCACTTTAACGGCATGGGTTTTGCCAGCTGCAATCTCTTCTTTGCTGGGCGGCATCACGAGGCCTGCGGAAATCACCAGTTTAGCGGCAGCTTCGACATCCATATCCAGATAAACCACGTCTTTGCTGGGCACGAACAGCAAAAATCCCGAAGTCGGGTTCGGCGTAGTGGGCAAAAAGACAGACATCATTTCCTCTTGCCCTGTTTTGGACAGGATTTCACCTTTGGAGGAGGTAGACACAAAAGCAATCGCCCAGATGCCTTTGCGGGGGTATTCCACCAGGCAGGCTTTTTCAAAGCTGGCATTGGATTGGTTAAGCACCGTTTCAACGATCTGTTTCACACCATTATAAATGGTGCGCACGATGGGCATACGATCCACAAGGCTTTCGACATATTTCAAAAGCTGCCGTCCGAACAAACCTTTAAGCATCGCACCGACCAGCGTGGTGAAGGCCAGAAACACAAACACACCATACCCGCGCCACTGCTGCGAGGGTTTATAAGCCTCTGGCACCAGCGGTAAAACGCGGCTGTCCACAAAGCCAACAAAGGCCCAGATCATCCAGATCGTCAGGGCAACGGGCAGCACAATGGCAAGGCCCGTCAGGAAATTGCCGCGTAAACGGGCGATCAATCCGGGGCGCTTTCGCGGGGCTGGGGTTGGTTTTCTGGCCATGAGTCAACTGCTTAATAAGACAAAGGGTATTTAGGCATGTGAACGCTTATTCGCAATGCCTGTGTGCGCAAAACACGGGATCTTTGCATTTGGTCTCGGGGAATTGAGTATTTGGGGAACATTGAAGCGGGGAAGCTGGAAGGTTAAGGGGAGGTGTTTTTTGCGGCTTCTAATGCGTTTACGTAGGGGAGCAGGGCTGGGGAATTTTTCCAGTTGGACATGCGGTCTTTAAAACCGACGGTGTCCGATTGGGGAAGTAGGAATTCGGGCGCAAACTCTTCGCAGAAGTCTTCGAGATCTTTTGTTAGGAATTCAGCAATGCGGTCCCAGAATTGGGTTTCGGTGATACCTGCGCCCACGGATTGCCAATGAGGGTCGAGCGGTGCGGCGAGTTCAAAAAGTGCGTCCTCGCGGCTGTTGGCGTAATCTTCGTCCCATTCCAGATCGAGCTTTATGCAATCCAGCAGATAATTCAGGCAAGCCAAGGTATCAGTGGTTTTGGCCTTATACGTGCCAAGATAGGCGCGCAAGTGGGGCTCGCTAAGTACGGTATAGGCGATAGCCCGTTCTGAAATATCATTGCTGTTCAGTGCTTTGCGCAACAGGTCGATAGAGAGTTTCTCATCCTCTAAGCCCCGCTCGATTTTGGTGATCAGGGGCGTGCTCATCCGATGCCTTTCAGGACTTTGGCCACTTCTGCGCCAAGTTTAGCGTTGTTTTTCACCAATGCGATGTTGGATTTCAGGGATACGCCTTCGGTCAGTTCCACGATCCGCCCAAGCAAGAAGGGTGTGACCTGTTTCGCGGCGATGTTTTGGGCGTCTGCTTCGGAAACGGCCTGTGCGATGATCGGGTTCAGGTAATCGGCGTCGATTTCAGACTCAACCGGGATCGGGTTGGCCACCAGTTGACCGCCTTGCAGCCCCAGACGGCCCCGCATTTTATGGGCTTTGGCGATTTCTGTGGCGGTGTCCATGCGCAGTGGTGCCGACAGGCCCGAAACACGGGACCAGAAAGCGGGGAAATCATCGGTTTGATAACCGATCACCGGTACCCCAAGTGTTTCAAGGACTTCTAGCGTTTTTGGCAGGTCAAGGATGGCTTTCGCGCCCGCACAGATAACCGTGACGGCGGTTTGGGACAGTTCGGACAGATCGGCACTGATGTCAAAGCTGGTTTCAGCCCCTTTATGGACACCGCCAATACCGCCTGTTGCAAAGACGTCGATGCCTGCCAGTTCGGCGCAGATCATCGTCGCGGCCACTGTGGTTGCCCCTGTGCGCCCGTTGGCGACAGCCACCGCCAGATCGGCGCGGCTGAGTTTCATCACATCTTTGGCTTGCGCCAGATCTTCGAGGGTTTCATCGTCCAGACCAATACAGATTTTACGCCCGATAATGGCAATAGTCGCGGGAACCGCACCCGCTTCGCGTACGACCTGTTCCACACCACAAGCGGTTTCCAGATTAGCAGGATAAGGCATGCCGTGGGTGATGATGGTGCTTTCCAATGCCACAATCGGCGCACCGTCAGCCAGAGCCTGGGTCACTTCGGGTGAATAAACGAGGGGTAGGGTCAAAGCGGTGTCTCCGTAGATATATAGGTCGCGGTGTGGCTGAGTGCGAAATCAAGGGCCGCCGCACCAGCAAGGCCACGGCTTTCTGCAACGATGTGGCTGGCCATAAACACATCCCCCGCGCCCGTCACCCGCAAAACGTTTACGGCGGGGGGCGTTTGGGAAATGACACCGCTGGTATCCGCTACAGATGCGGCATCTGGTCCGTCTGTCACAACCGCGCGGTACAGGCCCGTGGCCACCAATTGGGATGCGGCATCCGCCGAAGAGGTCAGTTTGGTGTCTAGCAGAATGTTGGCTTCGATCAGGTTCACATAGGCAGTGGCGTGGCCGTGGCCGACAAAGGGTTTCAAACGTTCCGCTTTTCCGGGTGAGGCCGGAGCCAGTCGAATATCCGCCGCGCGGAATTCTGCAGCCTTGCTGATATAATCAAGTGTTGCGCGGGGCAGGTTGCCTTCGCAGACCACAAGCCCGTCAAATGGGTCGCTTTCCGCGCCCAAGCGACCGTCCCGCAGCGGGGCGATCACGGCATCTGCCTGTTCTTCGAGCGAATGGGCGTCGGCGATGGCAGCGATTAAACCATTGCGGCCTTCAATCGCCATATACTGATCGGTTGGGAAATCCTTGGACACATGTACAAAAGCGGTTTCCATGCCACGGGCCGTAGCCTCCATCAGCAATTCGCGTCCTGCGGCGTCATCGCCAAGGGCGGTCAATAAGGAAACTGGCACCTCATGGGTGCGCAGGGCCATGGCGATATTCATCGCAACGCCGCCTGGAATGCGGATAATACGGCCCGGCACATCATGGCCTGCCTTCATTTTCCGGTCCGAGCGGCCAACAATGTCCCATAAAACGGAACCGATACAGAGAATTGGGGTAGGGGTCATCATACCGCCCTTTTGCGATGTGGCTTTTGCGCTGGCAAGGGGGATTGACCCCGTGTAGTGAACTATTACGCGGTTTTAACCCTGTTATCACGGTGAATCCAACGCTGCATTTTGGGCCGCAGTGTAGGACCAAGTCTTAATAGCGCAGATTTGCGGAAAATCGGGTAAATAAGTGACCTGCCGCCCTTGCCAAGCCCCCATATCCCGCCTATAGGCGAGCTACTTAAATCCACAGGCGGGGTCTGCGGGTTTTGGGGGAGACATCCTCAAAACTCCAACCGGTTGGAAAAACATCCGTTTCTCCTTCTCCCGCTGAGGCTAAACCGGAAAAGGAAAGACCAATGGCTCTACCAGAGTTCACATTGCGCCAACTGCTTGAAGCAGGCGTACACTTCGGCCACCAAACACACCGCTGGAACCCCCGCATGGGTCAGTACATCTATGGTCAGCGTAACGGGATCCACATTCTCGACCTGACACAAACGGTGCCTTTGCTGGACCAAGCCCTGCAAGTCACACGTGAAACAGTTGCTAAAGGCGGCCGCATCCTGTTCGTGGGTACAAAACGCCAAGCTGCAAACGCTGTAGCCGAAGCTGCTGAACGCTCCGCACAATACTACATGAACCACCGTTGGTTGGGTGGTACATTGACCAACTGGCAAACCGTTTCCAAGCGTATTGCCCACCTGAAAAACATCGACGAAAAGCTGGAAAGCGGCGCCGAAGGCCTGACCAAGAAAGAACGTCTTGGCATGGAACGCGAGCAGACTAAACTGCAAGCGTCTTTGGGCGGTGTGCGTGAAATGGGCGGCGTTCCCGACCTGATCGTTGTGATCGACACAAACAAAGAAGCACTGGCCGTGGCTGAAGCCAATAAACTGGGCATTCCGGTTATTGCGATCCTGGACTCCAACTCTGCGCCAGAAAACATTGATTACCCGATCCCTGGCAACGATGACGCCGCCCGCGCAATCGCGCTGTACACTGACCTGATCGCCCGCGCGGCACTGGACGGCATGGCAGCAGCTATGGGTTCTGCCGGTATCGACATCGGTTCCTTGGAAGAAGCGCCAGCTGAAGAAGCCGTCGCAGAAGCCTGATCCGCTTCACATTACTGATACATCGGGGGTGTAAACGCACCCCCGACTCTTTACGCATTAGGAGAGATGAAGATGGCTATTACAGCTGCACTCGTTAAAGAATTGCGCGAAAAATCAGGCGCAGGCATGATGGACGCGAAAAAAGCGCTGACCGAAGTTGATGGCGATATGGAAGCCGCAATGGACTGGCTGCGCACCAAAGGTCTGGCGACCGCCGCCAAAAAATCTGGCCGTACCGCTGCTGAAGGTCTGGTTGGCGTTAAGGTAGACGGCAATGTTGCTGTTGCTGTTGAAGTCAACGCGGAAACCGACTTTGTTGGTAAAAACGCTGACTTCCAAAAAATGGTAAACGACATTGTTGCAGCTGCCGTAAATGTTGACGACGTAGACGCGCTGAAAAATGCTGACGTGGCTGGCAAACCGGTTTCCGAAGTTGTGACAGATGCGATTGCTAAAATCGGCGAAAACATGTCTGTACGTCGTATGGCCAAAGTTTCCGGCGATGTTGTGGGCGCATACGTCCACGCAGCTGCTGCTGACGGTCTTGGCAAAATCGGTGTTCTGGTTGCGCTGAAAGGCGGCGACGAAGCTTTCGCCAAACAGGTTGCAATGCACGTTGCAGCGACCAATCCGGCATCCCTGTCCGAAGCAGATCTGGACCCGGCTTTGGTTGAGCGTGAGAAAAACGTTTTGACCGAACAAGCGCGCGAATCTGGTAAGCCTGAAAACATCATTGAAAACATGATCAAGGGCCGCATGAAAAAGTTCTACTCCGAAGTGACGTTGAACAATCAGGCGTTTGTAATCAATCCTGACGTAACTGTTGGCCAAGCAGCCAAAGATGCTGGCGCAGAGATCGTTTCTTTTGTGCGTCTCGAAGTGGGCGAAGGCATTGAAAAGAAAACAGAAGACTTTGCAGCTGAAGTTGCAAAAACAATGGGCGGCTAAGCCAACCCATCTTCTAGTATTAGAAAGCCCTGCCATTCGGCGGGGCTTTTTTTGTGTCAGAATGACGGAAATAAATGGCTTGGGGGATTAAAGCAGGTTCGGAGTATTTTGAACCGGGAAGAACTGAACCCCGAACCTGCAAGTCAAACCGCTTTCGCGTTTGGCTGAAATGATATTCCCATTTTTCGATTGTAAAATAAGTGAGTTCTGTCACACATTCGGCACAAAGTTTTACAGAACCACAGAGTCAAAAGGGGCAGGGGTGATCATGGTCAGAACCGGCGGAGAGTTGTTGATTAAATGTCTTTTGGAACAAGGCGTTGATACGGCTTTCGGTGTGCCTGGCGAAAGCTACCTTGCGGTTCTGGATGCTTTGTATGACGTGCAAAACCAGATGCGTCTGATCACAACCCGCCACGAAAGCGGCGCGTCTTTTGCAGCCGAGGCTTATGGCAAGCTAACAAACAAACCCGGTATCTGCTTCGTTACCCGTGGGCCAGGCGCCACCAATGCCTCCATCGGGGTGCACACTGCCATGCAAGACAGCAGCCCGATGATCCTGTTTGTAGGCCAAATCGGACGCGATATGCGCGACCGCGAAGCCTTTCAGGAAGTTGACTACCGCGCATTTTTTGGTCCCATCGCAAAATGGGCGACCGAAATTGACAATGCTGATCGCATCCCAGAAATCGTTGCCCGCGCCTTTCAAATGGCCACATCAGGGCGCCCCGGTCCCGTTGTTGTGGCTTTGCCCGAAGATATGCTGACCGACCAAACCGAAGCTGAGCCTTGCAAGCCCATCAAGCCCTTCCGCCCGGCACCCGAAACCGCTGCGGTTCAGGCGGCTGCTGACTTGTTGAATGCAGCAAAAAAGCCACTAATGATTGTGGGTGGCGGCGGTTGGGATCAACAGGGCAGGGAGGCTTTGGCCGCTTTCGGGGTTAAAACCTCGATACCGATTGCCTCCGTTTTTCGCAGTCAGGACTTGCTGGACAATCGCGGCCCCAATTTTATCGGCGATGCGGGTTTTGGCATGGCCCCTCACATACGCGAGGCTATCACCGATGCAGACGTTATCCTTGCCGTGAACATTCGTTTTGGCGAGACGGTAACCGATGGATGGACTTTGTTGAATGTCCCCAACGCTGCGCAAAAGATCATTCACTGTCATATTTCGGCAGATGAAATCGGTAAAATCTACCAGCCGGATGTAGCAATCCAATCGGCGCCATCGTTATTTATTGAAACCTTAAACCCTCTTATAACAACAACTTACGACGAACATCTAAACCAAATACACCCAAAGTACCTAGGTACTTTGAAGCCAAAGCCAGCCAAAGGGCCGGTGGATATGGCCAAAGTCTGCGACCATCTGCGCGAAGTTCTGGACGAAGATGCCATTCTAACCAACGGCGCGGGAAATTTCGCAATTTGGTCAGGACGTTACATCCAGTATCACGGTAACAAGCGTCTTCTCGGGCCACAGTCCGGTGCTATGGGTGCAGGCCTGCCAGCAGCAATGGCCGCCAAAGCCGTAGACCCCAAGCGACAGGTCATCTGTTTTGCAGGCGACGGCGATTTTCAGATGTCTTCTCAAGAACTTGGCACCATGTTGCAATACGGATTACAGCCCATAATTTTACTGTTGAACAACGGTACGTATGGAACCATCCGACTGCACCAGGAACGCCGATACGAAGGCCGTCCAAGCGGCACAGAAATCATAAACCCGGATTTCGTACAACTTGCGCAAGCCTACGGTTTCTGGAGCCAGCGCGTCGAAAAATCAGCAGATTTCGCAGAAGCCTTCGCAACAGCAAAGTCAAAGCCAACCGGCGCGTTGATCGAATTGATGATTGATCCAGACGACATCGCACCCAACGTGATCCTTTCTTCGTAATCCTGAAGGCCGCCGCATTCAGTGTTTCAGTTAACAACAATAGAAACGTAAGTCGTTTAAGATTGATTAACAACACACTGATTTAGCGGGAAAATAAAGGAAATGGTTAAGATCTCTCGAGTTAAATTAACATAATATTCATTATGCGTTTTGTATTAAGTGTATCTTAACCCGTTCGTGGTTCGCTGCACACCAACATTATCGGGACGATAAAAAGTGAACCACGTGCACGCCTCAGCTGCTGACCAGCTGCTTTATAAAATCACCCATGATCTGTCGGCAACTGTTCGCGCGTTGGTCGAACTTCCAATCTGGATTTCAGAAGATTTGAAAGATTCCGGCGTGGTTGTGTCCGATGACATTCAGGAAAACCTCGAAGCGCTCACAGTTAACGGAAACCGTTTGGCGATGATGATTGATAGCTTGTTGATCTATTCAGGTGTTGGCAAGAAACAATCGCAAAAGATAATTAATCTGGCCGACATGGTTGCCGAAATTCTGGATGCAAATCCCCTGCCCCAAAGCATGAAAATCACTACAAACTTCAGTAAACCTTCTGTACTTTCTTGCGAACCGGACTTTTCGCGGCTTTGTCAGGCATTGCTGTCTAATGCTGTTAAGCATCGCGACTCAGAAACCAGCCAGATCGCGTTAACGATCACTTCTGACGGCCAGTTAACGGAAGTAATCGTTGAAGATGATGGGCCCGGAATTCCCCATAACTTTCGCGAAAAGGCCTTGAGCGTGCTAACCACCCTAAAACCAAGAGATGTGGTTGAGGGCAGCGGTATGGGACTCTCTGTCGCTGATAAAATCGCGTCATTTTATGGTGGTAACCTAACCTTGGAAACGCCCGAATCTGATACTAAACGCGGCCTTCTGGTGCGGGTGAAACTACGAAATCAGACTTCAGGGGATGAAAACACATCACAGGATTCAGCATCACCTTAATTAATTATTAGGCTTATATTGACAGGTTGGGTCAATCAAAACGGGAATTTAGCACATGCAAACTGACGGGCCGACCCTACAAAAACAGTCAAACACAGGGGGGGCTCCTGGCGCCGAATATTCTGTTAACGCACTGATTTTGGACGATAGTAATTTTGATAGAAAACGCCTTCGCCGCATTGCGAAACACACTGGCGTACCCATTGAATTCACCAGTTGCGCATCGTTGATCGCGTTCAAAAAACTGTTAGATGAACAAGAGTTTCACATCATTTTTATTGATTACCGTCTGCCTGAAGGCAATGGATTGGAAGCACTGAAAATGCTAGAGAAACATCCGACAAATGCGTCCGCATCTGCCATTATGATCGCAGGTGATCTGGACGCTGACATAGTGGCGTCCGCCTTCAAAAACGGCTGCGTAGACTATATCGCAAAACAAAAAGTCGACAAACGCCAACTCCGTCACACGATTTTAAATGCTCTAAATTTAGTCAAAACCCGCCAAGACAAGGCGACATTCTAATACATCAAACAATATCCGCATTAAAACAAACATTTCCAACGTGAAACGGCTGGATTCTAAACACTCCCGATTGACATATGACCCGTGTTATTTCATTTTGACACGCTGTAACTGGGAAACAACTGGATCCAATTTGTGACTGAAACCGCCACGCCTGTGATCGAACTGCGAAATATCCACAAAAGCTATGGCGATCTGGAAGTCATTAAAGGCGTTGATCTAACAGCCTGCCAAGGGGATGTCATTGCACTGATTGGCTCTTCCGGATCCGGGAAAAGTACACTTTTACGATGCGTCAACCTATTGGAAACGGCCCAGCAAGGCGACATTGTGATTTCCGGGGAAGCTGTAAACTGGAAGAACCAAGGCCAGAATCGCACACCTGCAAACAAGGATCAGGTTCGGCGGTTCCGGACAAACCTTTCCATGGTATTTCAACAGTTTAACCTATGGTCCCACCTTTCCATTCTGGAAAACGTGATTGAGGCTCCGATTACTGTTCTTGGAATTGACCGTGCGCAAGCCATCAAAAAAGGGCGCGCTTTGCTCGATAAGGTCGGCATTGGTGACAAAGCAGATCAATACCCCTCTCAACTCTCTGGCGGCCAACAACAACGCGCAGCCATAGCCCGCGCTTTGGCGATGGAGCCTACGGCAATGTTGTTCGATGAACCGACATCTGCACTAGACCCCGAAACCGAAGCTGAAGTTGTTAATGTAATCAGGGCTTTGGCCGCAGAAGGCCGTACGATGTTGCTGGTGACCCATGACATGAAAATGGCCCGCGATGTTGCGAACCACGTGATCTTTCTGCATCAAGGTGTGATAGAAGAACAAGGACCGCCCGAACAAGTGTTCGGCCAGACCAAATCAACGAGGCTGCAGCAGTTCTTAAGCTCAACCCACTAATACCCCAACAAGGAGAAGACCGATGAAAAAACTACTAATTGCCGCGGCACTATCCGCGCTTACAACTGGCTCCGTTTGGGCCGAAACCATTCGAATGGGTACCGAAGGCGCCTACCCTCCTTACAACTTCATCAATGATGCAGGCGAAGTAGACGGGTTCGAACGTCAACTGGGCGACGAAATTTGCAAACGGGCCGAACTCGACTGCGTTTGGGTAACGAATGATTGGGACAGCATCATTCCAAACCTGATTTCCGGCAACTATGACACCATCATTGCCGGCATGTCGGTCACTCCTGAACGCGAACAAGTCGTTGATTTCTCAAGCGAATATTACCCTGCTTCACCATCATCCTACGTTGCCGCGGCTGGAATGGACGTGGATTTGTCCAGCGGAATAATCGCTGCGCAAACCAATACAATCCAAGCGGGCCATGTTGCAGCTTCAGGCGCAACCCTGGTAGAATTTGCCACACCGGACGAAACAGTAGCAGCCGTTAAAAACGGCGAAGCCGATGCCGTTTTAGCGGACAAGGATTATCTGGCCCCGATCGTAGCTGAAAGCGGCGGTGCGCTCGAATTCGTTGGTGAAGATGTTGCCATCGGCGGTGGTATTGGAATCGGTTTGCGTAAAAGCGACACAGAATTGAAAGCCAAACTGGACGCAGTCATCGACGAGATGAAAGCCGATGGAACATTGAACGCAATGTTAAGCAAATGGTTCGAAGGCGAAGCGCCTCAGTGGTAAGCCATTCGGGGCGGGTGCCGATGCACCTGCCCCACCCTCTATTGTTTGAAAATCAGCTTGGGGCTGCATATTATGTTTGAATTCTGTGCCGACCCCAAAAGCATTGACGGCCTTGCATGGTTGTCCTGCTATCTTACGACCCCCAAACATGCGTCGATGTATTACAGCATTCTGACGGTTCTTGGCCTTCTGTTTCTCGCAGTACCGCCCATTATGATGCTGGGCTTTGCGGGGGCACTGGCACGGCGCTCGCATATTGCGCCTGTGCGCTGGTTTGGTCTGGGCTATACCTCTATCGTGCGCGGCGTTCCGGACATCGTGTTTTTCCTCTTCTTCCCAATCGCCCTTGATCAAGCTGTGGAATACATGCGGCATAAAATTAAATGCCCCGATGTTATGGGATCGGTCTATCAAGGAAATGATTTTGTGGTCTGTCAGGCGGCAAAAATGCCCCTTGGTACGTCACCGCAATGGATACATGAGGCTTGGGGGTTTACCCTTGCGATCATCACTTTTGCCATTGTTTTTGGTGCTTTTACCGCGAACACCTTGCACGGAGCTTTGGCCGCAGTACCCCGTGCACAACTTGAAACGGCGCGGGCTTTTGGCATGTCGGATCGCCAAACTTTCTGGCGGGTGCACCTGCCTCAGATGTGGGTTTACGCCTTACCTGGCCTGTCAAATCTGTGGATGATTTTAATCAAAGCGACGCCTCTTTTGTTTCTGCTTGGGATCAAAGACATCGTATATTGGGCGAAAGAGCTTGGCGGCATGAAAACACAGGCCTATGCCTACCCACACCCTGATTGGCGTGTCTGGTACTTTGGGGCGCTGCTGGTGTTTTACCTGCTGTTAACCTGGCTCAGCCAACGCGTGTTTGATCGTGTCTTTGCCCGTGCATCCCGCGGAATGGCGGTGGCACGATGACCTGCGCAGACTCCTTTTCCGCCTATGCTTTTCGGGCTTTAGGTTACGGCGAACGCCTTTTACCCAGGTCCGATATTACCCTTTGCGATCAGATCTTTCTGATCGGTAGCGGTATGATGTGGAACGTCTATTTTGCCCTAATAGCCATCGTCTTCGGCTTTGTCTTTGCAACGGCATTGGCATACGCACGCGTAAATGCGTCGCCAATCTTACGCTGGCCCGCGGACGCATTTGTTTTCATTTTTCGCGGCTCCCCCCTGTTTATCCAGTTTTTCTTTGCTTACGAACTTTTCGTGCAAATTCCCCGCAGCGGTTTTGAAATATCATTGGGTTTCATGACCATATCAGCCAGCACCAGTTGGCTGACAAAAGCATGGCTTGGGGCCACGATTGTCCTGTTCCTAAACACATCCGCCTATAGCGCCGAGATTTTCACCGGCGCCCTTCGCTCTATCCCAAAAGGTGATATGGAGGCAGCGGACGCTTACGGCATGAGCGGGTTCAGCAAGTTCAGACGCATCGTTTTTCCAACAATGCTACGGCTGGCATGGCCGTCTTATTCGAATGAGGCGATCTTCCTGTTTCATTCAACCGCATTGGTATTCTTTTCGGGTTTTCCCGCGTGGCGTAGAGAGGCGGACGGTCTGTATTACGCCAGCTACTTTGCCGAAAGCACCTTCAATCCCTTTATTCCCTACCCGATCATTGCAGTCTACTTCATCTTTTTCACCCTGCTGATCGTCGGTTTTTTTGGACTAGTCAGTAAGCGACTGAACAAACATATGGCTGAACCACCTAAGGTGAAGTTCAAACTGGGGGCCATGTTAACCCGATAAGGCCATCGAACCGGACGCATTGCTATCAGGGTATTCTGTTTGAATACGACAGCTGTGGCCAAACAAGGACGTAAACAGGCAGGTCAGAATCTCTCATTCCGGCGTTAATTACCGGTAGCGAGAGGAGCCAGCCAATGACCACATACCACTCGGACGTTCGCAAAATTGATCCAAGCAAGGGTGCAATGCTTGGGGATGGAACCCCTAATGACCTGAACCGTGTCGAAATCGGCCCGACGCAACTGGCGTTTCGGGAATGGGAGTCGGCGGGACTGACCCTGCCCAACCTGCAAGCCATGCGCAGCTTTCGCCACGCTCGACTGACGCAACACATCGTGGATCGCGATTATGGTGGCCTGTTGATGTTCGATCCGTTGAACATTCGGTACGCCACGGACACCACCAACATGCAGCTTTGGAACACCCATAACCCGTTCCGTGCGGTGCTGTTGTGTGCAGACGGTTATATGGTGATCTGGGATTACAAAAACGCGCCATTTTTAGCTGATTTTAATCCTTTGGTGCGCGAAAGCCGATCTGGTGCATCAATGTTCTACTTTTCGGCAGGAGATCGGGTAAAACAAGACGCCGAGAGTTTTGTCGGGCAGGTTCAGGAACTAATGAGTGCCCATGCCGGAACCAACAACAGGCTGGCCGTTGATAAAATTATGGTTCCCGGATTGCGGGCTTTGGAAAAGTTCGGGTTTGAGGTTATGGAAGGTGAGGAGGTCACAGAAAAATCCCGTTCCGTTAAAGGACCAGATGAGATCTTGGCCATGCGCTGCGCCCAGAATGCCTGCGAAACAGCCTGTGCAGAAATGGAGAAAATCGCCCGCGCAGGTGTTCCCGCTGGAAACATGTCAGAGGATGATATTTGGTCAGTGTTGCATCAGGAAAACATCCGCCGTGGCGGTGAGTGGATTGAAACACGGTTGCTTGCGTCTGGCCCGCGCACAAATCCGTGGTTTCAGGAATGCGGACCACGCATTGTGCAGAACAATGAAATCGTTGCTTTTGACACCGATTTGGTCGGATCTTACGGTATTTGCGTTGATATCAGCCGCACGTGGTGGATTGGTGATCAAAAACCCCGCGCGGATATGGTTGAGGCGATGAAACACGGTCATGCGCATATTACGACCAATATGGATATGCTGAAGCCCGGAGTTTCGTTCCATGAGTTGACCCACAACGGGCATCATCTGGACCCGAAATATCAGCGGCTAAAATACGGGTGTAAAATGCACGGGGTTGGGCTGTGCGATGAATGGCCGCTTATCACCTATCCGGATAAATATCGGGACGGCGCGTTTGATTACGTGGTTGAGGCCGGAATGGTGCTTTGCGTGGAGGCCTTGATCAGCCCTGACGGAGGCGACTTTTCAATTAAGCTGGAAGATCAGGTGCTTATCACGGAAAACGGTTACGAAAAACTGACGAAATACCCGTTTGATAGTGTATTGATGGGGGAATAAAAAACGGCGGAGCACTGCCCCGCCGTTTTTTAATCTTCTTAAACCTTAGCTCGCAGTAGCCGGCTCTTCTTCGGCAACGTCTGCGTATACGATCAGCGGTTCGGCCACACGGCGCACCGCTTCTTCGTTCACGACAACTTCGCGTACATTATCAAGTCCCGGCAGTTCAAACATAGTGTTCAACAAAATGTCTTCCATGATGGACCGCAAACCGCGTGCGCCTGTTTTACGTTCGATCGCCCGTTTGGCAATGGCACTCAAAGCATCGGTCGTAAACTTCAGCTCTGCGTCTTCCAGTTCGAACAGACGCTGGTATTGTTTGACCAACGCATTTTTCGGCTGCGACAGGATCGTCACCAAAGCATCTTCGTCCAGATCGGTCAAAGTCGCGATCACAGGCAAACGGCCGACAAATTCAGGGATCAGACCAAATTTCAGCAGGTCTTCTGGTTCCAGATCCGAGAAAATCTCACCTACGCCGCGGGATTCCTCTTCTTTGACGTCGGCACCGAAGCCAATAGCAGAACCTTTGCCCCGCTGACCAATGATCTTTTCAAGCCCGGCAAAAGCGCCGCCACAAACAAACAGTATGTTCGTGGTGTCCACTTGCAGGAACTCCTGCTGCGGATGTTTGCGCCCGCCCTGCGGCGGTACAGAGGCGACCGTGCCTTCCATGATTTTCAGCAGTGCTTGCTGTACGCCCTCGCCACTTACATCGCGAGTGATCGAAGGATTGTCCGACTTACGGGTGATCTTATCCACTTCGTCGATATAAACAATCCCGCGCTGTGCACGTTCCACATTATATTCAGAGGCTTGCAGCAGTTTCAGGATAATGTTTTCAACGTCTTCACCCACATAACCAGCCTCGGTCAACGTGGTGGCGTCGGCCATTGTGAAGGGCACATCCAGAATCCGCGCGAGTGTTTGAGCCAGCAGAGTCTTACCGCAACCGGTCGGACCGATCAGCAGAATGTTGGATTTTGCCAATTCAATTTCTGAATTTTTCTCTGCATGGTTCAGGCGTTTATAGTGGTTGTGCACCGCCACAGCGAGCACCTTTTTGGCCACATCTTGGCCGATAACATAGTCATCCAGAACCTGACAGATTTCCTGGGGTGTCGGGACGCCATCGCCGGATTTGACCAAACCTGATTTTGCTTCTTCACGGATAATATCCATGCACAACTCAACGCATTCATCACAGATGAAAACGGTTGGTCCCGCGATCAATTTCCGCACTTCATGCTGGCTTTTGCCACAAAACGAGCAATAAAGCGTGTTTTTCGCGTCTCCGCTGCCTGAATTTGCCATATTAATACTCCGCTCTTTCTTCGCCAGACCCCACGCCAATGGCGCGAAATGCCAGCGTTCACCCTAGCTTTTTCCCACCGTATGGCAGAATTTACCTGTGTACAATGCCAATATTCCGCAGAATCCTGCGGCGAAAATGGACAGTCCAGCCCTTCGCGATGACAGTCACGCCATCGCAAAGGACTAGCAGGTATTTATGAATAAATGTTTGAAACCGGCTTAGGACGCATCGGCGTCGTTTTCCCGCTTCTTCACGATTTCGTCGATCAGACCCCAGTCTTTGGCCTCTTCCGCGGTCATAAAGTTATCGCGATCCAAAGCTTTTTCAACAACTTCAATATCTTGGTTACAATGTTTGACGTAGATATTGTTCAGTCGATCTTTCAGTTCCAAAATCTCTTTGGCATGCAGCGCGATGTCGGATGCCTGGCCTTGGAACCCGCCAGACGGCTGGTGGACCATGATCCGGGAATTCGGCAGGCTGAAGCGCATACCGGGCTCACCCGCAGCCATCAGCAACGACCCCATAGAAGCCGCCTGCCCCACGCAAAGTGTTGAAACCTTAGGACGAATATACTGCATCGTGTCATAGATCGACAGACCAGAGGTCACGACACCGCCCGGGCTGTTGATGTACATTGCAATGTCTTTTTTGGGATTTTCCGCTTCCAGGAACAGCAATTGCGCGACGATCAGCGTCGACATTCCATCATGCACAGGGCCGGATACAAAGATGATCCGCTCTTTCAGAAGACGTGAGAAAATATCATAGGCCCGCTCTCCGCGGGACGTTTGCTCGACCACCATAGGAACGAGTGTATTTGCGTAAACTTCGAGGGGATCTCTCATTTTCAGAAGGCCTGTATCTTGTGTTTCTTGGGTCGATGTAACTGTAGTTCGCTCCCTAGGGGGCTTCAAGGTCCGAAATGGCAGTTCCATGCGGAAAGCGATTTTAAACCCTACCCCTGTACAGGCACGCAAAAAGGGCGCCGTTTCCAGCGCCCCTTGAACCGTTACACCATTTGGTGAAAAAGGTCTTAATCTTCCAGAGCTTCAACAGCTTTTTGCAGGCCGTCTTTGCTGGTCGATGTTTCGGTCACAGAGGACAATTCGATGATGTAATCGACAACTTTGTCTTCAAAGATCGGCGCGCGCATCTGTTGTTGCATTTGCTCGTTTTGTTGAAGGAATTCAAAGAATTGACGTTCTTGACCCGGGTATTGCTGGGCTTGCTGCATGGCAGCTTGTTGCATTTCCTGATCTGTCACAGTGATCTTTTGCTGTTGGCCAACATCCGCCAGCAACAGACCCAGACGCACGCGGCGTTCAGCCAATTCTTTGTGTTCGTCAGTTGTTTCGATTTCAGGGTGATCGTGGCCCTGAACATCGGGATTTTCTTCGTGCCACAGTTGGTGTGCGATTTGGTTGGATTCGTTTTCAACCAAAGTTGGCGGCAGCTCAAAGGAAACCGCTTTGGCCAATTCGTCCATCAAGTTGCGTTTCATCACCATGCGTGCGGCATTGGCGTATTCTGCTTCCAGACGCTCGGTGATTTGTTTTTTCAGATCCGCGAGGTCTTCAGCGCCGAATTTTTGGGCCAGTTCGTCGTTGATTTCTGCTGCCGCAGGCGCTTTTACGGATGTCACGTGACATTCAAAAACAGCGTCTTTGCCAGCCAGATTTTCTGCGCCGTATTCTTCAGGGAACTTAACGTTTACTTCAACGTCGTCACCTGCTTTAGCGCCTACCAGCTGTTCTTCGAAACCGGGAATGAAGGAATTTGAGCCCAGAACCAGCGGATAATCTTCAGCTGCACCGCCGTCGAAAGCCTCACCGTCGACTTTACCCAAGAAGTTGATCACCAGTTGATCGCCGTCTTTGGCTTTGGAGCCTTTTTTGCGGTCTTCAAAGTTCTGTGCACTTTCGGCCAGATTGCCAAGCGCTTCTTCAACGTCGGCGTCTTCGATTTTGGCGACCAGTTTTTCCAGTTTGATCTTGGAAAAATCTGTTTCGGGCACAACAGGCAGACATTCGTAGTTCAACGCAACTTCAACATCGTTGCCTTCAACCCAGTCTTCGTTGGTCATTTTCACATCGGGCTGCATGGCTGGTTTGTCGCCAGAGGCCTCGAAATGGTCATTCATTGCGCCGTCGATGCTTTCTTGCATGGCTTCGCCAAGAACGGACTTTCCGAATTGCTTTTTCAGCAAAGCCATCGGAACTTTGCCCTTGCGAAAGCCCTTCATTTCGATGGTTGGCTGTGCTTCAGCCAGCTTTGCGTTCACTTTCGCTTCCAGCTCTGCTGCTGTCACAGTGATCGAATAGCCGCGCTTCAGGCCTTCGTTAAGTGTCTCGGTTACCTGCATTTTACATCCTTCAACGTGCTGGTCATAGGCCAGTCAAACCATGGTCTGATAATCCGCGAAACGGATAATCTTTGGTGCGGGTGAAGGGACTCGAACCCCCACGCCTCGCGGCGCCAGAACCTAAATCTGGTGCGTCTACCAATTCCGCCACACCCGCAAACTCAGAGGGCAGCCCAAAAGACTGCCCGTAATTCCGCGGCCCTTCTAACAAGTGTTTATCAGCTTGGCGAGTGGAAAATGCGCAAAAACCCCGCCGTCATGTGCAGAATTTGTGTCATTGCGCACAGTCAGTGATCCAACCCTCTGCCAATCTGGGGACAGACCTGAATAGTAACCTGATTTTATCCCCGAATTTAAACCAAAAGCACTGAGAGACATAAATCATGAAACTGAAATTCAACAGCAAACTGGCCAAGCCGAAACTGGAAAAGAAACAGATCAAAGGCGCCACATTAGAGGATGTGAAAAAGCTTCTGAATAAGGCCGATCATTGGGGCAAATACGACTATGCCATTGAATGGACGTATAAAGCGATGGACGGCAAAGTGACCGAGGTGTCTGTCACCTGTAATCCCAAGATCACCATGCCGATTTGGGCAGGTTGGAACAAGGCTGATAAAGAAAGCCAAAAAAAGTGGGATATCATGTGGGTTAAACTGAAGCGGCATGAAGAAAAGCATCACGACGTGACTGAAAAGATGATCAAAGAGCTTAGCAAACAGTTGTCAAAGGACAAAAAACTGGATGAAAAGAATCTGCCTGCAAAAATGGATAAATTCCTTTCGGATGTTCAAAAAGAGCAGAAGGCCTATGACAAAAAATCGGACCACGGTAAAAAAGAAGGCGTGAAACTTTAAAACCCGAGGTCGCGAAACACCGCCGGTACTTGTTCGGGAAGATCTTCGGCGATCAGTCCAGGCCCGAAAGAAAGGGCGCAGGCCACATGTAACCAAGCGGCATCGCTTGCCGCTTGTAAGGGATCAAAGCCGCGCGCCAAAAGGCCGGTAATAAATCCTGCCAGCACATCCCCCGAACCCGCCGTAGCCAACCATGGGGCTGCACGATCATACTGCGCACTATTGATCACGGCTTTCCCATCTGGCGCCGCAATCACCGTATCTGCCCCTTTAAACAGCACCACACATCCGGAACGTTGGGCCGCCGCCCGTGTGGCACCCACTTTACTATAGTCCGCTTGTGTATAATCTCGCGAAGTTAATTTTGCGTGAATGTCGGGAAACAGCCGCCTAAACTCCCCTTCATGGGGCGTAAGAACGCAATTTGGATGCAGCGCTTCGAACAAATGCTCCGGCACATCCTGAAAAGCCGATAGAGCATCTGCATCCAAAACAGTTTTTTTATCCGCCATTAAAACGGCCTTAACCATTTCGCGCGTATGACTGAAATCAAGCCCACCCGCCGCAGTTTCACGGGCAAACCCAGGCCCAATACAGACAGAGGAGATTCGATCATCTGACAGCAATGCCGCAAGATCTTTCGCCGTGTCTACGGTTCGCAGCATGATTGCAGTTATCTGCGCCGCGTTCTCGCTCAGCGCGTCCGTTGGACTGGCAAGTGTCACAAGCCCTGCCCCAACCCGCAAAGCCCCCCTTGCTGCCAATCGTGCCGCCCCCGTCTTGGCCGCCGGCCCTGTGGCTAAAACAGCGTGACCATGGCTGAATTTATGGGCATGACTTCCTTTCCCCAGCGCATTCGGCTTTTGCGTCAGGTGAACCAGATCAGTTTGCGTGTCTTTGGATGGCACCACAGTGCAGGATACAGGATTTGTTACAGATTCTTTTGCAGCATAAGTTCCCAACCCGATATCTTTAATCACCACGCGCCCACAGAATGCGGGCCCAGATCCAAGATAATGCCCCATTTTTGCGGACTGAAAACTTACTGTCAGATCCGCCTGGAATAGCCCCCAAGGAATATGACCGTCAGGCGCGTCACTTAACGGCGCGCCGCATTCAGTCTGTAGACCACTTGGCAAATCAATCGCCACAAAACGTGTAGGCATGAGGTCTGGAAAAGTCGAATAGAGGTCACAAAGCTCTAGAATCGGTCTCAGGTTGGTTAATGGGCGGCTTAGTCCAATCCCAAACAAGGCGTCGATGACCAAACGCGTTTCAGAAACACCAAAGGCAGACTCCCAAAATCCATCCGCATCAGCTGCATTCAAAATCGGAAAACCAAGTTGGCGTATCGGATTTTCAGCCCCCCAACGATCAAAGTTTATCTTGGCTTCAGCCGACAGTTTTTCCACTATACCATAGAAAAACACCTCTACCTCCCACCCCCAGTCTTTTAGCAAACGCGCCACGACAAAGCCGTCGCCTCCGTTGTTTCCTGGACCACACAGCACAACCGCGCGGTGGGAGGCAGTCTTCAAGTCCGGCCATTCTTCAAAAATTGCTTCAACAACGCCGCGCCCTGCCCGCTCCATCAGTTCCAAACCCGAAACAGCACCGGATTCAATGGCGCGATTTTCCAAAATGCGCATTTGCGCGGCCGTCAGAAGTTCGGTCATTCGAGTTTCCACATTGACTAAATATTCAGCAGATTGCTTAATATTTAAGCATACCCATTTGATTCAATTCATCCCCCACTACACGCCATTCCCCACAGATTGCCAAGGGCCGCAAAACCTTGTTTGAGCGATAGGGAATTTGAAAACACGCAGGAGGCGGCGCCATGAAAAAGATCGAAGCGATCATTAAACCTTTTAAGCTCGACGAAGTGAAAGAGGCGCTGCAAGAAGTAGGCGTTCAAGGGCTTAGCGTAATCGAGGCCAAAGGCTTTGGCCGTCAAAAAGGCCACACAGAATTGTACCGCGGTGCAGAATATGTTGTGGATTTCCTGCCAAAAGTAAAAATCGAAGTGGTCATTTCCGATGATCTGGTAGACGCTGCCGTCGAAGCCATCATCGCAGCCGCGCGGACTGAAAAAATCGGCGACGGTAAAATCTTCATCTCGACAGTCGAACAAGCCATCCGTATCCGGACCGGCGAGGAAGGCCCTGAGGCACTGTAATCCGCGCCTCGGACCGAAAAGAACAACTCTAACAAGGAAGTATTACAATGAGTGCAAAAGACGTCATGAAAATGATCCAGGACGAGGATGTCGCTTACGTCGACGTTCGCTTCACGGATCCACGCGGAAAATTGCAGCACGTCACAGTGATCGTTGATGAAATTGACGAAGACTGGTTCGAAGAAGGCTTCATGTTCGACGGTTCCTCTATCGCTGGCTGGAAATCCATCGAAGAATCCGACATGAAACTGATCCCGGATACAAACACCGTATACATCGACCCGTTTTACGCCGAAAAAACACTCTGCATCCATTGTTCGGTTGTGGAACCTGACACTGGCGCATCTTATGACCGCGACCCGCGTTCCACAGCAGAACGGGCCGAAGCTTATTTGATTTCTACAGGCATCGGCGATCAGTCTTTCTGGGGTCCGGAAGCAGAATTTTTCCTGTTTGACGACGTACGTTTTGCCAATACAATCAACAAAGTATCTTACGAAGTTGATGCAGCAGACGCGTCTTGGAACACAGACACAGCCTATGAAATGGGCAACATGGGTCACCGTCCCGGTTTGAAAGGCGGCTATTTCCCTGTGAACCCGATCGACGCTGGCCAAGACCTGCGTTCTGAAATGCTGTCCACGATGAAAGCCATCGGGATGAAGGTCGACAAGCATCACCACGAAGTTGCGTCTTGTCAGCACGAACTGGGCCTGATCTTTGGATCGCTGACCCATCAAGCGGACGAACTGCAAAAGTTCAAATATATCATTCACAACGTGGCCCATGCTTACGGCAAATCCGCAACCTTTATGCCCAAGCCGATCTACGGCGATAACGGCAGCGGTATGCACGTGAACATGTCCATCTGGAAAGACGGCAAGCCGTTGTTTGCAGGTGATAAATACGCTGATCTGTCCGACGAGGCCTTGTGGTTCATCGGCGGTATTCTGAAACACGCCAAAGCACTGAACGCTTTCACAAACCCGTCGACAAACAGCTACAAACGTTTGATCCCCGGCTTTGAAGCCCCAGTTCTGCGTGCCTATTCCGCCCGTAACCGGTCTGGCTGCGTGCGTATTCCATGGTCCGAATCTCCAAAAGCAAAACGCGTAGAGGCCCGCTTCCCCGATCCTGCGGCAAACCCTTACCTGTGTTTCTCGGCATTGTTGATGGCTGGCCTTGACGGTATCCGCAACAAAATCAATCCGGGCGAAGCGCAAGACAAAGACCTGTATGATCTGCCACCAGAAGAGCTGGCTGATATCCCAACGGTTTCCGGTTCCCTGCGTGAAGCATTGAACGAGCTGGAAAAAGATATGGACTTCCTGTTGGAAGGCGGCGTGTTCACACGTGACCAGATCGAAGGCTATATGGCGCTGAAATGGGAAGAAGTGTACAAATACGAGCATACACCGCACCCAGTTGAATTCGGCATGTACTACAGCTGCTAATTGGCTGAAAAAACTTAGGAAAAGGCGCTCCATTCGGGGCGCCTTTTTCGTTTTAGGTGGATTGCATCACCCGTGGTATGCTTCCTGAAAAGGAGCCTTTTATGCCACATAAACTGGCCTGTCTGACCACGGCATTAACCTTATTTTCGGCCCCCAACAGCCATGCCAATTGCGCCCTTGATGCGATGTTGGTGTTTGACGGCTCTGGCTCTATGGCAACTTTGGCGGCAGAGGCCCCTTTTGCACGCCGTATTGACGACGCCCGCGACGCATTGCACCGCGCCTTACCGGACATCACACCGTATCGGCGCTTGGGACTGGTGGTTTATGGCCCGGGCGCCGCTGCCCCATGCGCAAATGTTTCGGTCGAAATCCCGCCCGTCCCCAACGGTCAACCCGTGATCCTGTCAGCCATAAAAAATGTCGAACCCGAAGGCGATACGCCATTGACCCAAGCCGTAGATGCAGCCGCCCAAACCCTGATTGCAGGCAACGGGGCAGGTATTGTCGTGCTCATCACTGATGGGCGTGAAACCTGTGGCGATCCCTGCACGCAAGCTGCAGGGTATGCCGCCGATGGGATAATAGTCCATGTTATCGGTTTCAAAATAAATGAGAATTTTGAACGCTGGCCGGGGTTCAGCGCAGAGGAAGGTGAACTGAAACGGGAACCAGCCCGATGCCTTGCCGACCAAACCAACGGGATATTTGTGCTGACGGATACCGTCAGCGAATTGGTTGACGCCCTACACGAAACGTTAGGCTGTGCCGTTGTCAGCCGCGGTCCTACAGCGTATCGCCCAACTCTACATCCGGCTTGAACTCTATCACTTGGCGCACAGCCCTGTAGTCGGACTGTTCATGTTCCAAAATCAACTGCGCCGCCCGTTTGCCGATTTCAAAGCGATAGGCATTCATCGTAGCTGTCAACATCGGCATACCGTGACGCAGGTCAAGCCCGTTGAAACCGGCCAGTCCCAATTGATCCGGAACCGAAATATTGTTCATGATACAGTGCATTAACCCACCACAAGACATGGTGTCAGACGAATAATAGATTACGTCCAGATCGGGTGTCCGCTGCAATAATTTTTCAGTCAGTTGACGGCCCAACAGCAGCGTTGACCCCCCAGTATACAGTTCTTGATCCGCTAAAATAACACCCGCTTCAGCCAACGCCTGTTGAAACCCCTGAAACCGTTTGGCGGCCCGATGATCCAGAGGGTATTTCGTGCCAATAAACCCCAGCCGCTTATACCCCCGCTGTAAAATCGCCTTGCCGGTTTCATACCCAGCCCGACGATGGGACACCCCCACATTCAAGTCCACCGGATCACCGTCCACGTCCATGATCTCTACAATGGGAATACCCGCGTTCTGCATCATTTTGCGCGCAGCAGGCGTGTGTTCAAGCCCTGCAACCACCAACCCTTTGGGTTGCCAGCTTAACATCTCTCGAATAACGGTTTCCTCGGTTTCCAGATCATAATCCGAAACGCCAAACACAGGCTGCATAGCTGTGGTCTTTAGAACGTTAGACAGCCCCGTTAGAACCTCGGCAAAAACGAAACTACTGATCGAGGGTACAACAACCCCCACCAGATCAACCGATTTTGAGCTGAGCGATCCTGCAATCCGGTTTGGTACATAGCCAACCGATTTCGCCGCTTCTAACACCCGTTCCCGTGTCGCAGCAGAGGCTTCGCCCTTGCCTCGCAACACGCGACTGGCAGTCATCTCACTTACATTTGCCAGTTCGGAAATATCTTTCAGGGTGGGTCTACGGGCCACGTTACGTCCTAACGTTAAAAGTACTCATACGTTACTCATAACGTTATCGCGGCAAGCTGCAACATATTTAACGTTACGGACAGATGTCGCCGTAACATTTCCTGCCCGAACCAAGCCTCTTTTTGGTTCAAATATCCAAGTCCAGACCTATCAACACAAACAGCCCTGTCAGCCGAACAACTCGTGGCACAGCTCTAACGCACTGACCAGTTTGTCCACTTCTTCGGTGCTGTTGTACATGCCAAAGGACGCCCGACAGGTGGCCGAAACTCCCAAATGTTCCATCAAAGGCTGCGCACAGTGGTGCCCTGCCCGCACAGCAATGCCGCGCTGATCGACCACAGTGGAAATGTCATGGGGGTGGGCCGCGCCGTCCAAAGTGAACGAGAATATCGCGCCTTTGGTGGCAGAATTTCCCTGGATGTTCAGCCAGTTTAGCCCACTCAGCTTGGATTGCGCATAGTCGCGCAACGCATTTTCATGGGCGGCGATATTTTCCATACCGACACCCATCATATACTCGATAGCAGCGCCCAGACCAATCATTTGCACGATGCCGGGGGTGCCTGCCTCAAACTTATGGGGCGGGTCGTTATAGGTCACCACGTCTTTTGCTACCGTACGGATCATATCGCCGCCGCCCATAAACGGGCGCATTTCGGCCTGACGGGCACGGTTGATATAGATCGCACCTGAAGACGACGGGCCATACAGCTTGTGCCCCGTGATCGCATAGAAATCAGCGCCGATATCCTGCACATCCACCGGCATATGAACAGAGGATTGGGAGCCGTCCACCAGCACAGGCACGCCCTTTGCATGGGCAGCAGTGGCGATCGCCTTCACATCCACAACTGTGCCCATCACGTTAGACATATGGGTCACTGCAATCAGCTTGGTCTTTGGCGTTATGGCGTCGATCACCGCTTGGGGATCCAGATCGCCGTTCACATCTGTATCAACCCATTTCAGCACAACCCCTTGGCGTTCCCGCAGGAAATGCCAAGGCACGATGTTGGCGTGGTGTTCCATAACGGACAGAATAATTTCATCCCCAGCCTGCAAGCGCGGCGCAGCCCAGGCGTAGCTGACCAGATTAATCCCTTCTGTGGTGCCAGAGTTGAACAGGATTTCGTCTTCATGTTCGGCGTTCAGGAAGGTTTGGATCGTGGCGCGTACGGCCTCGTATTTTTCAGTCGCAAGATTGGACAGGAAATGCAGCCCGCGGTGGACGTTTGCATATTCCTCGGCATATCCCCGCGTGATCGCATCAATCACCACCTGCGGTTTCTGTGCGGATGCCCCGTTGTCGAGGTATACCAACGGCTTGCCATTCACCTCGCGGGATAGAATAGGGAAATCTGCGCGGATTTTCTGAACGTCATACATAGTTTAGTTTACCGATTCCATTGGGACAGTGACGCCCATCATTCCAAGCACCACAAGCAACAGCGCACCAAACACCAGTTGCGCGCCTATGATGCCAAGTAGCACAGGCACCACCTTAGTAAACCCGTGAAGCTCCATCACCATTGCGGTAATCTGTACCATGGCAATGACAAAGACCAAAAGGATCACAAGGCCACTTGCCTCGGCGCTGAGCAGGCTAACAATCGGGATCGCGATTTGCACCAAAAGGACCACGAAGTTCAGCCAGGTGATGGTCTTTAAACTGTCGTTAAAGCTGCCGGTCCCGCCAAAAGCCCGCCCAACGCGGTACATCACAAAGGCACCGCCAAACATGGTCAGCGCAAGTACCACAACACTGGTCCCAAGCGGCACAGCAGTTGTTGAACTGCCATTTGGCACAGGCGCGAGGATTTCAAAAAGCGTTGAAAAGGCAAGGTTCAGGACAATAACAAGCCACGCAGCAAGAATGATTTCACTGCGCTCGAACGGTATCGCCAGAATCTGCCGTAAAGTGGCCCGGGGTTGGGTCAGCGACTGTACTGCCAGTGGCAGGAAATCAAACAGTCGCTTTGGGGTCATCCGAACATATCTCCAACACCGATCAGCAATGTTGCCACGGTTAAAACTAGTGCAAACAACGACATAGCCATGAACGTCGGGCTTGTCATCCGAAATTTATGGGCTTCGGCGGTCGCTGCGGCAATATACCAAACAAACGGGATCAACCCCAGCCAGTACACCGGCAAAGCCAGCCATTTGTTGCCCAACATCGGCAAGGAGGCTTCATACATCCCCATAACAGCCGCAATAACCGCCGCTGCCAGACCGAAAGGCGCTGATACAAAGGCGCCCCAGAAAACTGCCGTCCGGGTCTCTTTCCACGTGGCACTGCCGCGCGCCAGTTTGGCAAAAACCTGCACAATCAAAGAAAACAGATACATCAAAGCCGTGCGCAACATCAGCGCGGCCATCATCAGCAGGCCGATTTTATCGGGAGAAATGATCCCGCCTGCAATGGATGCAGGCGCTACCAGCGTTTTCAGGGACCAACTGGCGAAAAACACCATATCCGAGGCGAGAACATAAAAGATCAGCCGCCCTTCACTGGGTTTTTCCCGCAACAACCGCCGCGTCGATGCGCGCATATCACGCCACGCATCGCTAATCCGGTCAACCAGACCACTGCGTTCAAATTGAAAGACGCCGTTGCCAGCTTCAAATTCTTCTTCAGAATGTGTCATATGCCTGCTCTGTTTTTATGTTGTTTTTCAACACTTTAATCAGGCCTTCACCCTGCGGGGAAATTCAACCGTCGCAAGGCATGTGACCCATTGCCAGCAGAAAACCACAGCCGTTAACGTTGTGGCAACTAAAAAAACCGAAGGGGAAGCAAAGACTTTGCAAGCGCCGCTAATCAGCACCAGTGGTGTGGCGACCAATGCAGGCCACATCAGGGCCAGTCGCGCCTCTTGCCATGTGGCCTGCCCGCCAAGGGCGCGCAGCAACAGGTGGGATAAAGCTGCGATAATGTATAAAAACAGCGGGGCCATAATGACCGATGACACAAACATCGTCGCAAAACGCGCGCGCATGGTGGCAGGATCATCCTCTGCCAGAAAGGATATGGCAGCCAGATCAGGCATCCGCGCAACATAGTTCAACAGGCAGGCGGTGAACCCCAGCATCAGGATGCGGGGTTCAGTCATAATCGCCAGTTGATGGGCCATGGCCTTGCGTGGGCTACGATAAGCAGCGCCGATATCCATCAACAAGGACATCAGCCGTGCCGCCGTGCCATCCAACCTTCGAGCAAGGCCCGAAGATCATCGCCAAGCGCGTCATCCTCAACCTCTTCGATGGCTTCGTTCAGAAACGCCAAAGTCAGCATATCCTGCGCCGCCTTATGGGGAATCCCGCGCGAAGTCAGATAAAACAGCGCCGTTTCATCAATCGCCCCAACAGTGGACCCGTGCGAACAGGCCACATCATCGGCGTAGATTTCCAACTCGGGCTTGGCTTGGAAGGTAGAGTTTTCGTCCAGCAGCAGGCCTTGGCTGATTTGATAGCCATCGGTTTTCTGCGCATCTGCTTTCACCAGAATTTTACCCTGAAACACGCCAACAGCCCCGTTGCGCAGGACTTTCTTAAACACCTGACGGCTTTCACAATTCACTGCATCATGAGTAATAAACACCGTGTCATCGTGGTGAAACGCGCCGTCCCCTGCACAAGCCCCTGCAACGGTGGCATGGGCGTTATCGCCGGTGAATTCCACAATCGCGTCATTGCGCGTCAGCACACCATTCACAGTCAAAGTAAAGGATTTAAAGCTGCTTTCCGTGCCAAGACGGGCGAAAATATGGGTGGCTGTGCGCCGCTCATGATCTCGGCCTTGGGCGCGAACGTGGTGAAACGCAGCATTATCGGCCACTTCCACTTCCATCACTGCGTTCAAACGGGCGGCTGCTGGGCCGTTTTCCAGAACGGTCAGATCAGCACCTGCGTCCAGTTTGATCGCATGGTGAATCACAGCATCCGAGGATTCGTTGCTGTGCAGGTAGATAAAGCTGACAGGCTTTGCCGCTTTTCCCGTTGCCCGAAGAACAAACCCTTCAGTCGCGGTTGCCGTATTCAACGATGCCAGAGGACGGGACACAGGCGTCTGGCCCCTGCCCTCTAGCACGCCAAAAACGCTGCCAGCCCAGTGGATATCTTTGCTGGCCGCATCCGCCAGCGTTTCTATTTCCACACCAGCCAACGTCAGATCATCGGATTGTGCGGCGTCATAGAAACCATCTACAAAGACGATTTTCACCGCATCAACAGCGTCAAACGGACGGTCTTCATCACTTTCGAAAATCGCCGCAGGTGTGGCCGTTTCCGCTGTCAGTGTTGTTGGATCGGTGTATTTCCAATACTCGTCCCGCCGGTGGGGCAAACCTGTTTCCGCCAGCAAAGCCGCAGCCGTTTCGCGGGCTTGCGTCACCCACTGGCCGCCGTCAGGCACGGTTATCGCGGGTACAACACCCCTATGTTTCAATTTGGCAGACATTAGGCCACCTCTGCCAGAATATCGGCGTAACCGTTGTTTTCAACTTCCAGTGCCAGTTCCGGCCCGCCAGTTTTAACGATTTTGCCATCCGCCATGATGTGCACAACATCAGGTTTGATGTGATCCAGCAGACGTTGATAATGGGTGATCACCAAAAAGGACCGCCCTGCATCGCGCAATGCGTTCACACCGTCGGCAACCAGCTTCATCGCATCCACATCAAGACCGGAATCGGTTTCATCAAGGATACACATCTTTGGTTCCAGCATCGCCATTTGCAGAATCTCGTTGCGTTTCTTTTCGCCTCCAGAAAAGCCCACGTTGACCGGACGTTTCAGCATTTCCGCGTCGATTTTCAAGGATTTCGCCTTGGCACGAACCACTTTCAGGAACTCCGCCGCTGACAATTCTTCCTCACCCCGTGCTTTACGCTGTGAATTCACAGCTGTGCGCAAAAAGGTCATGTTACCCACGCCCGGAATTTCGACAGGGTATTGGAACGCCAGAAACAGACCAGCAGCGGCGCGTTCTTCGGGTTCCAGATCCAGAATATCAACGCCTTCCAGCGTTGCGGACCCGCCAGTGACCTCATAGCCGCCCTTACCAGACAACACATAAGACAGCGTGGATTTACCGGACCCGTTTGGCCCCATGATTGCATGTACCTTGCCGGTTTCCACAGTCAGGTTCACGCCTTTAAGGATTTGCTTGTCTTCTTCTTCAAGACCGACTTGCAGGTTTTTGATTTCTAACATTTTCTTGTCCTTGGATGTTCTTCAGCCGCCCCCTCAGGGCAGCGCATTTTTTTAACTGTTTAAGCGGCTTAACCGACTGATCCTTCAAGCGAGATCGCAACCAACGCCTGTGCTTCCATAGCAAATTCCATCGGCAACGCTTGCAGCACTTCCTTACAGAACCCGTTCACCACAAGCGCCACGGCGTCTTCCTCGCCCATGCCCCGTTGGCGGCAATAGAACAGCTGGTCGTCATCCACTTTGGATGTTGTGGCTTCGTGCTCTACACGGGCGGTGTTATTTTTCACCTCAATGTAAGGCACTGTATGGGCGCCACATTTATCGCCGATCAACAAGCTGTCACACTGGGTATAATTGCGCGCATGGGCAGCTTTGGGGTGCATGGACACCAAACCCCGATAGGTATTCTGCGCCTTACCCGCGCTGATCCCTTTCGACACAATCCGCGACTTGGTGTTTTTACCAAGGTGGATCATCTTTGTGCCTGTATCGGCCTGCTGCATGTTGTTGGCGATCGCGATGGAATAGAACTCGCCCTGACTGTCATCGCCGCGCAAGACACATGACGGGTATTTCCACGTAACAGCGGAACCGGTTTCCACCTGCGTCCACATCACTTTGGAGCGATCCCCACGGCAATCCGCCCGTTTGGTCACAAAGTTATAGATACCGCCTTTGCCGTTTTCATCCCCAGGGTACCAGTTTTGAACGGTGGAATACTTGATTTCAGCGTCTTCCAGCAGAACCAGTTCAACCACTGCGGCGTGCAACTGTGCAATGTCCCGTTGAGGCGCGGTACAGCCTTCAAGATAGGACACATATGCGCCCTTGTCTGCAATGATCAGCGTGCGTTCAAACTGGCCCGTGTTTTCCGCATTGATCCGGAAATAGGTGGACAGCTCCATCGGGCATTTGGTGCCTTCAGGAATATATACAAACGACCCGTCAGAAAACACGGCCGCATTCAGCGTCGCATAATAGTTGTCAGACTGGGGAACCACAGAGCCAAGGTATTTCTTCACCAACTCGGGATGATCCTGAATTGCCTCGGAAATCGAGCAGAAAATAACACCCGCCTTGGCCAATTCCTCCTTGAAAGTTGTCCCGACAGAAACGCTGTCAAACACCGCGTCTACAGCCACTCGACGCTCACCCTCTGGGGCTTCAACGCCTGCCAGTAAGGCCTGTTCTTTCAACGGAATACCCAGTTTCGCGTATGTTTCCAACAGCTTGGGATCAACCTCATCCAAGGATTTCGGCTTTTCCACCATGGATTTGGGACGGGCATAATAATATTGGTCCTGAAAATCAATTTCAGGATAATCCACCATCGCCCAATCCGGCTCTTCCATTTTCAACCAGCGCCGATAGGCCGCCAGACGCCAGTCCAACATCCATTCCGGCTCGTTGTTTTTCTCTGAAATCAGCCGCACGATATCTTCGTTCAACCCTTTGGGCGCGTATTCGATTTCAATGTCGGTTTCAAAACCGTATTTATAGGTTCCACCCACCGATTGCACGGCATCGACCGTATCCTGATCGACACCTTCTTTGACTTGCACGTCGTCTAAAGCAGCCATTGTTGCTGTCCTTATATTGTTGCCCGCAGCCTAGGCCGCGCGGGCTTTGAATTTCCGGTAATGGGCCAGCCAGGTATCGGCAAAACCCATGATTTCATCTTCGGTGGTGGTGGGTCCAAAACTGACCCGAATGGCAGAACTTGCGCTGGTATCGTCAAAGCCCATCGCCTTCAACACCCGACTTTGCTTGACTTTCCCGCTGGAACAGGCTGATCCGGCTGAAATCGCATATCCTGCCAAATCCATCTGCATCACTTGGGTTTCACCCTTCCACGCGGGAACGGCAAAGCAACTTGTGTTGGGCAGGCGTTTTGCCCCTTGCCCCACAATGATAGCGTCAGGTGCTTCATCGACAAGGCGGGCTTCCAACTGATCGCGCAGTTTTTCAACCTGATCCCACAGCCCCGCATCAAGATCTCTTTGCGCCGCTTCGACTGCGGCACCAAAACCTGCGATTCCAATCACGTTTTCCGTGCCGGAACGCCGCCCTTGTTCCTGTCCGCCACCTTTGATCAGGGTCGGCACCTCATGGCCTTGCTGGATCACAACAGCACCAACACCTTTTGGCCCGCCGATTTTATGGGCAGATAATAAAGCCGCTTTTGCGCCCATCCAGTCAAAGGCAACCGGAACCTTACCAAAAGCTTGAACTGCATCGCACAAGCCAATGTTTTCAAACGATGATTGCAAAACACCGGTTTCGCTATTGGCAATCTGAAGTGCTGCGTTCCCCGCATCTTTAAGCGAGACTGCGCCATCTTGTGACACTGCCAAAGACGGATCACACCATGCAAAAACTGCATCATGCTCTACAGGTGCACAGGCAAACCCGCCGCCGTTCAGAACCAAGCCAGCCCCCTCGGTCGCACCCGAGGTAAATACCACATCACCAGATCCCGCCCCGAAGGCCGCCTTAACCTGTGCCCGTGCCCGCTCGACTATCGCCAATGCCTTGCGCCCTTCACCATGAACACTCGACGGATTACCAATAGCGTCCATCGCCGCAATCATCGCCGCCCGCGCTTCAGCGCGCAGCGGAGCTGTAGCATTCCAATCCAGATAAACGCGGCTCATAAGTCCCCGCCTTTCTGCTTCTTTAGAGCAAAAATACCTAACACCTGCCCTGTCATTTTTCATCCACCAACTGAAACAAGGACGGAACCGCAGGACAAGGCGCCATCTGGTTGGTGATAATGTCGCTTAAACGGGCCTGATGCAGGAATACATAAACATGGGCCGACAGACTTTCCCAAAACCGGTTGGACAGGCTTTGCGCCCGTGACCCCGAAGACGCACCAGAGGCACCCGCCCCCTTGCTCATCGCATCCATGGTTTCGTCCACAGCCTCAAGGATTGTCGTCACCCGAATAGCATCGGTGCTTTGGGCCAGACGATAGCCGCCACCCGGCCCCCGAACGCTTTCAACAATACCTGCGCGGCGCAATTTAACGAACAGCTGCTCCAGATAGGCCAGCGAAATATCCTGACGCGCGGCAATTTCGCCGAGCGAGACCAGCCCGCCTTTTGATTCTTGGGCCAAGTCGACCAAGGCAATAAGGGCATATCTGCCTTTTGTACTGAGTTTCACAGCAGTTCCACCATAGCAAGTGTTGACGCGCGGGGTATGAGGCCTTAACTCCTGTTCAGCTTGGAGTGCGGCCCCCGCGCCCAATTTAGAATTGTTCTAGGTTTTCCGAGAGGAATAGTCAACCATGTCTCTGGCATGTATCTGGCCAAACCCTCATTTGGAAAATCTTGCCCTAACGGAGCCTGTACGCACCCATGCCTGAAGTAATTTTTCCCGGTCCAGACGGACGTTTGGAAGGCCGCTACCATCCGCAAAAGCAAAAAGATGCGCCGATTGCGATCATCCTGCACCCCCATCCCCAGTTTGGCGGCACGATGAACAACAAGGTTGTCTACAACCTGCATTATGCTTTTCACAAAATGGGTTTCACCGTGCTGCGCTTCAACTTTCGCGGTGTGGGCAAAAGTCAGGGTGAATACGATCAAGGGATCGGTGAATTGTCGGATGCGGCGGCCGCACTTGATTATTTGCAGGCGATGAACCCCAATGCAAAACATTGCTGGGTTGCGGGCTTTTCGTTTGGCGCGTGGATCGGCATGCAACTGCTGATGCGCCGTCCTGAAATTTCGGGCTTTATCAGTGTATCGCCCCCCGCCAACATGTATGACTTTTCGTTTCTGGCACCGTGCCCTGCCTCGGGTCTGATCATCAACGGGTCAGGCGACCGCGTAGCCCCCCCTCCGGATACCGTGGATCTGGTGGATAAGCTGCACGAACAAAAAGGCATCACCATCACCCATACCGTGCTGGATGGTGCGGGGCATTTCTTTGAAAATGACCATATGGATACGATGATTGAAAATGTAGACGGCTATGTGCGTCGTCGCCTGACGGAAACATCCCGTTAATTCGAACCTTTAGCTTGGCCTTCGGGCCAAGCGCGCGGCGGGGCTTTGCCCCTTGCTGATCTTCGCTCCGCTCGGGGATATTTTTCAAACAAAAAATCAGGGCGTGCTGAATTGACCGCCAAGGGCTGGTGCTTTGCATCCTGTCGTTGCGGGGCTTGAAAGCGGCAGGCCCCGTTGGCTGCGCACAGCGAGATAGGCAAAAGCCTGAGCTTCAAGCATGTCACCATCCAGACCAAGCGTTTCGATTTGGTGGACTGTACCAGACAATCGTTTGGATAATTCCCGCATAATAACAGGGTTCTGCGCGCCGCCACCGCAGATGTACCAGTTTTCCGGCTGTAGCGTTAAATGGCTTTGATTGGCTGCAACACAGGCCGCAGGCAAGGCAGTTAAGGTTGCAGCGGCATCTGCATCCGACAGGTTTTGCACGAGCTGCAGCGCATCATGAAAATCGTGTCGGTCCAGTGATTTAGGTGGTTTTTGCGCGAAAAACGGGCGTTGGAAGACGCGGGTCAGGATGGTTTCATCCACGCGCCCACGCGCCGCCAATGCGCCGTTTTCATCATAGTCTTTACCAAGACGTGCCGTCATCAGATCGTTTAACGGTGCATTGGCCGGACCTGTATCAAAGGCCATCAATGCGCCAATCGCCTCTGGGGTGTCTTTGCTCGGGTCGATCAAGGTAACGTTGCCCACACCGCCAAGGTTCAGGAACGCAGCAGGGGCATCTAGGCCGGCCCATTTTGCACAGGCAAAGTGGAAGAACGGGGCCAGTGGCGCGCCCTGCCCGCCCTGTACCATGTCATTGCTTCGAAAATCCCAAACAGTTGGAATACCCGTGCGCTGTGCCAAATCCGCACCATCACCCAGTTGAAAGGTGCGAGCCTTATCGGGATCGTGGTTCAGGGTTTGGCCGTGAAATCCCACAAGATCAATGTTGTCAAACTCCAGCACCAAATCCGCATGGGCGGATTGCACCACGTCCAGTGCCGCAGCCAGAATATCCGGATCATCACCTGGCCACAGGCCTTGGGCAGCCCGTAAAATATCAGCCTCGGCTTTGGTAAACGGACGAAAGGCGCTTTCGCCGAAATCTTGGATCGAGACCCCATCGGTGGTTAAAACCGCACCGTCCACCCCGTCCATTGATGTGCCCGACATCAGGCCAAGGGCACGGATCGGTTTAAATTCTGCCAATGCTCTTTCCTTTCGTCTGCCAGCCGTTATACGTGGCCTTCCAATGAACCTGCACAGAAAGACAAAGACCGATGACATACAAGCCCAAATCAGAGTTTCTGCACGTAATGCAGAGCCGGGGCTTCTTACAGGACTGCACAGACCTGGAGGGGCTCGACGAACGCCTGCTCAAGGGAATCGTGCCCGCCTATATCGGCTTTGATGCCACTGCAAAATCCTTGCATGTGGGCAGTCTGATCCAGATCATGATGTTCCGCTGGCTGCAGAAAACCGGCAATAAACCCCTTGTTCTTATGGGTGGCGGCACCACGAAAGTGGGCGATCCGTCGTTCCGCGCCGATGAACGCCCGCTTCTGGATGACACCCAGATCAACGCCAATATCGCAGGGATCAAACAGGTGTTTTCCTCCTACGTGGCCTTTGGCGATGGCGACACAGATGCCGTGATGTTGAACAATGCCGAATGGCTGGACGGGTTGAATTACCTTGAATTCCTGCGCGACATCGGGCGGCACTTTTCGGTCAACCGGATGCTGGCGTTTGAAAGTGTTAAAAGCCGGATCGACCGTGAGCAAAGCCTGTCTTTCCTCGAATTTAACTACATGATCCTGCAAGCCTATGATTTCATGGAGCTGAACCGCCGTTATGGCTGTCTGCTGCAAATGGGCGGTTCCGATCAGTGGGGCAATATCGTAAACGGGATCGACCTGACACGGCGGGTGATTTCCAACGAGGTTTACGGGCTGACATCGCCGCTTCTGACCACATCTGACGGTAAAAAGATGGGGAAATCGGCGGATGGTGCGGTTTGGCTAAACCCTGAAATGCGCTCGCCTTATGAATTCTGGCAGTTCTGGCGCAATACCACGGATGCGGATGTGGGGCGGTTTTTAAAGCTGTACACCGAAATGCCGCTGGATGAATGTGACCGCCTGGGCGCGCTTGCAGGCAGCGAAATCAACGAGGCCAAGGCCATTCTGGCCAATGCTGTAACCACACTGGCCCACGGCGCGGATGCGGCGGCCACGGCCGAGGCCACAGCACGGGAAGTGTTTGAAAAAGGCGGCGTTGGCGATGATTTGCCCACGGTTACCTTTGATGCGGCCGATATTGGTGAAGGCATTTCCATCGTGCAACTGCTGGTCAAAGCGGGCTTGTCCGGTTCGGGTAAAGAGGCCAAACGGCTGATTTCCGATGGCGGGGCAAAGCTTGATGATGTGGTGTTAACGGACACAAGTGTGATGATTTCCACTGATATGCTGCGCGGCTCTGTTAAGCTGTCAGCAGGAAAAAAACGCCACGCATTGGCCCGACTTCAGGAATAGCCCATGTCCCCCAAAGCCCGATCACTCGCCCTGCGTCAAAAAACGCAGCAAGCCTGTGATCAGGCGCGGGGGCATGCGCAAACCCTTGGCGATGAGCTGTCTAAACCAGCAGATCAGCGCGAATCCGAGGTTGTGGAAATCGCTTTTTCCGCCCTGTCCAGATTGCGCGGCGATCTGGTTAAACTTGTGGATGACTACACTAAGTTTATAAAATCAAACGATTATAAAAGCCTGAATCTAACAGAAAGACGGAGGTTTCAGGACGCAAATCTGTTTGGCACAGACCCAAAACGGATGTTGGAACTGTGGAACCGGATTATCAACGCGGCGCGTCTGTGCGCGGATCATCAGCCCAGCCCGCTTTATGACGCCCCGCTTGCAGAAGGCTCGCCCGCAGCGCAACGGATTGCGGCCTTGGATAATTTGATGGTGAAGCTGCATGAATTCGTAAATGCCCGCGACCAACAAAGCGACGAATCCGAACAAATGGGTTTTTTCAAAGATATTCCATTGCCAGCCTCAGTGTTTTGCGCCCATCTTCACGCGGCCTACCGCATTTGTCTGGCACAACGCCGTGACACGCCAATCCGGTTTCTGGACGTGGGCTGTGGCGGTGGCACCAAGGTGCTTTTGGCCTCGGAATTCTTTGGCCGTACGGACGGATTAGAATTTGATCCGAAATATGTCGCGGCGGCGCAAACCCTAATGGCTACGATATCCGGAGATAATTGCGATATATTTCAGGGGGATGCGCTTTGTTTTGAAGACTATGCCGCCTATGACGTGATCTATTTCTACCAACCGATCCGTAATCCTGAATTGTTGATCGAATTGGAACAACGCATCTGTTCAAACGCCCGACCTGGAACGGTAATTATAGCGCCTTATCAGGGGTTTATGGGGCGATATTCAGACTATAACTGTGGTCATGTGGCAGGAAATGTCTGGCTGGCCCATGCCTCTCAGGATTTCGCCGATCGCACGCGCCAACGGGCGGAATCCCTTGGGGCAGTTTTGATCCCACAGCCGATGGAATGGGAATCCCATGCAGGCGTTTTGCAACCGCTCAGCACCGCTTTGCGTAATAACGGGTTTCACGTGAAAGCACGCCAGAGTTGATCCGCGGGCCAAGGCAATGACATCAGGTGTCAGGGCCGGTTTAAACTGCGCCCCTGAACGGGACGCAGTAAGAGTTATTTAATGTCGGATTTGATCTGAACCGTTTTCATATAATCAGGTTCAGCCACAGCGCCATTGGCAGCTTGATCGCCTTTTTTGATCGAATCCACCACGTCCTGACCGGATAGAACCCGACCGACAACCGTGTATTGGCCGTTCAAAAACGGCGCTGGCGCGAACATGATGAAAAACTGAGAGTTGGCAGAATCCGGGTCTTGTGACCGCGCCATGCCGACTACGCCGGTTTCATATTCAATGTCCGAAAATTCAGCCGGCAGATCAGGGAAAGCGGACCCGCCAATGCCTGCATAACGCAGGTTGAACCCTTCGCGGCGACCGTGTTCTACATCACCGGTTTGCGCCATGAAGTCTGGAATCACGCGGTGAAACACCACGTCATTGTACAGACCATCACGGGTCAAACGTTTGATCCGCTCTACGTGGCGGGGCGCAACATCTGGCAGCAATTCGATTTCAACAATGCCCGAGTTTTCGCCTGCGACCTCAATCACCAGCGTGTTTTCAGCATCCGCTGCAAACAGAGGCGCGGCTGCGATTGTCGCAGCCGCCAAAAGCGTTGTGAACAGCCGCATTATACGTCAGCCGCCACTTTAACAGAAATCATCTGATCCGGCTCCGCAGGTGGCTCTCCGCGAACGATGGCGTCAACATGATCCATGCCTTCAATGACTTGGCCGTAAACGGTGTATTGACCGTTCAGGAAATCATTGTCTTTGAAGTTGATGAAAAACTGCGAATTCGCGCTGTCAGGGTTTTGGCTGCGTGCCGCGCCGATCGACCCGCGAGCATGAGGAATTTTTGAGAATTCAGCAGGAACATTCGGCAAGCTGGACCCGCCTGTGCCCGCCATGCGGATGTTAAAGTCACCGTTGGCGTTGCCATTTTGCACGTCACCAGTTTGCGCCATAAAGCCGTCGATCACACGGTGGAAAACCACGCCGTCATACTGACCGCTACGGGCAAGTTCTTTCATCCGCGCGCAATGTTGGGGGGCAACATCTGGCAGCAGGTCGATTTTCACGTCCCCACCTTTCAGTGTGATGATGATGCCGTTTTCCGGGTCTTTAAAATCAGCCATTCGGGCCTCCGCAGTTTGAATTTTCGGCACCCTAATAGATGCACTTCCCAAGGGAAAGGGTGGTTTCGCCCTGCGGCGCTGAAATTGGCGTGATCACGCGTATTTCTGGCGCACGGCTTTGGCCACATCCGCAGGGACAAAGCTGTCAATATCCCCGCCAAGACGGGCAATTTCCTTGACCAGTTTGGATGCAATCGACTGGTGTTCGGCCTCAGCCATCAAGAACACGGTTTCGATGTCATCGTTCATCGCGCGGTTCATTCCAACCATCTGGAATTCATATTCAAAATCCGAAACAGCCCGCAATCCGCGAATAATCACCGAGGCGTTGACCTCTTGAGCGCAATGGATCAGCAGGTTTTCAAAGGGATGCACCACAATCTCGATCCCGTTTTCCCGCGCAATATCCCCGCAGGTGGCTTGAACCATGGCGACCCGTTCTTCCAGCGTAAACAACGGCCCCTTGTCGCGGTTAATGGCAACGCCAATGACCAGTTTATCCACCAGCGAACAGGCGCGGCGGAAAATATCCAGATGGCCGTGGGTCACAGGGTCGAAAGTGCCGGGATAGAGTCCAGTGCGCATGGTAAGGGCCTTTTTAGCTTTTGACCCACATTGGATGGGCTGACGTTAGGTGAATTGCAAGATAAAACGTGACGTTACCGTTTTCAAAAATATCGCAGATTTCGCCCAGCCACCTGTTTGCAGCAGGCCCGACCTTGAATGATCACGCCGCTGCCCCGCAGGCTTTCCCCTTTGAACTGCACCTTTTTACCGCCCCATAATCATGTCTTGCAGTGCATCCTTTTCCGAATGCATTTCCGCCAGACGGGCACTGACAATATCCCCGATAGAGACAATCCCGATCATCTGGCCGCCGTCCATCACTGGCATGTGGCGAAAGCGTTTGTCTGTCATGGTTTGCAGCACGGTTTCTGCAGTTTCGGACGGCGTGGTGGTGATGATATCAGCCGTCATCAGGTCGCCAACCACATCTGACATGCAGCTAATTCCCCGTTTGCCCAACTCGCGCACGATATCCCGTTCAGACAGAATTCCCGCCACATCCGTCCCCGTCAGCGACACAACCAGCGCGCCGATTCGGTGTTTGGACAGAATGTTGGCCGCCTCACTGACGGTGTCATCCGGTTTCACAGTTGCGATCTTGCCCGCAGTCTTCCCCGCGAGGATTTGTTTGATCAACATGGCACAACCTCCTGTAAACTGTAGATTCTATCGTGCGTTGCACAGACCTGTTCTGTCAAGCAGCAGCTTGCAAACGCCTTATTTCGCGGCGGATTTTGGTGATCAATTGCTGGGCAACGCGGTTCTGGCGTTCAACGCGGTGATCATCGCTGTGGCGCACCAGATAGAAAGACCGCGTTAAAGAAATTTGTTCCGTTAGAATGCGCTGTAATTCGGGAAAGGTGGGAATGGCAAAATCATGCACGATACAAACCCCTGCCCCGCGCCGCACCCAGTTCATCTGAACCGAAAAACTGTTTGACGTCAGCGGAGCATGGGTGGTTTCGGCGATTTCACCCATGTAATCCAATTCATCGTCAAAAATCAGATCGTTAATATAACCAATCAGACGATGGTCTTTTAGATCGGATTTATCCAAAATAGGCGTGTGTTCGCGCAGATAGTCCCGTGTCGCGGCCAGATGCAGCGTGTAGTCGGTAATCTTTTGCACACTTAACCGCCCTGTTTTGGGTGGTGATACGGTAATCGCCATATCGGCCTCGCGTTTGGACAGGTTCAACACCCGTGGTAGAGCAAGGATTTGAATATCCAACCCCGGGTTTTCATCGCAAATCTCTGTGCAAACCTGCGGTAACAGGAAATTCGCCGCTCCGTCCGGCGCGCCGATCCGGATCGAACCCGTTAAGGTATCCGCCTGATCCTGCACCTCACCCTGTGCGGATCGCACCGCCAGTTCCATTTGGTCCACATGGGTCAAAAGCCGCTGCCCCGCATCCGTCAGATTATACCCTTGCGGGCTTTTGACAAACAGGCCGGCGTTCATGTTCTCTTCTAAGCGCGCGATGCGCCGCGACAGGGTGGCAGGATCCATGCGCATGGTTTTGGCAGCGGCGGTCAGGCTCGCCCCTTGCGCCACATAGAAAAACACGCGCAAATCATCCCAGCGTAATCTCTCGTTCATCTGCCTGCGCCTTGCTCTACATATCTGCAAAAATGCAAAATGGATTTGGTTTATTGTGCCTTTTAGATGGAAAAACGCAAGGCTATAACAGGCCAAATTCCTTTGGAGGACCATATCATGGAAAATATCGGACACTATATTGGTGGCGAACACGTGGCAGGCACCAGCGGGCGCACCGCTGATGTGTACAACCCTGCAACGGGTGAAGTTCAGGCAAAAGTCGCTTTGGCCAATGAAGCTGAAATGGCCAAAGCGGTTGAAATCGCGGCAGCAGCACAGCCTGAGTGGGCAGCGAAAAACCCGCAGGTTCGCGCCCGTGTCATGATGAAAATGGTCTCATTGTTGCACCGCGACATGGACAAACTGGCCGAGGCCCTGTCCCGCGAGCACGGCAAAACCCTGCCCGATGCCAAAGGCGATGTGATCCGTGGGCTGGAGGTTGTAGAATATTGCGTTGGCGCGCCCCAACTGCTGAAAGGTGAATTCACCGATGGCGCGGGCCCTGGCATCGACATGTATTCCATGAAACAGGCACTCGGTGTGACGGCTGGCATCACGCCGTTCAACTTCCCCGCCATGATCCCTATGTGGATGTTCGCGCCCGCCATCGTTTGTGGCAACGCCTTTATCCTGAAACCATCCGAGCGCGATCCATCTGTTCCCATGATGTTGGCTGCCCTGATGGAAGAAGCTGGCCTGCCCAAAGGGATCATGCAGGTTGTAAACGGCGATAAAGAAGCTGTTGATGCGATCCTCGACAATGACATCATCCAGTCTGTGGGCTTTGTCGGGTCCACCCCGATTGCACAATATATCTATGGTCGTGGCTGTTCCAACGGCAAACGGGTGCAGTGTTTTGGTGGTGCCAAAAACCACATGATCATCATGCCCGACGCGGATATGGACAAAGCCGTTGATGCGCTGATCGGTGCCGGTTACGGCGCGGCTGGCGAACGCTGCATGGCGATTTCGGTTGCGGTTCCTGTGGGCGAAGACACAGCAGATCGCCTAATCGCGAAACTAGCCCCACGGGTCGAAAGCCTGAAAGTTGGTCCTTATACAGCGGGCGATGACGTGGATTACGGTCCGGTTGTGACCGCCCAAGCCAAGCAAAACATCCTTGGTCTGGTGGAAACCGGCATCAAAGACGGCGCAAAGCTGGTGGTCGATGGCCGCGATTTTGCCCTGCAAGGGTACGAAGACGGGTTCTTTGTTGGCGCATGTCTGTTTGACAATGTGACCCGCGATATGGACATCTACCAGAAAGAGATCTTCGGTCCGGTTCTGTCCACTGTACGGGCGCAAACCTACGAAGAGGCTTTGGGCCTTGCGATGGATCACGAATACGGCAACGGCACTGCGATCTTTACCCGTGACGGCGACACCGCCCGTGATTTCGCCAACCGCGTAAACGTGGGCATGATCGGCATCAACGTGCCAATCCCCGTGCCATTGGCCTATCACACCTTTGGCGGCTGGAAAAAATCTGCCTTTGGCGACCTGAATCAACACGGCCCTGATGCGTTTAAATTCTATACACGCACCAAAACAGTGACGTCGCGCTGGCCATCAGGCACCAAAGAAGGTGCAGAATTCTCTATTCCGACAATGGAATAAGGTACAGCTTTTAGGGCGGGGAATTCCCCGCCCTTTTCGTATGTGACGTCAGGAAAATTCAATTTTTCCAGACTCTTTCCACTTGCAAAACTAATGTAACAGTTGGAAGTTAACGTACGTTCAATTCCCCAAAAACCGGAGCCCTTTCATGGATTTTGCCCTGAGCGAAGAACAAACTGCAATTTTTGACATGGCCTATGCCTTTGGGCAGGAAAAAATCGCCCCTTTTGCCCAGCAATGGGAAAAAGACGGCACCATCCCCAAAACGCTCTGGCGTGAAATCGGAGAGTTGGGGTTCGGCGGTCTTTATGTCTCCGAAGACTTTGGCGGCGCGGGGCTGACGCGCCTTGATGCAACCCTTGTATTCGAAGCCCTGGCCATGGCCTGCCCGTCTGTCGGGTCATTCCTGTCGATCCACAATATGGTCGGCGGCATGATTGATAAATTCGGCACGCCAGAGCAAAAAACCAAATGGTTGCCGGGCCTTACCTCGCTTGAAAAAATATTCTCTTACTGTCTGACCGAACCCGGATCAGGCTCTGACGCCAGCGCATTGCGCACACGGGCGGAACGCACCAACGAAGGTTATACCCTGAACGGAACCAAAGCGTTTATTTCGGGTGGCGGTTATTCTGACGCCTATATCGTCATGTGCCGCACCGGCGAAGACGGCCCCAAAGGCATATCGGCGGTGGTTGTCGAAAACGGTGCCGACGGTCTGTCTTTTGGCGCGCTAGAGGATAAAATGGGTTGGCGGTCACAACCCACCAGCCAAGTGCAGTTCGACGATTGCAAGATAGAAACCGGCAACCTGATCGGCGAAGAAGGCCGTGGGTTTGCTTATGCAATGGCGGGGCTTGACGGGGGACGTTTGAACATTTCCGCAGGCGCCCTTGGCGGGGCACAAGCTGCCCTGACCGCCGCATTAACCTATGTGGGCGAACGCAAGGCCTTTGGCAAAACCATCGACCAATTCCAAGCCCTGCAATTCAAACTGGCCGATATGGAAACCGAACTGCAAGCCGCCCGTGTATTCTTGCGCCAAGCCGCTTGGAAACTGGACACAGGCGCGCCGGATGCGTCAAAGTTCTGCGCCATGGCCAAACGGTTTGTCACCGACACCGCTTTCAAAGTGGCCAATGACGCGTTGCAACTGCATGGCGGCTATGGCTATCTTGCGGATTACGGCATGGAAAAAATCGTGCGGGATCTTAGGGTTCATCAAATATTGGAAGGCACCAACGAGATTATGCGGCTGATTACTGCCCGTCATCTCTTGGCGGAGCGTGGTTAATGGAACTTCACATTCGCAAAGAAGGTCATGCAGGACGCATCACTTTACACCGTCCCAAGGCTTTAAATGCGCTCAGCTACCAGATGTGCCTAGATATAGAGGCCGCTTTGGATGATTGGCGCGACGATGCGGATGTAGCGCTGGTGATCATTGATGCAGAAGGCGACAAAGCCTTTTGCGCCGGCGGTGACATTCAAAAACTTTATGACACAGCCAGTGCTGGCGATTACGAATACGGGCGGAAATTCTGGCGTGACGAATACCGCCTGAACGCCAAAATTGCCAATTTCCCCAAACCCTATGTAGCCTTGATGCAAGGGTTCACTATGGGCGGCGGCGTTGGTGTTGCGTGCCACGGCAGCCACCGCATCGTCTGCGAAAACAGCCAGATTGCCATGCCGGAGTGCGGCATCGGACTGGTTCCGGATGTGGGGGGATCACTGCTTTTGGCCCGCGCCCCCGGCCGGATCGGCGAATATCTGGGCACTACAGGCACCCGTATGGATGCAGGCAACGCAATTTATTCAGGCTTTGCTGATTACTTTATCCCCCGCAAAAACTGGGAGAGCCTGATCGCCAAACTGGTTAAAACAGGCGATGTCAGCGCAGTTGAACGGGCTGCAACCCCTGCCCCGACAGCATCGTTTCAAGGCCAGCAATCCGACATTGATTGCCATTTCGCATGGGAAACCATCGCAGATGTGCTCGATTCCCTATCCCAAGCCGGAACCGAGTTTTCCCTGAAAGCCTTGTCCGACTTGCGCAAAAAAAGCCCGATATCCGTCAGTTGCACCCCTATCGTGATCCAGCGCGTGCGTACCCGCAACACGATTGAGCAGGCTTTGGCCGAAGAATATCAATTCACCTATCGCGCGGCGGAATTTGGTGATTTTGTAGAAGGCATCAAAGGCGCGATCATCGACCGCACCCATACCCCTGTCTGGAAGATTCCCGATCTGGACTCGGTGACAGATTCAGACGTTGAGAAAATGTTAAAACCCCTCGGGAAAAATGCGCTGTAGGAGAAAACCATGAAAATCGGATTTATCGGACTAGGAAATATGGGCGGCCCTATGGCGGCCAATCTGGCGGCAGCGGGTCATCAGGTCAGCGGCTTTGATCTGACAGCCGACATGCCCGAAGGCGTGACCAAGGTGGACTCTGCATCGGATGCAGCGCAAAACAAGGACGCTGTCATCACCATGCTGCCCAATGGCAAGATCCTCAGCTCGGTTGCGGGCGAAATCATCGAGGTCATGGGCAAAGGCACCGCCTTTATTGATTGTTCCACCGTAGATGTGGAATCCGCACGCACAGTGGCCGAAGCCGCCACTGCATTCGGACTTCTGGCCGTAGACGCACCTGTTTCGGGCGGCGTTGGCGGGGCTGCGGCTGGTACGCTGACCTTTATGGCAGGCGGGTCCGAAGCCGCTTTCGCTGTGGCTGAACCCCTGTTTGAAATCATGGGCCAAAAAGCCGTGCATTGCGGCGAAAGCGGCGCCGGACAAGCGGCCAAAATCTGTAACAACATGATCCTTGGCATCACCATGATCGGCACCTGCGAGGCTTTTGCGCTGGCGGATAAACTGGGACTGGACCGGCAGAAAATGTTTGACGTTGTGTCCACCTCATCCGGTTACAGCTGGAGCATGAACGCCTATTGTCCTGCCCCCGGCGTTGGGCCGGATTCCCCGTCAGACCACGGCTATCGCCCCGGTTTTGCAGCGGAACTGATGCTGAAAGACCTGCGCCTGTCCCAACAAGCCGCCGAAGCATCAAATGCGGATACGCCACTGGGCCAGCACGCAACTGAGTTGTACACACAATTCGTAGAAAACGAAGACGGCAACGGTATGGATTTTTCTGCCATGTTACCAAGGTTTGAAAAACGAGGCCGCTCGTAACCGGCGAAAACCGGCGTGAAAATGCCCATGCACGGGGCCGTCCCTTGGCGGCCCTAACAATGCCGCTAAGTATTCAAGTGAACGGAGCTTCACATGATACGCACAGCAACAATCCTAACCACCCTTGCCCTTGCCGTTGCAACACCTGCTTTGGCAAAAAATGACAAAGGTCATAAAAACGGCCATTCGTCGGTTCAGTACAGCCATTGCCCTCCGGGACTCGCTAAGAAGAATCCGCCTTGTGTCCCACCCGGCCAAGCGAAAAAACAATACCGCAATGATCATGATGATCGGGATCATTCCCACAGTTGGTACCATCGTGGTGATCGCATCACCCGCGATTACGTGGTGATCCGCAATCCACACCGCTATGGCTTGGACCCGAATTACATCTATTACAGCGTGGCCGATCGCATCTATCAAATGGACAGCAAAACCCGCGAGGTTTTAAATTTCATTGGCGCAACGGCTGACCTTTTGGACTGACCCATTGATCCTTGGGGTTTTCGCGACGGGATTTCTTTCATGACACGTATCATAGGTACAAACGTCTTAAGAAAGATAAAACAATGCGTAAACTTTCAATGATTACAATGCTCGCCGCTAGCCTGTGTTTGCCGCTGACTGCAACTGCGCAATCCCGCTATACACAGCAAAACCACTATACACAGAACCAACAGTCTGGTGGGTATGACGGGAATTATGACAAACGCAGCCAGAATTATTCCAGCCAGCACAACGCGCGTAGTAGCAAACAAACCGTTTCGAAAAATCATGTCTATCGCGGAAACATGCGCCCGGCAGAGCATAATAACAACGCAGCCGGAGCTGTTGCGCTTTCTGCAATTGCAATTCTGGCGGCCATTGGTCTTAGCAAACGCTGATTTGAACAGACATATGCAGGGCAAGCCAGACTTGCCCTGCCGCGACTACTCGGCAGCAACTTGCTTGGGCTCTAACATCTCTTTCAGATAGCGTCCCGTGTGGCTGGATTCGATCTGCGCAACCTGCTCGGGCGTGCCAGTCGCCACAATCTCACCGCCGCCATCGCCGCCTTCAGGACCGATATCAATGATATGGTCAGCGGTTTTGATCACGTCCAGATTATGTTCGATCACCAGCACCGAATTGCCCTGTTCGACCAGTTCATGCAGCACTTCCAACAGCTTACGCACATCTTCGAAGTGCAGCCCCGTGGTCGGTTCATCCAGAATATAAAGTGTCCGACCCGTAGACCGTTTCGACAGCTCTTTGGAAAGTTTCACCCGCTGGGCTTCCCCGCCAGACAGGGTTGTGGCCTGCTGACCGACCTTGATATAACCCAGCCCGACCCGCAACAGCGCTGTCATTTTATCCCGAATGGACGGGACCGCCTGAAAAAACGTCTCCGCGTCCTCAACCGTCATGTCCAGAACATCGGCTATGCTTTTGCCTTTAAACAAAACTTCCAGCGTTTCGCGGTTATAACGTTTGCCCGCGCAGCTTTCACAGGTCACATACACATCGGGCAAAAAGTGCATTTCGATCTTGATCAGACCGTCACCCTGACAGGCCTCGCAACGTCCGCCTTTGACGTTAAACGAAAAGCGGCCGGGTTTATAACCACGGGCTTTCGCCTCGGGCAGGCCCGCAAACCAGTCGCGGATCGGGGTAAATGCGCCCGTATAGGTGGCTGGATTGGATCGCGGCGTGCGCCCAATCGCGCGCTGGTCAATGTCGATAACCTTGTCCAGATATTGCAGCCCTTTGATCGCCTCACAAGGTGCTGGTGTCTGCTTCGCACCGTTCAGACGCATAGAGGCCGTTTTGAACAGCGTTTCAATGGTCAACGTTGATTTTCCGCCGCCAGATACACCCGTCACACAGCAAAACGTACCCAAAGGATATGTGGCCGTCACGTTTTTCAGGTTGTTGCCCGTGGCCCCTTCGACAACCAGCGCTTTGCCGTTGCCTTTGCGCCGCTCGGTCGGGATAGGAATGCTTCGTTTTCCAGTAAGATACTGACCCGTAATAGATTTCTTATTCTTGGCAATCTGCGCAGGCGTGCCTTTGGCGATGATTTCACCGCCATGCACCCCAGCCCCCGGACCAATATCCAACACAAAATCGGCCTCACGGATGGCTTCTTCGTCGTGTTCGACCACGATCACCGTATTGCCCTGATCCCGCAGGTTTTTCAGCGTAATCAACAGGCGGTCATTGTCCCGTTGGTGCAGACCGATAGAAGGTTCGTCCAACACATACAGCACCCCTGTCAGGCCAGACCCGATCTGGCTGGCAAGCCGGATACGCTGGCTTTCGCCCCCCGACAAAGTGCCTGAATTGCGCGAAAGTGTCAGATAATTCAGGCCGACATTCACCAAAAAGCCCAACCGTTCGCGGATTTCCTTCAGGATGGCACGGGCGATTTCGTTTTTCTGGTTCGACAGTTCGCTCGGGATATTTTCCACCCAGTCCCGTGCCTCGGAAATAGACATCTGGACCACCTGCCCCACATGCAACCCGCCGATTTTCACGGCAAGTGCTTCGGGGCGCAGGCGATAGCCGTCACATGTGCCGCAATGGCGGTTGTTTTGATAGCGTTCGAATTCTTCGCGGATCCAGTTGCTATCCGTTTCACGGTAGCGTCGTTCCATATTCGGGATCACCCCTTCAAAGGCGCGGGACACTTCGTAAACGCGACCGCCTTCATCGTAGCGGAATTTGATTTCCTCATCACCGGAACCGTGCAGCATCAATTGTTGCACATGGGCTGGCAGGTCTTTCCACGCCAAATCCTTATCGAATTCATAATGGCGGGCGATGGCCTCAATGGTTTGGCGGAAATAGGGGGATTTCCCTTTGGCCCAAGGCGCCAATGCACCTTTGTACAAGGACAGTGACGGATCTGGCACCACAAGACGTTCGTCAAAGAACAACTCTACCCCCAGACCATCACATTCAGGACAGGCCCCGAATGGCGCGTTAAACGAAAACAGTCGCGGTTCGATTTCGGAAATGGTGAAGCCACTGACTGGACAGGCAAATTTTTCTGAAAAGGTGAACCGCTCTGGATCGCCTTCTTTCGGGGCGGTTTCCAGAATCGCAATACCATCCGCCAGATCAAGGGCAGTGCGCAGGCTGTCGGCCAGCCGTGTTTCCAGCCCCTCTTTCACCACCAGACGGTCTACGACCACATCAATGTTGTGGCGGAATTTCTTATCCAGTTTGGGCGGTTCATCCAGATCATGGAAATCACCATTCACCTTAACCCGCTGAAAGCCCGATTTTTTCAATTCAGCGAATTCCTTGCGATATTCGCCTTTGCGATCCCGCACGATGGGGGCCAGCAGATAGGCACGTGTGCCCTCTTCCATCTGCATGATGCGATCCACCATTTCAGACACTTGCTGGGCTTCAATCGGTAACCCTGTCGCGGGGGAATACGGCGTACCAACACGGGCGAACAACAGCCGCATATAGTCGTAAATCTCGGTTACCGTGCCTACGGTAGAGCGGGGATTTTTCGATGTGGTTTTTTGCTCGATCGAAATCGCAGGCGAGAGACCGGAAATGTGATCTACATCCGGTTTTTGCATCATATCCAGGAACTGACGTGCATAGGCCGACAGTGATTCCACATAACGGCGCTGGCCCTCGGCATAGATGGTATCAAACGCCAGTGATGATTTCCCAGAGCCGGAAAGCCCCGTGATTACAACCAGTTGGTCCCGCGGAATATCCACGTCAATGTTCTTAAGATTGTGTTCCCGCGCGCCGCGGATTTCGATGTTTTTCAGTTCAGCCATTGCTCTGCCCCCAAGACCCGACAATACCTAGGCCATCAGGGCCGGAATGCCAATAAAAAAGCGGGAACATTGCGCGAACATGACAGGAACAAAGCAGCCTGCTGCCAGAAGTTGTCAGCATACGCGGGATTTCAGGTGCTACTTGCCCAAAATCACTTTCACATAGTTGGTGGTTTCTTTGTAGGGCGGCACGCCGTTGTATTTTTCCACAGCCGCCGGGCCCGCGTTATAAGCGGCCAGCGCCAGACGCCAGCTGCGGAATTTGGCGTATTGCTGCTTTAGATAGCGCGCACCACCTTCCAGGTTTTCGCGCGGATCATGGGGGTTAACCCCAAGTTTGCGGGCGGTAAACGGCATCAACTGCGCCAGCCCGATCGCCCCTGCGTGGCTTTTGGCCTTGGGGTTCCAGTTGCTTTCCTGCTGCACCAGCCGATTAAACAAATCCACCGGCACACCATGTTTGCGCGCGGCAGCCTCGGCCATGGGTTTATAGACACCTTTATAGGCGCCCGTGTAGCGCGGAACCAAATCAAGGCGATCATGATTGGGCAGCAATCGCGACGAACTGGAGTATTGCTTTGACAGCCGTTTATCAATCAGATTGGAATGACTTGAAGAAATCCGAGAGCGGTTTTTGGACGATTTCGTTACATCGGCATAGCCCGCCACCGGACCAAGCCCAACAGCCAGCACAATAATACTTGCAATCGTCTTATGCATTTAGGACGCCCCTGCCCAACCAATTCTTGCTGCTCTATGTATCGCCTTTTACAGGGTTTGGCCAGATAAGACCTGTCTGCCCCGATTTGTTAGCGGTTTCTTCATTGGTTGCAGGGCACAGAGAACATGGTTAACTACCACTGACGCAAGAAAGCACCAAAGATTCGAGTTAAGGGAGACACGCCAATGGCTGGCAGTTTGAACAAGGTTATGTTGATCGGAAATCTGGGCCGCGACCCCGAAGTGCGGTCGTTCCCGAACGGTGGCAAAGTGTGCAATCTGCGCATCGCAACATCCGAACGCTGGCGCGACAAAAGCACGGGCGAAAACCGTGAAAAAACCGAATGGCATCAGGTCTCGGTCTTTAGCGAAGGTTTGGTGCGCGTCTGCGAGCAATACCTGCGCAAAGGTTCCAAGGTGTTTGTTGAGGGCCAGTTGCAAACCCGCAAATGGCAAGACCAAAGCGGCGCAGACCGGTATTCCACCGAGGTCGTGCTGCAAGGGTTTAACGGCACATTAACCATGCTGGACGGTCGCGGTGAAGGCGGCGGTGGCGGTAACAGCGGCGGCGGTTACGACCAAGGTGGCGGCGGCGGTGGCTATGACCAAGGTGGCGGTGGCTACGGTGGTGGCAGCGGCGGCGGTGGCGGCAACTACGGCGGCGGATCACAGGGCGGCGGTGGCAGCTCTGATCTGGATGACGAAATCCCGTTCTAAATACCAAAAAGATTTACGATTTGTGGCCCCTTCTTTCGGGGCCACTTTTGTATCAGACAGTCTATTTCCACCCCTCTCTTTTGCCCCGTATCCGGCCTTACAAACCATCCACTGCGCGATGACGCCTACCAGCCCCCTGAACCATCCGAAAATCGCAGGATTTTTTGCAAATTCCTGCCGAAAACACGGCTCAAAGATTGCCCTTATCCTGAGGCTGGTTTATAGATGTTCCACTAGATATTGTGCATAACAGCAAGGCGGCCAGACTTGACCGACGAGACAGAAGATCAGCCGATAACTCCCCCCGAACGCGCCGTACATCACGGCCCGACAATCTCTATCGAGGAGGAGATGAAAACCTCCTATCTCGATTACGCCATGAGCGTGATTGTCAGCCGCGCGATCCCCGATCTGCGCGACGGGTTGAAACCCGTGCACCGTCGGATTCTGTATGCCATGCATGAAACCGGCAACACCCACGATAAATCCTACCGTAAATCTGCACGGCCTGTGGGCGATGTTATGGGGAAATACCACCCCCACGGTGACGCGGCGATTTATGACGCGCTGGTGCGGATGGCGCAGGACTTTTCCATGTCGCTGCCCCTGCTGGATGGTCAGGGTAACTTTGGGTCGATGGACGGCGACAGTGCTGCGGCCATGCGGTATACCGAAGTGCGCATGGACAAGCCTGCGGCCAGTTTGCTGGCGGATATCGACAAAGATACCGTCGATTTTCAAGACAACTACGATGGCAAAGACCGTGAACCAACGGTTCTACCTGCCCGTTATCCAAACATGTTGGTAAACGGCGCGGGCGGTATTGCGGTTGGTATGGCCACAAATATCCCGCCGCACAATCTGGGTGAAGTGATCGACGCGACCCTTGCGCTGATGGATAATCCGGATTTGGACAGCCTGCAATTGATGGAATATGTCCCCGCCCCGGATTTCCCCACCGGCGGGATTATTCTGGGCCGTTCGGGCGCACGCAAAGCCTATGCCGAAGGGCGCGGTTCTGTCATCATCCGCGCAAAAACCCGTATCGAGGAAATCCGCAAGGACCGCTATGCCATTATCGTGGATGAAATTCCCTATCAGGTGAATAAATCCACCATGATTGAAAAAATCGCAGAACTGGCACGGGACAAAAAGATCGAAGGCATTGCCCACGTCCAAGACGAATCCGACCGGATCGGCGTGCGCGTGGTTGTAGAACTGAAACGGGATGCCACCCCCGAAGTGGTTCTGAACCAATTGTTCCGCTTCACCTCGCTGCAAACGTCCTTTGGCTGTAACATGCTGGCGCTGAATGGTGGTCGTCCTGAACAGTTGACCCTGCACGGTTTCCTGTCCAGCTTCATCAAATTCCGCGAAGAAGTTGTTGCACGGCGCACCGCATTCGAATTGCGCAAGGCTCGTGAACGCAGTCACATCCTGTGTGGCTTGGCGGTTGCCGTATCAAACGTAGACGAAATCGTCGCCACAATCCGCAGTTCCGCCGATCCGGCAGAAGCCCGCGAGCGGTTGATGACCCGCGCTTGGCCAGCCCATGATATCGTTCAATATATCAAGCTGATCGACGATCCGAGCCATACCGTGAACGAGGATGGAACCTACAATCTGTCCGAAGTCCAAGCCCGCGCAATTCTGGAACTGCGTCTGCAACGTCTGACCGCCCTAGGCGTAAAAGAAGTTACGGACGAGTTGGAAGAACTGGCCGCCAAAATCAGCGACTATCTGGAAATCCTGCGCTCGCGCGAGCGGATCATGGCGATCATCTCAACCGAACTGGCTGAAGTGCGTGAAATGTTTGCTGTGCCGCGGCGGTCTGAAATCGTGGAACATGTTGATAACATGGACGACGAAGACCTGATCGAACGGGAAGACATGGTGGTCACGATCACCAACTCTGGCTATATCAAACGCACCATTCTGGCGGATTACCGCGCGCAGAAACGGGGTGGTAAAGGCCTGCAAGGCATGAACACCAAGGACGAGGATTTCGTCACCAACCTGTTCGTCGCCAACACCCATACTCCGCTGCTGTTTTTCACCACAGACGGGATGGTTTACAAGTTAAAGACCTGGCGTCTGCCCCCTGGTGGCCGTAACTCACGGGGCAAGGCCATCGTGAATATCCTGCCAATTCCAGCGGGCGTTTCTATCGCGGCAATCATGCCCGTGGACGTGCCAGAGGATGAATGGGACAATCTGCACATCGTCTTTGCCACAACCGCAGGCGACGTACGCCGCAACGCGCTCAGCGATTTCACCAATGTGAAATCCAACGGCAAGATTGCGATGAAACTGCCCGAAGATTCTGCAATCGTGAACGTGAATATCGCCACGGAATCCGATGACTTCCTGTTGACAACCGAACTTGGCAAGGCAATCCGCTTCCCTGTCACCGATGTGCGCGTCTTTAAAGGCCGTGACAGTACGGGTGTGCGCGGGATTCGATTGGCAGAAGGGGATTCAGTTGTCTCTATGGCTGTTATTCGTCACGTGGATGCCAGCCCAGATGAACGGGCCGCCTATTTCAAAATGCGCCGCGCTGTTACAGGCGAAGAGTCGGGCGACGTCGAAGAAGCTGGCAGCACCACGATCTCGTCTGAACGCTATGCGGAACTTGGCGCTTTGGAACAATGGATCCTGACGGTCACATCCGGTGGCTATGGCAAACGGTCTTCGGCCCATGAATACCGCGTTGCGGGCCGTGGCGGACAAGGCATTGCCGCCGCTAATCTGGGCCGACGCAACGACCGTATCATCGCCAGCTTTACGGTGGATGAGGACGACCAGATCATGTTGGCCACCTCGACCGGCCAATCCATCCGCTGCCCCGTGTCCGGAATTTCCAGACAAGGACGCACATCTTCGGGTGTGACGGTCTTTAACACTGCAAAAGGCGAAAAAGTTGTTTCTGTCGCCTATATTGCCGAACAGGGCGATGAAGAAGTGACTGAGGTTGACGACGGGACCCCTTCAGAGGAATAACCTTAGGTAAATCCGAATAAATCCCAAGAAGAGGCGTAAGAAATTGCGCCTCTTCTTGACCATCCGCCAAACCGCGCCTAGCGTATTATTTGTAGGCAGGTAGGTGGGTTAGCATGGAAAACTGGGACGATCTGCGATTTGCCGTGGCTTTGGCGCGCTATGGCTCTATGTCCAAGGCCGCACGGCACCTGCGTACCAACACCGCCACGGTTTCCCGCCGCATCAGACGGCTGAACGAGGCCGCAAATGCGGTTCTGTTCCGAAAAAGCGCCTCTGAATGGGAACTGACCTCTGAAGGGCGGCGCTTATTCGAAATGGCCGCCAGTTTCAGTGACGAATTGCAAACCTTTAACGCCGCAACCGCAAATGCGCAGCAATCCCATCAGATTATCCGCGTCTCGGGGCTTGAATTTCTGATCAACGAGGTTCTTAGCAAAACACTGCCGGACTTCTGTGAACAGCATCCCAATGTGACGCTGGAACTCTCAGCCAATAACAAGAAAGTCAGTCTGGCCTATGGCGAAGCGGATATCGCCCTGCGCCTGACCCGCCCGACCGAGGGCCGACTGGTGGCACGGCGCATTGCGAACATCAGGATGGGCGTATTTGCCACCTCTGACACCAAAAGTCAGGACTGGATCGGTTTGCCCTTTGATCTGGACTGGACTCCTGAAATGAAAAACGGGCTTTCCTATTTCAACTGCGAACCCACGCTGCGGCTGGCATCTTTCCGGTCAATCTATTGCGCCATGCGCGAAACCGGTCGGCCAGGTATCCTGCCTGAAATCATGATGCAAACCACAAATGACCTGATGCCTTTGCAGCCCCAACGGGAAATGCGGCTGCGTGAGTTATGGCTGTTGTTTCACGAATCCCGAAAAGAAGACGCGGTTTTACGCAGCACAACCAAGTGGCTGGAGGAGTCTTTTGCAACCATTGGCTGTTAAAACGACCACGTTTTTATTGATTTTGTTGCCAAAACTACCCTAGGTAATCCTTATGCAACCACAGAGATGAGTGATCATTTTTGCAAAGGCGCCTTTGCGTATTTTTACCTTTACCGCCACGTCACTTTGACGTTCAGTGAACGCGGTAAAGGGGTCTGCTACCCATCTACTAGGCCCCCTGCTGCCTTTTAAGGCGCGTTACCTGTCCCCACTGCGAACCCCTACCGCAGTGGGGACATTGCTTTTTACATTGCCGCTTTTCTTTCACAGCGCTCTGCCCTAAATGCCACTACATGAACAAACCTATTCACATCATCGGCGGCGGCATGGCCGGCAGCGAAGCAGCATGGCAAGCCGTTCAAGCAGGACAGCCCGTGGTCATCCACGAGATGCGTCCAGACGTGGGCACTTTCGCCCATCAAACCAGTGATCTGGCAGAACTTGTCTGCTCGAACTCTTTCCGCTCGGACGACCATGAGTCCAACGCTGTTGGCTTGTTGCATTGGGAAATGCGCGAAGCCGGCAGCCTGATCATGGAAATGGCCGAAAAACACAAATTACCCGCTGGCGGCGCGCTGGCCGTAGACCGCGAACCCTTTGCCGCGGCTGTGACCGAACGGCTGTTAAACCATCCGCTGGTGACGTTAGAACGGGGTGAAGTCACTGAAATTCCCCCTGCCGAATGGGGCCAGACCATCATTGCGACAGGGCCATTGACCTCCTCTGCTTTGGCGCAGTCGATTTTGGCGGTAACGGATGAAACCTCGCTGGCGTTTTTTGATGCAATCGCACCAATTGTTTATGCCGACAGCATTGATATGTCCAAAGCCTGGTTCCAATCCCGCTATGACAAGGGAGAAACCGAGGAAGAGCGCACGGCCTATCTGAATTGCCCGATGGACAAAGAAACCTACGAGGCTTTCATCGACGCGCTGTTGAATTCTGGCAAAACAGAATTCAAGGATTGGGAAAAAGACACCCCATATTTCGACGGTTGCCTGCCGATCGAAGTGATGGCGGAACGGGGCCGTGAAACCCTGCGCTTTGGCCCGATGAAACCTGTTGGCCTGACCAATCCGCACCAACCCGATGTGAAAGCCTATGCGGTCGTGCAATTGCGCCGTGACAATGCGCTGGGGACTTTGTTCAACATCGTCGGCTTTCAAACCAAGATGAAATACGGCGAACAGGCTGCGGCCCTTGCCCTGATTCCCGGGCTGGAAAACGCAAAATTTGCACGGCTTGGTGGCATTCATCGCAACACGTTTATCAACTCTCCTCGTTTGCTAGACCACCAGATGCGCCTGAAAAACCGCCCCGACATTCGCTTTGCAGGCCAGATTTCCGGGGTTGAAGGCTATGTGGAAAGCGCTGCCATGGGTCTTTTGGCTGGACGTCTTGCCGTGGCCGAGTCCAATGGCATTTCCCTGCCAAACGTGCCCCAAACCACCGCTATGGGCGCGCTTGTCACCCATATTACCGGCGGTGCGGATGCTAAAACCTTTCAGCCGATGAACGTGAATTTCGGCCTGTTCCCCTTAGTCGAGAACGTCAAAGGCGGGCGGCGCAACCGCAAGGATCGCTACAAAGCCTATACGGATCGGGCCAAGGTTGATTGGCAGGATTGGTTGCACAGCGCCTAAGCGGGCGCTAGACTTCCCTCAAGAGGGAACCGCCATGAGCGAACACAAGAACCATTTGGATCGGGCTTACGGGCTCGATTCTGTTGCTGCGACCCGCGATTTTTATGCGGATTGGGCCGAAACTTACGACGATGAAATCGCGCAAAACGGCTATGCAACCCCTGCCCGCTGCGCCGCAGCCATTGCCAAGCTGGCATCACTGGACAGCGCGGTTTTGGATGTGGGTTGTGGCACCGGATTATCAGGCCAAGCCCTTAAATCCGTTGGGTTTTCCACGCTTGATGGGTGTGATATGACGGCTGAAATGCTGGACCGTGCCAGCGCGCGTGATATTTACCGCAATCTATGGGTGTCTGACCCGCAACATCCGCTTGATTTCACCCATGGGCCTTATGATGTGGTCGCCGCAATCGGGGTGATCGGCATCGGGGCCGCGCCGATTGATCTGTTTTATGACATCCTGAAACAAATGCACAGCGGCGCCTATTTTGTGTTTTCTTTCAACGATCAAACCTTGGAGCGCCGCGAATTTGAAGGGGCTGTGATGAACGCTATTGACGGGTGCCGGTTCGACTTGTTGTTTAAGGACTACGGCCCCCATTTCCCGGAACGGAACATCAATTCCAAAGTCTATGTGTTGCGCAAACGGTGAACATCGAACGTTTTGCCCCCTCACCCACAGGTTTTTTGCATCTGGGTCATGCATTTTCTGCGCTTACAGCCTTTGATGCGGCAACCTCGCGCGGCGGGCAGTTTTTGTTGCGGATCGAAGACATTGACACCGCCCGATGCAAACCCGCTTTTGAACAGGCGATTTTTGATGACCTGCACTGGTTAGGCCTGAATTGGCCCACGCCAGTGATGCGCCAATCGACACGAATGCAATCCTATGATGCCGCATTAGCCCGCCTGACCGATATGGGCCTGACCGATATGGGCCTGTGCTATCCCTGCGCCTGTACCCGCCGCGACATAACCGAGGCCCTATCCGCCCCCCAAGAAGGTGCCGCCCAGCAGTTTGGGCCAGACGGTGTAATCTATCCACGTACCTGTTGCACCCGCTCTATGGCTGATCGCACAACAGCGGACGCGGTGCGGTTGGATATGCGCAAGGCGGTTGCTCTGTGTGGTGATCTGTCGAAACGGGGCTATCGTGAGATCGGCGAGGCCCCCAGGTGGACGCCGCTAGAGGCCGCCTATTTGATAGAACGCTGCGGTGATATCGTTCTGGCGCGGCGCGATATTGGAACGTCGTATCATCTGGCGGTGGTGGTGGATGACGCCGCCCAGCAGATCACCCATGTGACGCGCGGGGCAGATATGGCCCCCGCTACGCCGATCCATGTGCTGTTGCAAACCCTGCTGGATCTGCCCACGCCCACCTATCGACATCACCGATTGATCCGTGATGACACAGGCAAACGTCTGGCCAAACGCCATGACGCTTTGGCGCTGCAAACCCTGCGCGAACAGGGTTGGACCCCAACAGACGTGCGTGCGGCGCTTATTCCATAGGTTTGGACAGTTCGACCTCGCCGTCCAACACACTGGTGTAAAAACAACTGCGCCGGTTGGTGTGACAGGCAGGCCCAACCTGATCCACCAACACCAAAATACAATCGCGGTCGCAATCTATCCGCATATCAATCAGTTTTTGCGTATGGCCCGAAGTTTCCCCCTTAACCCAAAATGCACTGCGCGAACGCGACCAATAGGTCACTTTCCCCGTTTCCAACGTCTGCGCCACCGCATCCGCATTCATCCAGGCCAGCATCAAAACCTCGCCCGTGTCATGTTGTTGGGCAATGGCGGGTAGCAAACCACGGTCATCAAATTTCAGCGAAGATGGATCAAATTTTGTCATGTCAGACGGGTTCCTCTTTCCAACGGGGGGCTTGAGCCCTAATTATAGAGGTAACTTGAAAAATAGAAGGGCTGCGCGATGACAGACGCATCCGAAATGGTAAAACTCTATTCGAACCGGATTCTCGCGCTGGCCGCTGACATCCCCCATGCCGAACGACTTGATGCACCACAAGCCAGCCAGATGAAACGCTCGCCGCTGTGTGGCTCTACTGTGACGGTGGATGTTAGCCTGGAAAACGGGGTGATTTCCGCGTTTGGTCAGGACGTCAAAGCCTGCGCATTGGGACAAGCATCAGCCAGTGTTCTGGGGGGTGCGGTGATCGGGCAATCCCTTGAAACCGTGCGCAAAGGCCGCGATCAATTGGCGGCAATGTTGAAATCTGACGGCCCCGTACCCGATGCTCCCTTTGACGGGCTAGAGGTTTTAGACCCCGCCAAAGCCTATAAAAATCGCCACGCATCAATCTTGTTGGCCTTTGATGCCACAGTAACCGCGCTGGAATCCCTATCGCAGGCAGCGTAAAAAAAGCGCCGCAAGCTGTGAAGCTGCGGCGCTAAAGTAATGCGGCCAGGACAATCGGGCACATAGAAACGAGGCAACGTTTCCAACCGTTAAGGGAACGGCGGGTGTCAAACGGACGAGACATCCTGACATCCAGCGTGCGGCCGACAAACCGCGGACAGAAAACTCAGAGAGTGTAACCAGGCAGATGCAGGACAACGACCAGCATCACAAAGATAGCGGAAACACCGGCGATATCTTCGATGACGGATGTTGTGTTGTAGCTTAGAATTCGGATCATTTCGCGGATCATTGTCAAACCTCGGTGGTTATGTTCTAGTCTGTTCCCACAATGTTCCGTAAATGTTCCACCAAAGCAAGAACTAAATGAGAACATTTAACAAAATATTAACCAGAACCAGTTAACCCACTGAAATATAACGAATAGATTTATCCTGTTCCATTAGGTACAGAAGAACACGCGCGGCCTCGCCCCGTTTGGACGTCAGATCCGGGTCCTGACTCAGCAACAACCGCGCATCATCCTGCGCGATTTTCATCAGGTCGGACTGGTTTTCCAGATCGGCAATCCGAAAGCGCGGCAGCCCGGATTGGGCCACCCCCAACACATCGCCCGCCCCCCGAATGCGAAGATCTTCGTCAGCGATCCGAAATCCGTCGTTGGTATCCCGCATAGTTTTCAAACGCCGTTCAGCCGTTTTGCCAAGGGTACCGTACATCAGCAAACAGGTCGATGCCTCGGACCCGCGCCCCACACGGCCGCGCAACTGGTGCAGCTGGGCCAAACCGAAACTTTCGGCCTGTTCAATCACCATAATGCTGGCCGTGGGCACATTCACCCCGACCTCAATCACCGTGGTCGCCACCAGCACCTTACTGCGCCCCGCCACAAAATCCGCCATGGCCGCGTCTTTTTCCGCAGGGGGCATCTGACCGTGCACCATCCCGACATTTTCTTCCCCCAAGGCCAGCCGCAACAGACGATAGCGTTCTTCGGTTGCCGCCCAGTCTTTTGTTTCACTTTCGCCCACCAGCGGACAAACCCAATAGGCCTGTCGCCCGTCAGCGATGGCTTTGCGCAGGTGGGAAATCACCTCCTCCAACCGCTTGTTGGAGACCAGAACCGTTTCAATCGGTTTGCGGCCTGCGGGCTTTTCATCCAGTACGGAAACATCCATATCGCCGTAATTCGCCAGCTCTAACGAACGGGGAATCGGCGTGGCGGTCATCACCAACACATCGACAGCCGCGCCTTTGGCCCCCAGATCAAGCCGTTGACGCACCCCGAAGCGATGCTGTTCGTCAATCACAGCAAGGCGTAAATCGGCGAATTCCACATCCTTTTGGAACACCGCATGGGTGCCCACAAGGATCTGAATGTTACCCTTGGCCAAAGCCGCCAGTTTTTTGCGCCGCTCTGCCCCGGAATCCCGTCCTGTCAGAATTTCGAGCACCACGCCAGCCTCTGCCGCCAGCGGTTGCAATCCTTCGAGATGTTGCCGTGCAAGGATTTCAGTTGGCGCCATCAAAACACCCTGCCCGCCGGATTCCACCGCAGCCAACAATGCAATCAACGCAACCAACGTCTTGCCAGAACCCACATCCCCCTGCAAAAGCCGGTTCATCCGGCGCGGAGTTGCCATGTCTTCGGTGATTTCCGAGAACGCCCGCAACTGTGCATTTGTCGGGGAATATGGCAGGGATTTCAGCACCTTATTGCGCAACGCCCCCGTGCCTTTGGTAACGATCCCTTTGGCGCGCCGAATAGAATTGCGTGCCAAAGCAAGTGTCAGTTGATGGGCCAGCATCTCATCATAAGCCAAGCGCGCGCGGGGTTTGGCGCTGGCATGCACATCCGCCCCTGAAGCGGGCGCATGGGCCGCTTCTATGGCTGCTTTCCAATCAGACCACTGGAATTTCTCCATAACCGAGGGATCAATCCACTCCTCCAATACAGGAACCAAGCGCAGAGCGCTTTGCGCAGCGCGAAACATCTGCTTTTGGGTAATTCCAGCGGTCAGTGAATATAGCGGCTCGTTCTTAGGAATTGCGTCAGCGGCATCGGGGTGCAGAATGTAATCTGGGTGCACCATCTGGGCGATACTGTCGAAAATTTCCACTTTACCCGAAACCACCCGCTTTTGTCCGATCGGCAGTTGTTCGTTCAGCCAATCCGCGCGAGCGTGGAAGAAAACCAGTTGAAAACTGGTCTGTGCATCCCGAACCGTCACACGGTACGGACGGCCCTTAACCGCGTTGGGCGTATGATTTCCGACCACGACCTCTACCGTGGCGACGGCGGGCGGGGTGATGTCCTGTATGCTTGGGGTAATTTGGCGGTTGATCAAGCTGTGGGGTAGCAAAAACAACAGGTCACGCGGGCGTTTTACGTCCATTTTTTCGAAATTCAGCGCAGTTTTCGGCCCGACCCCGTCTAGAACAGGCAGATCCGCAAACAACGGGAACAGGATTTCGGGGCGGCGGCTCATCTTCGGACCCTAGCTGCTTGTTGCGATCAGTTCGAGCCAATCATCCTCTGAAATCAGTTCAACCCCCAAATCTTGCGCTTTCTTGGCTTTACTGCCTGCCCCCGGTCCTGCGATCACCAGATCGGTCTTGGCCGAAACCGACCCAGAAACCTTAGCGCCTAAAGCTTCGGCGCGGGCTTTTGCCTCGGCGCGGGTCATTTTTTCGAGCGTTCCGGTAAACACAACGATTTTTCCCGCAACCGGACTGCCTGTCGTGTCTGGCGCGGCCACATCCTGCACATCAAGTTCTTGGACCAACCGCGCAATCGCATCCCGCGTGGTTTCCGTGTGAAACGCATCCACCAAAGCCGTGGCCATCACCGCCCCGAGCCCGTCAATATTCAACAATTCTTCCCAAGCCGAACCAGATTTTTCCCGCGCATCTTTCATCGCCGCAAAGAAATTTTCCCAACTGGTGTAGTGCCGCGCCAACATGGCCGCGCTGGTTTCCCCAACATGGCGGATTCCAAGCGCAAAAATCAGGCGATTCAGCGGGATTTTACGTTTTTCATCAATCGCCGCAAACAGATTGGTTACAGATTTATCGCCAAATCCATCACGATTTTTCAACTTGGTAAACTGGGCTTCATCACGCTGTTGCAGGGTAAAAATATCCGCGGGTTCTTTAATCGGCAGGCTGTCATCGCGGAAGAACATTTCAACCTGTTTTGCACCAAGACCATCTATGTCAAAGGCCGATCGTGAAACAAAATGCTTCAATTTTTCAACAGCTTGTGCCGGGCAAATCAGCCCACCCGAGCAATAGGCAGCGCTGTCGCCGTCTTCGCGCACCACATCAGATCCACATTCTGGGCAATGGGTCGGGAACACATAGGGTACTGAATCTGCGGGGCGTTTGCTAAGGTCAACATCGCGAATTTTGGGAATGACATCACCTGCGCGGTAAACCTCTACCCAATCGCCAACCCGCAGATCACGGCCTTCACGGATCGGATCCCCTTTGCTGTCACGCCCCGCGATGTAATCCGCATTATGCAGGGTCGCGTTCGATACGACCACGCCGCCAACAGTGACCGGATGCAGGCGCGCAACCGGGGATAACGCACCGGTACGCCCGACCTGAATTTCGATGGCTTCAAGAAAAGTATGGGCGATTTCGGCGGGGAATTTATGGGCAATGGCCCACCGAGGCGTGGTCGAACGAAAGCCCAACCGCGATTGCAGGGTCAAATCGTCGACTTTATAAACCACCCCGTCGATATCATATCCAAGGGTCGCGCGCTGCTCTTCGATGGATTTATAGTGAATCAGCATGTCCTGTGTGTTTGTCAGGCGGCGAGTGAGTGGGTTTGTTGAAAACCCCAAAGCCTCCAACCGCTTGATCGAATCGAACTGCGTTTCGGCCAAAGGTTCAGACACCTCCCCCCAAGCATAGGCAAAAAACATCAACGGGCGTTGGCGGGTGATTTCGGAATCCAACTGTCGCAAGGAGCCCGCCGCCGCATTCCGCGGATTGGCAAAGACTTTCCCCCCTTTTGCCGTCTGATTGGCGTTCAGAGCTTCAAAATCAGCATGGCTCATATAAACTTCGCCGCGCACTTCCAAAACTGCAGGCGCGCCCGTTAATCTTTGCGGGATGTTGGCGATTGTGCGGGCGTTTCTGGTGACATTTTCACCGGTTTCCCCATCGCCCCGTGTCGCAGCCTGAACCAAAACGCCTCTTTCATAGCGTAGCGAAAGCGAGAGTCCGTCAATTTTGGGTTCCGCCGTAAAGGCAATCTGATCGGTCTCGCGCAGGCCAAGATATTTACGCACCCGATTGGTGAAATCCTCCACATCTTCATCGTTAAAAGCATTACCAAGCGATAACATGCGTTGACTGTGTTTCACCTTGGCAAAGGCTTCAGACACGGGCCCGCCCACTTGATCTGACGGGCTGTCTGCGCGTTTCAGGGTTGGAAACAGCGATTCTATTTCGGCGTTGCGCAGTTTTAAGCGATCATATTCAGCGTCAGATATTTTTGGGGCATCTTCTGTATGATACGCAGCATTCGCCTGTTCCAGCACTTTGGCCAGTCGGGCAAGTTCGCTCACTGCTTCTGATTCTGTTAATTCTGATGCGTTGCGATCCGCTGGCATAGCTGATCTCCCCCAAAGTCTGATGGTCCGAATTCGTTTTATGGGCGGCTGTAAGGCGGGTCTAGTCCACAATTAGATTGCCAGATCATTTTCACAACAGAGACATTTTCATTCGGTAGATTGTTAAAAAACAAAGGCCCCCGAAGAACGGAGACCTTTGCTCGGAGCTATGGAGGATAGCATAAAGTAGAAACGGGCCGTTGGGCGTTACAATCGTCTTATGCAGATGCGACCAATTTTGGTACATCTTCGTCCGCAATAGGGTCACGCAAAACATAACCACGGCCCCAAACGGTTTCGATATAGTTTTCGCCGCCCGTCGCCTCTGCCAGTTTTTTGCGGAGTTTGCAGATGAACACGTCGATAATTTTCAATTCTGGTTCATCCATGCCGCCATACAGATGGTTCAAGAACATCTCTTTGGTCAGCGTCGTGCCTTTGCGCAGGGACAAAAGTTCCAGCATTTGGTATTCTTTCCCCGTCAAATGCACCGTTTCCGGACCAACGGAAACTGTCTTGGCGTCAAGGTTCACCAAGATCCGACCTGTTTCAATCACCGATTGTGCATGTCCTTTGGAACGCCGGACAATCGCGTGAATTCTGGCAACCAATTCTTCGCGGTGAAACGGTTTTGTCAGGTAGTCATCTGCCCCGAAACCCAGGCCTTTTACCTTTTCCGAAGCATCATCATTGCCCGATAAAATTAAGATCGGCGTCTGAATTTTTGCCACCCGTAATTGGCGCAACACTTCATGGCCGTTAATGTCCGGCAAGTTCAGATCAAGAAGGATAAGGTCATAATCATATAGCTTTGCGAGATCTATACCCTCTTCCCCGAGGTCCGTCGCATAGACATTAAGGTTGGCATTGGCCAACATGAATTCGATACTACGAGAGGTCGTCGGGTCATCTTCGACAAGTAGAACGCGCATAATAAACTCCAAGTAAATTCGTTTCTGTCAAACCAGTGTCCCACCAGATGGTTAACTATACGTTACGCTCTTAACCTTTTTTAACAATACACGTTAAGGTTGTCTATTTATTTTATTAAATACTTCCCCCTACCTGTATTTCTGAATTGCGGTTACCCTAAGCGCGGCTGGCCCATGGCTTTTGACGGCTGAGATCCAGCCGCTCAGTTCATCCTGAGTTAAATCATAGGTGTCGCAGGCCTCACGGTCGGTGATCAGCCCACCGACAACAGCTGCCACAACCTTGGCCTTACGACGCGCCACCCAGCGAGAGGTGTTTTTAGGCGGCAAATCAGACCGACTGAGGGTACTGCCATCCGGCAGGGTAACAAAAACGGGTCCGGTTTCTTTTCGTATATACATACGGCACCTTTTTGGGTTGTTTTGGTGTGGTCAAATTCTGTCCAAACTCCTAAGAACTCGTGAACCCGGCTCTTGAGAAAACATAGGGTTTTACTATATTCCATGATAAACCCGATATATCGGCCCTCCTCTAATGATTGGCGATGCAATGGCACTCGACACTCCTAAAATTGCTTTAAATTCTATGGGTTTTGCCAAAGCCCCGAAAGACACACGCGTATTGGTGGCCATGTCTGGCGGCGTGGACAGCTCGGTTGTAGCGGCCCAACTGGCGTCCGAAGGCTATGATGTGGTTGGCATTACACTGCAATTATATGACCACGGCGCGGCTTTGGCCAAAAAGGGCGCCTGTTGTGCAGGGCGTGACATTCACGATGCCCGCCGCGTGGCCGAAGAAATGGGCTTTCCCCATTATGTGCTGGATTATGAAAACAAATTCCGTGAAAGCGTGATCGACGAATTCGCTGACAGTTATCTGGCGGGGGCAACCCCTGTGCCTTGCATCCGCTGCAACGAGCGGGTCAAATTCCGCGATCTGCTGGAAACCGCCAAGGATCTGGATGCGGATTGTATGGCAACGGGCCATTACATCCAACGCTTTATGGGGCCCGAAAAAGCGGAATTGCACAAGGCGGCGGATGGGGATCGGGATCAAAGTTATTTCCTGTTTTCCACCAAGCAGGAACAACTCGATTATCTTCGTTTTCCGCTGGGCCACTTAAGCAGCAAGGCAGAAACCCGTGCGCTGGCCAAGAAATTTGGCCTGCCCGTGGCGGATAAACCGGACAGTCAGGACATTTGTTTTGTTCCAAACGGGTCTTATGCCGCTGTGATCGAAAAGCTGCGCCCGGGTGCGGCCGATCCGGGGCAAATCGTGCATCTTGATGGTGAAGTTCTGGGCGAACATAAAGGTGTGATCCATTATACGGTCGGCCAACGGCGCGGTCTTGGGATCGGCGGTCGGGAACCCTTGTATGTGGTCAAGCTGGACGTGGACAAGAAACACGTCATCGTCGGACCGAAAGAGGCACTTGCCACCCGCACCGTCCCGATCCGCGAGATCAACTGGCTGGGTGAGGAACCCTTTGAAAGCCGCGAGGAATGGCATCTTTCCGTACGTGTGCGATCCACACGCGCGCCAAAAGAGGCAATCATCCGCCCGATTTCCGCGACCGAGGCCGAAGTAGACCTGCTATCCCCCGAAGAAGGCGTCGCGCCGGGTCAGGCCTGCGTGTTCTACGAACCCGAGGGCACACGCATCTGGGGCGGTGGCTGGATCTGGCGGGGGTATTAATCCCATTTTGCATTAGGCACATTTTAACATCCTTCCCCTAGCCTGTGGTCAACACAGCTATGGAGGGCCTTATGAAAGGTGTCGTTTTTGTTGAATTGCTGGCCATGGCCGAATCCCTGATTGGTGAAGAGGCGGTTGACGACATTCTGGATTCGGTCGAACTCGCCTCTGGCGGGGCCTATTCCAGCGTCGGGAATTATCCTTGTAGTGAATTGATGACGCTGGTTGATGCGTTTTCACGCCACACAGGCCATTCCCCGACCTTTTTGCAGATTGCCTTTGGAAAGTGGATTTTTGGCACATTTGCCAAAGGATACACTGAATTTTTCGAAGGCAAAGCCGATGCCTTTTCCATGCTCGATTCAATTGAGGGTGAAGTTCATGTGGAAGTGCGCAAACTTTATCCAGAAGTAGAACTCCCAACCTTTACGACGCGCCGCATTGATAGGCAAACCTTTGAAATGGTGTATATTTCAGAACGTCCCTTGGTGGACTTCTGCCAAGGTATGATCGAAGCCTGCCTTGAACATTTCGACGAAGAAGCGACCATTTCAAAAACTGAAACACGCACGGAAGACGGTTTTGGGGCAGTGTTCCAAATCCGATCAGCGTCTCAATTGGCAGCTTAGGGCGTAGCGTGAAGACCCCCACCCTAAGCGAACAAGTGTCTCGTCGGCGCTACGAACGGGAAAAGAAAGCCCGTCAGGAGGCAGAAAAACTGCTGGACGATAAAAGCCGCGCTCTTTGGGAGGCAAATCAAAAACTTACCAGCCAAGCCGATGCTTTGGAACGGACAGTCACAAAACGCACGGCGGAGTTGAACAAAGCCATGCAGGCGGCACAAGCAAGCAATCAGGCCAAAAGCATCTTCCTCGCCAGCATGAGCCATGAAATCCGAACCCCCTTGAACGGTGTCCTTGGCATGGCAGAGGCTTTGAGCGAAACCGACCTGTCGTGCGAGCAGGCTGAAATGGCGGCAACAATTGTGGAATCCGGCGGCATTCTTTTATCTGTTCTTAATGACATCCTCGATGTTTCAAAGATTGAGGCGGGGCAGATGGAAATCGAAAACATTCCCTTTGACCTATCCGCGCTGTTCGCCGCCACAAAGCAGCTATATGCCCTGAAAGCTGCCGAGAAAAATCTGATCTTCGACATTCACCTCAGCCCCGCTGCACAAACATGGATCACTGGTGATCCTGTGCGGCTGCGACAGGTTGCGGGGAACCTAATTTCCAATGCGATTAAATTTACGGCCAATGGTCAGGTTTTGGTGGATGTAGACTTGTTACAGGCCGATCAGGGTTTAAAGCTTATTGTGCGCGTCACGGACAGTGGAACCGGTATTTCCAAACATAAATTAGATGATTTATTTCAGCCGTTTAACCAGCTCGACCCATCAGTCAATCGCGAATACGGCGGAACTGGTCTCGGTCTGGCCATCTCTCGGCAGATTTGCAACCTGATGAACGGGGACATCCGCGTTGAAAGCGAATTTGGGACGGGGTCCGTATTCACCGCCACATTCAGCGTCGCGCCCGCGAAAACTGTGGAAACCGCCCTGCCCCAAACGGACCAACACTCTCAAGAGATTTTGGCCAGTCAAAAATGGCGAATTCTTGTGGCAGAGGACAATCGCACGAACCAGTTGGTTCTCAGCAAACAACTCAAAGACTTCGATTTGGATTTAACCTTTGTCGGCAACGGACAGTTGGCCGTGGATAGCGCCCTAGAAGGCGAATATGATATGATCTTGATGGATATAAACATGCCACACATGGGCGGCGTGGATGCAACGATCAATATCCGCCACCATGAAACATGTCTCGGGCGCGCTGCCATCCCGATCATAGCCTTAACAGCAAATTCCATGACCCATCAGATCACCGGATATCTGGCCAGCGGCATGAACGGGCATCTGTCCAAACCTTTGAAAAAGGCGATCTTGTTACGCACTTTGGCAGATACCCTGCAACCAACAGCCCAGAAAAAAGCCCCCGAAACCAAAGGGCAACGGGGGCTTTAAACGATTGCTTGTTCAGACAAAAGCATCCGGTTCTGACGCTTTGCGCTGGGCAACAAAGGCTTGTAGCGCCTCGTCGACAGCCGGATCAATCGGCGGCTGGGTGTATTCCGTCATCATCCGCTCAACCCGTTCATGGGCCAGTTGCATTGTATCTTTCGACCCTTCATCGGACCAGGTTTCAAAGGGTTTATAGTCCAGCAACTGTGTCTTCCAGAAACTCTCCTTGAAATTGGCTTGCGTGTGTTCGCAACCCAGAAAGTGACCGCCCGGACCAACTTCGCGGATCGCGCCCATGGCCTGACCGTTTTCAGAAATATCCACACCTTTGGCGATGGAGTGCAACACACCCAGTTGATCCGCATCCATAACGAATTTCTCAAACGAGGTCACAAGCCCGCCTTCCAGCCAACCCGCTGCATGCAAACAGAAATTAACCCCACCCAGCAATGCCGCGTTCAATGTGTTTGACGTTTCATAAGCCGCCTGCGCATCGGGCAGTTTTGATCCACACAGCGCCCCGCCTGACCGGAACGGCAAGTTCAACCGACGCGCCAATTGCCCCGCGCCATAAAGTATTTTCGATGCTTCAGGCGTGCCAAAGGTGGGCGCGCCAGAGTTCATGTCGATACTGGCCACAAACGCGCCAAAAATCACCGGCGCACCGGGATTACACAACTGGTTATAGGCGATCCCCGCCATAGCCTCCGCCAGAACCTGCGTCAGCGTCCCCGCAACAGAAACCGGCGCCATCGCCCCGCCAACGATAAAGGGCGACACGATACAGGCTTGGTTGTTCTTGGCGTAAACCTCCATCGCGCCCATCATGATGTCGTCAAACGTCAAAGGCGAATTGATGTTGATCAGCGAGGTCATCACCGTCTTATCTTCAAGGCTCCCCCCAAAGAGAATTTTGGACATTTCAACAGAATCAACCGCCCGCTCCGGCGCCGTCACTGATCCCATATAAGGTTTATCCGACAGGGTCATATGGGCATACAACATATCCAGATGCCGTTTATTCACTGCAATATCAGTCGGTTCGCACACAGTACCACCCGAATGATGCATCCATTTGGACATATAGATCAGCTTCACCATCTTCTGAAAATCAGCGATGGTCGCATAACGGCGCCCGCCATTCATATCCCGCACAAATGGGGGGCCATACACTGGTGCCAGCACCATGGAATTGCCACCCACCCGCACACTGCGTTCAGGGTTGCGGGCGTGCTGAATGTATTCTGACGGGGCGGTTTTGATCAATTCCCGTGCCAAACCACGGGGAATTCGCACCCGCTCCCCGTCAATATCAGCACCGGCATCCGCCCAGCGTTTCAACGCGGCCGGGTTATCTGGAAAGTTTACTCCGATTTCAGCCAGAATGGTTTCCGCATTGGTTTCAATGACCTGCATTGCTTCTTCATTCAGAATCTCAAAATTCGGAATGTTGCGCTCGATGTATTTCACGGCCTCAAGGCGCACGGCTGTGCGATCGGCGCGACGGGCTGCGCCGCCTCCGCCACGCGTACGACGTTGGGGTGTTGGGGCTGCATCAGACATCTGGGATCACCTTAATTTCACATCTTTGAAAGCTGGTTTAGAGGAATTGCCCCCCTGTGAGGGTGCAAATTCGTCTATTTCGGGCGCAAAGCGACATCCTGTGTCGGAAACTCTGCTCAAGGGGTTGAAAAGGTCGCGCCAAACCGCGCGAATAGCCCTTTTTTTCTTCCATATAACCGCCCTGCGTCACCAAAGCAGCCTTGCGCGAATCCCAGCCATTTACTATTGGCTTGCCATGACAGATCACGCCCCCCTCCCCGCCGAAACATTTGACCACGAAAAGCTGCTGATTATTGATTTCGGCTCTCAGGTCACACAATTGATCGCCCGCCGCCTGCGCGAGCTGAACGTCTATTGTGAAATTCATCCTTTCCAAAAGGTCACCGCGGATTTCCTAAAAGAATTCGCCCCCAAAGCGGTGATATTTTCAGGTGGTCCGGCATCGGTCATAACCGAAGGCTCGCCGCGCCCGCCAGAGGCTGTTTTCGAACTTGGCGTGCCGATCCTTGGCATCTGTTATGGTCAACAAGTTATGATGCATATGCTGGGCGGCAAGGTGGAACGGGGTCACGGCACAGCCGAATTCGGGCGCGCCTATGTACAGCCCACAGAACAGCGGATTGATATGCTGAACGGCTGGTTTCTAGAAGAGCGCGAGCAAGTCTGGATGAGCCACGGCGATCACGTCAGTGCAATTGCCCCCGGGTTTGAGGTGTACGGAACCTCCCCCAATGCGCCTTTTGCGATCACGGCGGATCTGGAACGCAACTTCTTTGCTGTACAGTTCCACCCCGAAGTTCACCACACCCCTAATGGCGCCACCTTGTACGAAAATTTCGTTAAACTGGCAGGGTTTAGCGGCGATTGGACCATGGGCACCTACCGCGAACAAGCCATCGCTGCAATACGCGAACAAGTCGGTGATGCAAAGGTGATTTGTGGTCTGTCCGGTGGTGTTGACAGCTCTGTCGCTGCGGTTTTGATCCACGAAGCAATCGGCGATCAGTTAACTTGTGTCTTTGTGGATCACGGTTTGCTGCGGCAGGGAGAAGCCGAAGAAGTCGTTAAAATGTTCCGCGATAATTACAACATGCCACTGATCCATGCCGACGAGCAGGAATTGTTTCTAGGAGAGTTGGACGGCCAGTCTGATCCGGAAACCAAACGTAAGATCATCGGCAAACTGTTCATAGACGTCTTCCAGAAACACGCCAGCGAAGTGGGCGGAGCAAAATTTTTGGCCCAAGGCACGTTATATCCCGATGTGATTGAAAGCGTGTCGTTTTCCGGCGGGCCTTCGGTCACCATCAAATCCCACCATAATGTGGGCGGTCTGCCCGAAAAAATGGGACTGAAACTGGTAGAGCCTTTGCGCGAGTTGTTCAAAGATGAAGTCCGCGCTTTGGGGCGTGAACTTGGCCTGCCTGCCAGCTTCATCGGCCGCCACCCTTTCCCCGGGCCGGGTCTTGCGATCCGCTGCCCCGGTGAAATCACCCGTCCGAAACTGGAAATCCTGCGCAAGGCGGATGCGGTTTACATCGACCAGATCCGCAAACACGGACTTTATGATGACATCTGGCAGGCCTTTGTAGCAATCCTGCCGGTGAAAACCGTTGGCGTGATGGGCGACGGACGGACCTATGATTATGCCTGTGCGCTGCGCGCCGTGACCTCGGTTGACGGAATGACGGCGGATTACTATCCGTTCAGCCACGACTTCCTTGGCGAGACCGCAACGCGGATTATCAACGAGGTCGAGGGCATCAACCGTGTGACCTATGACATCACATCAAAACCCCCGGGTACGATTGAATGGGAATAAACATTCCATGGCGATAATTGGCTGCGCTCCGCGCGGGTATATCTGATCCAAAAAAAGAGGCTCGTCGTGGTAGAAAAGACCACTTCGGGCCTCTTTGTTGTTCAAATACCTACTTTTTCGACCTTAAAATTCAAGTTCCCGTTGCAGTTTGTAATAGCGTGCCAGCATGGTGATTGCCGCCAGTGACAGGCCAATCACCAACCCACCCCAAACACCTTGCGCGCCATATCCCATTGGAAAGCCAAGCAAATAGGCCATCGGTGCGCCTACGCACCAATAGCTGAATATAGCCAGAACCATGGGGATTGTCGTGTCCTTGATCCCCCGCAACATTCCCAGCGCGGCCACTTGGGTGGCATCTACGATCTGAAATGCCGCAGAGACCACCAACAGAAGCACGCCCATTTCAACGATGGCCTCCAGATTGGGTTCTGACGGATCCAGAAACAACCGCATCAAACTGCGCGGAATGGTCAAATACAGGGTCATGGTCACTAACGCGAACAGGAATGCGCCCAGAACAACCACCATCGCCGCCCGCGACAGGCCAAGTTTATCTTTACGCCCCAATGCCCGTCCCGCACGGATTGTACCCACATTTGAAATGCCAAGTGGCACCATAAACCCGACCGAGGTGATTTGTAGCACCACCGCATGGGCCGCCAGCGCCACGGTTCCAGACCAGCCGATCATGATGGTGGCGGCAGAAAACAGACCCGTTTCAGCCAACAATGTCAGGGAAATGGGCCAGCCCAATTTGAAGGTTTCAAAAAATGCCTCGCGATCAAACCGCATAGGGTTGTGGAACAGTTGATATTTTTTCAACGCCGGTAGCACGCCGCAATAGACCAGCAGAAACACAAAATCGATGCTGATGGTCAGGATCGAGGCCCAAGCCGCCCCGCGCGCGCCCATTGCGGGAAAGCCGAAGTTGCCGAAAATCAGCGCGTAATTGAACACCACATTTGCGCCTGCTGCGATCAAAGTGGCGATCAGAACCACTTGGGCACGTTCTAATGACGACAGATAACTTTTCAGCACCATGATCCAAAGTGCTGGAAACAAACCGAAAATAGCGATCTGCATATATTCGGACGCAATCCGCGCCAGATTTTCCTGCTGCCCCAATGCGATTAAGATCGGCTCAATATTCCAAAGGGGTACAGCCAGCAGGATGCCATACAGCGTAACGATCCAACTGCCCATCCGCACCGACCGGCGCACCTGACGATCATCCCCAGCCCCGATTGCAGTTGCACATAGTGGCATCACCGCAAAGGCAAAGCCTGACCCGACGATAAAGATAATGAAATAGGCCTGCGTTGCCAAAACCACCGCGGCCAGTGACTCTACAGAATACCAGCCCAACATAGCCACGTCGGTGATATGGGTCAGCATCTGCGCAATATGGCTGCCGATCAGAGGCAAGCCAAGCACAAGAGAAGCGCGTATATGGCCACGCCAGGTCATGGGTGGAGTCGTTTTCATGGGCCTTGCTTTCAGGACTAGCAGCGATTTAAAAAAAGGGCTTAGTCTGGCGCAATGCCGTTGGAAAGCCTAGTGGCAGCGCTTCAGAGAGAGGCTTGCCAGAACACCATGGTGGTCCGAGCCTAGAAGATCAAGTGTTGAAACGTCCCCTCCGCATGCGCTGGGGGCCAGCACATGATCGATGGGCAACATCATCCGATGTTCCAGCAGAAAAGTCCCGTTGGTGCGGCCAATCCGCTGCGTTCGCGTGGCCTCTTCAATACGGGTCATGGAATAGGACCAGGGCACCATGTTGAAATCCCCAGCCAGAATCACTGGTCCAGTCAATTTTTCAAGCACTGGCACGATCACCCCCACCTGTTCCGCTTGATCTATTGGGAAGGGCCAACGCAGATGGATTGATACCAGCCAAAGAGGGCCATCGGGCGTAGTCACTTGTTGTGCAAGCAGCCCGTTTTCTGCCTGACAAATCCTGCTGCCCAATACAGGTGGAAACCGGCTTGCCAAAGCGATACCACGTCCCCGTTCCGAAATGCATGAGCTTTGGGTTGGATATGCGTCACCAAGGGCCGGCAGAACGCTTTGGGTTCTTGAAGTCATTTCCTGCAAGGTAATGAAATCAGGTGATTTTTCTTTAATATCAGCGATCAATGGCTTTGGGTTATCCAGAATAAAAAGCATGTTCTTTTGATAAAGTGTCGCATCAAAATCCCCCTCAATCGGGGCGGCCCGATAACTCCACCAGATCGCGCCGCTGGCGGCGATGGACAAAAGCGCAATAGCTTCGGCAACCCGCCTCCATCCCAGCATAAAAATACCAACCGCTGACGCAAGCGACACCACCCCGATTTGAAACCGGAACACAGCCAAACTATCCCCGATCGGATGCAAAGCGCCCCCCGCGCTTGCCACAAGCAAGACAGGTGCGATATACAAGAGGCACAGAAGTATCTTTTTCATCGAAACCTCCTGCATCAACGCAATAAAAGGTGCAATGGTTTCTTACAATTGACACAAACTAATACCAAATAGTCGGCGCTGCCTGTGGCAGTGTGTCTGTGATTTTGTACCGGGGTTATTATGAACCTGTTTTTCCGTTATTTCGGCTTTTTTGCCGTGTCCTTAATGCTTCCTGTGGCGGTTCTATTACCGTGGAGCGATTCCAGCGGCGTGCTGAACCTGTTGGTGCGTCTGATGATTTTGCCGTCTTATTGCTGCATCATCGTTTTTATCCTGATCGGCTTTCGCCCACCCAGCCTGCGCCGCGCTTTGCTGGCGACGCCCAACCAAATCGACGATCTGCACTTGTGGCTGGCCCCCTTATTCGCGCTCGCAGGTTTTTTGTGGGCCGGGTTCCATTTGATCGGTTTGCTTGCGATTGAAGAATTCAGCGACCACTACCCGTTGATCTATTTGTGCCTGTTCTTCAGTGCCATCGCCCTTGCAATCTGGATCGGCATGCGGGTTTTTTCAGCCTTGCGCGACGACTAGACCCGAATTGCCAAGGGATTGCGCACACACCATCTTGCGCCGCACTGCCCCTAATGGTCTAATGCTGCCAACCAAAGAGCCAGCAGGAATCGAGCAATTATGGCCGCAGAAGACCTCTTCCGTGAAAAAGCGGAGCAATCCTACGACGCCTCCAGCATTCAAGTGCTGGAAGACATGGAGCACGTGCGCCTGCGCCCCGGTATGTATATCGGCGGCACAGATGACCGCGCGCTGCACCATATGGTTGCCGAGATTGTGGACAATTCCATGGATGAGGCCGTTGCAGGCCATGCCAACTGGATCGAGGTGGAACTGAACGCTGATTTCTCCGTGACCGTGCGCGACAACGGGCGCGGTATTCCAATTGATCCCCACCCAAAAGATCCCAGCAAATCCGCGCTGGAAATCATCTTTTGCACCCTGAATGCAGGTGGTAAATTCAACGGCGACAATTATGAAACATCAGGCGGTTTGCACGGGGTCGGCAGTTCTGTTGTTAACGCGCTTAGCGATCACGTTCGGGTGGAAGTTGCCCGCAACCGCGAATTGTTCGCCATGGAATTCAGCCGTGGCATTCCCCAAGGCCAGTTGCAAAAACTGGGGCCAACCCAAAACCGCCGCGGCACATCCGTGACCTTTCACCCGGATGCGCAGATTTTCGGCGCAGGCGCTCGGTTCAAACCCAAACGTCTGTATGATATGTCAAAATCAAAGGCCTATCTGTTTTCCGGCGTTGAAATCCGCTGGAAATGTGATTCAGCCTGTCTGTCCAAAGACGACACAACGCCCACCAGTGACAGCTTTCACTTCCCCAACGGTCTGGCCGATTATCTGGCCGAACGGCTGGAAGGATCGTCCACATATTCAGACCGCCCCTTTGCGGGCCATGTGAATTTCACCGAAAAATTCGGTTCCGGCGAAGTGGGCAATGTGGACTGGGCGATCAACTGGACCCCGTCGCGCGATGCTTTCACCCAGTCCTATTGTAACACCATCCCAACCGCCGAGGGCGGCACCCATGAGGCTGGTTTCTGGGCTGCAATCCTGAAAGGCATCAAGGGCTACGGCGAATTGGTCGGTAATAAAAAAGCCGGCCAAATCAACCGCGACGACGTAATGGGCGGGGGCTGCGCCTTGGTGTCGGTCTTTATTCGTGAACCCAAATTCGTGGGTCAAACCAAAGACCGTCTGGCCACCACGGAAGCGATGAAACTTGTCGAAAACTCGGTCCGTGATCATTTTGACAACTGGTTGGCAGCGGATACCAAAGCGGCGGGCGCGATCCTTGATTACATGGTTCTCAAGGCCGAAGAACGCCTGCGCCGCCGCGCCGAAAAAGAGACCCAGCGTAAATCGGCCACCAAACGGCTGCGCCTGCCGGGCAAGCTGGTGGATTGCACCAACAAAGACCGTAAAGGCACCGAATTGTTCATCGTAGAGGGTGACTCGGCTGGCGGATCAGGCAAAGGCGCACGGGATCGCAAAAATCAGGCCTTGTTGCCGCTGAAGGGTAAAATCCTGAACGTTTTGGGGGCCGCCAGTAACAAATTGATGTCCAATCAAGAAATCAGCGACCTGTGCGAATCGCTGGGCGTTGGCATGGGCACACGGTTCAACATCGAAGACCTGCGTTACGAAAAAATCATCATCATGACCGATGCTGACGTGGATGGCGCCCATATCGCTGCCCTTTTGATGACCTTCTTCTTCACGCAGATGCGGCCTCTGGTAGATGGCGGACACCTTTATCTGGCCTGCCCGCCCTTGTTCAAACTGGTCCAAGGATCCAAAACCGTCTATGTTCTGGACGAGGCAGAACGAGATCGCCTGTTGGAAAAAGGCCTTGGCGGACGGGGTAAAATCGACGTGTCGCGGTTTAAAGGTCTGGGCGAAATGAACGCCATTGACCTGAAAGAAACCACGATGAACCCGAAAACCCGCCAGTTGATCCGCGTTTCAGTGGACGATGACGAACCTGGGGAAACATCCGATCTGGTAGAACGTTTGATGGGCAAAAAGCCGGAACTGCGCTTTGAGTACATTCAACAAAACGCCCAATTTGTCGAAGAGCTGGATCTGTAACGCATTTCTGACGCTGGTTGCCCTGCGCTGCCAGCGCCCTATCTGTAAAATACCTGTTTACGACAAGGGGGCCACCCATGGGCCAGATCGCGAAACTCCTTTTGGCCTGCACCAGCCTGCTGGCCCTTGCCGCATGTGAAACTCCGCAGGAAAAACAGGCCCGCCTGACGCAACACAACGGCAAAACCGTTGAACAGGTCATCGCATCCCTCGGATCTCCGATCAGCCGCACTGCAAGCCAAGTCGTCTGGGAACGCACAGACAGTTTTGTTGTGCGCCATCCGGAATACGAACGGCTGGGCGGCGTGGTCATTCTGGTGGGATATGACAATCAGATCGTAAACCAAAAATGCCTCTATGTGGCTGACATCAAGAACAATAAAGTCGTCTCCAGCACGCTTTCAGGCACCGGCTGCTACAAAATGCTCCCCCCACCCAATTGATAACCGACCCAGCTTCTTTTGAGCTTAAATACCTAAAAAATCACTTGATTTGAACGCGTTACCCCAACCATTTCAACACTCCACCTAGATCATGCCAAAAAAATGACAGATACCCTAGGTAGTAATAATCGAGTTCCCTCTAAAAGAGATTAAAATGAAATTCATTCGCCCCCTTTGGACAGCAACAGCTTTCATCGCAAGCCTGTCCGCTTTCACAACATATGCCGACGACAATCCTGCTTCCCAAACAGACCCGCTCCCTGATTTGGCAACTGTCTATGAAAACTGGGGCAAAACAGCTTTCTCTATCGACGCTATGGCCTCAATAGACAAACGCTCCCCCAATGGTTTCAAATTTTCCGTCGAAGGCGTGGAATATCCGGTGGTTTTTGATGCAGGCCGCGAAAAACGCCAAGCCTTACTGGAGTGTCTGGAAAAGGCCGATAAGTGCAATGCCACAGCAACCGCTTTTATGCTGTTTGAAGCGGGTGCCATGCAGCTGAATATAACCGACATCCATCAAGCATTTGTGCCCCCCGTGGATTTCGACCGAGAATCCCACAAACTTACCCAGTGTTATGCAATCGAAAATCGTCGGGCCAAAGGTGTCCCGGGTGAAATTGAGGTGAAATTGACGGTCGCGGATATTAACTTTCCGCAAACCCACCTCTTTGAACCAGTCATGCCAGTTGAAATCAGTCCCCAATTCGATCTGTTGGTCGATGCCGTAAAATCGTGCGGCGGCAACCGATATCGCCTTCCTGTGGGGGAATATGGTCTGAAAACGCAGACCCTTACCGGCACCACATTTTTGACGAAATGGGCAAATTAACCACGCATTAAAACAGCCTTAAGGGAAACGGTCAAAATCCGCTTTATTTTCGGCGATTTGCAGCTTATTTTTTACGCTTGCCCGCCCAAAGAGCATCGGGCCAAGGACTAAAAGGGACGATTTTATGAAAATGCTGCTAAGTTTTGGATGCCTTGCCGTATTGGCGGCAGGGTCTGTGCAGGCTGAAACCATCAATCGTCGTGCTGAATGTGACAGATGGGAAGGTATCCCTGCCTCTGAAACCATTGGCACACCGCCTACAGCATTATTGTTTTGCAATCAGGATGATCAGAAATGGCTGGCGCTGCGCATTGAATGCAATGTGCCAGAAGTCCGCATGGTCCTGCGCTATCGTCCGGGCTTTGCCTATACGCCGCCCAAACCGATTGAAGACACTAAAACAGGTGGCCAAGGTGGTGATCAACTTAGCGCCGAAGATCGCGAGGCAGCCGCCCTTGTGGCCGCAATCCCTTATGATGATGGCGGAATCAAAACAGTTCCAACAACCGATGACGGCCCCTCGGAAATGGTGTTTATGGATTTTCAATCCTTTGGTTATACTGGGGTAGCCCATTACCAACCCGATGGAAAAGATTGGGAGTTCGTTGAAAAAGAACCTCTGTCGCCAATTTTCAGCCGCCTGATCACGGGCAATTATGCCGATATCAAGCTGCTGGCCTATGGCACAACCGAACGCTTTCCGCTGCGCGGATCAAGTGACGCGCTGCGTCCCGTGGTTGAGGCTTGTCGCATCGCCAAACGGGACTCTAACAGGAAATAATCCGCCTTAAGCCCCCAGATTTACGCAACGATCCCAAAGCATTGCGTCAACCTGCACCTCTGACGGCAACACACGCCCTGCCCCTGGCAATCGAGCGTCTGGCTGTTCGGCCACCGCGTCAGCCACCCGCGCAAGCCGCTCATAGAAACCGTCACCGGAATACCCCGTCGGGTCCAGCAGGAAATAGAATTGCCCCAGATCATGGGGCGGTCCATCGGCCAGTTTTAACCCTTTCACATCCATCGAATTGACCGATCCGGTCACCGCAGCCGCCAGAATTTCCACCATCAGGCCAAAGCCCCAACCTTTATAGCCCCCCGTTGATACCAGTGACCCTTTCAGGGCCGCATTGGGATCAGTTGTCGGATTGCCGTCCGCATCAACCGCCCAACCCAGTGGGATTTCTTCGCCGGCACTTGCTGCCATAGTGATTTTCCCCAGCGCCACCGCAGATGTGGATTGATCAAACTGAAACGCCACCCCGCCGTCTTTGGCAGGCACCGCCAATGCCATTGGATTGGTGCCCAACACCGCAGAATTCCCCCCGGGCGGCGAAACCACAGCCGAGGCATTGGTAAACCCGATCCCGATCAGACCCGCCTGTGCGATCTGCTCGGTGAAAAACCCCAAAGACGTGCAGGTATGGGAATGGCAAATCGCAAGGCTCGCCGTGCCCATTTCCCGTGCAGTTTCCAGCGCTACCGGTAAACCACGGGCAAAGGCAGGCTGGGCAAACCCCAGCTTGGCATCCACCATCACGGAGGCAGGTTTTGGTTTAGAAACAAACGGTTCCACGGCTCCATTCACCCGACCAGATTGCAGTTGTGTGCAATAGCTTTCCAGATAATACAGCCCACAGATCAGGTTGCCTGTGGCCTCTGCCATGCGCACAGCCCTGGCCACCTCTGCGGCGATCCACGGGGCGGCACCATGGGTCGTCATTGCCCGCGCGGCGGTGGTTTCTATCTCTGTCAGCGCGACAGTGATCTTGCTCATGCTGATCCCCATTTCGTTAGAATTTCCTGAACATTCAACGCCTCTGATTGCGAGGCTTTCTGAATCCCGCCCGGCGTGCGTGACAATTTGGGCGCTGGTGCGGGTTCTGTCATCTGGCCGCCTTTTTCGAACACGCCGCGCGCCTGATTGTGGGGATCGTCAAAGGCTTCGGCAATGGTTAAAACAGGAGCATAACAACAATCCGTCCCCAACAAAACGCTGTCCCAGTCATCGCGGGACTTTTGCGCAAAAATCGCGGCAAATTCCTGCTTTAGCGCGGGCCAGGTGCTGCGATCCATCTGGGTTTTAGCCAGTTCCGCCTCCGCCCCGATCCGCGCCAGCAATTCCACATAGAATTTCGCCTCAATCGCGCCGATGGCCACCCAGCCACCGCAGGCACATTGATAGACATTGTAAAATGGCGCCGCCCCGTCAAGGATATTGGCCTCGCGCCGGTCGGCCCAAGCCCCGCCTTGGTTCATCGCATAGATCATCGACATCAAATGCGCCGTCCCGTCGGTAATGGCCGCATCCACCACTTGCCCCAACCCCGAGCGTGACGCCTCTAGCAACGCGCAGACCACGCCATAGGCCAAATACATCCCTCCGCCGCCAAAATCACCAAGTAAATTCAACGGGATAACAGGCGTATCCTGTGGCCCGATGGCATGCAAGGCGCCCGACAAGGCAATATAATTGATGTCATGCCCTGCCGCGTGGGCCAATGGCCCGCTTTGCCCCCAGCCGGTCATCCGACCATACACCAATCGCGGGTTCAGCGCGTGAATTTCATCAGGGCCAAGCCCCAGACGTTCCATCACATTGGGGCGCATCCCTTCGATCAGCGCATCGGCAGAGGCCAGTAATCCCTTAACTGTTTCAATGTCTTGCGGGTTTTTCAAATCCAGCTCAACGAAACCCCGCCCGCGATCAAGGATATCATAGTCCAACCCCATCAGACTCTGTAATCCCGGCCGTTGAATGCGGATCACCTCGGCCCCCATATCCGCCAGCGTCATCGCTGCAAATGGTGTCGGGCCAAGACCCGCGAATTCCACTATTCTGATCCCGCTCAAAGGTCCGTTTGACATGGTTTTCCTTCCCAATTCTTTCCCTTTTGATACCGTTATTGTCCGACACTCGCTAGTAAAAAGCGGAATTTCGCCCTTTCTGACGCTACGGGTTGCGCATTTGGATGACAGCCCCCACAAAACCCTGTATTATGGTCCGCAGGACCGGCATCAGACCGGTTGAGCAGATTTTTTAGGAGACATCCCATGACAGGATGGAGCAGGCGCACTTTTATGATGGGCGCAACCGCAGGCGGGCTAAGCGCTTGTGCGGGTGGGACGAACAGCACGGCACGGTTTAAGATTGACGATAATGTCAGTGCCGCCATGCGGCAGATGCAAAGCGAATTGCCTTTCACCACCTCCTTGATTCAAAACGCTGCTGGCGTTTTGATGATGCCAACAGTCACCAAAGCAGGTTTGATTGTGGGCGGCGCCTACGGCGAAGGTGCGCTTTTGGTCGGTCAGGCCCCTGTTGACTACTATTCTGTCGCGGCGGCCAGTTACGGCTTGCAAGCAGGCGCGCAGCAGTATTCCTCGGCGCTGTTCTTTATGGATTCCGAACACTTGCGCAAATTCCGCTCCCGTCCCGGTTGGACCTTGGGCGCAGATGTGGAATACACGTTGATCGACAATGCAGGCGCGGCAGGAGTGGACAACAACACCATCGACGACGCGGTTTATGCAGTTGTGTTCAATCAGGCAGGCATCTTGCTTGGGATCTCGATCGAGGGATCAAAATACACCCGCATCGTGCGCTAAAAAGCGTTACAGAACACAGGCTTAGCGCGGGCATTCCCCACGCTGAGCCTCTTTTTGGGTCAAATATCCAAATCCGACCCTATTTTTCATACCACCACACATCAGGCAGAAACCCCGTCCAGTCCCCGTAAAGGGATGTTTCCTTGGGATAGTGCAGATGCGCGTCATGGGCCAGAAAACTGACCGGATTATACCAGATGGGGATCACATAGCGCCCCGTGGTCAACACCCGATCCAACGCGCGCACTGCCGCGTTATATTGCGCGCCGTCCTTTGTTTCCAGCATGGTTGAAATCATCGCCTCGGCTGCTGGGCTGTCCATTCCCATGTAATTGCGCGTGCCAGGCACTGTGACCCCGTCCCGCCCCCAGTACAGCCGCTGCTCGTTTCCGGGGGATAGCGACATATAACGGGTGAAATAGACCATATCATAGTCATAGTCCTTTAACCGCTCGCGGTGCTGCACAGGGTCGATCAGTTTTAGACTGGCCTCAATCCCCAGCCGTTTCAGCGTATCCACAAAGATGCCCATGATGGCTTCGTTTTCGGTGGCAGTGTTTTTCAACAGGATTTCAAAGGCAAACGGTTCCCCCGCTGCATTTTTCAAAACACCGTCTTGCACTGTCCAGCCCGCCTGCGCCAACAGCTTTGCCGCCTTGCGCAGATTGCCGCGGTTTCGGTTCGAGCCGTCAGATTCGGGCAAGGCATAGCCTGTCAATGTATCGGCAGGCAGCGTATCCGCGAAAGGTTGCAACAGGGTGCTCACGGCCTCATCAGCGGCACCATGGGTCATGGAAAGCTGGCTGTTGGCAAAATAGCTGGTGATGCGCGGCAGTTCCCCACCGTTCAGAGCTTTGTTGATGAATTCAAAGTTAAAGGCATGGATCAGCGCGTCGCGCACGCGGATGTCTTTGAAAATGTCCCGCCGCGTGTTCATCACAAACCCCGTCATCCCTGTTGGACGCTGGTGCGGGATTTCCGACTTCACGACCTGCCCCGATGTGATTGCAGGGAAATCATAGGAATCTCTCCAGCGCTGGGCGTTACCTTCCCGAAAGGCTGATAAAGCCCCCGCCTTAAAGGCTTCAAAAACCACGCTTTGATCGGTGTAATAATCGTATTTGATCACATCCAGATTGTTCACTCCCGCGTTCAACGGCAGATCCGCCCCCCAATAGTTCGGGTCGCGGCGAAAGGTGATGTAACGCCCTGCTTCAAATTCGGCGATCTTATAGGGGCCTGATCCGGTGATTGGCGTCAGACCACTGTCTTCAAAGGCGCGTCCCTCCCAATCCGCTTTGCGCAACACAGGGCGCAGGCCAAGGATCAGCGGCAATTCACGATCAGGCGTATTAAAGGTAAACTTAATACTGCGCGGCCCGGTGATTTCCGAACGGGCCACCTTGCGCCAACTGTTCAGATAGCGCGGGTGCCCCAACTCTCCCAACGTTTCAAACGACCAGATCACATCTTCAACTGTGACCGGATCACCGTTGGAAAACCTGGCTTCGGGGCGCAGGGTAAACTCCACCCAACTGCGCGCATCATCGGTTTCAACGCTTTCTGCCAGCAAACCATACATCGAAAACGGTTCGTCGTAGTTTTGGCCCAACAGGGTTTCAACCACATGCACACGAATGCCCCAAGGGGCCTGACCTTTCAAAATATACGGATTAAGCGAATCAAAACTGCCAGATTCGGATAAAACGATGGTTCCTCCCTTAGGCGCATCGGGATTCGCATAAGGAAGTGCGGTAAAATCCAGCTTCAAGGCCAGATCACCGTTCATAGCAAGGCCATGTTGCGGCGCGGATAAGGCGAATTGTGGTGTTAGCCAGGCAACGGCTGCCACAATAGAAACAAGGATACGGGCTTTACAGAACAGACGTGACATCGGCGCAACAATACACTCTCGGTTTTGGCGTTTTTCCATATGTATCAAGCCTGTCCAAGAAATACTTCAAAATTTTACTTGGCGGGTGGGCGCATATTTTGTATAACAAACTCACTGCTCGATAGGTTTCTTGCCTGTATGAAACCTGCCTCAATAACTTAACGCCCTCCTTGTGAGGGCGTTTTTTTTTGGACTGTTCCTGTGGCAATGCACCTATACGCAAGAGATTCACCTTATTCTATTGAGGTATAGCGGGATCGTCCCCATTCAGATAACCCGCCATCCCCCACCAATTCCCCCTGATGATCCGCCAAAATCACGTCCACAGACCCCGACTCGAATCGATTCCTTTTTTCGTCAACGGCAGAGGAGTCCGCGCAGATCACATTCTATTGACCATTCGGCAATGCTCACCTTGGGTTGAATGAGCGGATTCTGGCCGCGTAAACCTCCCAATTTCAAAACCTTACGACCCGTTGCAAATGTAAAATTTTGACCACGCGTCGGGCTAAAACTGGTCGCGCGTCAAGCCATAGGCAAAACCTATTGCAGGGTTTGACCTGCTTGATCCTTTGATACGGGCGGATTAAGCCCGAATGACAGACATCCACCACAGGACATCAGGCCCGCATGACCAACCTCTCTGTTTTTGACCAAGGCCGCGCCGCGCCCTGCCCCGAACCGTTCAATCTGACCCGCTATATTTTAGACGCAGGCGCGGATGACGCCATCGCACTAGAGGTTATTGGCACCACCACAGAACGCTGGCGCTACGCCGATCTGCGCGATGCGGTTTGGCGCACGGCAGGGGGATTGCTGGACATGGGGCTGGTTAAGGACGACCGTCTGTTACTGCGCATTGGCAATGACGCCGCCTTCCCCGTGGTGTTTCTGGCCGCCATCGCCGTGGGCGTTGTGCCCGTGCCCACATCCGCCCTGTTGACCGATATCGAAGTGCGCCGCATCGTGGCTGAATTAAACCCTGCCCTTGTGGCTTTCGCAGGCGGGCTGGACCCTATCCCTGATCTGGGTGTTCCCACGTTAGATGCCAAAGGCGTGGCCCAATTGCGCACGTCAGAACCGGCTGATCCTGTCATGGGCGCTGCGGATCGGCTGGCCTATATGATCTACACCTCTGGTACATCGGGAAAACCACGGGCCGTAATGCACGCACACCGCGCGGTTTGGGCGCGCCGTATGATGTGGCAAGGCTGGTTCGGTCTGCGCAGCGATGATCGTATGTTACATGCGGGCGCGTTCAACTGGACCTACACCCTTGGCACGGGGCTGCTGGACCCTTGGGCCATCGGCGCGACAGCTATGGTTTACACGGGCCCGCCGGATCGAAGCGTTTGGGGCCGATTAGTTACAGAACACAAAGCCACAATTTTCGCGGCCTCACCGGGGGTTTATCGCCAGATCGTTGAAACAGGGGCACAGGGTTTTGACAAGCTGCGCCACGGGTTAAGCGCAGGTGAAAAAATGCCAGCCGCCGTATTAAACGCATGGCAGCAGCAAACTGGAAAACCCGTCTTTGAAGCCTTGGGCATGAGCGAGGTTTCTACCTTTGTATCTTCCAGTCCTGAAACACCACCCAAACTGGGCACTTCCGGGCGCGTCCAACAGGGCCGCCGTGTGGCTGTCCTGGGCGAAGACGGCCCTGTTGCACCAGATCAGCCCGGTGTTTTGGCTGTTTCCAAAGACGACCCCGGCCTGATGCTCGGCTATCTGGATCAACCCACCGAAACAGCAGCAAAATTTCGCGGCGACTGGTTTGTGACGGGTGACACCGTTTCCATGGATGCAGAGGGCTACGTCACCTACTTGGGGCGCGACGACGATATGTTAAACGCAGGCGGCTACCGTGTGTCCCCCATAGAAGTTGAAGCCGCCATGCTGGCCTGTGACGGTGTGCTGCAAGCCGCCGCTGCCGAGGTCGAAGTGCGCGAAGGTGTGCGGGTTATTGCCGGTTTCTACGTAGCAGAGGCCGATTTAGAAACAATGCTCACGGAAATTTGCGCTGAAACACTGGCAAAATACAAAAGGCCCCGTATGTTTGTGAAAATGGATGCGCTCCCCATGGGCGCGAATAATAAGGTGCAGCGCAAAGCCTTGCGCAGTTGGAAATCCTAGTCCGACCTGTGGTTTTGACAGGCATTTTGACTGGGAGGTTCGCCGCGCCAGAACAATGACGACGCCGCGGATCTATGCGCCGCCCCAAAGCCTGAAGTGACTGAGACCACATGACAAAACTTGATATTATTTCCGATCCGATCTGCCCGTGGTGCTATATTGGCAAAACCAAACTGGATCGCGCGCTGGGCAAACATCCCGAACATGATCTGGTAATCGAATGGCATCCGTTCCAGTTGAACCCCACCATGGCCCGCGAAGGTATGGATCGGCGCGAATATCTGGAAACCAAATTCGGCGGCAAGGAAGGCGCGGTCAACGTGTACGGCGCCATTGCACAAGCGGCCGAGGACGCGGGGATCGAAATCAACTTTGAAGGCATCAAACGCACCCCAAGCACGCTGAACGCCCACCGTTTGTTGCATTGGGCCGCCCTTGAAGGCCGCCAAAACGCAGTGGTGGATCGCCTCTTTAAAGCCTATTTCAAAGAGGGACAAGATATTTCCGACCATGACGTGCTGGTGGATATTGCCAGCGGCGCCGGGCTGGACGGTGACGTGATCCGTCGATTATTGCAAGGCGAACAAGATGTTAGCGAGATTCAGGAACGGGACGCCGCCGCGCGTGAACAGGGCGTGACCGGGGTTCCCTGTTTCGTGATTGGCAAACACTATGTGGTTCAGGGCGCCCAACCCACTGAACTATGGGAAAAAGTCATCTCGGAACTTAGCGAAGCCCATACCAAGGCCGCTGCCAAATAACACCAAACGCCCTTTCAGGGTCGTTTCACAAGACGGTTCAAAGGCCTCTTTTCAGGCTTTGGCCGTCTTTTTGCACGACATACCGTTGCACCCCTACCCGAGCGCCGAAAGCCGCCGCACCACATTGGAGTTTTACTATGGGGAAACGTCTCCCGCTGCTGGAATTCATCATTCTGACGGCATTGTTGTTCTCGCTCATCGCCTTTGGCACTGACGCCATGCTACCTGCATTTGGCCAGATCGCCGCCGATTTGCACACGCCCAACGTCAACCGTGTTCAGTTGATCGTTGCAGCCTTTGTGCTGGGTACAGGCTGTGGTCAATTGGTCAGCGGCCCCTTGTCTGATGCCATCGGGCGCAAGCCGGTACTGCTGGGCGGGATCAGTGTTTTTATCGCCGCCAGCTTTTGGGCTTGGGGCACGCAATCGCTTGAAATGCTGTTGGTGGCGCGGTTCATCCAAGGGCTTGGTATTTCCGCCCCGCGCACCGTTGGCATGGCTATGGTGCGCGATCTTTACGCGGGCCGCGAAATGGCGCGGGTGGTGTCGCTGGCAATGATGATGTTCGTGCTGGTCCCCGCCGTAGCCCCGCTGATCGGCCAAGGCATCATGCTGGCCTTTGGCTGGCGGGCGATCTTTTTGTCCTTTGTGGTCATGTCCGGGTTAGTTGGCCTATGGCTATGGATTCGCCAGGAGGAAACCCACATTCTGGAAAAGCGCCGCCCTGTAAAAGTGTCCACCATGCTGGCCGCGGTGCGGGAAATGGTTCAGTCCAAACGGGTTATCGTATCCCTATTGGTGTTATGCATGTCCTATTCGATCATTTTTTCCTATATTTCCAGCGCACAGCAAGTGTTTGTCGATTGGCTGGATGCAGGCACCCGTTTCCCCACATATTTCGCCATAATCGCACTTGTTTCAGGCACCGCCAGCGCATTGAACGCGGCTTTGGTGGTGCGCCTTGGCATGTGGTTGATGAGCACGATCGGTCTGGCCCTAATCGCCATATTTTCACTGACAGGTGGCACGTTGATCTATCTTGGCGTATTTGAAGGCCACGCCCTGCTAATCTTTTTCATCGGCTGGTCTATGACACTGTTTTTCCTAAGCGGGTTGGTGTTTTCCAACGTCAATGCTTTGGCGATGGAACCCATGGGGCACATCGCAGGCACCGCCAGCGCCATCATCGGCGCAGTGTCCACACTGGCCAGCATCGTGATCGCTGTACCCATCGGGCAGATGTTCAACGGCACCGGCCTGCCCCTGATGTTCGGCGTCGGCACCTGCGCAGTCATCGGTTTTGGATTAAACCTGACCAATCCGCGCAACGTATAAAACTGCGTTTAGACGCGGGTACAGCAAAGGGCGGGAAAATCCCCGCCCTTAGCTTTGTGTCAGCTTCAGTGGCTCACTTCTGTGGCTCGACTCTGTGGCTCAGCTTCAGTGGCGCCACAACTCTTGTGGTTCGTCCAACAGCAACGCTTCTACAGGCGCATCCAACAGTTCAGGGCAGTACCCCAAGTCATGGGCCGCCGCGACCAGTTCGGCTGGCTGTGATCCCAACCCGGACCTTTGGCAATCCAGTGTAAACTCGGACCCTTTGGTGCACATAAACGAAACCAGACGGGCCGCCCGTACTATCGGGCATTCCAATCCTTTCAAAGTCTTGGCAGGGTCATATGTGATTACCTTCAAAGGTTCATCTTCATGGGACACCGTGATATCCTTTGCGCTGATTTTTTGTTTCACATCTCCGCGCAGGTTTCTCTCTGCCAAGGCCAGACCCCGAAAATACATTGAGACGTATTTGAAATCGTAATTGGACAGCAGGATCGCTTTTTCCAAATCCGCCAAACCGGGCTTGGCGAAAACACTGCCGCCGGGCACCATCTGTTTCACTAAACCAATACTTGCCCAGACTTCGGGCCGCGAGGGAAATAACCCTGCCATTTCTTCCAGATATTGCATAAACTCCTGCATCGCCTTGCTAGAGACAAGCACCCGAATGCTGACACCATATTTGCCAGTTGAAACAGCACCGGGGTATTTGGAATAAATCTCGACTTGTTTTTCCCAAATATAACTCGGGTTAAGCGGATCATTCTGGACGCGGGCTTTTTCCGCTGCTGCAACCTTGGGCTCCTGTTCTGCGTAGAACCCCTTTACCTTGCCCATATCCTCAATCAACATTGCAAAACGAAGGGCGTTCAGCCCTGCAGGATCATATAGAGAAACAGCCAAATCGGCGGTTTCCGGGGTCAGAGTTTTCGGGCGCAGATAAAACATATCCGTAAAGCGTGCGCCCCTAAGCGCGGCATCTGGGGTGGCGGCCATCACAGAGCGCGCCCATTCCAGTTTGTCCAATTGACCGCCCGCATGGATAGATGGCATGTTAAAAACCGCTGTGGCCTTACACACATCGGCTCCGTACCAGTCAGGCGCTGACATCTTATCCGCAAAAGTGTCACATAAATAGACGATCTCTTCCCAACTGCCCCCCCATTTGGGGCTCACTGCATAGACGATTTTATCCAGCAAATCGGGATCTGGATTGGCCGATAAAGCCAATTGCGCAAAATCATCCAGTTCCAATACGCCGAAATTGGTCAAATAAGAAATTGAGACCAGATCGCTGGCGGGTACAAAATCATTGCGTAGATTGAAAACCTCCCAGCCCAAATCAGCCGAGCGTTCCTGAAACAGGTACATATCCTTAAAGGCGTTAGGATGTGTGTGAGCAGAGACCTTACTTCCGCGGGCAAGCCACGACAAGTGGTGCAAGTACCAGCCCTCGGCCACCTTGCGATAAGGCGAGTCAGGCATGACCTGCTTCCAATTCACCAACAATTCAGTGATTTCCGGGCGGGTTTTGCTGAACTGGTCAAATACCCAGCGCAAATCGGAGTTCTTTGAAAACCCCTCCGCCACATTGGCGGCGTCCAAGGTTTCGATCAGGGTCTGAACCGCTGCCGCATCCCCCGCTGATACAAAACTGCGGAAATCATCCCGCATATCAGCAATCACTGGCCCGCAAGCCGCGATCAAAACCGCCGCAGCACAAAATGATCTTTTAAAAATAGCACGCATGATACTCTCACTTTACCTAAAACTTTCCTATCTCCACACTGATAGGTAGAGTTTTTGGCAACATTTAGGCATTAATAAGGAGCATCTATGCTGGTGTAAAAAAGCGACGGGGGGCCCCCCCCGCCCTAGGCTTTGGCGTATTTGGCAAGGTCGCGGGCGATGATATAGGCGCCTTTAATCTTGGTGTCGTCATTGTCCCAATCGCGGCGCACGATGATCTTATTGTCTTTGACCTTGGCGGTGCCCCGTTGGTTTTGCAGGAATTCCACCAGACCGGCGGGGTTGGCGTATTTGTCGTTGTGGAATTGGATCACGGCGCCTTTCGGCCCGCCGTCCAATTTGGCAATCCCTGCCCGTTTGCACATGGATTTCACCCGCACAATGCGCAGCAATGTATCTACTTCGCTCGGCAGTTTGCCAAAACGGTCAATCAATTCGGCAGCAAAGCCTTCCAGTTCCACCTTACTCGACAGTGAGGACAGACGGCGATACAGCCCAAGCCGCACATCCAGATCAGGCACAAACGTGTCGGGGATCAGCACTGGAACGCCCAGATTAATCTGCGGCGACCACGTGCCATCCCCATCTGTCAGCCCTTCAAGCCCGCCGGATTTCATCTTGGCAATCGCCTCTTCCAGCATCTCTTGATACAGTTCAAAGCCAACTTCACGCACATGGCCCGATTGTTCATCCCCCAGCAGGTTCCCTGCCCCGCGAATGTCCAAGTCTTGGGATGCCAGCGTGAAACCAGCGCCCAGACTGTCCAGACTACCCAACACCCGCAGGCGCTTTTCCGCGTTCGGCGTCAAAGGCTTGCGCGGTTTGGTGGTCAGGTAGGCATAGGCGCGGGTTTTGGACCGCCCCACACGCCCCCGGATCTGATAGAGCTGAGACAGCCCGAACATATCGGCGCGGTGAATAATCATGGTGTTGGCAGTTGGAATATCCAGCCCGCTTTCCACAATCGTCGTGGCCAGCAGCACATCGTATTTGCCATCGTAAAACGCGTTCATCCGGTCATCCAGTTCCCCGGCCGCCATCTGCCCGTTGGCTGTAATAAAGCTGACTTCGGGGACTTGGCTGCGCAAAAACTCTTCGATTTCTGCCAGATCACTGATGCGCGGCACCACAAAGAACGACTGACCACCCCGGTAATGTTCGCGCAACAGGGCCTCGCGGATGGTGATGGTGTCAAATTCCGAAACATAGGTGCGGATGGCCAGACGATCCACCGGCGGTGTGCCGATGATCGACAGCTCGCGCACCCCTGAAAGGGACATTTGCAGCGTGCGCGGGATCGGCGTGGCGGTCAGGGTCAGCACATGCACGTCGGATCGCAACTGTTTCAGCTGTTCCTTGTGGATCACCCCGAAATGCTGCTCTTCGTCGATCACCAGCAGGCCCAGATTGGCAAATTTGATACCTTTGGCCAGCAAAGCATGGGTGCCAATAACAATTTCCACCCCGCCATCACGCATACCTGTGCGGGTGGCTTCGGCCTCTTTGGCGGTCACAAACCGCGACAGTTGGCGCACGCGGATGCCGGTATTTCTAAACCGTTCGGCAAAGGATTTATAATGTTGACGGGCCAGCAAAGTGGTCGGCGCAATGATCGCTACCTGCGTCCCCGCGGATGCCGCCACAAAGGCCGCACGCAAGGCGACCTCGGTCTTGCCAAAGCCCACATCACCGCAAACCAAACGGTCCATCGGCGTGCCCGAAGCCATATCCGCCAATACGTCCTCGATAGCATGTAACTGATCATCGGTTTCCACATAAGGAAAGCGCGCGCAAAATTTATCCCATGCATCTGCGGGGGGTTCCAATACCTCGGCTTTGCGTAAGGCCCGTTCGGCAGCGATGCGGATCAGCTTATCCGCCATCTCGCGGATGCGTTCCTTCAGCTTGGCTTTTTTCGCCTGCCATGCCCCGCCGCCCAGACGATCCAGCATGCCCTCGTCATGACCAAAACGGGACAGCAGTTCGATGTTTTCAACAGGCAGATACAGGCGGTCATTGTTGGCGTATTCCAACAGGATACAGTCATGGGGCGCGCCCAAGGCAGTGACAGTTTCCAGCCCCTGATAGCGCCCGACTCCGTGGTCCAAATGCACCACCAGATCACCGGGCGACAGGCTTTGTGCCTCGGTCAGAAAGTTTTCGGCCCGCCGTTTGCGCCGTGGACTGCGGATCAGGCGATCCCCCAGCACATCCTGTTCGGAAATCACTGTCAGGCCTTTGGCTTCAAATCCCTGCTCCAGCGGCCAGACCGCCAGTGCGATACTAGCGGTGCCAGACAGATCACCAAGTTTGGAAATCGGCGTGGCACCTGCAATATCCTGATCCGCCAGCAATCCGGAAAGCCGCTCACGAGCACCCTCGGAATAGCTGGCTATGACAACGTTACCGTTTTTTTGGCGGGCTTTAATGTGATCCGCTAAAGCCCCGAAAAGGCTAATGTTTTCTTGCTGGCGCTCAGGGGCAAAACTGCGCCCCAGCCGACCGCCTGCATCTGTCACATTGGGACCGACGCCTTGGGGGAGAACGGAAAATTGTTTGACTGTCAGATCCGCAATCGCCGCTTCAAAAGCGGTGTCATCCAGATACAACAGATGGGGGGGACAGGGTTTGTACACGCTGTCCATACGGGACTTGTTGTTCAGCGCCTCTTTGCGGGCATCATATTGATCTGCAATACTTTCCCAGCGTGAAAGCCGCGCTTGCGTGGCACGATCATCCAAAAACACCTGCGCCTTTGGCAGATAATCAAACAGGGTTTCCATGCGGTCATGAAAAAACGGCGCCCAATGTTCAATGCCCTGATGTTTGCGCCCTGCGCTAACCGCTTCATAGAGCGGGTCATCGGTGCCCGCCGCACCAAATTCGATGCGATAGTTCTGGCGGAACCGCTGAATTGACTCCTCATCCAGCAGGATTTCGGACACAGGGGCCAGTTCCAGCCGTTGCAGGGATTCCGTCGTGCGCTGGGTCGCCGCATCAAAGCGCCGCGCCCCGTCAAGCACATCGCCAAACAAATCAAGCCGCACAGGCCCGCTTTCACCGGGGGGATAAACGTCAATCAAGCCACCGCGCACCGCAAAATCCCCCGGTTCTGTGACTGTTGGCGCCTGCACAAACCCCATCCGCGCAAAAAACTCGCGCAGGGCCTTTTCGTCAATCTGACGGCCGACTTCGGCCACAAAACTGGCAGTTTGCAGGGTTTCACGGGCTGGCACACGCTGGGTCGCAGCGGTGACGGTGGTTAGCAAGATAAACGGCCGCTCAAATCCTGCGGCCAATGTGGCCAGCACCGCCATCCGCGCGGCAGAAATCTCGGCGTTGGGGGACACACGATCATAAGGCAGACAATCCCAAGCGGGAAATACAAACACCGGCACATCCGGCGCCACAACCCCAAGGGCAGTTTGCGTGGCTGCAAGGCGCGCATCATCACGGGCAATATGCAGGATTGGCCCGTTTCCCTTGGCCAGCGCATTCGCCAGTAATTGTGCGTCAAATCCCTCGGGAGCGCCCCCGACGGTGGTGTGTTTATCGTTATACTGCTGTGCCATCCGGCGGATTTAGCGCAGGTGGCGCAAAGCGACAAGACCGTAAAACACCGCGCCTTTAGAAGGTTCCAGCATACGGCGAAAACAAAGTCTGCGAAACGCCCCAGAATGCCGCGAAAAAGATCGAGAACGCGCCGATTCCCTGTTTGATCCTGCGATGCCAGACATAGGCCCCGTACAGCTCTAATCCTTCAAGCTGAAGGGCGCGCAGGCGCTGGGCCAGATGGATCGACATGCCCGACACAATGGTCAGCGGGAACATCAGCAAAAAGCTGGCTTGCATGAACTGGATGTTGAAGGAAAAGCCCAAAACAAACACAGTCGCCAGAAAAAACGCCGCAATTGCAGTGAAAATGATGCTGTGGCCCTCAAACACCTCAAGGGTTTTGCGGATGTTGATTTCAATCTGGGTTTCAAAATCCAACTGATACTGCCCGCCAAGTTTCTTGGCGTTTTGCGCATCTTCATAGGGCACACCCAAGGTCCAGTGGGTGGTGCGGGTCCAGACAACGGCAAAGACAATCCAGTACCAAATGCTGGCAAAACTGCGGGATCCGATTACTTCTTTGTAAAACCCTTCCATGCGGGGTCCTTTTTGCCGTTCTGGACGCGGTGTTAAATCATTGCGGCAATAATTCCAATTGCAGTTTGGTGCTTTTGTGGCGCAAGTGGGGTGAAGTCTTGCAAGGAACCCCACATGGTACACACTCCGGCCCCCTTTCCTATCGCCCGCCCGCGCCGCAACCGGCGCACAGATTGGATGCGTGATCTGACGCGGGAAAACACACTAAGTGTGTCTGATCTGATATGGCCGATATTTGTGCGGGACGGTGATGATGTGGTCGAACCGATTGAAAGTATGCCAGGGGTTAACCGCCTAAGCATTTCGCGCGCGGTTGAGGCTGCCAATGAAGCCGCCAATCTGGGTATTCCAGTGATTGCGCTGTTCCCCTACACCGATCCAGCCAAAAAAAACCCCGATGCGGCCGAAGCATGGAACCCCGAAAATCTGGTCAATCAGGCAACTCGTGCAATCAAGGCACAGGTGCCTGACATTGGTATTATGCTGGACGTGGCACTTGATCCCTATAATTCCGACGGGCATGACGGAATTGTGCGCGATGGCATCATTATGAACGACGAAACCTTGGGCGCACTTGAACAACAAGCCCTAACGCAGGCAGAGGCTGGCGCTGACATCCTTGGCCCGTCCGATATGATGGACGGGCGCATCGGGATAATCCGCCGTGCGTTGGAACAGAATGACTTCCCCGACACTGCCATCATGGCTTATTCCGCCAAATTCGCATCGGCATTTTATGGGCCGTTCCGTGATGCGGTTGGAGCCAATGGCGCGTTGAAAGGGGATAAAAAGACCTATCAACTGGACCCCGGCAATTCGGACGAAGCCCTGCGCATGGTGGCGCGGGATCTGGATGAGGGGGCGGATATGGTGATGGTCAAACCAGGCATGCCCTATCTGGACATCTGCCAAAGGGTCAAACAGCAGTTTGCCGTGCCCACCTATGCCTATCAAGTGTCTGGCGAATACGCGATGATTTCAGCTGCGGGCAACAATGGCTGGATTGATCGGGACAAGGCCATGTTGGAAAGCCTGATGGCGTTCAAACGGGCGGGATGTGACGGGATACTAAGCTATTTTGCATTGGAAACCGCGCAACACCTGCGGCGGGACTTTGACATTTTCTAAGGGGTCACCCCGTAACGGGACAAATCTCCAGACACAAGAACGGCGCCCCAAGGCGCCGTTTTTAAATTCATCTGCACCGTTTCAAGCTACATCAAGACATTCGCGCAGCAGGTTCTTGTATTTACGGGCTTCGGCATAAGTGTCGCGCCCGCCCCGCATGGTCTCTAGGGATTTCAACGCCCGTTCCAGCAACCGCAAGGAACTGCCAAGAGACCACATAGACGCCTGTACAGGTTCCCCCGCGATCAAAGTCGCCTTGCAGCTGATGCCGTTATTATACACCAATTCCAGATCGTTAACGGCTTTTTGAACAAGTTGCGCAATGTTATGGCGGTTCTCTTTGTCGCCTTCACGGGCCACAACGATAAACTTGCCTGACCCGCAGTAGGTCAACAAAGTGTTCTTACTTGGAAAGCAAGTTTGCAGCGCACTGGCGATATCGCCGATGGTGTAATACAAATCAAACGGTTCTGTGCGATCATAGATTTCGTTGAACTCTTTGATGCCAAAAGCGTAAATCTGGGTGCGCGAAATTTCCAGACGGGACAGCTGCAAAATGTAATTTTCCATTTCCAGCTTGTCGATCATATTGGGAACGAAGTCGATTTTCAGCGCCGCTTCACGGGTGATTTTCATGTCCCGTTCGATTTGTGCCTTCATCGCTTGGGCCGCTTCAAAGTTGCTTTCCGCCTTGCGCCGTTCGCGCAACAAATGGGTCACAGAGTGCATCCGTGCTGCCAGATCCAATGGCTTGACGGGTTTGCAAACGTAATCCGTAGCACCGGCAGTAAAGGCTTCGCGCACGGATTCTTCTTTGGTGATGGTGGTGACCATCAGAATGGGTGTGGTGGCATAGTCGTGCAAGCGGCGAATTTTGCGGCACAGGGTAATGCCGTCCATCTGGGGCATGTCGATGTCCAACAGGATCACATCGAAAGGGTTCCGCGCTTTCGCAAGAATAGCCAAAGCATCCGCGCCAGATGAAGCACATTCTAGGCTTCTGAGTCCCATGTCGTCGAAGTTGTTCTTAAACACTTCCAGGATCAGGGGATCGTCGTCTACTGCAAGAACTCTCATTTTACTCTCTCCACTCTAGGTAATGCCCCCGGACGGCGTTGGATTGGGGAAATTGCACTCATAACGTGCATCCCTTTTTAACGACAATTGTTCTTAAAATAAGGTTGAAATCAGGCAACATTAAGAAATGTTTAACCATGCGCCAAAAAGTTATCCACGGATTGTGGATAACTTCTGGGGAAAACTTTTATGAGGTCTTTTCGGAAATATACAGATATTTCAGCCAGTTATCTCTATTCAGCACGTTCTTCTAAGGTCAACCACTCCAGTTCAGCCGCCTCTAGAGCGGCCTGACGCTCAGTCAAGACCTCTGTCGCTTTTTGAAATTTTACAGGCGCTGTGGAATAAAGCTCTGGATCGGACAAATAGCTGTGCAATTTCGCAATCTCGGCTTCGAACCGTGCAATTACCCCTGGCAGCTCTTTCAACCTATGCTCATCCTTAAAGCTCATCTTTTTGACGGCGGCTTTGGGCTTTTCGGTTGGTTGGGCTTTGGCAGCGGGTTTTTGCGCCTCTTTACCAGCTTGTTTTTCGGCCTTTTCAACTTCCTTGCGCTGGGCCTGATAATCCGACCAGCCCCCCGCATAGATCGTCGCTGTGCCGTCGCCTTCCATCACGATGGATGTGGTCGCAACACGGTCCAGAAAATCACGGTCGTGGCTGACCAACAGCACGGTGCCCTCATAGTCGTCCAGAATCTCCTGCAACAGATCCAGCGTTTCTACATCCAGATCGTTGGTCGGCTCATCGAGCACCAGCAGGTTGCTCTCCTTGGCCATTAACCGCGCCAGCAGCAGACGGGCTTTTTCACCGCCCGAAAGGGCCGACACAGGGCCGCGCGCCTGATTTTCACTGAACAGGAATTCCTTCAGGTAACCAACAACGTGTTTTGGTGTGCCACGCACCATAATCTGGTCATTGCTTCCCGAAACACCCAAATCCCTGTCTTCTGTCAGAGTATCCCAAAGCGAGGCTTTGGGGTCCAGCGCAGAACGGTTCTGATCAAATATCGCAGGCAGCAGGTTGGTGCCCAGTTTGACCGTGCCCGTATCGGGTTCCAAAGCCCCCATTAACATGTTCAGCAAGGTGGTTTTACCCACACCATTCGGCCCGATCATCGCAATCCGTTCGCCCCGCGCAATGCGGATGGAAAAATCGCTGACAATCCCTTTATCGCCAAAGGTTTTGGAAATGCCTTCCGCCTCAATCACCCGCTTGCCGGATTTCTGACCGCTGTCAAACGCCATGGCCGCAGCCCCTGCCCGTTTGATTTGTGCGCCCCGCTCGGATTTCAGATCGGCAAGGCGACGCACCCTGCCCTGATTGCGTTTGCGCCGTGCGGAAATGCCTTCAACCGCCCAACGGGCCTCGGCCTTGATCAGGCGGTTCAGCTTGTGGCGCTGCATGTCTTCGTCTTCGAATGTCTTGTCGCGCCATTCTTCAAAAGCTTCAAAACCTTTGGGGTTCTGGCGCACCACGCCGCGATCCACCCACATGGTATCCCGCGTCAAAGACCGCAAAAATGCGCGGTCGTGGGAAATCAGGATAAAAGCGTCACGGGTCTGGCGCAGGTGGTCTTCTAGCCAAGCGATGGCTTCAATATCCAGGTGGTTTGTCGGCTCGTCCAGAAGCATCAGATCTGGTGCTTCGGCCAGAATTTTGGCCAGCGCAGCACGGCGACGTTCGCCCCCTGATGCGGCTTGGGGTGTTTGATCAGGGTTCAGTTTTAACCCTTCGGCGGCCATTTCAACCTTATATTCCTCGCCGGTCTGCAAACCGGACATGGCAAAATCACCCAATGTGGCGAAATCGGACAGATCGGGGTGCTGGTCCATATAGCCCACGGACACGCCGGGCTGGACAAAGCGGTTGCCCGCGTCGGGTTCAACCAGACCTGCGATGACTTTCAGAAGGGTGGATTTGCCGGACCCGTTTCGCCCCACAAGGCAGATACGGGCCGCTTCATGCACAGTCAGGCCTACCCCGTCAAACAACGGGTTGCCGCCAAAGGTGAGCATGATATCGGAGAGAGTGAGTACAGGAGGATTAGCCATGCCGCCCCTATCGGTGATGCGCATTGCGCCGTCAAGAGGCGCTTGCTAGGCTGGCGCGAATAACAAGGAAATCTCTGATGACGGCAGCATATTCCAGCCCGATAAACCCACTTTTGGCCGCAACCATCACATCCCCCATCGTAGAATCGCGCCGTTGGGTGGAAAATGCGGTGTTTCGCGATGACATGCCGTTGATTAACGTCAGCCAAGCCGCTCCCGTGGATCCGCCCCCCGCCCCCTTGCGCCAAGCCATGGCCGAGGCGGTTTTGAACGAGGTGGACTCTCATCTTTATGGTCCGGTTTTGGGCATGCCAGCCCTGCGCGATGAAGTTGCCCACCAGTGGAGTGCTGTTTACGGCGGCGCGATCAAACGCGACAATGTCGGCATCACTTCGGGCTGCAATCAGGCGTTTTGCGCGGCCATTTCATCCCTTGCTGCGCCAGGTGACGCGGTGATCCTGCCCGCCCCTTGGTATTTCAACCATAAAATGTGGCTTGATATGGCAGGTATAGAATGCCGTGTGCTGACCTGCGGCGACGATATGTTGCCCGATCCCGAACAGGCCGCCGGGATGATTGATGATCGGGTTAAAGCCATCGTCCTGGTCACCCCGAACAACCCCAGCGGCGTGGAATATCCGCCTGCGCTGACCTCTGCCTTTTACAAACTGGCGCAAAAGCGCGGCATTGCGCTGATCGTTGACGAAACATACCGCGATTTTCATTCGCAAACTGGCGCACCACACGGGCTTTTCGCCGATCCGGATTGGCAGGATACGCTGATCCAACTCTATTCCTTTTCCAAAGCCTATCGCCTGACCGGCCACCGCGTTGGTGCGATGATCTGTTCGGCCAGCCGAATGCTGCAAATTGAAAAGTTTCTCGACACGCAGACCATTTGCCCCAATCAATTAGGCCAACGCGGGGCTTTATTCGGCATGCGCACGCTGGGCAGTTGGCTGGCCCGCGAGCGTCAGGAAATTCTGGACCGCGCCGCCGCCATGCGCGCAGGATTTCCACAATTGGACGGCTGGCAATTGAAAGGCTGCGGCGCTTATTTTGCCTATGTGTCCCACCCGTTTGACGCACCGTCCAATGTAATCGCCAAAGCCTTGGTGGATAAAGCCGCCGTTCTGGCCCTACCTGGAACCATGTTCAGCCCCACTGTGGCCGAGGGCGGCACCGGTCACGCCGAACGGCATTTCCGCATTGCTTTTGCCAATGTAGACCGCACAGGCATCGCCACTTTGTTCGATCGTTTGGCCGCGTTTTCCCCATGAGCCGCCAATCCCCTCCGCCCCAACAGGCCCATTTCCACAGAAAACCCGCAAAATGTTGATCTCTATAGCCTATCGTAAGTGCGTTGCCGCTTGCTCTTCGGCCCGTTGCTGCCTAAAACCTGCCACCAGACTAGGGAGCAAAGGGTCCGTCAAATGCTAAATTCTATGCGCGGAAAAGGCCAAAGCAAGGTCATGTGGGTCATCATGGGGTTGCTCATGCTGGGCCTGACAGGTTTTGGGATCGGCGGCATTGGCGGCGGAAACATCCGGTCCATCGGGACTGTGGGGGACGAACCCATTGACACCAACACCTATGCGCGGGCCTATCAAAACGCCGCTGGACGGTTGAACCAACAGGCCGGCCGGACCCTGACCGCAGTGGAATTGGAAAATTTCGGAGTGCAAGAACAGGTTCTAGATGCAGTTGTCGGTCAAGCTGCCCTGAACAACGAGGCTGCAATGCGCGGTCTTTCCGTGGGCGATGAAACCGTCCGCACGACTATTCTGCAAAGCACACAGTTCCAAGGGTTGGACGGCACGTTTGATCGCGAAAACTATAACTTTTATCTGGAACGCCAACTTGGCATCACCGCAGGCGAATTTGAAACCCTGATCCGCAAGGAAAATGCCCGTTCCTTGGTGGAAAACACCATTGTCAGCGGTGTCAGCGGCGATCTGACGGTGCCTACAACACTGATGAATTTTGCCCAGCAGGAACGCTCTTTTGAATGGGCGGCCCTTGTTGAAGACAATCTTGGCACACCCATCCCCACGCCGAGCGACGAAGACCTGCAAGCCTATTATGACGCTCACGCAGCCAATTACCTTTCACCTTTGACCCGCAACATCACCTTTGCATGGCTGAACCCCACCGATCTGCTGGACAAGGTTGCAGTGGACGAGGCCGACATCCGCGAAAGCTATGACCTGCAATCAGACCGCTTTAACAAAGTGGAACAGCGGGCCGTGGATCGTATTATTTTCCCGACAACCGAAGACGCACAATCGGCGCGGGATCGTCTGGATGCCCAAACGGCCACCTTCAGTGAAATCGTTGCCGAACGTGGCCTAGAAGATGCCGACGTCGATCTGGGCGAAGTCAGCCGCAGCGATCTTGGCACAGCCGTTGGGGATCTGCTGTTTGCAGCCACCGAACCCGGCGTAGTGGGCCCTGTTCAATCCGACCTTGGCCCGGCCCTGTTCCGGATCAACGCGGTTCTGGCCGCCGACAGCACCCCTTATGAAGACGTGCGCGATGAGTTGCGCAATGAATTGGCAGGCGAATCTGCACGGCGTCTGGTGTCCGATCGTGTGACTGATATCGACGACCTGCTGGCAGGGGGCGCCGATCTGGAAGCGCTCGCTAAAGACACTGAAATGACCTTGAACACCATTGCCTATTTTGAAGGATCTGATGCGGCCATCGCGGGGTATGAAGAATTCCGCGCGGCTGCCATGGACGCCCAACAAGGCGACTTCCCAGAAGTGCTTGACCTGTCGGATGGCGGTGTGTTTGCCCTGCGTCTGGACAGCATCGACCAGCCCAAAGCCATCCCACTGGATGAGGTGCTTGAAAAAGTCACCGCCGACTGGCGTGCCGAACAACTGAACACAGCCCTTAAAGCCTTGGCAGAACGACTGAAACCCGGTCTGGAAAAAGGCGGCGATCTAAGCATCATGGGCCTGAACCTGACGCCGGTTGATGGCATCAAACGCAACAGTTATCTGGAACAACTGCCCCCGACCGCAGTGCTAGAAGCCTATAAACTGGCCAAAGGTGACGTGGCTATCGTGGATGGCGGTGACAGTGTTGTGCTGCTGCGTCTGACAAATATCACAGAATTCGACCCAGACCTTGATGGCAATGATGTTGTGCTTGAACGGATCAAAGGCCAGTTGGATGCGCAAATCTCGATCGACATGCTCAGCTATTATACCAACGCCCTGCAAACCGAAGCTGGCGTGCAGCTGAACCGCGCCATCATCTCGCAGATCAACGCACAGGTCACCGGATTTTGAGCACTCTCATACCAACATACGAGGCCTTTGAGGCCGCGCATAAAAATGGTGACAATCAGGTAGTCTACACCCGACTTGTTGCCGATCTGGATACCCCTGTCTCGCTGATGCTGAAACTGGCACAGGCACAAAAAGACAGCTTTATGCTGGAAAGCGTCACAGGCGGGGAAATCCGCGGGCGTTATACCTGTATCGGGATGAAACCCGATCTGGTCTGGCAGTGCCACGGCGATAAGGCGCGGATCAACCGTCAGGCACGATTTGATGCCAATGCCTTTGAGCCCATGAAGGCCGATCCCCTGACCAGCCTGCGCGCAGTGATCGACGAAAGCCATATCGACCTGCCCGAAGACCTGCCAGCCATCGCAGCGGGGCTGTTTGGCTATCTGGGCTATGACATGATCCGTCTGGTGGAAAACCTGCCAGACGTGAACCCTGATCCGCTCGGCCTGCCCGATGCGGTGATGATGCGCCCCTCTGTGGTGGTGGTTGTGGACGGTGTCAAAGACGAAATTACGGTTGTCTCGCCTGTTTGGGCCACTGGCGGCCTGTCTGCCCGCGCCGCCTATAATCAGGCCGCCGAACGGGTGATGGATGCCGTGCGCGATCTGGAACGCCCTGCCCCGATGGCCACACCTGTGGCAGATATTGCCAATGCAGTGGGCGAACCCGTTTCCAACACTACCCGCGAAGAATATTTCGGCTTTGTGGAAAAAGCCAAAGACTACATCCGCGCAGGCGACATCTTTCAAGTGGTCCCGAGCCAGCGTTGGACACAGGATTTCAAACTGCCGCCCTTTGCGCTCTATCGCGCTTTGCGCCGCACCAATCCGTCGCCCTATATGTTCTTTTTCAACTTTGGCGGCTTTCAGGTGATCGGTGCCAGCCCTGAAATTCTGGTGCGCGTCAAAGACAAAGAGGTCACCATCCGCCCCATCGCCGGCACCCGCCACCGCGGTGCGAATGAGGCCGAGGATCGCGCGCTTGAAGCCGATCTCTTGGGCGATCCCAAAGAAATGGCAGAACACCTGATGCTGCTGGACTTGGGGCGCAACGACGTGGGCCGTGTGTCAAAAATCGGCACCGTGAACCCCAACGAACAATTCATCATCGAACGCTACTCCCACGTGATGCACATCGTTTCAAATGTGATCGGGGAACTCTCGGACGATCAAGATGCTTTATCCGCGCTGCTGGCAGGCCTGCCCGCAGGCACCGTATCGGGCGCCCCCAAAGTCCGCGCCATGCAGATCATCGACGAGTTGGAAAAAGAAAAACGCGGTGTGTACGGCGGCGGCGTGGGCTATTTCAGCGCCACGGGCGAAATGGACATCTGCATTGCCTTGCGCACTGCCGTGCTGAAAGATCAAAAATTGCATATTCAGGCAGGTGGCGGCATTGTCTTTGACAGCGAACCCGAAGCCGAGTTGCAAGAAACCGTCAATAAATCCAACGCCTTGCGCAAAGCCGCCAAAGACGCCGTGGCATTTGTCAGCACCGGCGGCAACTACTGACCCGCTGAAGAACTGCCCGACTTGGCATTGGCGTGCCCTGCGTTGCGGCTTCTTTTGAGCTTAAATACCCATGAAGCCAAGGCCCGTATCAACGGCCATGTTCGATCAGAACCGCTGACACAGGGGCCAGCGTCACGGCGCGTGCGTTGGTGCTCAGCGACCAGTTCAACAAAGCCGCCATCGTCGCACGGGACGGCGTAGCCACCACAATCGCCTGCCCTTTTGATCGGGCCTGACGGGCCGCTCGGTTCAAATACCCCGTCATCACAGCATCCGATTCCCCGGCCCCGTCCAACACGCGGTTAACCACGGCTGACGGCACATTCTGCTGATCCGCCAAACGCGGCGCTGCATTCAGCCCGCCCGCATAGGTGATCAACCCGTGCCCTGTTCCGGCAAAATAACTGACAACCGCGCGCACCAACCGCTGGTCTTTTTGCAAATTCGCATCCGGACGGTCGATCAGCCCCAAAGCCTCTGGCATCATGGTGAAATATTTCTGTAGCAATTCAGCCACTTGTTCATCGGTTTGCCCGCCAGACAAAGACAGCGATACATCGTGGGGACTTAGGCCTAAAACCTCAAATCCGGCGTTGCGATAGGCCCGCGCCTTGCTGGCCACATCCGGCTGATCCAGTGGAATCGCTATGGCCAGCGGCAGGCCCAAGCCCGAAAGTTTGGGTAATTGATCGGCAATATCCCCCGTATCCAGCAGGACAATAGACATCAAAGGCTTGCCCGTGGGGGTGAAATTATTGGCGTTGGCCCAAACAGCCCCAAGCGCAGGCTCGTCAATTTGAACGGATTCTTCGCTGGTCTGCCCACCGATACTTGGAATACGGGCACTGATCCCGCCAGTGCCAAGCGATGATATCCCGTTTTCACCCGACTCTCCTATGGTGGGCAAACGGGAACCGACTGTCTGGAAAGTGCCTGATTTATTGGCCTGTTGCTGCGGGGTAAGAGCCGCGATGGTGGTGGTGGTTTCTGCATCCGGGTCTGTCCGATCTGGCACAACCACCACAGGCTGATCTGCCAAGTTCGGTTCTGGTTTGGCTTTGATCCGCAGTTCCGGTTCGGAATCCACTTGCGGCATCACCGCCACGCCATCACGTGCGCCGGTCATCTGCGGAGTCGGCGCAAAAGCCGCAGGCGTAGCTGTATCACGGCTCACTTCGGGGGCCGCTGTGGCTATATCCTGCACATCTGGCGTCAATGCATCAGGGCTGTTGGTGTCCGCCGCAGGCTTCACCAACACAACAGGCTCTGCAGGGATTGTGGACACATTTGGCTGGGTTTCAGCCTGATCATCCCGTTCCAACAAGGTTTGAACCGCTGCCTGTGGTGCCGCATCGGCATCTGGAACCACCATTGCCAGTTCGGTTTCCTCTGGCAGGGGTGTTTCAGCCCCCAACCCCGCCACATCCGAAGCTTTGGGCGCAGCGCTGGACTGGCCTACATTTACAGGCGTGTCCGACGCACCAGATTGTTCTGGCAAAGCGGTGACGGGTTCTGGCGATGGCGTTGCTTGCTGAACCAGCGATAATTTTGGTGCGGACTCTTGTGAAACAGACTCAGCGCCCTGATCAACACCGCTGTCTTGTGCGGTCTGTTGCATCGGCGCCTGCGCTACTTTTGTGGTATCTGTGCGCGGCAAAATTGGATTCATCGCAGCCAGAAACACACCACCCGACAGCCCCACGGCCAGACCGGACATGATTCCTGCGGTTTTACCCCAGTTTGCCATAATTAGCCTCTTGTGCCTGTTATCACTTTTACCTGCAATCGCGCGCGCCTTTTCTTGGCTGGCTGCTCTTGACCTCTGCGCACGCCCATGAGCAATGTATAGCGCAGTTCGATACAGGGATCATCCCCCTAAATCACGGATGTGAAGGACAGGCAAAATGCTGCTTTTGATCGATAATTACGACAGTTTCACCTATAATCTGGTGCATTATGTTGGTGAACTAGGTGCCGAAGTTGTGGTGAAACGCAACGATGAAATCTCGGTGCAGGACGCTATGGAAATGCAGCCCGACATGATCCTGCTCTCTCCCGGCCCTTGTGATCCGGATCAAGCGGGCATTTGCCTAGAGCTGACCAAAGCCGCCGCGCAGACCGAAACACCCCTGCTTGGGGTTTGTTTGGGGCATCAGACCATTGGCCAGGCCTTTGGCGGCAAAGTGGTGCGCTGTCATGAAATTGTTCATGGTAAAATGGGCACCATGCATCATTCCGGAACATCTGTTTTTGCAGGTTTGCCGTCGCCTTTTGCAGCAACACGCTATCACTCGTTGGTGGTGGATCGTGAAACCCTTCCCGACACGTTAGAGGTCACCGCATGGCTGGAAGATGGTACAATCATGGGGCTGGCCCATAAAACCCTGCCGATTCACGGCGTGCAATTTCATCCTGAAAGCATCGCTTCGGAACAAGGGCACGCGCTGTTGAACAACTTTCTAAAAACCGCATTGGAGTCCGCATGAGCACTGCGCTGAAAGCTCTGATCGCCAAAGCCATAGATACCCCGCTAACACGGGCCGAAGCTGAATCCGCCTTCACCATCATCATGGAGGGCGACGCCACACCCGAACAAATTGGCGGTTTCCTGATGGTGCTGCGCACACGGGGGGAAACCGTGGGCGAATATGCGGCCGCCGCAGCCGTCATGCGTGCAAAATGCCACCGTGTCAGCGCCCCGACAGGCGCGATCGACATTGTGGGCACGGGTGGGGACGGAAAATCCACCCTGAATATTTCAACCGCCACCGCAATTGTCACCGCAGGTGCAGGCGTTGTGGTCGCCAAACACGGCAATCGGAACCTATCGTCCAAATCGGGCACTGCAGATGCGCTCGGCGCGCTTGGCGTGCAGGTGATGGTTGGACCCAAAGTGGTGGAACGGGCAATAAACGAGGTCGGGATCGGCTTTATGATGGCCCCCATGCACCACCCCGCTACCCGCCATGTAATGCCCGCCCGTCAATCCCTTGGAACACGGACAATTTTCAATATTCTCGGGCCTTTGACCAATCCAGCCGATGTAAAACGCCAACTGACGGGCGCATTTTCCCGCAATATGATCCGCCCTATGGCCGAAGTTCTGCTGGAACTCGGGTCTGAAAAAGCATGGCTGGTGCATGGATCAGATGGCACTGACGAAATTTCTATCGCAGGCCCCACTTGGGTGGCCAAGCTGGAAAACGGCACGGTCACAGACACCGAAATCTCCCCCGAGGATGCAGGCCTTCCCGTTCATCCCTTTGATGACATTGTCGGCGGAGAACCCCATGAAAATGCCGCCGCCCTAAAGGCCCTGCTTGCTGGTGAAAAATCCGCCTACCGCGATGCAGTTTTGCTGAACACCGCCGCTGCCCTTGTCGTGGCGGATAGGGCTGCTACTTTACGAGAAGGCGCTGAAATCGCTGCACAAAGCATCGACAGTGGAAAGGCCGCCGCCAAATTGGTCGCGCTGGCAAAAATAACAACAGAGGCAGTAGATGACTGATATCCTGGACAAAATAAAAGCCTATAAACTGGAAGAAGTCGCCGCAGCCAAAGAGCAGGTCACATTGGCAGAACTGGACGCCATGGGCGCAGATCAAACGCCACCACGGGGCTTTGCCGAGGCATTGCAAGCGGTTGCCTTATCTGGCGGCTATGGTCTGATTGCTGAAATCAAAAAAGCCAGCCCATCCAAAGGGCTTATTCGTGAAGATTTCGATCCGGCAACACTTGCTGCTGCCTATGCTGACGGTGGTGCGACATGTTTGTCTGTGCTTACAGATACCCCTTCATTCCAAGGCGCGCCGGAATTCCTGACCGAGGCGCGCAATGCCTGCACGCTACCCTGTCTGCGTAAAGATTTCCTTTATGACACCTATCAAGTTGCCCAATCGCGGGCTTGGGGTGCGGATTGCATCCTGATCATCATGGCCAGCGTGTCTGACGCGCAGGCCCAAGAACTGGAAACGGCCGCCTTTGAAAAAGGCATGGACGTGCTGGTAGAGGTACATGACCGCGCCGAACTGGACCGCGCCGCCCTGTTACGCTCACCTTTGCTGGGGATTAATAACCGCAACCTGAAAACCTTTGAAACCACATTGGACACCACTAAAACACTAGCCCGCTACGCCCCTGCAGAGCGGTTATTGGTGTCAGAAAGTGGCCTACATTCACGCGAAGATCTGGCTGAACTTGCCAAATTCGGCGCCCGCTGCTTCCTGATCGGTGAATCCCTGATGCGCCAAGACGATGTGACCACCGCCACCCGCGAAATTCTGACCAGCCCTTGGGCTCCACAGGCAATGTAGCAGGCGATTTATGGCAAAACTGACCCATTTTGACGATAAAGGCGCGGCCCATATGGTGGACGTGTCTGAAAAACCCATCACCAGCCGTGTAGCTGTTGCAAAAGGCCGCGTGCTGATGACGCCGGAAACCCTCGCCATGATAGATGAGGGCCGCGCGAAAAAAGGTGACGTTCTGGCCGTGGCGCGACTGGCTGGCATCATGGGAGCAAAGAAAACTTCTGACCTGATCCCACTGTGTCATCCATTGGCAATTTCCAAGGTTTCGGTGGAATTGACTGTGGCCAGTGACGCTGTTGAAATTGAAGCGACGGTTAAAACCACGGGCCAAACAGGTGTTGAAATGGAAGCCCTGACTGCGGTGAATATTGCAGCCTTAACCGTGTATGACATGGTGAAAGCTGTCGATAAATCCATGCATATCAGCGACATACGACTCGTTCTTAAAGAGGGCGGCAAGTCGGGTCGGTTCGAAGCGGAATGATCAGTGTAGCAGAGGCGCTTGCCAAGGTTCTTGATCTGTTTGAACCGCTTGGCACAGAGGTTATTCCCCTTCGGGATGCCGCTGGCCGGGTATTGGCACAGGATGCCGTTGCGGCCTTTAACCAACCGCCTTTCGCCTCTTCTGCCATGGATGGCTATGCGGTTCGGGACGTTGATCTGTTTACAGGCGCCCCATTGCAAGTTATCGGCGAAAGTGCCGCGGGCGGCAGTTTTGACGGCGAACTTGCCCCCAAACAAGCGGTTCGCATTTTTACCGGCGCCCCTGTTCCAACTGGTGCAGATCGCATCCTGATCCAGGAAGATTGCTCGCGAAGCGGCGATATAATCACCGTCAGTGACGGGATCGACCCAAGTTTTTACATCCGCCCCGCTGGTGGAGACTTCAAAGCAGGCGATGTCATGGCCGCCCCGCGCGTGCTTTCCGCAGGTGATATTGCATTACTCGCATCAATGAATTGCGCCCGTCTTGTGGTGCACCGTAAACCCGTGGTTGCCCTAGTTGCCACCGGCGACGAATTGGTCATGCCTGGCGAAACACCTGGTGCCAGTCAAATAATATCCAGCAATAACTTTGGCTTAAAAGCCCTAATTGAAGCAAACGGCGGCATCGCACGGATATTGCCCATTGCTGCAGATGATCCCGATGCCCTGCGTGCAGTACTCGACCTTGGGGCCGATGCCGATGTAATCGTAACACTGGGGGGTGCTTCGGTCGGGGATCACGATCTGGTCCGTCAGGTCGCAACAGAAGCAGGGCTGGAACAGTCGTTTTATAAAGTTGCCATGCGCCCGGGGAAACCCTTGATGGCAGGACGGCTTGGGAATTCCGCAATGATTGGCCTGCCCGGAAATCCGGTCAGTTCTATGGTCTGTGGTACTGTGTTTCTTGTGCCAGCCCTACGTGCCATGCTTGGCCTTGGAAAAGCCCCCATGCCGCGTGAAGTTGCTATGCTTGGCACAGACATCGGTGCAAACGGCCCCCGCAGCCATTACATGCGCGCACAATTGTCCATTGTCGACGGCCACCTAAATTGTACGCCCGAAAGCAGGCAGGACAGTTCGTTGCTATCCGTCCTGTCGCGGTCGGATGCATTGTTGGTCCGCGAAGAAAACGATCCACCCCGTAAGGCTGGCGATATGGTTCCTTTCATTCGTCTATAATTTCTGTTCCTGCAAACATTTGTAAACTATTAGCAGTTAAAAAATTGCTAATTGTTGTTTTGACCTGCCAAATACAAAATTTCTTTTTGACACAAAACAAGAACACGTATAGAACAATTCAGAACATAAGTGAACCAAACGCGATATTCTGGCGTTGCAGGAGGGTTACCATGCTTACACGCAAGCAGATGGATTTGTTGGAGTTTATTCACAAGCGGATGCAAAAGGACGGTGTTCCGCCCTCATTTGACGAAATGAAGGAAGCCCTTGATTTAAGGTCTAAATCAGGCATTCACCGTTTGATTACCGCGCTGGAAGAACGGGGGTTTATTCGCCGCCTCGCCCACCGTGCCCGGGCCATTGAAATCGTCCGCCTTCCCGATGCGATTGAGGCTGGCAGCTTTACCCCGCGCGTTATTGAGGGATCAGCCCCCCCACCTGCGCCGCGCGAGGCTTTGCCTGTAGAAGAATCCGCCGCCAGATCGCTGCCGATTATGGGCCGAATCGCCGCTGGTACGCCGATCGAAGCGATCCAGCATGTGACCAGCCATGTAGCCGTACCAGGCGGTATGATGCACAATCAGGGCAATCATTACGCTTTGGAAGTCAAAGGCGATTCCATGATCGATGCCGGCATCAATGAAGGCGACATTGTTGTCATCCACGAGCAATCCGATGCGGAGAACGGCGATATTGTAGTGGCATTGGTCGAAGATCAGGAAGCAACTTTGAAGCGCCTACGCAAACGGGGTTCTGCTATTGCGCTTGAAGCTGCGAACCCGGCTTACGAAACCCGTGTGTATCGGGACGATCAGGTTAAAGTTCAGGGGAAATTGGTGGGTTTGATCCGCACTTATTAGATCTGGCCGCCCCGCAGGATGTAATTTGCCTCTCAAATAGGCTTGGTTTGGTTCTGCAACGCACTTCTATTATTGATTCCACAAACGCGTTCCAGAGTTCTGGCGCGCGTTTTGTGTTTTCAAGCCCGCTTTGGTTGACCAGATCGCAACAGCCCCACCTTTGCGCAATTCATTTTCAGTTATGGCTTGGCACGGCCCCTTTATAGAATCCTTCCATTGGGGGGCGATAAGGATATTTGTAGTTGTACAGGACGTAGAAAGTTGCTGTTCAGTAAGTTTCTTACCCCAGAAATAAGTCACTGTGCCGGAAGCAAGGTTTTGTTCCCATGTGTCATTTTTAAGATCAAAACGTTTGGCTGCGATCAATTGAACGGCGCTATCGCCATCATTTTCCAACCAACTGGAGGCCGCAAAACCATTTCCTTTATGACGGGTCAACGCCCGCCCCTCAGACGTGGCGATACCTGCCAATCGTCCGTTATCTGTAATCAGAATATCCGGCCGCTTTGACACGGCCCAGAACGTTAAAGCCAACACAGATACCGGCACGCCGATCCAGCGCAGTTTTCCCTGCCATAGCACAACAATCAATGCACCAAAAGTGAACAGCCCCAAAGCCCAGATCGGACCTGAGGGGATGCGCAATATGGCCCCGTCCCGCGTTGCGATCCAATGGGCCACGCCGAGAATCCAGTCAATGCCCTGACCCATGCCCCAGAACGGCAATCCTTGTGCGCCAAACAGTGACAGAAGTCCCGCGATGACCGCAAAGGGCATTACAATCATGCTCATAACAGGAACGGACAAGAGGTTCGCCAATAAGCCATATTGCGCCATTTGATTGAAATGAAAGGCTGAAAACGGAGCCGTTGCGGCGCCAGCGACGAAAGATGCGATGAGCAGCGACAAAAACGGAGCGATGAAGTGAAATCGGCTTGCGCGCAACGCCTGCCATTTTTGCCAACGGTTTAAAGCCTCAAATGTGGCGACCAATGCTGTCGTGGCGGCAAAAGACATTTGGAACCCCGGGCCAGACAGGCTTTCAGGGCGGGCGATCAGGATCAAGGTCGCAGCTATGGCAACGGCGCGCAGGGTTATGGCGGGGCGGTCCAGCAGAACCGCAATCAGCATAACGCCGACCATCACAAAGGCCCGCTGCGTGGCAATATTCGCCCCTGAAATCATCAGATAGGCCACCCCCGCTAAAAGCGCGACCACAGCGCCAATTTTCTTGGCCTGCCATCGGACTGACAGATAAGGCACCGCCGCCACAGACAGGCGCACCACGGCAAAGATAAATCCGGTTAGCAACCCCATATGCAAGCCCGAAATAGCCAGCAAATGTGCAAGGTTAGACTGACGCAGATCGGTAAGCAGCAGGGGATCAATCTGCGAGCGATCGCCAGTTATTATCGCCGCAGCGAAAGCGCCCGTCTGGCCTGGAATCTCGGTCTGAATCTGTGTTGAAATCCACATGCGCAGTGCAAACACACGCAGGGCGAAAGATCGGTTGTCGGCGGGCACGGCCAGAACGGGCGGCGCGCGGGCGTACCCCACAGCACCCAGCCCGTCGAACCAGGCTTTGCGCTGGAAATCAAAACCTCCCGGTTCGACGGGTCCACTAGGGGGGGACAAACTGGCAGTTAGCATGATCCGTGCGCCCGGAATAAGGGGCGTGCCGTCCAGTTTTGAATGTAGCGAAACGCGGACCCGCTCTGGGGTGCGTTCTGGCGCGATTTTGGTTAATATTGGCGCACCTAATGTGATCCGCGGTTTGTCAGAACCAGAGCGATCCAATTGCACAATTGTCCCCTCTACCGCGCCGTAATAATGCCAGCCCAGTTTCGGGGCGCCAACCTGATGCGCGCGGGTAAGCGCGACCAAAAACCCCAAACACAAGAACACAGGACACCACGCCAGGATCCGCAGCGCATCCGGCCCAACCCGTGTAATGGCGGCGCAGCCGATTGTGACCCCGCATACTGTTAAGATATGGGGCGTAGTGGGTTCAAATCGCAGGGTAAAATACAGACTTACCCCCAGCCCCAGCCAGACAGGGACCCACAGACCAAAGCGGTGACGTTGGGAAAACAGCACCCCTGACAGATCGTCAAGCCCCATCGTTGTCTTGTCCTTTGCCTGTGTTTCGGAATATGAAGTGCCAACCCTGCACGCCCTTGGTTTCCAAAAGGTTAAGATCGCTTATGTCCGATACCCCCGTAGTCACCCGTTTCGCTCCGTCCCCCACCGGTTTTTTGCATATCGGTGGCGCGCGCACGGCCCTGTTCAACTGGCTTTTCGCCCGCAATCAGGGCGGCACATTTCTGTTGCGGATCGAAGACACAGACCGCGAGCGTTCTACCCCAGAAGCGACGGCTGCCATCTATGACGGGTTGAAATGGCTGGGTCTGGATTGGGATGGCGACGCGATCAGCCAGTTTGAACGTCGGGAGCGCCATGCAGAAGTGGCCAAAGCCATGCTCGACAATGGCACGGCCTATCGTTGTTATGCCACGCAAGATGAAATCGAAGCCTTCCGCGAATCCGCCCGTGCAGAGGGAAAATCAACCTTATATCAAAGCCCTTGGCGGGATGCTGAGCCGTCTACAGCCCCTGACTTGCCTTTTGTAGTGCGCCTGAAAGCCCCCCGTGAAGGCGAGGTTCGCATCAAGGACAAGGTGCAAAAAGACGTGAAATGGCAGGCTGATACGCTGGACGATATGGTTCTACTGCGCTCTGATGGCACGCCTACTTATATGCTGGCGGTGGTTGTAGACGATCACGATATGGGCGTTACCCACATCATCCGCGGCGACGATCACTTGATTAATGCGGGCCGCCAAAGCCTGATCTACCGTGCCATGGGCTGGGATATCCCGGTGTTTGCGCATATCCCCCTGATCCACGGGGATGACGGCAAAAAACTAAGCAAACGGCACGGCGCGCTTGGGGCGGAAGCCTACCGCGAGATGGGCTACACACCCGCCACCATGCGCAACTATCTGACCCGTCTGGGATGGAGCCATGGCAACGACGAGTTGTTCACAACAGAACAAGCGGTAGAGTGGTTTGACTTCAAGGGTCTTGGCAAATCCCCTGCCCGACTGGATTTGAAAAAGCTGGATCACGTGGGCGGTTATCAAATTGGAATCGCCCCGGATGACGTTTTGCTGGCGGATTTACAGACCTATCTGGCGGCCACAAACCAACCGGCTTTAACAGATGCGGATCGCGTAAAATTGATTGCGGTCCTACCCCTGTTGAAAGATCGCTCAAAAAAGCTATCAGACGTGCTGGAAAAAGCCCATTTTATTCTGGGATCACGGCCCTTTACGCCAGATGCCTCTGCGCAAAGTTTGCTCGATTCGGTATCCCTTGGCATACTGAAAGAATTGACCGCTGCATTGCAGCATGTTACATGGTCCCATGATGGCCTTGAGACCTGTTTAAAGGAGTTTGCTCAAGCCAATGATCTAAAACTGGGAAAGATTGCGCAACCCTTACGCGCGGCCTTAACCGGGCGCACAGTGTCGCCGTCGGTTTTTGACATGATGGTTGCGTTGGGCAAGGAGGAATCCCTCGGCCGTCTTCAGGATGCGATCACGCCCACCTGAGACGCACAGTTCTGTCCGAGGATAATATGCGCAGGCTTCGGCCTGCCAATAACGATAGAGAGGTCGCATGACAGATAGTCCAAAATCAGCAAAACTCACCTTTGGCGAAACAGAGCTGGACCTGCCAATGTATTCCGCAACTGCCGGCCCGGATGTCATCGACATTCGCCGCCTTTATGCAGACGGGCACGTATTCACATATGATCCGGGCTTCACGTCCACCGCTGCTTGTGACAGCACCATTACTTTTATCGACGGGGACGAAGGCGTGCTGTTGCATCGCGGCTATCCCATTGACCAACTGGCCAGCAAATCCCACTATTTGGAAGTCTGCTACCTGTTGCTTTACGGTGAATTACCAAGCGCCGAAGATCTGGAAGACTTTGAACACCGCGTTACAAATCACACCATGCTGCATGAACAGATGATGAATTTCTTCCGCGGGTTCCGGCGCGACGCACACCCTATGGCGGTTATGACGGGTGTAGTCGGGGCGATGTCAGCGTTTTACCACGACAGCACCGATATCAATGACGAATGGCAGCGCGAAGTCGCGTCCATCCGCTTGATTGCAAAAATGCCAACCATTGCAGCCTATGCTTATAAATATTCAATTGGCCAGCCGTTTGTTTATCCGCGCAATGATCTGGATTATGCGTCCAACTTCCTGCGTATGTGTTTTGCGGTTCCTGCAGAAGACTACGAAGTGAACCCGATTCTGGCCCGCGCTATGGACCGGATTTTCACTTTGCATGCAGATCATGAACAAAACGCATCCACATCCACTGTCCGTTTGGCAGGTTCTTCGGGCGCAAACCCGTTTGCTTGTATCGCAGCGGGCATCGCCTGTTTGTGGGGTCCGGCACATGGCGGCGCCAACCAAGCCTGTCTGGAAATGCTGGAAGAAATCGGCTCTGTGGAACGTATCCCTGAATTCATCGCCCGTGCGAAGGATAAAGACGACCCATTCCGCCTGATGGGCTTTGGACACCGCGTTTACAAAAACCACGATCCCCGCGCGACTGTGATGAAAGAATCCGCAGACGAAGTGCTGGGCTTGTTGGGTGTTGAAAACAATCCAAAGCTACAAGTGGCCAAAGAACTGGAACGCCTTGCACTGGAAGACCCGTATTTCCGCGATAAGAAACTGTTCCCGAACGTGGATTTCTATTCCGGCATCATCCTCGAAGCTATGGGTTTCCCGACATCTATGTTCACACCAATCTTTGCCCTGTCCCGTACAGTTGGCTGGATTTCCCAGTGGAAAGAAATGATCGGCGATCCGACCCAAAAAATCGGCCGTCCACGCCAGTTGTACAAAGGCGCGCCGCTGCGTGACTATGTGGATGTAGAAAACCGCTAAGGTTTTCAACCGCGCAAGACTTAAAGGCCGCCTCATTAGGCGGCCTTTTTATATTGTTACAGCGTATTAGATGGCTTTAGCGCCCTTCAAACTGGGCTTTACGTTTTTCAAGAAAGGCCATAACGCCCTCTTTGAAATCGGCTGTGCGGCCTGCTTTGCCTTGCAGATGCGCCTCGGTTTCTAACTGTTGATCCAATGTTTGATCCACGCTCATGCGCATGGCCCGTTTGATCAGTCGATACCCCTCGGTCGGGCCGCTGGCCAGATGCAAAGCACGGGTGCGCACCACGGCGGCAAAACTGCCATCGGGCACCGCTTCCCAGATCATCCCCCATTCAGCAGCTTTTGTGGCGGAAACAGGCTCTGCAAACAAGGCGGCCCCCATAGCGCGAGCAAAGCCCACCTGCCGGGGCAACCAATAGGTGCCCCCCGCATCAGGGATCAGCCCAATACGCGAAAACGCTTGTAAGAATGACGCAGTTTCAGCTGCAATCACCACATCCGCTGCCAGCGCAAGGTTCGCCCCCGCCCCCGCCGCCATACCGTTCACCGCACTGATTGTCGGAATCCGGCAGTCAAAAATCGCCCGCAGCATGGGTTCGTATTCGTCGCGTAACGTGCCTTCAAGATCAATGTTGGAAACTTTGGACGCATCCCCCAAATCCTGCCCCGCGCAAAATCCACGACCTGCCCCTGTCAGCACCAATACACGGGCCTCCCCCTCGGCCCGTTTGACTGCATGCAGCAATTCCGCCCGCATCTGTGTGGTCAGCCCGTTCAGAACATCAGGCCGGTTCAGGGTGATTGTCGCTATATTTTCGGACAGATCATACAGCAGGGTTTCATAATCCATTAGGCATTGCTCCGGTTTTGGGTTCGGCGCAGTCTACCGCTGTGATCGGGTTTGAAAAGAGGAAACGCAAAAGCGAAAAAACGGGTCAGTCCTGTAACAGCTTTGACAGACGTTCAGACTCGTCTTTGGATAGAACAGGCGAGTCGTCCTGTCCTTTACGGGACCGCCGGCGCAGGTAGAGAACCGCCACCAGCGCGCCCAACAGCAACATCAAGGGCCCTATCAGATAAAGGATCGCATTTGCGCGGGTCATCCGCGGTTTTAACAGCACATATTCCCCATAGCGATCGACGATAAAATCCACCGCCGCAGTATCGCTATCCCCGGCCACAAGCCGCTCGCGCACCAAAAGACGCAAATCCCGTGCGATGCCCGCATTGGAATTATCAATGTTTTCATTGCGACACACCAGACAACGCAACCCTTTGGAAATTTCCCGCGCCCTTTGTTCCAAAACAGGATCTTGCAGCATTTCATCGGGTTCCACCGCCCAAAGAGGCGTAGCCAGCACAACAGCAAGGATCAGGAGCAAGCGACGCATATTCATTCCGCCGCCTGAAGTTTGGCCCGTTTCGGGCGCACGGCACCGGCCACGCGGTATCGCCGGTCCGTCAGGCTTAGACAGCCCCCCAGCGCCATGACCAGACAGCCCAGCCAAATCCAGTTGGAAAAAGGTTTGATATAGGTGCGCATGGCCCAACTGCCATCGGGTTGTTTATCGCCCAACACCACATAAAGATCCCGTGTTATGCCAAAATCAATTGCAGCCTCGGTCGTGGGCATCCGTTGCACAGGGTAGAACCGTTTTTCAGGGCGCAGGTCCGCCACTTTGCGGGTGCCACGATAGGCCGTGACAGTGCCGATCTGCGCAGAATAATTTTGCCCGTTATGATCCTCGACCCCGTTCAGGACAAATTCATAGGCCCCCACATCAAAGCGATCGCCGATATTGATTACGCGAATGTCCTCTTGTTCCCAAGCGGTAACCGCCGCAATGCCAAAGATCGTCAGGCCAAGCCCCGCATGGGCCACCGCTTTTCCCCAGTCGGATCGCGGCAGATTGCGCAAGCGGCGCAGGGTTTCAAGTGGGGCCTGATTGCGATAGCGTGCGCGGATCAACAGATCCAGCATCGCCCCGAGTACCAGCCATGCCGCCAGCGCCAATCCGAACGGCGCCAACATGCGGCCACCGGTTTGCAGGCTCCAGACCAGAACGCCCAAAGCCACCGACAAGGCCAGCGCACCACGCAGATTCTTGAAGGATTTTCCAACCTGCGCCCTTTTCCAGGGCAGGATTGCCCCCAGCGGCAGGATTGCCACCAAAACCACCATAAACGGCGTGAAAGCGGAATCAAAAAACGGCGCGCCGACAGACAGTTTTCGCCCCGTTGTCAGTTCTGCAATCAACGGCCAGATGGTACCGAAAAAGACCACAGCCGTAGCCACCACCAGCAGCAGGTTGTTCAAGACCAACCCACCCTCGCGGCTGATCAGGCCAAACACCGCATTGGTGCGCAACTGCCCTGCCCGCGCGGCGAAAAGCGTTAATGCGCCACCGATAGCAACGGTCAGGATCGCAAGAATGAAAATCCCCCGCTCTGGGTCATTTGCAAAGGCGTGGACCGAAGTAATCACACCTGAGCGCACAATAAATGTACCGATCAGCGAGAAAGAGAAGGCCAGAATAGCCAGCAGAACCGTCCAGCTTTTCAACGCATCGCGTTTTTCCACAACAATGGCAGAATGCAAAAGCGCGGCCGCAATCAGCCATGGCATAAAGCTGGCATTTTCCACCGGATCCCAGAACCACCAGCCGCCCCAGCCCAGTTCGTAATAGGCCCACCAAGAGCCAAGCGCGATGCCAATGGTCAAAGTAATCCACGCCAGCAAGGTCCAAGGCCGCACCCAACGGGCCCAAGCGGCATCAACGCGGCCTTCAATCAGGGCAGCGACAGCAAAGGAAAACGACATAGACAGGCCAACATAGCCAAAATAAAGAAACGGCGGATGAAAGGCGAGCCCCGGGTCCTGAAGCAGAGGATTAAGATCATTGCCATCAATGGGCGGCACCGCCAAACGCACGAACGGGTTCGACGTAAAGATCAAAAACGCCAGAAACGCCGCCGAAATCATCGACTGCACCGAAAGAACCCGCGCCTTTAGCGCACTTGGCAGATTGCCACCAAAAACCGCGACCAAAGCGCCATAAAACACCAGAATAAGAATCCAAAGCAGCATGGACCCTTCGTGGTTGCCCCAAACGCCTGTGACTTTATACAACATCGGCTTGGCGGAATGGGAATTGGCGGCAACCAAAGCCAACGAGAAATCAGAGACCACAAAGCTATAAGTCAGCGCCGCGAAACTGATCGCAATCAGAACAAATTGCGCCACCGCAGTGGTATCTGCCAGCTGCATCCAGCCAGACCAGTTTTTCTGTGCGCCGACCAGTGGCACAAAAGCCTGCACCAAAGCCAAGGCAAAGGCCAAGAGAACCGTGAAATGGCCGATTTCTGCGATCATGATGCTGCCCCGTGTAAATCCCGTCGATTATAGCAGGCTGACACAGGGCAACAATTCAATAAAACTTGTGTTGGCGGTGTGTAATGTCACAGGGGTCCAGACGTTTTGTGAGCACGGCATTGATTTTCGGTTTAGTATAAGAGCGAATGATTTCCCCTTTCCGATATTTTTCAAGGATTAAGGAACTATGGCAGGCAAACGTAAATATCCACCTAACACGGAAAATCTGTTAATAGCCTTGCGGTTTCAGACCCTTATATATCAATGCACGCTCTAGACTGGCCGCCTAATCCCGCGATTTTCGCCAATCCACAACCGCCGCATTCTCCTCCTCGCGTTGGCCCGCCGCCCCGACAAACCCCACCGCCTGTTGTGCCCCACGCAATGTCCGTGCGCGCACATAGTGCATTTCCCGCGCCCCAAAATAAAAGGACACGACCGCCCCCAGCAGCCACCATAATTCACGCGGCACAGCATCAAGCCCGACCATCCGCTGTGAAAACGCTTCTGGGTTCACCATTGAAAACGCAAATAATCCGACAGTCGACAAGGCAAAGACCGGACGGGGTAATCTGTTCAAGCCGTCTACGAAATTATTGAACATTCCGCCCCGCGATCGTTCGAACTCTGCCCCGTATTGCTCGACCGAGGCTTTGTGCTCCAGATGTTCATATTCTGCGTTGGCGGTTTTATTAGGCACGAACACCTCGGCCACTTCTTTCACGGCTTTCCCAAGCCCGAAAACATCCTGTACTAACCCCATTTTGCACACCTTTTCTTGTGATCTGTCAGAGTGATATGGTATTTTGGCGCAATGAATTCTTCGGCCCGTAAAATCCAGCCACCTTTGCCCCCTGCCTGCGTTCGCGCATATTTGCGCGAGGCCACGCGGCTGTCCGCCAAGGCATAATAATAGGCCCTGCGTTCAAGCCCGTAGGCATCCGCAAGATACCCCGACGCGATCGCCATCGCAGCTTTCACTGCGGCGCAGGTTTGCGGGCCAATCGCGCCATCAACCATGACACTTTGGCCAAATTTCGCCAGCATCCGTTGCAAGATTTTCACCGCGTGATTTCCTGCATTCACATACATGTCAAAAACGCTGGACTGTAATACGGCAGGCAAATCACCAATGCTTGGCTTGAAAAAATAATGGGTTTTAAAGATTTCGACGGCTTCGGCCTCGCTCAGCGCCAGCACATCATGGGCGTCCACAACCCCATCACGCGTCAAATCCAGCCCAAGCCGACGCATGGTGTGTACCGTCACCCCGTATTTCGTCGCGCCGCCCAAATCGTCCGGATCATTCACATATCCGCCTTCGCGCCGCACAATCGCGCGCGCAATTTCATCAACTGTCTGCATGATACCCCGATGATCTGTAAAGAACTCAGGGAAAAATACAGAAAACTTACTAAAAATTTGTGGTAACGGCGTGCGCTACTCGCCTGTTGGTTTGAACACACCTTGCTTTTTCAAGGCATCTGCAACCTCTTTTGGCATGTATTCCTCGTCGTGTTTGGCCAGAATTTCCTGCGCTTGAAACACGCCATTTTCCAAAGCACCCGTTGCGATCATGCCTTGGCCTTCGCCAAACAAGTCCGGCAAGATTCCCGTAAAGCTGACGGGCACCGTAGCGCCGCCATCCGTCACGATAAACTCTACCGTATTGCCGGATTTGACCATGGATTCTTCGGCAACCAAACCGCCCACACGGATGATTTGCCCGTCCATCGGGCGGTTGTCCGCTATGTCTGACGGGCTGTAGAAATATTGCAGCGCATCGCCTGCCGCCAGATAGATCACAACAAACCCTGCAAACAGACAGGAAAATCCCGCAATAATCAGTTGGATTCGGCGTGTCTTTTTCAGTCCGGCCATAGTCAGAGCCCTATTCTATAGCGTTTGATCGCTGCGTTAAGTTCCGCGCCAAATAGGATTATTCCAGCTGAAAAGTACAGAAACAACATGGTGATCACAATGCCCGCCAAAGCACCGTAAGTGATCGAATAACTCCCCGAATTTGCCAGATAGAGCGACAGTCCCGTTGCCATCACCAACCAAGAAATTGTGGTGAACAGAACACCGGGCCAACGTGGAAATTCCTTGGCGTGGTCATGGGGCAAAAACCAATGAAGCGACCAGATTAACAGGTAGAACACAACAATACCAACGGCATACCGTGCAAATGTAATGTTGGTTGGAATGTCAAAATCAATAAAGCTTTCAATTATTTTGATCAAGCTAGGGGCCAAAAGGATAGACAAGCCCAATACCACCGACGCAATAGCCGACACTATGACCGTCACCATTGCCTTGGCTTTTCGCATGATCCAAACGCCTTTTTCCCGTTCTCCGTAGATGCCGTCAAAGGCGCGGTTAATTGCCTCAACCGCGCGCATGGCCGCCCAAAGCGCCAGTAGAATGAACAAGGTGAACAGATTATGTTCGTTTGCCAAAACCTGAACCAAGGCGGGTTCCAATGCTTTGGCCAGATAGATTGGGGCGAAATCAAACAGAACACCAACCGCCTCGGCGCTGCGCCCAGCCCCGATGAACCAACCCGTCAGGGCCACACAGAAGATCAGAAATGGAAAGATCGCAAGCAACAAGGAATAGGCGATGTAACCCGCCTGCATATCGCCGCCACGCGCCTGAAATGCCGCAATGGCAGAGCGCGTGACGACAACGATAGGATGATTTATCAAGGGAATAGCGGTGCCATTTCCAGCCCCATTGTTTCGGGCAGGCCCAACATAAGGTTTGCGTTTTGGATCGCTTGGCCGCTGGACCCTTTGGTCAGGTTATCCAATGTGGAAAACACCATCACACGGCCAGGTTTACGATCCGGAATTACCCCCAGATGGCAATAGTTCGACCCGCGCACGTGTTGCGTTGCAGGGGCTTCGCCAAAGGGCAGCACATAGACAAAGGGTTCGTCGTCATATTTCGCCCGCAGCGTGTCATGGATCGTTTGCGCGTCACCTTTGACATAAATTGTCGCCAGAATTCCGCGGTTTTGAGGGAGCAGATGGGGCGTAAAGGTGACATCAACCGATTTACCCGCAATCAAGGACATTTCCTGATCGAATTCCGCCAAATGCCGGTGCGCGGCCACGTTATAAGCGCGGTAGCCCTCAGACACTTCGGAATGCAGCATGCCTTCTTTGGGGGAACGCCCTGCCCCGCTGACACCGGTGGCCAGATCAATGATGATGTCGTCACTTTCTATCACACCCGCCGCCAGAAGTGGTAGAATTGGCATCAGGCCAGTCATCGCATTACAGCCGGTTCCAGCCACCAACCGCGCAGTTTTGACCTGCTCGCGGTAATATTCCGTCAGCCCGTAAACCGCCTCTTTTTGCAGTTCCAGTGCAGTGTGTGGCCCACCGTACCATTTTGCATACACCTCGGGATCGCGCAGCCGGAAATCAGCCGACAGATCGACGATTTTCACATGGGCCGGCAATTCGCGGATGACTTCTTGGCTGGTGGCGTGGGGCAGCGCGCAGAACACCAGATCAATGTCGGTGAAATCCACATCCTCGATTGTGGTCAGTTCCGGCAGATCCAGATGCCGCAGATGGGGGAATACGGACCCATAGGTCATTCCCGCCTTACGATCCGCTGTCATGGCTTTTACAACCATGCCCGGATGGGTGGCGATCAAGCGCACCAGTTCCGCCCCCGTATAGCCAGAGGCCCCTAGAATTGCGATATTTTTAGGCTTTTGTGTTGGCGTCGTCATAAGCCATCTCCTTAGAATTCAATGATGATTTACGGCAAAAAGCGCGCGCGCGCAATCAACCGTTGAGTATGGGTGCTTTGGATGTTTCCGGTGTTCGGGGCGGGTTACACGCCCTCAAACACCATTTTTCGCCCGATAAACCGCGTGGCGGCCGTGCCGACGCGCAGGGGATCACCGGATGTCAAACAACGGGTTTCCCCAGCAGCCCCAACCATATCGGGGTGGCGTTGCAGATAATCTTCCAGACTGGCGGCAGTAAGGCGGCCTTGGGAATAGACCGAAACATCCGGCCCCAATGCGTCTTGAAAAATTGCTTCCAGAATCGGGTAATGAGTGCATCCCAGCACCGCCGCTTGGGGGGTGGGCATACGCCGCTTTAAAGCTGCCACATGACTGCGGGCCAAAGCCTCGGCCAGTTCAAGATCGTTGTCTTCCAACGCATCCACCAAACCACCACAGGGCTGTGCCTCGACATCGACACCGACAGCGCGAAAGGCCAGTTCCCGTTGAAAGGCACGGCTGGCCACAGTGGCAGGCGTGGCAAACAGCGCGACCTGTTTCACTGCCACTTCGCGCGGGGGGGATTGATCGCCCCACATCCGTTCGGTCATTGCTTCGATCATCGGAACAAACACACCCAGAACCCGTTTATCCTTAGGCACCCAATTTTCCTGCATCCGCTTCAGCGCCACAGCCGAGGCCGTGTTGCACGCCAGAATCACCAGATTACAGCCCTCATCGAACAGCCGATCACAGGCCCGCGTGGTGATCCCGTAAATATCATCCGCATCTCGCACCCCGATGGGCGCAATGGCGTTGTCACCGAAATAGACCAAAGGCTGATCCGGCAACCGCGTGCGGATCGCTTCAAAGACGGTCAGGCCGCCAAGTCCACTGTCAAAAACGCCTACAGGCATGGGAATGGTCCGTGAATACGCGAAACTTGCGATAGCTCTAACCAAGCCCCGCAATCGGGTAAAGCCATGATTGAACAAAGCCTGAGTTTCCTGCCCGACCTGTCACATGTCAGCGATGGTTTGCTTCAAATTCAAACCCGTAGCCGTAATTTTGTAACGGATTTGGAGCCAGTCGATAGGTCGACTCGCGCAAGAAATCCATCATTGCCCGTGGATCGCGGGAACAGGCCTCTAATGCGCCGCGATCCAGCGGTTTTCCCACCACCAAGCGCACAGGCGCTTTGCGGGCGCGACGAAACTCGTTTATCAGCAGGGACATACGCAGGGTCGCATGCAAGTGGCTGGCAATCTGGAACAGGCGCGAATTGGCACCTTCAAAATAGATCGGCACCACAGTTGCCCCCGTGCGCGCCACCAGTTTCGCGGTAAACGGCCGCCAGCGCGGGTCCATCGGGTGGGCAAAAGGTTTGACCGCAGTAGACACCGTGCCGCCCGGGAAAATACCAATCGCCCCGCCGTTTTCCAGATAGGTCATAGCCTCTTGGCGGGTTTGCAGGTTCTGGCGCACGCCGTCTTTGGTGCCATCAAAATTGACAGGCAAAATCACATCGCGTAGCGCATTGGAATTGCGAAACACGCTATGGGCGAGAATGCGAAAATCATCGCGGCGTTGCGCCAGAATATCCCCCAGTACCAACCCGTCGAGAATTCCGTAGGGGTGGTTGGCAATCAGGATCAACGGGCCACGGCGCGGGATCATATCGAGCGAGCCTGCCAAAACATCCAGTTTAAGGCGGTATTTTTCAGACATTACCCGAAAGAAATCCGCCCCTGTGGCAGTCTCAGCCTCGTATCCCCGCGCCATGCGCAGCAATTTATGCCGCCCGCTAAGGGTTTCCATCGTTCGGATCAAGGCACGGCCTGATTTTGTCTGGGCCGAGGGGGCGTAGGAAATATCTTTGGTCAGGGTTTGCATCGGGGAACCGTGGCGTGATTGCGTTTGCTGATTGCTACTACAGTTAGGTAACAACCATACGAATTCCGCCCTGCCTGAATGCAAAAAGGCCCCGCAGTGCAGGGCCTTTTCGAAAATCGTATCTGTAAGCTTAACGCTTGGAGAACTGGAAGCTCCGGCGCGCCTTGCGCTTACCGTATTTCTTACGTTCCACAACGCGCGAGTCGCGTGTCAGGAAGCCAGCGGCTTTCAGAGGCGCCCGCAGTGTTGGTTCATAAAGTTGCAACGCTTTGGAAATGCCGTGCTTGACCGCACCAGCCTGACCAGACAGGCCACCACCTTTAACAGTCGCCATCACGTCGAATTCGCCAACAACGCCAGCAATTTCAAATGGCTGTGCCAGGATCATTTGCAGAACGGGACGTGCAAAATAGACGTTTTGCGGCTTGCCGTTCACAGTCACTTTACCCGAACCAGGTTTGATCCAAACACGGGCAACCGCGTCTTTCCGTTTACCGGTTGCATAAGACCGACCCAGCGCGTCGCGAACAGCTTCACGTGTGATGGTAGCGGTTTCAACAGCGGCTTCGATAACGATGTCAGAAGCTTCTACAGCGTCTTTCAACTCGTCCAAGGATTTGATTTCGTCGCTCATGACTGGCTCCGCGTGTTTTTAGGGTTCATCGCTTTGACGTCGAGAACTGTTGGGTTCTGTGCTTCATGCGGATGCTCGGCGCCCGCGTAAACGCGCAGGTTTGTCATTTGCTGACGGGACAATGGCCCACCTGGCAACATACGTTGAACAGCTTTTGTCACCAGACGCTCTGGGAATTTGCCTTCAAGGATCTGACCAGCTGTACGCTGTTTGATCCCGCCCGGGTGACCAGTGTGCCAGTAATGGATTTTGTCAGTGCGTTTTTTGCCTGTCATCTGTACCTTTTCGGCATTGATGATGATGACATTGTCGCCCATATCCATAGATGGTGTGAATGTAGCTTTGTGTTTACCACGCAAGCGCATGGCAACGATCGACGCAAGACGGCCCAAGATGACGCCTTCAGCGTCAATAATGATCCATTTCTTGTCGATGTCAGCAGGTTTTGCTGAGAAAGTTTTCATGGTTTTAAGTCCAATTGATGGAAGTGAAAACAAGGCCCTAAGGCCCTGTCGAATTCTGTCGCCGTTTTACCTGTCTGTTCCGCACAGTCAATTCCCAAAACGCAGGTAAAATCGTTATTAATCAATGCATTGCAATTATGGTATCATAATACCCCACGTTTTTGATGGAAATTTCGCCTTTTCCCCCAAAAAACTAACACCGTTACCCGCTGTACTCTGCCATTCAAAAAAGTTGCCACCCAAAATAACGCGAATTATAGTTTTTCACGCAAGGCAACATTATTGGTCTGCGCACATATTCAAGCAGACCTGATTTTTTAAGGAGTCCCCTATGGTTGGGTTTATTGGCGATCAACACCTTCTTTCCAGCGATGGTCTAGGCGTATTCGCAGAAGCAGATTACAGTACCACCACATTAAGCAACGGCAAGGTCGTCACAGCTTATCTTGCCAGCAGCAGCGGATATCTGACGCTCAGCCTCTATAATCCCAAAAACGGCGAAACCACCATTCTTGGCACCACTGGTTCTATTTCCGAAGGTTACAAGCTGCCCAAGGTCTTTGCGTTGGACGCTGGTAAATTCTCTGTCGTGCTGGAAGAAGACGCGACAGAAACCAACCACAACCAGATTAGCCTGATGACCTTCAATTCCGGCGGCACCCAAACCGGCAGCACCAAAGTGCTCGACAGCGGCTACCTGATGGAATTCCAGAACGCAGCCCATACGGATGAAGGCTATTTTGTCACCTACCGCGACCGCGCACCGGACGCCGAACTGCAATATGTCGGGCGTTTTTTCAGCCCCGCTGGAAAACTGCTACATACCTATGATTTTGACGCAGGGCGCGCGACTTCAGACTTTCCACGCGCCAACCCGAATCTGACCATTCTGGAGAACGGCAATATGGTAGCCGTTTGGGAGAAGAGCGATTCCGATGGTGTGTACGGACAGATTTTCAACGCCAAGGGCAAAGCTTTGGGCGAACAGTTCAAAGTCAGCGAGGACGCAAGCACCTATCGCTTTGCACAAGACCCAGAGCTGGTGGCCACCCCCGATGGCGGCTTCCTGACGGTCTATACACGTCAGGCCATCTACCCCAACACCGAAGATCCGGATGTTGTCTATATCCAGAAATTCAACAAGAACGGCGTGCAAAAAGGCACCCCCACCAGCTTTGACAGCAAAGTTGACGGTCTTTCCATCGCACCACGGGAATTTTCGCTGGGATTGACAAAAGACGGCCTGATCCTGGTCTCTTTCACCGGAAACGGGATACAAACCGGCTATAGCACTGACAGCAACGTATTCCTTGCCGTGCTTTCGCCGTCGGGCAAGCTGGTCTTTGGCCCGACTGTAGTCCATGCCGACGATAAGACCCAACCTCAGTCCCATTCCGCCTTTGTAAATCTGCCCGACGACAAAGTGATGCTGACGCTTTACGACGAAACCTATGTGCAGTTCAGCTATCAGGACTCCATTCAGGGCGTGGATATCGCCACACCGGATTACTTTTGGGAAGGCAATAACAAGGCCAACGTCAAATCTGGCACAACGGGCGAAGACATCTTGTTGGGGCTTGGGGGCGCGGACAAACTGTCTGGCAACAAAGGCGCGGATTACATCAAAGGGGGGAACGGTAATGATACCCTTTCCGGCGGGGATGGCGGCGATCTTTTGTTCGGCGAAGATGGAGACGACACCTTGAAAGGCGACGCAGGGAGCGACACGCTTTACGGTGGACAAGGCAATGACACGCTGAACGGCGGCGGCGGTAAGGATGTGCTTTATGGCGGGGTTGGTACGGACAAGCTTGCCGGCGATGCCAGCAATGACCTTCTGTTTGGCGGCGATGGGCTGGACCGGCTAAACGGTGGCGGCGGCAAGGATGAATTGCACGGCGGCGCGGATCGCGACATCCTGACAGGAAGTGGTGGTAGCGACACGCTCTACGGCGACACTGGCAATGACAAGCTGAATGGCGGCGCGGGCAATGACTATGTCTATGGTGGCGACGACAAGGACTTGTTGAAGGGCGGCGGTGGTGACGACTTCCTTCAGGGCGGCGATGGCAACGACAAAGTCTACGGGGATTCAGGCAACGACCAAATCTATTCTGGTGCGGGCAACGACAAGGAATACGGCGGCGCGGGCAATGACTATATTTATGACAGCGATGGCAATGACCGCCTATATGGTGGAGTGGGCTTTGACCATTTCGTGTTTCAGGACACGGATTTCGGCAAGGACAGGATTTTCGACTTTGAATTCGGCATCGACACGCTGGACATGGGCTACACCGCCTACGGGTTGCAAAGCGCTGGCAAACCGGCCATCCGTATCATCGACACAGATGCCGGCGTTCTGTTCAAAGTAGACAACGATCATTCCGTGCTGGTGGTGAACGCCGACCTGTCAGATTTTAAAGCTGGCGATTACATCACCGACAGCCCGTTCTAGCGCACAAATTCATCCCGCGGCGGGATGGAGTAAGTCACATTGGCATGGGCAACAGGTTTGTCCATGCCCTCGGAATATAGCATCACATCGCCCACAGCCAACGCCTTGCCAAGCTTTAACAACCGCGCCTTGGCGATCATGTCACGGGGTTCAGGCTTGCGCATGAAATCAATCGAACAATTGGTGGTGACCGTCAGCGCCTTGGGGCCGATATTTCCCATGATTATCAGATAAAAACACACATCAGCCAAACCAAACATCGACGGACCGGATACCGTGCCACCAGGGCGCAGATGCTGGTTGGTCACTTTCAGACGGACGGTGATTTCGTCTTCTGTCATATCTTCGATGACAAAATCGTCTTTAACTTGGGGAAAGACCTCTACAAAGAATTCACGGAGTTCTTCTATGGTCATTTTCAGGGGCATGGTCTTTCCTCAGGCTATTGTTTTGTCTAAGGTTTGGGGCATATGGCGCAGCCAAACAAGAGAAAACCATGACCTCAGACACCCTGTTACGCAACGATGCGGGCGCAATTGCGACGCTGACGATGAACACCCCAAATACGCTGAACGCCCTGTCCGAGGATATGCTCGACGCGCTGCAATCCCAATTTGACAGCTTAATGCAGGATAAAACCATCCGCGTGGTGATCCTGCGCGGCACGGGCAAGGCGTTCTGTGCGGGTCATAACCTGAAAGAAATGACCGCCGTACGGCAGGATGATGACGGGGGAAAACAGTATTTCCTAGACCTGTTCGCCAAATGCACCAAGATGATGACCACCATCCCGAAACTTCCCCAACCGGTGATTTGCCAACCCCACGGTCTGGCCACAGCGGCGGGCTGCCAGTTGGTGGCCAGTTGCGATATGGCGGTGACAGATGAGCAGACAAAATTCGGCGTGAACGGCGTGAACATCGGCCTGTTCTGTTCTACTCCGATGGTGGCCCTGTCCCGCAATATCCCGCGCAAACACGCCTTTGAAATGCTGACCACAGGCACGTTCATTTCCGCATCAAAGGCCCAAGACCTCGGCCTCGTCAACCGTGTGGTCCCCCCAGACGCATTGGACGCCGCAACACAGGAACTGGCGGAATTGGTCGCCTCAAAACTTGGCGCTGCGGTCAAGATCGGCAAACAGGCGTTTTATGAACAAATCCAGATGCCATTGGATCAGGCCTATGACTTTACAGGCGCGGTTATGGCTGAAAACATGATGCTTACAGACACCGAAGAAGGCATTGCTGCATTTCTGGAAAAACGCCCTCCAAACTGGTCCCAAACCTAACCGCCAGCACGCAAGCATCTTTTGAGCCCAAATACCTCCCGCGCGGAGCGCTTCTCTCCGCGCGGCCAAGACCAAACCTTACAGCTTGTAAATCTCACCAAATTTCTGGTTCAGATAGGCCAGCAAAGGTTCCGCAGTCGGAACATGTCCCACCGCGCGGGTAATCGTATCCCGCGGTTCATACAGCGATCCGTGGCGGTGGATATTCTGCCCCAACCACCCCAGTGCGGAAGTTGTATTGCCTTGCGCCAGTTCCCCCTGCAACTCAGGCAGATCATCAGACATTTTGGCAAACAACTCGCCCGCATAAATATTGCCCAGCGAATAGGTTGGGAAATATCCGAACAGACCAACGGACCAATGCACATCCTGCAACACACCATTGGACGGCATGTCTACGGGATAGCCGAAATCTTTCTCAAACCGCTCATTCCACGCAGCTTCCAGGTCTACAACTTCCAGATCCCCAGCGATCAACTGGCGCTCCAGATCAAAGCGCAGCAGCACATGCAGGTTGTATTGAACCTCGTCAGCTTCCGTGCGGATAAAACCGCGGTGCAGCTTGTTGACCACACGGTAGAACGCCTCGGCATCCGGCACGCCGAAATCCCCAAATACCTCGCGCATTCGCCCGTAAAGGAACCCTGTGAACGCGCGACTGCGACCCAACTGGTTTTCCAGAATCCGGCTCTGGCTTTCGTGAACCCCCATAGAGACCCCGCTGCCCAGCATGGTCAGACCGTAATCCTGATTGATGCCCTGTTCATAGGTGGCATGGCCGACTTCATGGATTGTCGAATAAAAACAGTTAAACGGGTCACTTTCGGATACCCGCGTGGTGATGCGCACGTCATTGAAACTGCCGCTGGAAAACGGATGCACGCTGAAATCCAGCCGCCCGCGGGTCCAGTCATAACCAAATGCAGTGGCCAGTTCGCGGGCGATCATGGTCTGCTGGTCGCGGGAAAACGTACCGCGCAAATCAGGGATTTGTTCGCCGCTTTGAGCCACCCTGCCCCGCAAATCGACCAGACCGTCGCGCAAACCACCCAGCAGCTTTGCCAATACAGGTTCCGACATGCCCGGTTCGTAATCCTCTAGCAGCGCATCATAAAGATTGCCGCCCTCCGCCAAAGCCGCCGCTTCTTCGCGCCGCAGCGTCAGAACCTCGCTTAGAACATCCTGAAACGCCGCGAAATCCCCCGCTTCACGGGCCTTTGCCCAAACACCCTGCGCTTGTGACGTCACACGGGCGATCTGGCGGGCCAACGCGCTTGGCACTTTGGACTGGCGTTCAAACTGGCGTCGGATCAAGCGCACATTGGCGGCCTGTTCTTCAGTCAGATCAGCAGCACTTGCAGCATCCAGCCATTCAGCTATCCGGGGATCGGTGCGTTGGGCGTGGCCAACTTTTTCCAGCGCGCTCATCCATTCAGAGCGTTGCGCCGCTGACCCTTTGGGCATGATCGTTTCCTGATCCCACCCCAACAAACCCGACACTTGCCCCAATGCAACCACATCACGATAGTGTTCGGCCAAAGCCGAATACGCAGTCATGGAATTCATGTATTCACCTCAATTATCTAAGCTTTTGCGCCCTTGGATACAGCGCAGAAAAACGAACGTTCAAAACACTAACAATCACAATAACGGCACCAATCTGATGAAAGATTGCCAGATGCCACGGTGCAGCATGCATCACTGTGGCAATTCCCATAACCATTTGTGCCAGAACGACGAAAAGCACAATCAAAGCCGCCCGCCGAGTCTGTAGGATAGCCGAGCTGCGCGACGAAAACCAGAGGTGGAGAGTGAAGAGAAAAACACCATAGCCTAGCAATCTATGATTGAATTGCACCAAGGCAGGGTTTTCAAAGAAGTTGGTCCAGAACGGCTCGTAATCAAAGGATTCCGAGGGCAGGAACTCTCCGTTCATCATCGGCCAGTCGATATAACCGCGCCCCGCATCAATACCCGCCACAAGCGCGCCCAGCAGAATTTGTGCAAATGTCAGCACCAGCAGGATCGTAGACAGGGTCACAAGACGCTTTTCCTGATTGCGGCGGGCTTGGAACATCTCCATCTCGGGGCGTTGCAACTGCCACGCATACCACACCAGCACACCAAGGATGATAAAGGCCAGCCCCAGATGGGTCGCCAGCCGATAAGATGCCACATCCACCATGCGACCAGACAGCCCCGAAGACACCATCCACCAGCCAATCGCCCCTTGCAAACCGCCCAAAGCCCCCACAAGAACCAGCCGTCCGGTCCAGCCTTTCGGGATTTGGCGCCGTGCCAGAAAATAGAAAAACCCAAGCGCCCAAATCAGCCCGACAAGACGGCCCAACTGGCGATGGCCCCATTCCCACCAATAGATCGACTTAAACTCGTGCAGGGTCATACCCTTGTTTTGCAACTGATACTCCGGAGTCGCCTGATATTTTGTGAATTCTTCAGTCCAGACAGCGTCATTCATCGGGGGAATCGCGCCTGTGACGGGCTTCCATTCGGTGATCGACAGACCGCTGTCCGTCAACCGCGTCATCCCACCCACAAGGATCATGCCCGCAACAAGTGCAAACAGCACCAGCAGCCAGACCGCAATCGCCCGCCGCGCACCAGATTTACCCGCGTCGATCAAGCCACCTTTCGGCGCGTCCGAGGCTGGTTTCCCAGTCGAAACCTCTTCAAAAATGCTGCGTGTCTTGGTCATGGGCCGCGCCTTTCAGAATGCTTGCCACTATTTAGGGCGCAGGGCGAAGCTGATCAATGGCTATCGGGACTTTGGATGCTTGTCTGCCAGCGACTTGATGACGCCGTGGAAAATACGCACATCCGCCTGCGTCAATGGCAAACGGGAAATCATGTTGCGCAGGTTCGTTACCATGCTTTCGGCCTTATGATCGGGCCAGAAAAACCCCACGGACTCCAGTCGCGCCTCCAACGTTTCGGTCAGTTTCTGAATTTCAATGGATTCAGCCCGTTTGGTGCCAGCCAGTTCCAGAACCTCGGGCGCGGCATCACCCTGCTGGCGGCGCCATTCATAGGCCAGCAACAAAACACATTGCGCCAGATTAAGTGAGGCAAAGGCCGGATTGACCGGCACAGAAATAATCGCATTGGCCCGTGCAATATCAGGATTTTCAAGGCCCGAACGTTCCGGCCCGAACAGGATACCCACCTTCTGGCCTTTGGCCACCATAGCCCGCGCCTGTTCCATCGCCCGTTCCGGCGTGACCACAGGTTTGGTCAGATCCCGCCCCCGCGCGGTGGTGGCAAACACATAATGCAGGTCAGAAATCGCCTGTTCGGTGGTGTCCATCACCTGAACCGCGTCGATCACACGGGCGGCCCCGCTAGACATGGTCACAGCCTTCTGGTTCGGCCACCCGTCCCGAGGATTCACCAGCCGCATCCGTTCCAAACCGAAATTCCACATCGCCCGCGCCGCAGCGCCGATGTTTTCGCCCATCTGTGGCTGCACCAGAACCACTACCGGTTGCGGCCCGCCCCAATCGGCGGCTTTTGCGTGATCTGTGCCTGACATCTGTGAAACTCTCCGAATTGGCTGGCCTGCCTGTTACGCCCCGTCGCCAAAAAGTGCAAGGAAAGCCGCCAAAGGAAATTGCGTCACGCCATAAGTATCCCGCGTTTCCCGATAGATTTTACAAGCGGCTTAAACGCCTTCGACCAGCACCATAGAACGGTTAGAATTGTTCAACGCAAGTGGCAGGATTTTCTGATATTCATCCGAATAATAAAACCGCTTTGCTGCCTCTGTGGTATCAAATTCGATCACCACATTGCGCGCAGCGCCCTTGCCCTCAATCCATTCGGCAGCGCCACCTTTGACAAGGAAGGTGCCGCCGAATTTTTCCGCGCAAGCAACGGTTTGGCTGGCATATTCCATATAGCCGTCCAGATTTGTCACTTCAATCTGTGCAATCACATAAGCGGCCATCAGACGCCCTCTACAAACATGTAATCGCGGTTGGCTGCAGGCAGACCGTGGCTTAGCGCCAGTTGATATTCCGGCCCGTTGTAAAACGCTTTGGCGGTGTCCATGTCAGGCCACTGGATGATCACATTGCGTGACCGCGCGTGGCCCTCCATAACTTCGGTTTTGCCGCCGCGTGCCAGAAAAACGCCGCCATATTGGGCCACCGCTGGCCCTGCCAGTTCCGCGTAGCGGGCGTATTCTGCTTCGTCATGCACATCAATATGTGCCATTGTGTAAACCGTCATTTAATCCTCCAAAACTTTCTGCGCAGCCAAAAGGGCCGCATCAGCATTTTCCACAGACGGGCCGCCAGCTTGCGCCATATCCGCACGACCACCGCCGCCCTTACCGCCAAGTTCTGCCGCAGCCGCCTTCACCAAATCAACCGCGGACACACGGTCGGTCAAGTCCTCAGTGACCCCGGCCGCAATCGCCGCTTTGCCACCCGCGCCCGAGATCAGCACAATCGCACCGCTGCCCAAGCGTTTTTTATGTTCGTCGATCAAACCGCGCAGATCTTTGCCGGGTACATCGGCCAAAACCTGACCCAGAAAGGGCACGCCGTTGATGGTAACCGCATCAGATCCCCCTTCGGCACCGCCCATAGCGGCCTTTTTGCGCAACTCTGCAACTTCATTTTGCAGGGCCTTGCGTTCGTCTTGCAGGGATTTAATCCGCGCTGGTACTTCGGAGGCAGGCGCTTTCAGCACCAACGCTGCCTCGGCCAGCAGATGATCCTGCCCGCGCAAATAATCCTGCGCCGCCTGCCCAGTCAGGGCTTCGATCCGGCGCACACCAGAACTGCTGGCGCTGTCGCCCAGCATCACAAAGGCACCGATATCGCCGGTGCGCTGCACATGGGTGCCGCCACAAAGTTCCAACGAATAGGTGTTTTTGTCAGACCCTTTTCCGCTGCCTGCCAATTTGCCCATTGAAACAACCCGCACTTCATCGCCGTATTTCTCGCCGAACAGCGCCTGCGCGCCCAAGTCTCGCGCTTCGTCAGGGGTCATGATGCGGGTGTCCACAGGGGTATTCTGGCGGATAAAGGCGTTCACATCCCGCTCTACTTGCGCCATTTCATCGGCGTTCATGGCTTTGGAGTGGCTAAAATCAAACCGCAACCGATCCTCTGCGTTCAGCGACCCGCGTTGCGCCACATGATCCCCCAAAGCAACCCGCAAGGCCTCATGCAACAGGTGCGTGGCCGAGTGGTTGGCGCGGATTGCACTGCGCCGCGTGTGATCCACGACCAGTTCGGCCGCATCGCCTGTAGTGATTGTCCCGTCCAGAACCTCTCCAAAGTGCACAAACACACCCGCCTTTTTACGCACATCAGAAATGCGCACAGTCCCACCGTCAGTTTTCAAAACACCCGTGTCGCCAACCTGACCGCCGCTTTCCGCATAAAACGGCGTTTGGTTCAGCACCAATTGCACCGCCGCGCCGCCTGTTGCGGTTTTCACAACTGCGCCGTCCTGAACAATTGCACGGATTTGGCCCTCGGCGGTTTCAGTGTCATAACCCAGAAACTCTGTGTTGCCCTCCGCATCGGCTATGTCAAACCAAACGGATTCATCCGCTGCCTCGCCAGACCCAGACCAGGCCGCCCGTGCCTTGGCTTTTTGCGCAGCCATGGCACTGGTAAACCCGTCGGTGTCCACCGCGACACCTTTTTCCCGCAGGGCATCCTGTGTCAGATCAAGTGGGAACCCATAGGTATCATACAGTTTAAAGGCTGTTTCGCCCGGTAATGCCGTGCCCTCTGCCATGCCTTCCAACTCGGCATCCAGCAGCTTCAAGCCACGATCCAGCGTCGTCTTGAAACGGGTCTCTTCCAGCAAAAGAGTCTCTTCGATCATCGGCTGGGCGCGGCCAAGTTCAGGATAAGCCTGCCCCATCTGGCGCACTAGTTCTGGCACCAGACGATACATCATCGGGTCTTTCGCCCCCAGCAAATGCGCATGGCGCATGGCACGGCGCATGATACGGCGCAGCACATAGCCGCGCCCCTCGTTTGATGGCAGAACACCATCCGCAATCAGAAAGGAAGTAGAGCGCAAATGATCTGCGATAACGCGGTGATGCACGTTCTGATCCCCGTAAGGATCAACCCCAACCGCCTGCGCCGACGCCTCGATCAAGGCTTTGAACAGGTCGGTGTCATAGTTGTCATGGCTGCCTTGCAACAAAGCCGCAATCCGTTCCAGCCCCATGCCGGTGTCGATGGACTGCATGTCCAATTCGCGCATTGTACCATCGGCGAATTGCTCATTCTGCATGAACACAACGTTCCAGATTTCGATAAACCTGTCGCCATCTTCCTCGGCCGACCCCGGAGGCCCGCCCCAAATGTGATCTCCGTGATCATAAAAAATCTCGGTACAGGGACCACAAGGCCCCGTTGGCCCCATTTGCCAGAAATTGTCAGACGTTGCGATGCGAATGATCCGATCCTCTGGCACCCCAAGGCTTTTCCAAATGGCAAAGGCTTCGTCATCTGTGTGGTAAACCGTTGTCACCAAACGGGATTTATCAATGCCGAAATCCTTGGTGATCAAGTCCCAGGCAAAGGGGATAGCTTCTTTCTTGAAGTAATCCCCGAAGGAGAAATTCCCCAGCATTTCAAAGAACGTATGGTGCCGCGCGGTATACCCCACATTGTCCAGATCATTGTGCTTACCCCCTGCCCGCACACATTTCTGCGCCGAGGTCGCCCGCTGATAATCCCGCGTTTCAACGCCTGTAAACAGGTTCTTGAACTGCACCATGCCCGAGTTCACGAACATCAGTGTCGGGTCATTACGTGGCACCAACGGAGAGCTGTCCACAACCGCGTGGCCGTTTTTTTCAAAATAGGAAAGAAACGTGCTGCGAATATCGTTTACGCCAACCATAGTGTTATGCCTTTGTAGTATACGGGTTTTGATCAGGGGCGGTTATACCTTGCCTGCAAAATCTGTCCACAACACAATTGTCCCACCCGAAAAACCACAAAGCGCCGCAGGCACAGCCCACGGCGCTTGTTTCAATGTTCTAAAATACTCCTGCCAAAGGCAAACCACCCCTGCGCGGTACTTTATTCTTCCAGCAGATCGTCCGAGCTGTCATCGGCGCTTGGTTTGGCCATATCAAAATCCAACCCGTGTGAGGCACGAATCTTGTCTTCGATTTCCCAGGCAACCTGCGGATTTTCCTTCAGGAAATTCTTGGCGTTTTCACGTCCCTGACCGATCCGCTGGTCCCCATACGAAAACCAGGACCCTGATTTTTCAACGATTCCCGCCTTCACGCCCAGATCAACCAACTCGCCCCGCTTGGAAATGCCTTCGCCATACATAATGTCGAATTCCACCTGTTTGAACGGCGGCGCCACTTTGTTCTTCACAACTTTCACACGGGTCGCATTGCCGACGATTTCGTCACGATCCTTGATCGCACCGATCCGGCGAATATCCAGACGGACAGAGGCGTAGAACTTCAGCGCATTCCCACCCGATGTGGTTTCCGGAGACCCGAACATCACGCCAATTTTCATCCGAATCTGGTTAATGAAAATCACCGTACATTTCGATTTGCTGATCGAGCCTGTCAGCTTGCGCATGGCTTGGCTCATCAAGCGGGCCTGAGCCCCCACCTGATGATCGCCCATATCGCCTTCCAACTCGGCCTTTGGCGTCAAGGCGGCAACCGAATCGACCACAACCATGGAAACCGCACCAGAGCGCACCAATGTATCAGTGATTTCCAACGCCTGCTCGCCTGCATCCGGCTGCGAGATCAGCAATTCGTCCAGGTCAACACCGAGCTTCTTCGCATAAGTCGGGTCAAGCGCGTGCTCCGCATCCACAAAGGCACAAACCCCGCCTTTTTTCTGCTCTTCCGCAATACAATGCAGCGACAATGTGGTTTTACCCGAACTTTCTGGACCATAAACTTCGATAATACGGCCTTTTGGAATCCCCCCGATTCCCAGCGCAATATCCAGCCCGATCGACCCCGTAGATGTGGCTTCCACATCCATCATGGCATTGCCACCCAGTTTCATAATCGAGCCTTTACCGAACTGCCGTTCGATCTGCCCAAGGGCCGATTCCAGTGCTTTTTGCTTATCCATTGATTTTCTTTCGGTTAGATCGAGTAGGTTCGCCGTGGCCATGTTCTTATCCCTTATTTCACATCCCAGATGCCTGAGCAATCGCTGCTGATGTTCGCCTCTTGTTCTCATTTTATTATATGAGACCAAAACAAGAACACTTCAAGCAAAATTTTAATTTAACAATTGCTTATGAAGGTTTATGAATGGTAAATGTCTGACGCACTTTTAGGTTGAATGGGGGTAATTGACCGAAATGATGGTATTTATCAAAGAAAAGCTGGTGTTCTTTGCCACCCCCAAAACGGCCTCCACTTCGATCGAACTTGCCTTGGGTACGACCTGCGATATCCGCATTTCCAAAATTCCCAACGCCAAACACACGCCTTATCGCAAATACCAACGCCTGCTGGAACCTTTCATCATGACCCTGACGCGGGACGAACCCGACAGTGTTGCGGTTATCCGCGAACCTGTTGACTGGCTTGGCAGCTGGTACCGTTACCGGTCCCGTGATGAATTAAAAGGCTCTTCCAATTCCACCGCCAACATCAGCTTTGATGATTTCGTTGCGGCTTATCTGTCTGATAATCCTCCGGAATATGCCCGCGTCGGATCGCAGGCCAAGTTTATGTCAGACAAAGACGGCCAAGTTGGCATGTCCCATCTGTTTCGCTATGACAACATGGATGGGCTGGTGCGGTTCTTGCAAAACCGGCTTGGCAAACAATTCACCCTTGGACACGCCAATCAATCCCCAGAAGCCACGATATCCCTAAGCCCTGCATTACTGCGCCAATACCAAGACGCCTATGCGCAGGACTTTGAGATTTACGACCGCCTGTCTCTGCCGGAGTGATCGGGTTAACCGGCCAGGTTGCGGACTGCTTCAATCAGTTGCTTTAACGAAAACGGCTTTGGCAGAAACGACGCATTCGGAATATCGCCGTATTCGGACGAAAAATTCTCTTCTGCGTAGCCAGAGACAAAAATTACCTGCACATCGGGGCGGGTTTCCTGCGCTTTGACCACCCAAGTCGGCCCGTCCATGCCGGGCATCACCACATCAGACACGATCACATCCACAAAGAAATCGGAATCCTCTAGTTTTTCAAGCGCTACCTCGGCCGAACAAGCTTCTGTCACGCGCACGCCTTGCATGGCCAGCGCACGAGAGGCAAAACTTCGGACGGGTGCCTCATCCTCAACCAATAGAACGGAAAGTCCGTTCAGGGATTTCGGAGCAGATTTTGTGGTTTTTTGAGCTTCCACGGGCTCTACATAGACACCCTCATGAGCTGGCAACAGCAGACTGAATTCTGATCCCTGCCCCAAAACGCTTTTGGCAAAAATAAAACCACCAGTTTGTTTCACGATGCCATAAGCCATGGACAGCCCCAAGCCCGTCCCCTCGCCCACATCTTTGGTGGTGTAAAACGGTTCGAATATCTTTTCTAAATGTTCCGCACGAATACCGCAGCCCGTATCCGCCACGCTGATGGTGACATAGGTGCCTTTGGGCACCAGCACACGGTCCACGCGGGTGGTTTTATCAAAAACCTGTGTGCCGCTTTTGATCAGAACCTCGCCTCCTTCGGGCATAGAATCCCGCGCGTTAACCACCAGATTCATGATGACCTGTTCCAATTGGCGCCCGTCCACAAAGGCACGGGGTAAATCTTTGCCGTATTCGGCCAGCAACTCTACCTTTTCGCCCAATAATCGGCTTAGCAAATGGGTCAGTTCTGACAAAGTATCATTTACCGACAATACCTTAGGCGTCAGCGTTTGTTTGCGCGAAAACGCCAGAAGCTGCCCCACAAGCGCCGCCGCACGATTGGCGTTTTGGGTGATCTGGGTCAGGTCTGCGTGATCCTGATCGCCCTTTTCATGGCGCAGCAACAACAGATCACAATAACCCGAAATTGCAGTTAAAAGGTTGTTGAAGTCATGGGCCACACCGCCCGCCAACTGGCCGATGGCTTGCATCTTCTGGCTTTGTACGAACTGGGCTTCAAGGGATTTCAGCTCGGTCGCGTCACTGAAGGTGGCAATCAAACCGCCCTGCCCGTCAACAGGCGGCGGCATCAGTGAAACTTGCAAGATTTCTTCAGTCTGTGATCGCCGCACCTGCACCATTTCCGGCTTACACGGCACATGATTGTCCCTTGCCGCCTGCATCCAAGTGGATACAGACCGCCCCAACCCTTCGACAAGGGTTTCAAACAACGGGGTTTCCGCAGGCTCCAAACGCAGAAATTCCCGTGCGGCCACGTTGGACTGGCCAATGCGCCCCCGACTGTCGATATGCACCATAGCAATGGGCAAACGATCAAACAGTTGCTGCACTTTTTCGGCAATTTTGGTTTCTGTCATCGGATCAACAACCGGCGCGGGTTCAGGCACCACTTCCGGAAGGGCCGGCGTTTCCAGTTGAAAATCCTCGTATACGGGTGCCCTTTCAAAGCCCCCCATAGAGTACCGGCGCGCTGCGGCCACCAGACCGAACCCACCCAGAAATGCAACGATGCCGAACCAAGCAACCGGATCGGGCATTAACCATAATAAAATCAGGCTTGCGCCCACTATCCATATTAGCGCCACTTGTGTGGCGTATTGCGAAATTTTGAAACCAGTCATAAAGCCCCCCAGCCTTATTCTTCAAAACTCCACCCCGTAATTCGCGTCAAACGACGTTAGCACATCGTCAATACACGTTAAAATTGTTTTTTCAGAATCGCGCAATAAAATCCGTCACCGGGACAATTCAGCCCGAGATTATGGGTGGAAACCACCTCATAGTCCGTAGTCTTCCTTAAAAAGGTCTTAACTTGACTGGTGTTTTCCCGTTCCAGCACCGAACACGTAGCGTAAACCAGTGTTCCGCCGGCTTTCACCAGTTGCGCCGCCTCTGCCAAAACCTGTGCTTGCATGGCTTGCACCTCGGCCAGTTTGTCCTGCGTCAGACGCCATTTGCCTTCGGGATTGCGTCGCCATGCGCCAGAACCGGAACATGGCGCATCTACCAGAACCAGATCATAAGTTGCTTTGGACGGTTTTTCGGCCAGCAAAGTCACCTTGGCCCCAGCCCGTGCTGCGCGTTCTTCCAAAGGCGCCAGACGGGCCGCACTGATATCCCATGCGCTATAACGGGCATCTGGTACCCGCGCCGCCATGGCCAGTGTTTTACCACCGCCCCCTGCACAGTAATCCAGCACGCTTTGCCCCGCTTGCAGATCAAGCATCCCAACCAGCGCCTGTGACGCTGCATCTTGCAATTCCACTTGGCCACTTTGATAGGGTTTGGAACCTGCAACCCTGCGCGGGTTTTCAACCACCCGAAGCGCGGAAGCCACATCCGCAACGGGGTCACACATGATCCCCTCAGCAGCTAAGGCACGCGCCGCCCCAGAGGGCGTGGTTTTGGCGACATTCACCCGCAAATCAACAGGGGCGCGGTGGCACAGATCCTGTGCAACCTTTGTCGCTGTGGCACCCAAATCGGTTTCAAACACAGATTGCAACCAGTCTGGCAGATCAACGACCTGCTGCCCGCCACTGGCTTGCGCCGCTGCAATCAAAGCCTGTTCTGCGTCATCAAGGGCCACAGGCGCATAAGCCACGCCGCTGAATATTTGATCCGGGTCCAACCCTGCGGACAAACAATGCCCAACGGCAATGCCTCGCCCATCGGGCAAGCCCGAAGCCTGCGCATAACTGTTCAGTTTGCGCAGACAGTCAAATACGATGTCGCGCACGGCCGCACGGTCCTTACTGCCCGCATAGCGATTGCGCCGCGCCCAGTTCGACAACAGTTTTTCCGCCGGTTCCCCCGACAAAAATCCGTCCAGAACATCCACAGAAGCAGCGTAGCGGGCAGCAGGAGTCATAGATCAACCCACCCGATAGTTCGGGCTTTCGCGGGTAATCTGTACATCATGCACGTGGCTTTCTTTCAGCCCTGCCCCCGATATCTTGACAAATTTGCACTTGGTGCGCATGTCTTCAATGGTTGCACTGCCTGTGTAGCCCATAGCCGCGCGCAGACCACCGATCATCTGGTGGATCACAGTTCCAGCTGGACCTTTATAGGGAACCTGACCTTCAATCCCTTCGGGAACCAGCTTTTCAGCCGAAACCTCCTTCTGGAAATACCGGTCCGCAGAGCCCCGCGCCATGGCGCCAACCGACCCCATCCCACGGAAGGATTTATAGCTGCGGCCTTGGTACAAGATCACCTCGCCCGGTGCCTCATCCGTGCCGCCCAGCATGGAACCGACCATGGCACAGGATGCCCCCGCCGCAATCGCCTTGGCAAAATCACCCGAGAATTTGATCCCGCCATCCGCAATAACCGGCGTGCCGGTTTTTGCCCCTTCCGTGGCGCAATCGTCGATGGCAGTCAGCTGGGGAACCCCGACACCCGCCACAATACGCGTGGTGCAGATCGACCCGGGGCCAATGCCAACCTTTACAGCATCCGCACCAGCACCAATCAAAGCGCGGGTTGCCTCGGCGGTAGCCACATTGCCAGCAACCACTTGGATGTCACTGTTATAGGCTTTGATCCGCGAAACGGCTTCAGAGACGCTGATGGAATGGCCGTGGGCCGTGTCGATGACCAAAAGGTCCACGCCTGCCTCGATCAATTGAACCGAGCGTTCATAGCCCGCATCCCCAACAGTAGACGCAGCCCCAACGCGCAGACGACCACGGCCGTCTTTACAGGCTTGCGGGTTCAGCACTGCCTGTTCAAGGTCTTTGATGGTTAATAGACCTGACAGCTTGTTATCACCGTCCACCACCAGCAGCTTTTCGATGCGACGGGCGTGCATCATCGACTTGGCCTCTGCCAGACTGGCAGGTTCGCGCAGGATCGCCAGATTGTCGCCAGTCATCATAGTATGGACAGGTGTGTCATCCGCACTGGCAAAGCGCATGTCTCGGTTGGTGACGATCCCCAACACGCGGCCTTTTTCGTCCACTACAGGAAATCCCGTGACACGATAGCGTTCTTGCAGCGCTTTGGCATCGCCCAAAGTCTGGTCAGGGCGCAGGGTAATCGGGTTGTAAACGATCCCGCTTTCAAAGCGCTTTACACGGCGCACCTGTTTTTGCTGTTCATCCAGCGTCAGGTTGCGGTGTAAAATCCCGATACCACCGGCCTGTGCCATGGCAATCGCCATACGGGCCTCGGTCACTGTATCCATTGCTGAACTCAGCAACGGAATGTTCAAAGGGATGGTTTTAGTCACAAACGTCCTTGTGTCTGCCGTGGCTGGCAAGACATCTGATGCCCCAGGCACCAAAAGTACGTCATCAAAAGTGAGGGCCTCACGAATCTCCATTGCATGCTCCTGCTGGAATACCGCTGTTGGCACGTCCCTATCTCATGGGTTTAACAAAAAGAAAAGGCCCGAACCGCGATTTCTGTTTACGCGCCCTGCGGCATTAAGGATACTCGGCCCCATGCTTATGAAAAAACTCCTCCGTTTCGCCCTTCTTGCCGCTGTAATCGGCTTTGGTATTTTCTGGTGGATCACCACCCCGAAAGTCTGGGAGGACGCGGCTTTGGCCGATCTGACTGGCGATCCCGACAAAGGCGCCTTGGTCTTTGCGGCAGCTGGCTGCGCGTCCTGTCATTCAGCCAAAGGGGCCGAAGGCGAAGCGAAACTGGCACTTGTGGGCGGGCGGGAATTTGCATCAGACTTTGGGACATTCTACGCGCCTAATATTTCGCAGAGTGTTGAATTCGGCATCGGCGGCTGGTCGTTCAGCGATCTGGCCAATGCGGTTACCTTCGGAACCGCGCCCGATGGGAAGCACTATTATCCGGCCTTCCCCTATACCACCTATCAGAACATGAGCGCTGCGGACCTGGCGGATTTATATGCCTATCTGAAAACCCTGCCTGCAGTGGACACGCCAAGCCAGCCCCATGACGTGGGCTTCCCCTTCAACATCCGCCGCTCCCTTGGCGGGTGGAAATTCCTGTTTGCAGGCAAAGGCTGGGCCTTACAGGGTGATCTGACGCCCGAAGAGACCCGAGGCCGTTACCTAGTAGAAGCCATGGGCCACTGCGCCGAATGCCACACCCCGCGCAATGCAATCGGAGGCTTGCAACGGGACCAATGGCTGGCAGGCGGCCCGAACCCAGACGGCAAAGGCCGTATTCCCAACATCACCCCCCATGCAGACGGCATCGGGGGCTGGGCTGTGGTGGATATTGTGACCTATCTGAATTCCGGCTTCACACCAGAATATGACGTGGCAGGCGGGCAGATGGCAGATGTGGTGGAAAACACAAAACAACTGCCGCCCGAAGACCTGAACGCCATTGCGGCCTATCTGAAACGGATCGCCCCTGTGGAAAGCGCAGAATAAGCGTCCCGCGCGCATAAATTAAAGCGTTTCGCGTTTCACATTACGTAAAACACGAAACGCTTTAAGTTCTAAAGAAGCAGATGGCGGGGGCTTTAAGCCAGCCCCAGCGCCTTGTTGCGCGAGGCCCGAAGCCGTGCGAAATCATCGCCTGCGTGATAGCTGGAACGTGTGAGCGGCGTGGCCGAAACCATCAGGAACCCTTTGCCAAACGCCGCTTTTTCATAGGTGGCGAATTCGTCAGGGGTGACAAACCGATCCAGTGCGTGGTGCTTGGGGGTGGGCTGTAGATACTGCCCGATGGTCATGAAATCAATGTCAGCGGCGCGCATGTCATCCATCACTTGCATAACGGACTGTTTGTCTTCGCCAAGGCCAACCATGATGCCCGATTTGGTGAACATGGACGGGTCCAGTTCTTTGACCCGCTGTAACAACCGCAGCGAGTGGAAATAGCGCGCGCCGGGTCGGACCTCTGGATACAAGCCCGGTACGGTTTCAAGATTGTGGTTGAACACATCCGGGCGCGCTTCGACCACAACTTCGAGCGCCGAGGCGTCGCAGCGGATAAAGTCTGGCGTCAGGATTTCAATGGTGGTTGAAGGCGATTGTTTGCGCACCGCGCGAATGGTCTGCGCAAAATGTTCCGCCCCGCCATCAGCCACATCATCACGGTCTACCGAGGTGATCACCACATGGTTCAGCCCCAGCTTTTTCACCGCAGCCGCAACACGGCCCGGTTCAAACACATCAAGGTCTTCGGGTGGTTTGCCCGTCGCGATATTACAGAAGGTACAGGCGCGGGTACAGACCTCGCCCATGATCATCATGGTGGCATGGCCTTGGGACCAACATTCCCCCACGTTCGGACAGCCCGCTTCCTCGCAGACCGTTACCAGCTTGTTTTCCCGCATAATATTGCGCGTTTCAAAATAGCCCTTGGACGTGGGCGCCTTTACCCTGATCCAATCAGGTTTCTTCGGCTGGACATTATCCGGCCGTTTTGCTTTTTCGGGATGCCGTTGAGACGGAATTTTCAGATCGCGCATGATACGTTTCCTTGGTTGCCCCTTTATCCCCATAATAGCTTGTTTTTGCAACAGGAGCAGTCAGGAAATCGCATGGCGGGTATGCGGGATAGAATAATGATCAAAATGGCATGAAAGCCCAGCGTTCAATAAATTTCGCGACAAGTCCGGACACGCGTCATGTGTTTAACAACACCTTCCAAACCTGAGATATCCACACCGATTTCCTCTGGTCGGCGGTCCTCACAAACACGTATACTGTCCCGATCAATATCTATTTCACCGTTGAAGATTGGTTCCCCCAATCTTTTAGGCGCTGGCTTCTCCCAAATCAGTTTTTCATCAACAGTGAGCCGAAAACCAGTCCGTTCACACTGACCGCAAGCGCCAGTATCTGTTCGCTTTCGATAGTCTTGCGTTTCAAAAACCACTTTCTTGCCCTGTATCATGCAGGTTGCAGGTTTTTTATGAAACAACTGTAATTTCATTGGCCCATCAAGAGAATCCGAATTCCGATGAAACTGCCCACCCCCTAATTCTGTCCAGAATACCCGGATAAAGAAATGTTTTTTATAATATTCGCGATCTTTCAAGTCGTAACAATGGGTCAGAACGACCGACCCCCACTGATCTGCATAGGTTGGTACATTCGAAAATACATGAAGAATCATACTTAACAACAATGCCTTGCCACGAAACAGCATGAATTTTCCTTTTATTCTTTGGGATCGGTTCAACGAAATCTGGAACCTATCACAAAACTAGACAAGGCCCCACGATCTAATACGCTAATACAATCTTCAAACAAAAAAAGGGCAGAACCAACCGGCCCTGCCCCCTTTTTCTTCAGCCGTGACAGGTCACGGCGTCACAATCACTTTACGTCGAAACGATCGGCGTCCATCACTTTGACCCATGCTTTGACGAAGCTGGCAACAAAGGCCTCGGTTGCGTCGCTGCTGGCGTAGACTTCGGCCAAGGCGCGCAGTTGAGAGTTGGAGCCGAAGACCAGATCGGCCCGTGTGCCGGTCCATTTCACTTCACCAGTCGCCCGATCACAGCCTTCATAGACGCCCGCCGTATCGGTGGCTTTCCACTCAGTCGCCATGTCCAGCAGGTTCACAAAGAAATCAGTGGTCAGCGACCCTTTGCGATTGGTGAACACACCGTGCTGGGATTGATCCGTGTTGGCGTCCAGTACCCGCAGGCCGCCCACTAGAACGGTCATTTCCGGCCCTGTCAGGGTCAAAAGCTGCGCGCGGTCCACCAGCAGTTCTTCGGCAGACACCGAATACTGTTTCTTTTCGTAGTTGCGGAAACCGTCAACCACTGGCTCTAGCACATCAAAGGATTCCACGTCGGTTTGCTCTAGTGACGCATCCGTGCGGCCCGGTGTGAACGGTACTTCGACGATCTGCCCTGCGTTTTGTGCAGCCAGTTCAACAGCAGCGCTGCCGCCCAGTACGATCAAATCCGCCAAAGACACTTTCTTGCCGCCAGTTTGCGCCCCATTAAACGCAGCTTGCACGTCCTCTAGAACACCCAGAACTTTGGCCAGTTGTGCAGGCTGGTTCACCGCCCAATCTTTTTGCGGCGCCAAACGAATGCGCGCGCCATTGGCACCGCCCCGTTTGTCAGAGCCGCGGAACGTAGAGGCCGAGGCCCAAGCGGTTGCAACCAATTCACTGATTGACAGACCAGAGGCAAGAATTTTGCCTTTCAGATCAGCAATGTCACTGGCGTTGATCAGTTCGTGATCCACAGCAGGTACAGGATCCTGCCAGATCAGCACTTCTGACGGCACTTCAGCGCCCAGATACAGATCGCGCGGCCCCATATCGCGGTGGGTCAGTTTAAACCAGGCGCGGGCAAAGGCATCGGCGAATTCTGCCGGATTCTGGTGGAAACGGCGGGCGATGGGTTCATAGATCGGGTCCATCCGCAACGCCATATCGGCAGTTGTCATCATCAGTTTGACAGGCGTGTCAGATCCGTCCACTTGGGGCGCGTGGTCTTTGACAGGCAGGTCAATCGCCTGCCAGATATGCGCACCTGCGGGGCTTTTGGTCAGTTCCCATTCATAGCCGAACAGCACGTCGAAAAAGCCAGTATCCCATTTGGTCGGGTTCGGGGTCCACGGGCCTTCGATGCCGCTGCCGATGGTATCAACGCCTTTACCGCTGCGGAATTTGCTTTTCCAACCAAGGCCTTGTTCCTCAATGCTGGCGCCTTCTGGTTCGGGGCCGACATTTGCAGCATCGCCCGCACCGTGGGCTTTACCGAAAGTGTGCCCGCCTGCAACAAGCGCGACGGTTTCTTCGTCGTTCATCGCCATACGGCCAAATGTGTCACGAATATCAAAGCCCGATGCAACCGGATCGGGGTTGCCGTCTGGCCCTTCAGGGTTCACATAAATCAGACCCATTTGCACAGCGGCCAAAGGATCTTCCAGCTCGCGCTCGCCGCTGTAGCGTTTGTCGCCACCCAGCCATTCGGTTTCAGTGCCCCAGTAGATGTCCTCTTCTGGTTCCCAAACGTCAGCCCGACCGCCAGCAAAGCCAAAGGTTTTAAAGCCCATGGATTCCAGTGCGCAGTTGCCTGTCAGGATCATCAAATCGGCCCAGGAAATCTGTTTGCCGTATTTCTGTTTAATCGGCCACAACAGGCGGCGGGCTTTGTCCAGGGACACGTTGTCAGGCCAGCTGTTCAACGGCGCAAACCGCTGCGTGCCCGAAGTTGCCCCGCCACGGCCATCGCCCATGCGGTAGGTGCCGGCACTGTGCCACGCCATCCGGATGAAAAACGGGCCGTAATGGCCGTAATCCGCTGGCCACCAGTCCTGAGAATCCGTCATCAGCGCGAACAGGTCTTGCTTCAGCGCAGCCAAATCCAGTTTTTTGAACTCTTCTGCATAATCAAAGGCCTCGCCCATCGGGTCAGAAGCAGGGGCATTCTGATGCAAAATCCGCAGGTTCAGAAGGTTAGGCCACCAAGCCCCGTTTCCTGTGCCTTTGCTTTTTGCATTGGTCGCGCCATGCACGACAGGGCATTTGCCCTCACTGTTCACGTCAAAAGCATCCATGATATCTCTCCGTTATGCTGTGTGTTTGGTGTGTTAGGTGTGTCAGTCGATACGAAAAACCAATGGCGGGCGTTCAAAGAGTCGCACCGCAGCAGGATTTCGAATAGAAAATTAAAAGGTCAGGGGCGTCTGTTTACCGCAGGTTTTCTTGGCTTTGATGTCAGTCTTATATGACATTGGCGACTCCCCGTCTTTGCTCCACATCATGTAGCAAATCCATACCAGAAGTTTAAGTTGGATTTTTCGATAATTTTCATAACTTAAGACTATCGAAAATCTACTGCTTTCCCCGGTTGTCTTATGGTGGAAACGCAACTGCCGCGTTTGGGGAGTCCAAACGCGGCAGTGAAGAATACAATCAGAATGGTGCGGGTAAACTAGAAATGAATCGCTGCGCCATAAGCGTCAAGCACGGATTCATGCATCATTTCAGATAGGGTTGGATGGGGGAAAACCGTTTCCATCAAATCCTGCTCGGTGGTTTCCAACTGACGCCCGATCACATAACCTTGAATCAGCTCGGTCACTTCCGCACCGATCATATGAGCGCCTAACAATTCACCTGTTTTCGCATCAAAAACGGTTTTCACCAGCCCCTCGGGTTCACCCAAAGCGATGGCCTTGCCGTTGCCAATAAAGGGGAAACGCCCCACTTTGATGTCATATCCTGCTTCCTTGGCTTTGGCCTCGGTCAGGCCCACACTGGCCACTTGCGGGTGGCAATAGGTGCAGCCTGCGATGCTTTCGGGTTTCACCGGGTGGGCATGTTTGCCCGCCACCAGATCGGCAACCATAACGCCTTCATGGCTTGCTTTATGGGCCAACCACGGCGCACCTGCGATATCGCCAATGGCAAAAACGCCCTCAACACCCGTGCGGCAGAATTCATCGGTAATCACATGGCTGCGGTCCAGTTTGATGCCCGCCTCTTCCAGACCCAAGCCCTCAACGTTGCCCACAATCCCCACGGCGGAAATCACTGTGTCGAACTCCATCTTTTCGACTTTGCCCTTCACTTCGATATGGGCGGTGACCTTGCCCTTGGCGCGGTCCAGTTTTTTGACCGTGGATTTCTCCATGATGGTCATGCCCTGCTTTTCAAACTGCTTCTTCGCGTGTTTTGAAATTTCCGCGTCTTCGACTGGCAGTACACGGTCCATGACCTCAACCACGGTGGTATCCGCGCCAAGCGTGTTAAAGAAACTGGCGAATTCTATGCCGATGGCACCCGATCCGATCACCAGCAGCTTTTTCGGCATGTGGGGTGGGTTTAGCGCGTGGCGATAGGTCCAGACCTGTTCGCCGTCAGCTTCAAGCCCGGGCAGCTCCCGCGCCCGCGCGCCAGTGGCCACAATGATGGATTTGCCAGACAGGGTCTGTTCGCCATCATTGTTTTTCACCACAACCTTGCCCTTGCCGGCCAGTTTAGCAGCGCCCATCACAACCGTGACCTTGTTCTTTTTCAGCAGATGCCCCACACCGCCAGACAGCTGTTTCGCCACCCCGCGAGACCGTTTGACAACCGCATCCAGATCATAGCCGATGCCCTCGGCTTTCAGACCAAATTCCTTGGCGCGGTGCATCAAGTGGAATACTTCAGACGAGCGCAGCAAGGCCTTGGTCGGGATACATCCCCAGTTCAGGCAAATACCGCCCAAATGTTCGCGTTCCACCACGGCCACTTTCAGCCCGTTTTGCGCCCCACGAATAGCGCATACATAGCCGCCAGGGCCTGCGCCTATCACAATCATATCAAACTGGGTGTCGGCCATTCTCATCCTCGCAAGATTGGTTCAAGGTTAAACTATCTTGAAATAAGGATGCTACATTTTCTCGGCAGTCGCAAGAGTGCTGCGCGGATAACAGCGCAGCACTGTCCTGAATTCCGCTGGTCAGGCTGCTTTTTGCACGTCTTTCGTCATGCGTTGATAGCCGCCGTCTTCCAGAAACTCTACCTCTGCTGGGGTAGAGTGACGCCCCAAAGCATTGTTACGATAAGGAAAACGTCCGAATTTACGGATCACCGCGCGGTGAACTTTGGCATGCAGCAGGTTGGTGCTGCCCTTGGCGGTCATGCGCTTGGCCATAAAACGCACACAGCGTTCTTGATGGGTCAGGCATTCGGAATGCATGAACGGCAGGTAAAAGAATTGTCGCTGGGGTTCATCCGTGCGCAGATCATAGCCTTCATCAATCGCATGGGACGCAACCTTGCGCGCTTTGTCATCCGTGGCAAAAGCGTTTGGATCTTCGCGGAACATATTGCGCGGGAACTGGTCCAGCAGGATCAACAGTGCAAGGCATTTTTCAGGGCACGCCCCCCAACTGTCATACTGGCCAGCTTTGGCCGCATCCCAGTCTTCCATAAACCTGTCACGGATTTTTTGATCCAGTTCCTCAGTCCCTTGATACCATCCGGCAGGTCCGACTTCGTCGATCCAGAACTTGATAATTGTCTGCGCTTTGTCCATGTTATCCTCCGACAAAGGGCCCGCAAGGGTCTCTTTTGTTACAGCCTTGTTACTTCGACCGGATGCGTCAACCATTTTTTTACTATTTTACAAACTGTTAACGCTATCGTTGCCCTCTTCCCCCTCTAAAGCCATCTCAATTGCCACTTCTTGGGCAACTTCAAAGGCTACAGGCGAAGCTGTACCGAACACAGGGGCATAGCTGTTGGTGTCATCCACATCCGGTGATTTCCGCTGGAAGGTCCGATAGATCGCATAAACCGCCATGGCCAGCATCAGCGCCCCGATATAGAGGAAAAAGCTGTCAGGGCCGAGTTCTGACATCATCCACCCCACTAAAAGCGGTCCGGTAATCGCCCCGATTCCGTTAATGAAAATCAAACCGCCACTGGCCGCTGCCATGTCGTCCAGTTCCAGAAAGTCGTTGGTATAGGCCAGCAACAGCGAATAGAGCGGATTAGCCACGCCCCCGATGATAAAGCTACAGATCAACAAAGTGGTGATGCTGCTGGCAAAAGCAAAGGCCACCAGCGTCGCCGCCGAGCCAATCAGGGTCACACCGATAATCAACAAACGGCGGTCCATTCGGTCTGACATCCAACCAATCGGGAATTGCATCAACATGCCCCCCACATAGATCATGCCGACAAAAATCGAGATTTCACCAACCGTCATGCCCTTTTCAGTGCCATAAACCGCTGTCATGCCAAACAGGGCCGCAAAAACCGCGCCCAGCAAAAACGTCCCCACGATCCCCAAAGGCGAGGCCTTGTACAGCCGTCGCAGGCTCATGGGTTTCGTCGTCTGAAACACAGGGGCCGGGCTGACCGACAACAGGATCGGCGCAAAAGATACAGAAACCGCCACGGAAATAATGATAAACAAGATGAACCCGCCCACATCGGCGAAGTTCAACAACCACTGCGCGGCCACAATCCCCATCATCTGCACGATCAGATAGGCCGACAGCGCCTGACCGCGGGTCTCATTCGTGGCGGCGTCATTCAGCCAGCTTTCCGCAACAACATACACGCCCGAAAAACAAAAGCCGACGATCACCCGCAGCGCGAACCAAGCATATTCATTTGGCAGCGCGGCATAAAGAATCAAAGCCGCCGAGATCATCGAAGCAAGCGCTGCAAACACCCGCACATGGCCCACGCGGCGAATCATATAGGGCGCCATTTGCGAGCCGCCCAAGAAACCGACAAAATAGCCCGACATGATCAAAGACATCGCGCCGGGTGTAAAACCCTCTAACGCGCCGCGAATCCCCAACAACGTGCCTTGCACGCCGTTGCCCAGCATCAGCAGGAACATCCCCAGCAGCAACGCCCAAGAGTTCTTAAATACTACAATCATGTCTTAGCCTATCCGGTCCGAATTCAATCAGCCTTATGAGATTCGTCCCCCCCCTTACAAGCCAAACACGACACCTATGCGCAGCTTACCGCCGCCGCGGCAAAAGAAGCGAGCTGTCACCATAGGAAAAGAAACGGTATTTTTCGTTAATCGCATGGGCATAAATGGATTTTATGGTGTCCGTGCCCATCAAGGCGCTGACCAGCATCATCAGGGTGGATTTGGGCAGGTGGAAATTGGTGATTAACCCGTCCGTGACGGCAAAGTCAAAGCCGGGTTTGATGAAAATATCGGTCTCGCCGACCCAAGGCGCAATCCGCCCTGTGGCGCGCGCCGCAGTTTCAATCAATCGCAGCGCCGTTGTGCCCACTGGAATAACCCGCCCGCCTGCCGCTTTGGTTGCTGCAATTTCATCAGCGGCTTGGGCATCCACGCGGCCCCATTCCGCGTGCATTTTATGGTCCGATACATCATCCGTTTTCACGGGCAGAAACGTGCCCGCGCCCACATGCAGGGTGACTTTGGAAAACTGTACCCCAGTGGCCGCCAGTGCATCCAGCACGCTTTGATCGAAATGCAACGAGGCTGTAGGTGCTGCAACAGCCCCCGCATTTTCAGCGAAAACCGTCTGGTAATCCGCTACATCCTGCGCATCCGCTGCCCGTTTAGCCGCGATATAGGGCGGCAAGGGCATCGCCCCCAAAGCCGCAAGCTGTGCATCGAAATCCGCACCTGATTGTGAAAACCGCAGCCGAATACCATCAGCGCTTTTATCCAGAACCTTTGCTGACAGGTCTGGGGAAAAGACAATCTCCTCCCCCACGCGGACCCGCCGCCCTGGTTTGGCAAGGGCCAGCCAGTCGCCCTGCCCGTCCAGCGACAGTAATGTCACCTCAACCGCAGCAAAGGTTTCACCCTGATCAGACACCCGACGGCGTTTACCGGTCAGGCGCGCGGGAATAACCTTGGTGTCATTTAACACCAGCCGGTCGCCAGCACGCAGGAAATTCGGCAGGTCGTAAAAATGATGATCCGACAGCGCCCCTTCTTGCGCCAATAGCAATCGAGAAGACGGGCGCGGTTTGGCCGGACGCAAGGCAATCAGGCTTTCGGGCAGATCAAAATCAAAATCAGACAGTTTCATGGGCCTGCCCTTGCCCAAACCCGCGCGTAAGTGCAACCGATTTCCGCGCCCCGTCTATCCACGTTCCATGTCACTGGGTTGGTGGTGCGGGTGGCTTGGTGCGGAAAATTTCACGAAAGGCCCCAGGTGTCAGGATGGACAAGGGATTTACCGAAACTTTGGGCGTTGCCGCAGGCCCCTGCATTTTATAGGTAAAACTGAACATACCCTCGCCCTTGCGCCGCCCCATCAGCGGGCCGAAAATCCGCTCAAACAGCCCGTTAACCGCATAAAGCGGCGTCACCACGCCTTCAAAATTCACCGATTTTCGCGCCGAATCGTACCACCCGTCCAACGTCATCCCCATTGACGGGCCAACCGCGCTGATTTTTTCCAGTTTGACCCCGTTTTGGCGCAGCTTGAACTGCCCCTCAACCGTTGAAAAATGAATGCCTTCGCCTTCAAGTTGCTGCAACAACCCGACCACGGAAATCGCGTTCAGCAGCCCCGCCATCGCCGAAGCATCCCGCAACCGCGTGCGTTTCACATCTATTATGCCGTCGTAGTTTCCCTCTCCGGAACGGGGGGTCAGCACCAGCCGCAAATCCCCGCCACGGGCGTTTTTCAACAGCCCCGCCGAGGCCAAGACGCCCCCTGCATCCTTACTGGTCAGTTGCAACGCGGTACCGAATTGCTGGGGGAACAATTGCCCGTCCACCCGCGTGCCCCCATTGATCCGCCCCACGAATGTACCGTTCAACCCTTTGGCTGTGTTCAGCTTTCCAGAAAAATCCGTCAATGACAGCTCATCCGTGATCCGCACCCGATTCAGCGCCATTTTGATGGTGGAATTCCCGCCAGACCCGCCGCCACCCTCAGTGTCATCCAGATAACGCAGATCGGCGGATCCACCGCTGACCGAAATGGTAGAGCCGCCATTGCCTGTGGGGGTCAGCACTGCCGATGTATCCAGCCATTTCCCCACTGAAACAGACGAAAACCGCGCCCGTTGCAAGCCGCCTGTGGCGTTCAGATCAAGTGTGCCTTCTGCATCCAGTCCTGGCGCATTGAATGACAGTTTATCCACCTGCGGCGCATCCCCCAACGACCCGACAATCAACAAGTGCCCTTTGGACCCCACCGCTTTGTCCCATCCAAGTGCTGGTATCCGCATCCGCGCGCCCTCTAGGGTGGATGACAGCGAGAACGCCGGTGCTTCGCCTTTGCGCAGGGTCACATCCATAACCCCCGGCGTTTTGCCCGTGACAGCCCCATCGGGCAGAACAATCCCGAAGTGGCGCAGGTTTTCGTCTGAAAGATCAAACCGTGCTACAACACGGCTTTCTTTTGCAGCCGCAGGTCCAAAGCTCTGGCTCCAACTGGCGTTGATTGGCACTTGATCCAAAAACGCATCCCCCGAAAGGGTCACGCCCGCTTCTGTCACCTGTGCGATCATCTTGTTCGAGGTCAGAACGCGGTCTTTAATCAGCGTTTCCGATTTCACATTCAGCAATTGCGCCGTCAGATCCATCTTTACGTCACTGTTATCTGCTTCTTTGGTTAACGGCAGCTTGAACGTACCACTGACAACCGCAGCCCCCTGCGCCACATTCTCTTTCAAGCCAACTTTATCTAGAAAGCGAAATTTTTTAACGTTCAACAGGCCCAAAGCCGCCCCAACGCCGCCTTTGGCATGGAGCGTAATTTCACCGGGCGAAGGTCTGGCGGTGATGTCAGGAATAAACAGGCTCGACCCAGCAACATCCACCCGCGTTTGATCTGGTGCCACCACATATCCAGCATTCATGTCGATGCGGATATCCTTTTGCGTCAGATAACCAAACCCTTCCCCCTCTTGCAGGCGGGGAACCGTTTTGACAAAGCGGAAATTCGCGTCTTTGATGCCAAAATTAAACGCATATTCATATTTCCCCAGAACCGAACGCATGCCCCCGACAAACCGTACAAACCGCCCCTCAGACACGTTTTCGTTGATCCATGTGCGGGTTTTTTCCACAACTGGCTTAGGCCAAAGCTGTTTCAGTCGGGCCAGATCAATTTTATCCACGTCGACATCATAACTGTTGACCCAATGGGTTTCGCCCGCAACAGAACGGCCTTTCACCTTGAACGTGGTGTTTTGATCAAACACCGTTAGGCGCCCAACTTCGATCGTTAGGGGATCAAACGAAATCCGCGCGTCAAGGGCGGCCTCTCGCAGTTCAATATCCTGATCAAACAGATCGGGGCGCTGGATTTTAATGTCAGACAGCCGCAACTGCCCTGACAGCGCATCCACCTGCCCCCCGTCACTGCGGTGCATTTCGGCAAATCCTGTGGCCTGCAGGGCACCGGAACTGGTTTCCACATCCACCTGCGTCAGGTTCAGTGCATCCGATTTCGGATCATATTCAAAATAGACTTTCGCCTGACTAAAGGTGATCGGCTGACTGTCTGGTGTTTTTGCCAGCGCCCCTTCAGACAATTCCAGTACACCGTGCAAATTGCCCAATGTACCATCCCCGGATAGGGTTGCCCGCACAGATCCCGATAGTGTGGTTTCCAGATTTCGCAGCCAGTCAAACGCTTGGAAAATATCCGCAATTTCCGACGGCGTCGCCTGTGAGAACTGAAACGATACTGTCGCCTCTTCGGAACCGATGGTATATTCGCCGTTCAGCAACATCGTGGCACTGACCGCATCGGGCCGCCCCCGATCGCTGAGCGCCAATTCGGCCCGACCCGTCAGGCGGCTACCGTCCCGCATGACCGCCAGTTTTGAGTTTTCAAGCACCCAAGTCCGCCCCGATGCGCGATCCAGATAGGTGACCTTTGTATCCGTCAGCTCAATCTTGCTTAACCCGACAAGACCTTTTTCCGTATCCAGTTTATCAAGCAACCCCAGCACATCCAGCCCGCCCGCAAGCCCTGATCCGTCACCAAACAATGTGATGGTTCCATCCTTTGCCCGTTCCAGCGAGAGTTCAGAGCCAACTATAGCAATTTCTTCGGGGGCAACGCGCCCTTGGATCAGGGACAGCAGGGAAAAACTGGTGCGCAATTCAGGAACTGCCAGAAGCTCTTTGCCGGTCTCATCGGAAATCACCACACCGCTCAGCCGGATGTTATTGCCCACACCACCCGCACCGGACAACAAGGCCACACCGCCGATTTTCACTGTCTGATCAACCATCTGCGCGTTCAGGCGGGTTTCAACAAAGGCGCGCATCTGGGGAATATCCAGCGGACCACGGTGCAACAGCACGCTCACCACGCCCACAACAAGCACCGTCAGAACGATGCCCGCCATCAGCGCAGCCATACAAGCCACCAAACAATGTTTAATCCAGATCAAGGCCTCTCCGCTCGTCTATCTTAGGAAGACTTCAGTCAGGGGGATGAAATCCACACTTGATATCTGCGTCCCCGCTCTATTTACGTGACCCAGTCGCTGATACCAGCGCCAGTTTAACAAGTTTTTAAACCTAGGGGGTATAAATGCCTGATATCGGTGAAAAAGCGCCGAGTTTTACGCTGCCACGGGATGGCGGTGGAACGGTGTCGCTGTCTGACTACGCTGGAAAGGCGGTTGTTCTGTATTTTTACCCGCGTGATGACACACCTGGCTGCACCAAGGAAAGCATCGGGTTTACCGAATCTGCCGCTCTTTTCGACGCCGCAGGCGCTGTGGTGGTTGGCGTATCTAAAGACAGCGTGAAAAGTCACGATAAATTCGTGGCAAAACATAATCTTGGCATCGTTTTGGCATCGGACGAAAATGAAACCCTGTGCGAAGATATGGGCGTTTGGGTGGAAAAGAACATGTATGGTAAGAAATACATGGGGATTGAGCGGGCTACGTTTCTGATCGACGGCGCGGGTGTGATCCAGCAGATTTGGCGCAAGGTTAAGGTACCGGGCCATGTGGATGCGGTTCTGGACGCGGTCAAAGCTTTATGAACCGTCCTACACTTACCGAACTGGCCTGCGATGTGTTGAACACAGCGGACGGTCGGGAAAAAACCGCCAAAAGCCATGCCGCCGCTGCCTTGTGGTTTGAATCCAAAGAGGCAGGCACGCCACTTGAAATTGGCAACAGCCAACCGCCCGATTTCCCTGCGCGCCCCGAACATCCTGAACTGCTGCCGCCCAACAAAGTGCCGCGGCGCAAATTAGGATCGGTTGAGGGACGCAACACGCTGATCCACGCCATTGCCCATATTGAATTAAACGCAGTGGACCTGCATTGGGACATTATCGCACGGTTTTCCCATATTAAAATGCCCCAAGGCTATTTTGATGATTGGGTAAAAGCCGCCGATGAAGAAAGTAAACATTTCAACTTGTTATGCGACCGCCTTGAAGCACTTGACAGCTACTACGGCGCCTTTGCCGCCCATGCGGGCATGTGGCGCGCCGCCGAACAGACCGCGCAGGATTTCATGGGCCGTCTGGCCATTGTGCCCATGGTGCTTGAGGCCCGTGGCCTTGATGTGACCCCCGGCATGATCCAACAGTTCAAATCCGCAAAAGATGCCGACACAGTCGCTGCCCTTGAAATCATTTACGCCGAAGAAGTCGGCCATGTGGCCTTTGGGTCCAAGTGGTTTCACTTTCTTTGTGGCCGCCATAATATTGATCCCAAAGAGGATTTCCACCGTCTGGTGCGTCAATATTTCCCAGGCGGTCTAAAGCCTCCGTTTAACGATGAAAAACGGGCCGAAGCGGGTATTCCACTGGATTTTTATTGGCCTATGGCAACAGATTAGCCTGCAATTGGCGGAAACCTGCGGAGCGGGCAAGAAATTCTTGCCTGCATCCAAAGGGTTTTGTAAACCGTGGGAGTATTCTGAAACAAACCGAGAAACGGTCCCAGTTTAGGGTGCCAGAATACTGAGGCAGAGGGAAAATTCATGAACGGACCGTTTGCAAAGCTGAACGCGCTGTTGTCACGCCATGTGCCGGAACAACGCATCTACATGCGCACAGAGCGCACAACCCGTTACTTTCGGGCCACGCCGTTGTTTCAAACGACAATCGGCGCAGTAATCACTGTGGGCGTTTGCTGGACAGTTATCGCCAGTTCCACCCTTATGATTGACCGGATCAGCGCGCGATCCGACAAAACCCAAGCCGTGGTGATGCAACGTGCTTATGAAGCACGATTGAACGAATTAAGTGGCGAGCGGGACACCCGCGCAATCGAAGCCCAAACCGCGCAAGACAGATTTTACATCGCTCTTGAACAGATTTCCCTGCAACAAAGCGACCTGCTACAAGCCGAAGAAGAACGCCGCGAACTGGCGACCGGCCTGAAAATTATGCAGAAAAAACTGCAAGTTGCCGTGAAAGAACGGGACGAAGCGCAGAAACAATCCGACAGCGTGATGGCCGAAATGCAGGCGGTGACAGGCAGTCTGAGCACCAAACTGGGCGGCGCTAAAGACACCGAAGAAACCCTGACAACCATGACCCGCGCCCTGCAAGCCACGGTGCAGCAACGGGATGATCTGGAAACCACAGCCGAAGAACTTTACGGGCAGATGTCCGAAATGTCGCTGGCCCAGCAGCTTAAAGAACAACAAACCGCCCGTATTTTTGCCAAACTGGAACAGGCGGTAGACGTGACGCTTGGCCCGCTTGAAAAGGCGCTTGGCAATGCGGGCATTAACACAGACAGCATTTTGGACGAAATGCGCCGCACCCATTCGGGCACTGGCGGGCCACTGACCGCGCTGTCGATTTCCACCAAAGGCGATGCGGCGAACCAATTGTCCCGCAAAACACTGGATTTGTTTGACCGCCTTGATCGGGTTGGTCTGGCAAAACTGGCGGTCAGCAAACTGCCGCTGGCCTTCCCGATTGACGGCGGCTACCGCAACACCTCGGGGTTCGGCTATCGCCGCGACCCCAAAACAGGTGGCCGGCGGATGCACAAAGGCAATGATCTTGCCGGTGCGCGCGGCACTGCGATCTTGGCCACAGGTGACGGAGTTGTTACCTTTGCGGGCCGTCAAAGTGGCTATGGTCGTTTGATCAAAATCCGCCACATTCGGGGTTTTGAAACTTATTACGCGCATTTGAGCCAAATTCGTGTGAAGCTCGGTCAAAGAGTCTCGCGCGGAGAGCGAATTGGTGATATGGGCAACACGGGCCGGTCCACCGGCGTGCATCTTCACTATGAGGTGCGCATAAATGGTACTGCAGTTAACCCCTCTAAATATATGAAGGCAGCTAGAAATGTTTTCTAAAAGCAAAATCAGTGAAACCAACAAGCCAGGCCCTGCCGCGGATGCAAACAAACCATCCGGTGCCGCGCCAGCCACCCCACCGTCAAAACCAATGGCACCGCCCTCTGCTGCGCCTGCGACACCGCCAAAAGCCAAACCACCGGCATCGGCCCTGTCTTCCGACCTGACGATCACAGGCAATCTGCAAACCACCGGTGACATTCAGATCGAAGGCAAAATCAAAGGTGACATTCGCGCTCATTTGCTGACTGTCGGCGAAGGCGCAATTGTCGAAGGCGAAATCATGGCCGACGATGTTGTGGTCAATGGCCGCGTGATCGGCCGTGTGCGCGGGCTGAAAGTGCGTTTGACGTCCTCGGCACGGGTTGAGGGTGACATCATCCACAAAACCATCGCAATCGAAAGCGGTGCGCATTTTGAAGGCTCTGTCCAACGTCAAGAAGACCCGCTGAATTCAGGTGGCGCCAGCGCCGTGAAAACGCCTGCGGCTGGCGGCACAACAACCACCAGCTAATTCTTTGGCAAAAGAACCTAAAAAAGGCCCGGTTAACATCCGGGCCTTTTTTGGTTTTACAGGGGATTAGGACGTGCGGCCTATTGGGTCTCTTGTTCAAGATAGGCTAGTAAGTCATCTATTTCGCTATCTTTTCTAAGACCGGCGAACAGCATCTTTGTGCCGGGAATCAAATCTTTGGGCTTTCTAAGGTATTGCGCCAACAGATCATGGGTCCAGACCAGATTGGACTGTTCCATCGCATCTGAATATTGATAGCCATCGACCTGCCCTGACGGGCGACCGATGATGCCGGCCAGTGAAGGGCCAACACCGTTTTTCCCCGCTTCCAGCTTGTGGCAAGCCTTACATTTATTAAACACCCGCTTGCCTTTGCTGGCATCCCCTGACGTCGAAGCATCAGCCGCCTTCACAGGCGCGATAGCTGGCGCCGCTGCGCTGGAGTCCGCATTAAAAATAAACCGCGCCGTAATAGGTGCGGTACGGGTGATGCCTGAAAGCTCTGCCAGCCCCATCAGCTTGGTGATCCCGTCATCAATGCCCAAATCCTCGGAGGATACAAAAACCATACTGTCCGTGCTGACTAATACCCGCGTGTCGGTGATGCGCAGCACAAACAGGTCTGCCTCAACGGGGATATCCCGCCCCAGAATCGACAAAGTTATTGCGCTGTCCACAACCCCTGCCCCGCCCACCGGCAAAGACTTCAGGCCCGCCATATCAATCTGCGCTTTCAACGTGCCCGTGGTCTGCCCGCCAAACACAAAGTCGCGCATCCGCTCGTTTCGTATATCCACATCCGTTTGCACGGACGACAGATCAATTTCCACCTGCACCGCGCCGGTTTCACTGACACTGCCACTGATCCGTTCAAACCGGTGGACCTCTCCGATTTTGTTTTTCTTGATCGACCCGAAGGCCAATTTCGAATTTACCCCATCCAAAACCCAGCTTTGCGCCGAACTAAATCCCGCACTGCCCGTCACCGTCAAAGCCGTTAAAATCGCACCGAATACCCGCAGCATTTAAATAGTTCCTTTCAAGAGACCCCTTAAATGAGACGTCTATTATCATTTTGGCCCGAAAAAGGCCCGAAATAAATCTCGGAAAATCTTCCCAGACCTTTGCCCCCTTTACCATGCGACCCTTTGGCGGCAGTCTGATTGCGAAACAAAGCAGAGGTGCTTGCCGTGACGAAAGCCAAGAAACCCACCGACTTGCGCTCGCAGGTTTGGTTCAACAATCCCGATGATCTGGAAATGAGCGCCCTCTATATGGAGCGGTATCTGAACTATGGTCTGACCCGCGAGGAACTGGGCGCGGGCAAGCCGATCATCGGAATCGCCCAAACCGGCAGCGATCTAAGCCCCTGCAACCGGCACCATATTGAACTGTCAAAACGGGTGCGTGACGGGGTGACGGCTGCGGGCGGCACCGTGATTGAAATTCCGGTGCATCCCATTCAGGAATCAGGCAAACGGCCCACAGCCATGCTGGACCGCAATCTGGCCTATCTGTCGCTGGTGGAAACCCTGTTTGGCTATCCCATCGACGGTGTGGTTCTGAACATCGGCTGTGATAAAACCACGCCTGCTTTGTTAATGGCCGCGGCCACTGTGAACATTCCCGCCATCGCTTTATCCGTCGGCCCGATGCTGAACGGCTGGTTTAAGGGACAGCGCACAGGGTCTGGAACCATCGTCTGGAAAGCCCGTGAACTGCATGCCAAAGGCGAAATCACCCTAGAGGAAATGGCAGAACTTGTGTCGTCATCTGCGCCTTCTGTGGGTTATTGCAACACTATGGGCACCGCCAGCACGATGAACGCCATGGCCGAGGTTTTGGGCATGCAACTGCCAGGTTCTGCAACCATTCCAGCACCTTACCGAGAGCGGGGCCAGATGGCCTATCAAACCGGTCGGCGCATTGTGGATATGGTTTGGGAAGATATGAAGCCGTCAGATATCATGACCCGCGAAAGTTTTGAAAACGCAATTGTGGTGAATTCTGCCATTGGTGGATCTACCAATGCGCCGATCCACCTGAACGCCATCGCCCGCCATTTGGGGGTCGAACTGGAAAATCAGGATTGGCAGGATGTGGGCCAAAAGGTTCCGCTGATGGTTAACATGCAGCCCGCAGGGGACTATCTGTCCGAAGATTATCACCGCGCAGGCGGCGTGCCCGCTGTCATCGGCGATCTGATGCGCAATACCCTGTTGCCCCATCCGAATGCCATTACCGTGAACGGCAAAACCATCGGTGAAAATTGTGCGGCGGCGCAAATCGAAAACACCGATGTGATTTCCCCCGCCAGTACCCCGATCCTAAAGGACGCGGGTTTCTTGAACATGACGGGCAATCTGTTTGACAGCGCGATTATGAAAGTCTCGGTCATTTCAGATGAATTTCGCAACCGCTACCTAAGCAATCCCGACGATATGAATGCAATGGAAGGCATTGCTGTCGTGTTTGACGGATCGGAAATCTATAACGCCACCATTGACGACCCTGCCCTTGGGATCACTGAAAAATCCATCCTTGTGATGCGGTGCACGGGGCCGATCGGCTATCCTGGCGGGGCCGAAGTGGTGAATATGCGCGCGCCGGATTATCTTTTGAAAACTGGTTTGAGTGCGCTGCCATGTATCGGGGATGGGCGGCAATCGGGTACATCCGGTTCGCCTTCGATCCTCAATGCCTCTCCCGAGGCGGCAGCGGGGGGCAATCTGGCGATCCTGCAAAGCGGGGATCGCCTGCGCATTGATCTAAACACGGCAACCGTAACCCTGATGATTCCAGAGACCGAAATCGCAGAGCGCCGCGCCGCGTTAGAGGCTGCGGGCGGCTTTGCCTACCCCGCCAGCCAATCGCCGTGGCAGCAGTATTTCAGGGAAATGGTCGAGCCGTTTTCAAAAGGCATGACCCTGCGGGACGCGCCGAACTATCAGAAGATTGCGCAGAAAAGCTTTCCACGGAACAATCACTAAACCACGGCAATCGCTTAGGTGGTTGCCAGCAACATAGGGCTGGGGCGCGCGGTTTGCGTGCCCCGTGCCTTCAACTCGGCAACGATGTCACTGGCTTTGATAAAGCCGCTCTGCTCGGGTGTTGCGACAGGGGTTTCAGCCAACCGCTCCATCGCTGTGCGCCGTGCGGCTGCTGGGCGCGCAGTCCGCGGTGCGGGTGTGGTCGCAGGAACAGCGCGACGTACCAGCGGGCGGATCAGCCGTGTGAAAAGCACCAACATCAAAGTATTGGTCGCCAGAGTCAGAGCAAAAATCAGGCCGAGTACGACTGCGATTTCAGACAGAACCGCCGAATTATGGGCCAATTGTGCCGAAGCAACAGCGGCATATTCCATTGGTGATGCACTGGCAGCGGTCGTGGCCAGATAGTTGGAATATAACTCCCCCAGACCTAGCAGAATCAGGCAAGTCACAGTCAGCGGCATCAACTGGATGGAAATATGCAGGCTGCGAGCCGACAGAGAAGCGCGGGTTTCAGACCGCGCCAGACGGTTCGCCACACAGATCACAGAGAACACAATAGAAAGCGGCAGGCTCAGCTTCAGGATCATCATAAAGTCCGGCCCAAAGACCGCCAGTGACAGACCGAAAATACCGATATTCGCGCCGATCAATTCGCGGCGAAAGAATTCTGAAAAATCTTGCGAAATTTTTGGGCGGTGCAATTCAGAAACAACCTGTTCAGCCTTTGCCTGCTGGCGCAGGTGACAGTTCACAGCCAACCGAAACACGATTTTCGAGGCCGAGGCAAGCAGCAGAACTGCCGCCAGAATACCACAAACGCCCGTCACCAAAGTATCAACCTGTGCGGATTGTGCCAGTCCGGAAAATGTATCAATCGACGCAAACAGATGACCACTTAGCAATTGCAGTGCCGCTTCCCCCGCCAAAGTGACCCCCACAAACACAAACGCCAGTGCCCAGCCTTGGTTTGACGTGATCTCCTGCGTCTCGCTTCGGGCATAAATCGCGGCAACCGGCAGTTGGGCTGCCACAATTAAAGCCAGAGAGACTAGAAAGCGGTCAATCACAATGCCGAAGTTTTCAAAAACAAGGAAGGTCAGCAAGTAAGACGCAGCCAGCACAATAAGAACCAATGCCGATTGGGTAACGACATAGGAATAAAATGGCCGGTTGAGCGTATCGCGAAACATGACGAGTCCTTTGGGTTTGAGCAGGGTTTGCCCGGGTTTTACAGCGTAGTTTTACTGGGTGGCGTATCTGCAACTTTTAACTACTCGCTTTTGATACTTTCCAATTTAGACCAAAAAAGGTCACAAATCGGGCAAAGCTGTAATTACCTGCTTCTTAAAAACTTCAATTTCACTCAATTTTTACGATATTCGGGGTCAAAAAAGGCAAAAACCGCTGAAAACCGCGCGGGGCCCGTTTTGCAGGCAATCCTCTACCGATGTTTGGAAAATGGCGGAGAGACAGGGATTCGAACCCTGGGAGGCTCTCACCTCAACGGTTTTCAAGACCGCCGCATTCGACCACTCTGCCACCTCTCCGCTTTTCGGGTGCCTGCATGTCGCTTGCTGGGGTTTCGTAAATGCGCGCGCAACAAACTGCAAGCCTCTTTTTCACTCGGCAACAGGCTGCTGCTTTATGTGCCATGCTGGATTAACAGGCTTCCAAAACCACAGGGTTTATGGTTAGGGTAGCCCCAAACCCGCGAAACAGTGGGATTAGGCAGAGCAAAAATCGAAACTTTAGAGATGGAACCGACGTCAGATCGGCAAAACTCAGAGCTACGATACAGGAGACAGGCGTGATGGCGAACGGTAAAGTTTTTTCTTATAGCGGTAAATTGGCATTGGTCCTGCTGGCCAGTGTGGCCCTTGCGGGCTGTGAAGACGGAAAGTTTGAAGGCCTGAATCTGGGCATGGGTAAAAAATCCGCCGACGCAGAAACCGCCGAGGCAACACCTGGATCAGGCAAGCCGATCAAACTGGTAGAACGGGACGTTGAAGCCCCTGAAGTTTTTGAAAAAAACGAAAACGCCCTTTGGGATGGCCGCCCGTCACTGGGCGGTGTCTGGATCGCTCACCCCGACAGCAAACAGCCAGAGCGGGTGATCATCCGCAACGAAAGCAATGACAAATTTGTGATCGGCGCCCTGTTCCGCCGTGAACGCGATAACCCCGGCCCCAGCTTGCAATTGTCGTCAGACGCGGCTGTGGCCCTTGGGGTGCAGGCGGGCAGCCCGACCAAGCTGCGCGTCACTGCCCTGCGCCGTGAAACCGTGAACGAAAACGAAGAAGCCCCCGTCGCAGCCAACATCACCGAAGATGTAGCAGCCGTACCACTGGACGCACCTGCCGAGGATGATATTGCCGCTAAGGCATTGGCATCTGTGAAAAAAGCGGAATCCAAGCCTAAACCAAAACCCGCCCCTGCTGCGGCCCCAGCGCCGAAAGCAACCAAAGGTGCGAAATATGCGCAAATTGGTTTCTTCAGCGTTGAGTCCAATGCCAAGGCCAATGTGGCGCAATTGAAAAAGAACGGTGTTCCTGCGAAAATCGTGAAATCCACAACCAATGGCAAAGAGTTTTGGCGGGTTCTGGCGGGGCCGGCAAGTTCATCCAGTGAACAGCGCCAGCTGTTGAACATGGTGAAAGGGCAAGGGTTCGCCGATGCCTACCTTGTGTCAGGTTGACGGCATCGCTTTTGGGTGACAGCTTTGGGCTTTAACATACTCACCACGAACAGGGGCGTTGCCGCCTATCTCTAGTCGGCATCAAAGGCTGTTTCGTTGTAACGGAGCGCGGCATGCGACTAAACTTTCTACTACGCGCGGCCGCCCTGTGGCTGGCCACATCCCTTCCCTCTTGGGCGTTTGACACGATTGCCTCTTCGGCTTTGGTTCTGGACCAGACCAGCGGCACGATCCTGCTGTCCAAAGCGGCAGAAGTCCCGATTCCCCCCGCATCCATGTCCAAACTGATGACCCTGAACATGTTGTTTGAGGCTTTGCAGGACGGGCGGATCAATCTGGACACAAAATTCACCGTTTCCCAGAAAGCCTCGGAAAAGGGCGGATCGAAAATGTTCGTCAAACAGGGCGAACGGGTGTCGGTAGAAAACCTGATCCAAGGCATCATCGTCCAGTCGGGTAATGACGCCTGCATCGTAGTGGCCGAAAATCTGGCTGGTTCTGAGGCGGATTTTGCGCGGATCATGACCGCACGGGCGCGCAAGCTGGGGATGAATGAAAGCACATTCGCCAATGCCACCGGCTGGCCCGACCCGAACCACCGCATGAGCGCACGGGATCTGGTGTTGCTGGCCAACCGCCTGATGACGCAATTCCCTGAATATTACGGATATTTTGCCGAAGAATCCTTCACTTGGGCGGATATCACCCAGAAAAATCGCAATCCTTTGCTGGATATTGGCATTGGGGCTGACGGGTTGAAAACCGGTCACACCACCGAAGCAGGCTACGGTCTGGTGGGCACGGCCCGCCAAGAGGACCGACGGATCATCCTGATGATTTCGGGGCTGAACAGCGCCGAGGAACGGGCCGCCGAGGGCGAACGCCTGATGAACTGGGCCTTTCGTCAATTCGCACAGGAGACTCTGCTAAAGGCGGGAAAGAACGTCGCCCAAGCAGACGTCTGGTTGGGCAAGACAAATACTGTGGGGCTGGAGGTTGCCGATGACATCTCTGCGCTGATCCCCTATTCTGCGCGGGACGAAATCAAAATGAGCGTCACCTATGATGGTCCGATTCAGGCGCCGATTGCCAGAGGAACCGAATTGGGTGTGCTGAATATCGAAATCCCCGGCTTGCCCTCGCAAAGCTTTCCCGTGTTTGCCTCTACGGATGTGCAAGGCGCTGGTATTGCAAAACGCATGATGGTGTCCGCGCAGAAAATCAAAGGAGCCTTGCGGTAAGTGCGCAACGGTTTTTTCATTACATTCGAGGGCATTGACGGATCGGGCAAAACCACCCAGTCCCGCCTGCTGGCAACTTTACTGCGCGATTACGGCCACGATGTGATCCACACCCGTGAACCGGGCGGATCTGACGGTGCCGAAGATATTCGCCGCCTTCTGGTCGAAGGTGACGCAGGGCGATGGTCCGCGGAAACCGAAATCCTGCTGTTTACGGCGGCACGGCGCGACCATCTGGAACGCACCATCCAGCCCGCAATTGCAGCCGGTAAAGTGGTGATTTCAGACCGTTTTGCCGATAGCACGCGGGTCTATCAAGGGGCAGCGCGGGCGGAATTGCGCAGCACTGTGGACCAGTTGCACGATCTGATGATCGGGCGCGAACCCGACCTGACGTTTATTGTGGATATGGACCCAGAAACCGCCCTGACCCGTGGTTTGGCCCGCCAATCGGGCGAGGATCGTTTTGAAGACATGGGGTTGGCTTTTCAGATCAAATTGCGCGCGGGGTTTCTTGATCTCGCCGCCCAATTCCCCGACCGTTGCCATGTGATCAACGGCGACCAATCGCCTGCATCTGTGTCTGGCGAGATTCAGACGGTGGTTGAACAATGGCTGTCCTAAGTGCGGATGACATCCCAGAACCGGATCGCGCCGAGGGTGCGCCCCATCCTCGTGACACCCAAACCCTGATGGGGCAAGCCCCTGCCGAGACTGCCTTTCTGGACGCCTTTAACGGGTCACGGATGCACCACGCTTGGATGATCACTGGCCCGCGCGGTGTGGGCAAGGCAACTTTGGCTTGGCGGATTGCGAAATTCCTGTTGTCCCAGCCAGAGGATGATGGCGGCATGTTCGGTGCACCCCCCCCGCCAGAAACACTGGATGCGGATGCCAATCACCCCGCCGTGCGCCGCGCAATGTCTTTGGGCGAACCGCGCCTGTTTTTATGCCGCCGCCCGTGGGACGATAAAGCCAAACCGCCGCGCCTGAAAAAAGACATCACCGTGGATGAAGTGCGCAGGCTGAAAAGCTTTTTCTCGCTCTCAGCGGCAGACGGCGGCTGGCGCGTGGCGATTGTGGATGACGTGGACCTGATGAACACCAACGCGGCCAATGCCCTGTTGAAAGTTCTGGAAGAGCCCCCGGAAAAAACCATTTTGCTGCTGATCAGTCACCAACCGGCCCGATTGCTGCCCACCATCCGCTCGCGCTGTCGCGATCTGCGCTGCACGCCCCTATCGCCCCAACTGCAAGCCCAGGCTTTGGCCCAGTCCGGTCTGGATATCCAAGGTGAAGCGGCTATTGCCGAACTCTCTGGCGGGTCTGTCGGTGCCGCCTTGCGGTTGGTTCAGGCTGACGGGGCAACCCGCTACGGGGCTTTGGTGGCATTAGCAGAACGCGCACCCGGGCTTGATCGGGGGCAAGCCACGGCCATTGCTGAAAAATGTGGCGGGGCGGCCAATGCAGAAAGCTATGACATAACTGTGTCACTAATTGACCTGTTGTTGATCCGGCTGGCCCGATTTGGCGCGTTACAACCTGCCGAGTGGACCGAGGCCGCGCCACATGAAACTCGGGTGCTGGCAAAACTGGCGCCAAATGCGGCAGCTGCGCGCAAATGGGCCAATCTGGCCCAAGACCTGTCGGCCCGTGTGGCCCATGCCCGTGCGGTTAACCTTGACCCCTCGGGCGTGATCCTTGATATGTTGCTTAAACTTGACGAAGCGGCGCGCGCCTGATCGCCCGCCAGTAGGCAGACCACATGATACCACAGATCGTAGACAGCCATTGCCATTTGGATTTTCCAGATTTCGAGGGCGAAGTAGACGCAATTGTTGCACGGGCCAATCAGGCTGGCGTGACCCGCATGGTCACTATCTGCACAAAGCTGCAAAATGAACCCAATGTGCGTAATATCGCGGAAACACATCCGTCTGTGTTTTATGCAGCAGGCATCCACCCGATGCGCGCGGGTGAAGAACCTTTGGTCGCAACCGATACGTTGATCGCCTTGACCCATCACCCTAAAATGGTCGGCATCGGGGAAACGGGGTTGGATTACCATTACACCGCCGAAACCGCCCAAATCCAGAAAGACAGCCTGCGCAATCACATTGCAGCGGCGCGGGAAACCGGCCTACCCCTGATCATCCACGCCCGTGCTGCGGATGATGACATGGCCCGCATCCTAACCGAGGAATATCGCAATGGCGCTTATTCCTGTGTGATGCATTGCTTTTCCTCCAGCGCGGAACTTGGCAAGGCGGCGCTTGATCTGGGGTTTTATCTGTCCATGTCGGGCATCGCGACCTTCAAGAACAGCCAAGACCTGCGGGATATTTTTGCAACCGCCCCCGTAGATCGTATTCTGGTGGAAACCGACGCGCCTTATCTGGCCCCGATGCCCCATCGCGGCAAACGCAATGAACCCGCCTATTCCGCCCATACCGCCGCTGTCGGGGCGCAGGTTTTTGGCATGGAATATGCGGATTTCGCCGCCCAAACCTCGCAGAACTTTGATCGCCTGTTCACCAAGGTCGCGCAGTATAAGGCGGCAGAGTAATGGCCGAGTACCTGTTCACAATTCTCGGCTGCGGGTCATCTGGCGGCGTGCCACGGGTCGGTGGCATCTGGGGAGATTGTGATCCGAACAACCCTAAAAATGCCCGCCAACGCTGTTCTATGCTGGTAGAGCGGATCACCGACACGGGGAAAACCTCGGTGCTGATCGACACATCACCCGATCTGCGCCGCCAGTTGCTGGATGCCAATGTCAGCGCCCTTGATGCGGTGATTTACACCCATGACCACGCAGATCACACCCACGGTATCGACGATCTGCGTATGGTGGTGTTCAACATGCGCAAACGCCTGCCGATCTGGGCGGATGCCGCCACACAGACCACGCTGAAACAGCGGTTCGGTTATACGTTTGAACAGGTGCCGGGCACGTTGTACAAACCGATCCTTGAAATGAATGCCATGACCGGTCCTGTCACCATCGACGGTGCCGGAGGCAGGATCAAATTTGAACCGTTTTTAGTGGATCACGGTCCGATCCAAGCCAACGGGTTTCGCATCGGCAATCTGGCCTATCTGCCTGATGTTTCCGCGATGAATGTCGCAGCATGGCAGGCGGTTTCTAACTTGGATTGCTGGATTGTAGACGCCCTGCGCCGAGACCCGCACCCGACCCATTCCCACCTGTCCCAAACGCTTGACTGGATTGAACGGGCAGCCCCGAAACGGGCGGTTCTGACCAATATGCATGTGGATCTAGATTATGACACCCTGTGCCACGAAACCCCAGACCACATAACCCCAGCTTTTGACGGGTTACAGATCACCCTGCCCGCCTAAGAAAGAACACATGATAGAAATTTTTACAGTCGTCCTGCCAGTATTCTTGCTGGTCGGCGCAGGCTATGGCGCGACTTACTTCAAGCTTTTTCGCGATGAATACGCAGATGCCCTGATGAAATTCACCCAGAATTTCGCCATTCCCTGTCTGCTGTTCCGCGCTATTGCCCATCTGGACCTAAGCACCGTGTTCAACTTTCGGCTATTGGGGTCGTATTATGCAGGCTCTGTCAGTTGTTTCCTGCTGGGCATTCTTGGCGCGATGTATCTGTTCAAACGCCGCCCCGGTGAGGCGGTTGTTTTGGGGTTCTGTTCGTTATTTGCCAATGTGGTCTTGCTGGGTTTTCCTATTGTAGAGCGGGCCTTTGGCACAGATGCGCTGGGGCCGATCACCGCCATTGCCGCCATCCACGCGCCGTTTTGCTATCTGCTTGGCATCACCACAATCGAGTTGGTGCGTGCTGACGGGCGCAGCCTGCGCGCGACCGCCATTACCGTGGCCAAGGCTATGTTCAAAAACGGTCTGATGATAGGCCTTGCGCTGGGATTCACGGTAAACCTGACAGGCATGTGGCTACCCGAGGGCTTGTGGGCCGCCGTTGAAATGATGGGCCGCGCTGCCTTGCCCGCAGCCTTGTTCGGCCTTGGCGCAGTGCTGGTGCGTTATGGCTTGGCAGCCAATTTTGGCGAAACCGCGATGATCCTTTTACTGCGTCTTGGGGTGCATCCGCTGATTGCACTGTTCATGGCGACACAAGTTTTTCATCTGGCCCCAGAGGTGACACGGGTTGTGGTTCTGACCGCCGCCATGTCCCCCGGTGTGAACACCTATATCTTTGCCAATATGTTTGACCGCGCCAAGGGTGCTGCTGCCAGCGGGGTTCTGTTGGGAACCATCGGGGCAATCTTTAGCGTTTCGGTCTGGCTGGTGATCCTGCGGGCGTTGTAACAAAAAACGGGGCCTGACGAAGGCCCCGTTTTTGTTTGTTTATTGCTGTGAAACCGATCCGCTTACCCTGGGGACAACCCACGCAACCGTTCCGATCTGCGGCGCAGCAACTCGACCACGGTCAGCAGAATAATCGAAATCGCGATCAGGATGGTGGCCACCGCAAGGATGGTCGGGCTGATCTGTTCCCGCAGGCCGGTGAACATCTGCCACGGCAGGGTTTTCTGGGCAGCCGAACCGACAAACAGCACCACGACAACTTCGTCAAACGATGTGATAAAAGCAAACAAGCCGCCAGAAATCACACCGGGCAAGATAAGGGGCATTTGAATACGGAAAAAGGTGCGCACCGGCCCTGCCCCCATATTCGCCGCAGCCCGTGTCAGGCTGTTGTCAAACCCAACCAGCGTCGCAGTCACCGTGATGATCACAAAAGGAATACCCAAAGCCGCATGGGCCAGAACCACGCCCCAATAGGTGCCTTGCAGACCGATGCGAGAGTAAAAGAAATACATCCCCGCCGCTGAAATAATCAGTGGCACAATCATCGGAGAAATCAGAATCGCCATAATCGCACGGCGAAACGGCACGTGCGGCTGGCTGAGACCAATGGCCGCCAAAGTTCCAAAGGACACCGAAAGGAAGGTCGCCATCGGCGCAATCCGCAGGGAATTCATCACAGCGTTCTGCCAATCCGAACTGGAAAAGAAATCGCGGTAGTGTTTCAGCGAATAGCCCGCAGGATCAAACCGCAGCATTTCCGGCGTGAAGGTAAAGAAATCCTCGGCGTTAAAACTAAGCGGCAGGATCACAAGGATCGGGATGATCAGGAACAGGAAGATCAGCGCACAGATGGTGCGAAACCCGTAATACCAAGCCCGTTGCAGCGGTGATGCGTATGTTGGAAGTGCCATTGTGCGTTACCCCAGTTTCACGTTGTCGATGCCGACGAACTTGTCATAAAGCCAATACAGCCCCAAAACCACGATCAGCAGAAGTGTCCCGAGTGCCGCTGCCAAACCCCAGTTCAGGCTGGAAGAGATGTGGTAGGCAATCCGGTTCGAGATGAAGACACCTTTTGTGCCGCCAACGATTTCAGGTGTGATGTAATACCCGATCGACAGGATGAAACACAGGATCGAGCCCGCGCCGATGCCCGGAATGGACTGCGGGAAATACACGCGCCAAAAGGCAGTCCAGTCGTTTGCGCCCAGCGATTTGGCCGCCCGCACATACGATGGCGGAATGGTTTTCATCACCGAAAACAGTGGCAGGATCATAAACGGCAGCAGAATATGGGTCATCGCAATGATAGTGCCCGTCTGGTTGTTAATCAATTCCAACCGCGCAGAATCCGCGACAAGCCCCATCCAAACAAGCGTATCGTTGATCACGCCTTGTTGTTGCAACAACACTTTCCACGCGGATGTTCGCACCAAAAGAGAGGTCCAGAACGGCAGCAGCACAAGGATCAGCAACAAGTTCGATGTGCGCAGCGGCAAAGTGGCCAGCAAAAACGCAATCGGATAGCCCAGCAGAATACAGCTGATGGTGATGATCAGCGACATTTTCATAGTGCGCAAGAACAGCGTGTAGTAGATTTGCTCGTTTTCCGGCACCCGTTCAACACCGCTGGGCCCCTTGGTCAGATCGGCCGCTGCCAGAAAATACCCGTCGGTGTATTTGCCCGAAAACGCCTTGATGGTTTGCCAGTATTCAATATCCAGCCACTTGTCGTTCATCTCTTCAAAAGCAGCGACAAAATCGGTGGTCTCTTCTACGTCCAGACGCTTGATCTTACGTCCTGTCTGACGGAACAGACTGGAAATGCCGGATTGTTCATAGTTCAGCCGTGACCCCAGCTTGGTGTGGTTTTTCTCAACCACAGCCTCTTGCAGGTCGATTGCCAAGGCCTTGAAGGCATCATTGCTGGGCAATTCGCCACTGCTGGCATCCCAATCGCGCAAGGAAACCACGGTGCGCGGCAGCACATCTTCTACGATGTTGTTTTCCACAGAACGGAATAACATATCCGCAATGGGGGCGATAAAGGTCAAAAGAACAAAAATCAAAAGCGGCGCGATCAACGCCAGAGCGCGGAGTTTTTGCCGCCGCAGACTGCGGGCCAGCGTCGCCTTCAAGGGGCGTCCGTCGTTCCCTAACACAGGGCCAGAGGCCGATGCGGAATGGTCGATATCTTGGGAACTATCTGCTGTATTTGCCATGATTTTAGTACTGTCCACCTGTTAAAAACGTCGGGTTCAGGGCGTCAGGGCGACCAATTGGCCGCCCTGATCTGGATGCTTATTATTGTGCAAGCCAGGCTTGGAATTTCGCGTCGATGTCGTCGCGGTAGTCAGCCCAGAACTCGTAGTTGTACAAGAATGTGTTCTTGGCGTTTTCTGGATCTGTTGGCATGTGTGGCGCCATTTCGATGCCCAGTTCAGCGTGTTTGCCAACCAGAGGTGCAGAGGACAGACGTGCTGGACCATAAGAGATGTATTTCGCTTGGTCAGCCAGACGCTGTGTGTCTGTTGCGAACATGATGTAATCCAACGCGGCTTTTTTGCGCTCGTCAGTCAGGTTCGCCGGGATGATCCAACCATCAAGGTCAAATACCTGTGCGTCCCACATCATTTTAACCGGCTGCTTTTGCTCTACGATCAAAGAGAACAGACGACCGTTATATGTAGACCCGATCACAACTTCGCCGTCAGCCAGCAGTTGTGGCGTATCCGCGCCCGCAGACCACCAGATCACGTCGTCTTTGATGGTTGCCAGTTTAGCCAGCGCTTGCTGTTGGCCTTCTTCTGTTGCCAGAACATCGTAAACTGCGTCTTTTGCTACGCCGTCACACAACAATGCCCATTCCATGTTGTTGATAGGGCGTTTTTCCAGGCTGCGTTTGCCAGGGAATGTTGCCAGATCAAAGATGTCACAGATGTCATCAGGCTCTTTGCCGTTCCATTCAGCCACATCGGTGCGATAGCCGAATGTTGTTGAATAAACGATTTGCGGGATGAAACACTCAGAAACCAGCAGATCGCCGAAATCTTCGGCAGCGGATGTGCCGTCCGGTGCTTTGGCAAGCTGTGTTTCCGGGTCGATTTCCATCGCCAGACCTTCGTCGCACAGACGGATCGCATCAGATGCAACAACGTCCACAACATCCCAAGTTGTGTTGCCGGCTTCAGCCATGGCGCGCAGTTTTGCCACCGCTTCAGCAGAGCTTTCGTCGTTGATGATGTTGATGCCCGGGTTCGCCTTCATATATGGCTGGTGATAGGCTGCGTCTTGGGATGCCGAATACGCGCCGCCCCAAGATACGATTGTCATGTCCTCGGCACCGGCAGCGGATGCGGCAATGACGCCAGCTGCTGTGCTCAGAATGATTGACTTCAGATTCATGGAAACTTCTCCTTGTTTACAGTTTACCCGTTCTAATTCTTGTCCATCCGTCCACGGGTGCGGAACGGTCGGTATGACGTCGGATTGTGGTCTCAGGCGTCCAGCGCTCTGCAATCCGCGGTTTCCCAGCTGATCATGGTCTTTTCACCCACCTGTAGATGGGTGTGACCGGCTGCATTGGGAACTTTGACCACAAACTCTTCGTTGCCATGCACATTCATGCGGCAGCGGATGTGGTCGCCAAGGTAGATCAGTTCTTTGACCTCGGCTTGGGTTGTCACAAGGCCGTCCTGGCCCCCGACATAAACACGTTCAGGGCGCAGCGACATGGTCGTGCGGCTACCCGGCCCGCCGCAATTTACTGCCAGACCGCGCACTTGGGCCCCGTCGTCCAGCGTAATAGAGGCAACACCATCAGAAACAGAATCAACTGTACCCAGTAACGTATTGTTTTCACCAATAAATTGCGCACAGAACGCATTTTCAGGGCGTTCATACAAATCCTGTGGCGGGGCCAGTTGCTGGATCACCCCATCATTAAACACCGCAATCCGGTCTGACATGGTCAGTGCTTCAGATTGGTCATGGGTCACATAAACCACTGTAATGCCGAGGTTTTCATGGATGTGTTTAATTTCGAACTGCATGTGTTCGCGCAGTTGTTTATCCAGCGCGCCCAGTGGTTCATCCATTAGAACCAGTTCCGCATCAAACACCAAGGCCCGTGCCAAAGCGATCCGCTGTTGCTGGCCACCGGACAATTGCGCCGGACGCCGCCCCGCAAATTCACCCATCTGCACCATATCCAGCGCATATTTGACCTTAGCTTCCCGCTCGGACTTGCCCATTTTGCGCACTTCCAACGGAAACGCCAAATTCTCACCAACCGTCATATGGGGGAACAGCGCATAGTTCTGGAACACCATGCCAATGCCCCGCTTGTGGGGTGGAATATTGTTGATCGGGCTGCCCCCTAGGCGAATATCACCGCTCGTGGCGGTTTCGAACCCTGCAAGCATCATCAGACAAGTCGTTTTGCCAGAACCTGAAGGGCCAAGCATTGTCAGAAACTCACCTTTAGCAATTTGTAGATTAAGATCTTTTACAACAAGAATCTCGCCGTCATAGCTTTTTTGAACGCGATCAAATACGACAAAATCGTCGTCATGCGGAGTTGCAGTCAAAACTATCTCCCAGTTGACTTATTATCAGGCCGTAATGGCCTTTATTATATCGTCTGGTCTGTGCGACCTGATTTTTTATCGGACTATTTTGCTAATCCGTTTTTTTTGTTTCAGGTCACGTGACCCTGTTGGTATTTCATTTAACCTAAGCGAACCAAAGGGAGAATAGCAACAGCCAATAACGCCCTACCCAAGGTCAATACCGACATTTATTCAGGGCAGCCCCCGCTTTAATCCCACAAATATTCGGCTTTTCCCGCATTAGAATTGGCAAGGAAAAAAGATAAGAAAATCTGAATAAATCGTAAATAAACGAATTTCGGGCCGATTCTGGCCCCATTTGCGCCATATTTGCCCCCCATCAATTTCGACAACGCCCGACGAGAGGCTCTTTGGAACGTATTATTAATCTTTGATGTTTACCCCAGTAAGTGAGTAATCGAAATGTCTGCAAATCAACACACCTACACAATCGCCGCAAACACAACTCCGTTTTCAGTAATAAAAGGTGGTTTTGCAAACTTCTCGACGAACAATTGCATCACGGGTGAAAAAATCAAACACGAAACCAAAACTCAGATCACTTGGATTTTACGGGATCGTTTCACAAACCAGGTGTTTAAAGCCCGCCAGGATGTCTCTAGCAACCATGCAGCCCTTTATGCAGAACTGGTTTGCGAATTGCCTCTGGTTGATAACCACGTTTATGAAACCATCAGCGTTTCAACCCAACACACCAATTCCCCCCCAGTTAAGGGTGCCACCTCTCCGCAAGCCAAGGCAGAAAATCGGCTCGGCGTTGCTCGTGGCACTCACGTTATGACCAACCGCGGTGAAGTCCCGGTGGAAAAGCTGCGCGTTGGCGACCGCGTTATCACCCGCGATCGCGGATTGCAGGAAATCCGCTGGATCGGCTCTCAGAAGGTTAATGTAACCCCCGAAAATGCCCCGATCCTGTTTCGCAAAGGCGCTATCAAAAACGCCCGCGACCTGATCGTCAGCGCAGACCAACGCGTTGTGCTGAAAGGCGCCGAAGCAATGGCCCTTTATGGCGTGAAAGAGGTTCTGATCCCTGCCCGCATGCTGGTTGACAACATAGCGATCATTCAGGCTGTTGGCGGCGTTATGGAATTCTACCAAATCCTGACGGATCGCCACGAAGTGATCTACACAGAAGCCGCCGCATCCGAAAGCTTTATGCCAACCCCACAAAACCTTGAATTGTTAGTCAAAGAAAACCGTGCAGAAATCCTGACGACTTTTCCGGCGCTTGCCTCTTCCCCCGAGGCATACGGTCCCTGCGCACGCGGATTTGTAGAAGCGTAACAAACCACAGATTTTTGGCGAAACCAATTTGGTTCAGCCGCTCTAAAAGCCACAGAAAATTCTGTGGCTTTTTCCTGTTTTACAGTGGCTTACGGCAATACTCTAAAGCATGTAGTTTTGGTCAAACTACAAAAGATGAACGCTACTCTTAACACAAACAGGTTGCCATACCGGCTTTCCGCTAAACTCAAAAGGCCGCCACACGCTAAAAAAATGCGGCATCCTGACGGGCTGCGATTTTCCAGTCCGAACCTTAGGCCAGAAAAGCGTAGATCAACGTAAAACTAACAAACCCGACAAGAAACCCGATTGCGATACCCGATGCAAAGATACTGGCAATGACCATTTTTTGATACTCACTTACACTAAACTAAACAAATTCAGACAACATCGTCTGAAGCTCTCCTAGGTCTCTTATACAGTTACTTTAACCAATAATTTGTTTCTAATTTGGTACAAGTTTGTTCCCAAACGCGTAACACTGGCAGCACAACCGGTTGAAAAATCGCCTATAACATCCTGTTATTATTACATTTAGAAAAGCGGTTAGCCTTTTAAGTTCCAGACAAAACCAACACACCTCTAAGGGGAGATTGGACAAGAATTTCAACACAAAATTGCATTACTTAACCCGTTACCTATTTTCGCAAGTAGTCCCCGCGCTGATTCTTACCAATCCACCTCAATTCTTGGCGAAGCCCAGCCGATTCCTGTCGTGAAGAAAAAAGACAGCCCTCACCCGCCATGTTAGGCTTCCCCAAATCACCGGAGAACCACCATGCAGGCATCAGACAGATTTGATCGAGATTTAGAAAGCCAATTGAACGATCTGCGCGCGCAAGGATTGTACAAATCGGAACGGGTCATCACCTCTCCTCAATCGGGTGAAATCACTGTGGAGCAGCGACAGACGATTAACCTTTGCGCTAATAATTACCTCGGGCTGGCCGATAATCCCGAATTGATCGAAACCGCCAAAGCAGCTTTAGACGCATATGGCTATGGAATGGCCTCGGTCCGCTTTATTTGCGGCACACAATCCCCCCATAAAGCACTGGAATCCAGAATATCCCGGTTCCTCGGAATGGAGGATGCAATCCTCTACGCCGCTTGCTTTGACGCCAATACCGGATTGTTCGAGACCCTCCTCGGACCTGAGGATGCCATTATTTCGGACGCATTAAACCACGCTTCAATTATCGACGGGGTGCGACTGTGCAAAGCACAACGCCTGCGCTACGCCAATTCGGACATGGCCGATCTGGAAGCCAAACTGATCGAAGCCAAGGACGCCCGCCATCGGCTCATCGCCACTGACGGCGTGTTTTCCATGGATGGGTATATCGCCAAACTGCCGGAAATCTGCAACTTAGCCGAAAAATACGACGCGATGGTCATGGTAGATGACAGCCACTCCGTCGGCTTTATGGGAAGGAACGGACGCGGTACCGCCGAACATTGCGGGGTTGAAGGCCGTGTCGATATCATCACGGGCACGCTTGGCAAGGCTTTGGGCGGCGCATCAGGCGGCTATACCGCCGCCAGCGCCAAAGTTGTTGACTGGCTGCGCCAACGCTCGCGCCCTTATCTGTTTTCCAACACACTGGCCCCTGTCATCGCACAAACCTCCATCGCTGTTTTTGATATGCTGGCAGAAGGTGCTGAATTGCGCGCAAGGCTCCAACGCAACGCAGTGCATTTCCGCACCAAAATGGGTGCGCTCGGGTTTGAACTGCTTCCGGGTGAACACCCGATCATCCCTGTCATGCTGCGCGACCCGCAACTGGCACAAGACATGGCGGCCCAGTTGGATAAACACGGCGTCTTTGTCACCGCTTTCAGCTTTCCGGTTGTACCCAAAACCCAAGACCGCATCCGCACCCAGATGTCAGCGGCCCATTCCATCGAACAGTTAGACCGCGCGATTGATGCGTTTGAAACGGTCGGACGCAAGCTCGGAGTAATCACATGACCAACCAAATGCGTGCTTTGGTAAAATCCCGCGCAGAACCGGGTTTGTGGATGGAAACCGTTCCAATTCCGGAAATCAGCCCACGAGATGTGCTGATCAAAGTCAAGAAATCCGCCATCTGCGGCACAGACGTCCACATCTGGAATTGGGACGCCTGGAGCCAGAAAGCCGTCCCTGTCCCCATGATCACGGGGCATGAATTCTGCGGTGAAATCGTAGAATTGGGCGAATCTGTTACCAACCTTCACATCGGCCAAAGGGTCAGCGGCGAAGGTCATATTGTCTGTGGCCACTGCCGAAACTGCCGCGCAGGTCGGGGTCATCTCTGCCGAAACACCAAAGGCGTTGGCGTAAACCACCCGGGCAGTTTTGCAGAATACATCGCCCTTCCCCAAGAAAACGTGGTTCCAATCCCGGACGACATCCCAGACGAAATCGCCGCGATCTTCGATCCTTTCGGGAACGCCGTGCATACGGCGCTCTCCTTTGATTGCGTGGGTGAGGACGTTCTGGTCACAGGCGCCGGCCCGATCGGCATCATGGGGGCCTTGGTTGCGCAAAAAGCCGGCGCGCGAAAAACTGTGATAACGGATATAAACCCGATCCGCTTGCAACTCGCAGCGGACATGGGCGTGCAATATACTGTCAACGCGGCGCATGAACCCCTGCGCGATGTCATGGCGTGGATCGGTATGACCGAGGGTTTTGACGTTGGGCTAGAAATGTCCGGCGCCCCGCCCGCCTTTCGCGACATGATTGATACGATGAACAATGGTGGTAAAATGGCAGTTTTGGGCATTGCGCCAGTTGGCTTTGAAATTGACTGGAACAAGGTCATTTTCAAAATGCTGCACATCAAAGGCATCTACGGGCGAGAGATGTTTGAAACCTGGTACAAAATGATTGCATTGGTCCAAGGTGGACTGGATGTATCAGGTCTTATCACCCATCGCATAACAATCGACGAATTCGAGTCCGGTTTTGCCGCCATGATCGACGGCTCCGCTGGAAAAGTGGTGATGGATTGGTCATAAAGACAAAAAATGCCCTGTTTGATATAAACAGGGCATTTCCATTTTCACGGCCATCGGCGTCCCCGCCTGTACCGTATTGCTAGATTACAGGCATATTGGTTTCCATTTTCTTAAAATATCCATGCCAAAGGCGAAAACAATGCGCTCCGCGCGGGGATATTTGAAGAAAATGGAAAAATGCGCCCGAGTGCTTTTCTACCAAGGAATTTCAACGACTATAACGGTGACATTATCCCGTCCTCCACCGTCAAGCGCGCCTTGGATCAGTTTGTCCGCGATCCCGTCCATTGGCTCGTTGGCGAGCACGTTGAAAATGTCACCCTCATCCATGTAACCGCTTAGCCCGTCCGAACATAAAAGGAAGCGATCCCCTGCTTCATATTGGCCTCGGATCTTGGCGACCTCGGGCAGGTCTCCAACCCCGATTGCGCGGGTGATTACATTGCCATGGGGATGGCGCTCGGCTTCTTCGCGGGTAAGTTTGCCTTCTTCAACCCACTCATTCACCAAAGAATGGTCCGAAGATAATTGCCGAACAAGCCCGTCGCGGCAATGGTACAGGCGGCTGTCGCCGACCCAGAGGCAGACAAAATGATCCTGCCGCAAAATGAGTGAAATCGCAGTTGAGCCCATGGTCCCACCGTCGCGGGCCGCAGCCTCGGCTTGGATGGTTCGATGGGCGGAATGGAAGGCATCGCGCACTGCTTGCATCATTTCCCCGCCGGGCAGATCACTGTCGATGGCAGCAACAGCCTTTACGATGGTTTGACTGGCAAAATCACCCCCCGCATGCCCCCCCATACCATCAGCAACGGTCCATACCCCAAAGTTTTCACGTGACAACATACTATCTTCGTTCAACTCTCGAACCCGCCCTACGTGGGTTGCCGCATCGGTAATGAACACTGGGCCTTGTTCAAACATGGCTGTTCTCTCCCTTTGGTGCCAGAAGATCGGCAAAATTACTGGCCTTTGGCAGACCTTCGAACGTTCTTATATCCCGGCGGGGTGCGCCGCCGAAAAACGTCGAAAGCCAGAAAGACCTCTGTTTTGCCCCGTCCGTTACAGGAAAATCCGGCAGCGCCAAAGTGTCCAGACGCGCTGAAAGTTGCGACTTATCCGATTGTTCGGTCAAGGTTAACAGGGCGATATCTTCCAGTTTGGTCATAAACGGTTCCAAATCCAGTGTTTTCAGCGAAAGGCTTTGGGAAACAGGATGGAAAACAGTTAATGGGAAGCGCCGCCCGACACGGTCCTGGCTGGGCATCATCACCCCGATCATTGGGTTTGGTCCGCAAATTTCCGGCCCGAAACAGAATCGCCAGATCGGTGCGTTTTGATAGGCCTGCTCCCAATCCTCCGCCAAAGCTGTGCGGCTTGCGGCGAGGCTTTCTTGTAACCATGCATCCCAAACTGCCACGAAGGCGACATCAGCACGAGAGCGCACGAAATCGCCATGGGCGGGGATTTTTCCATAATATCCAAACACGCTAAAGCGAATTTGGGCAGCGGAACAAGCGCACTGCCTTGGACGAAAACGGATTGATTGCCGATCCCGCCCGCATCTGGAACACGGCAATCCGACCGCCGACATTAAACACAATACGGGTTTGGTCAGCCACATTGGTACGGCGGATTTCAGAGCTGTCCAACAGGCGGAACCAGCCCCAAGGACCATCCATCTCTCGTTGGTTGCGGCGTCCTTCAATTGCGGGGCTGAAGGTGACAGAGGTGCTGCCCCCTTGTGGCCACTTCAACGAGGTGGTCTGCTGCGGCCCATGCGCATAGTTCAGCGGTTGCCCGTCAATCAACAGCATTACCTCTTGTGCATTCGGGTCAAGCGCGATCGGTTTCAGATCGAAGGTGATGGATGGAAGACCCGGCGCAAGGAAGTAGGCATCGCGAATTTCTGCTGCCAATTCAAACTGTTGCAACACGGAATCTGAAATCCCCAGATCCTTGCCCGTGGTGCGGCGAAATTTCCATGGGCGCGATGTGACGTCCACATGTTCAGACAGATTGTTAAGGAAGAAACTGTCGATCAATCCTTGCGGCGCAAAGAGTTTAGCAAAATCCTGTATACCCACTTCGGCGCGGGATTTGCCGTTAAACGGATAGCGATTATCCAAAGCCTGTTTGCAGAACGGTAGAACTTGCGCCTGCCATTCGTTGTTCAGCTTCGAGCGTTTGCCCCCCGCAGCCGCACCCGATGCGGCCTCGATGATTTGTGTCGACCAGCGTTTTATCGGGCCATCTATTGGTGCAATGGTTTCTTGCAACTGCTGGACGGCTTCTCCTTGACCTGTGACGTTGCCACTGACGGACAGGCGATTGAGTTCTTGGTAAACCGCAACATATAATTCCATGATCCGATTGATTTCGCCGGGTGTTTTTTCATCCAGCCCTTTGACAAAGGTGTTCAGGCTGTTGAAACGATCCTGCACTTGTTGGCCGGGTTTGGGCGGTTCCACCCCGTCCACGGTAGCGGCGGTTTGCAAAACGGCCAGCAAACGCTGGGTGCGCACGCCAAGTCCCTCAACCGCAAGGGAACTTCCCTCTGCGCCAAGACCACTGGCCACGCCGTCCACGACCTCATTTGCGCGGCGATCGGCCAGTCGGGTTTGTTCCGCCACTTGGTTCATGATTTTGAAAATCGGCGACGACGGTCCGGACAACAGGTTCAGGGTTCTAACGGTAACCGACATAGAAGACATAGGCGCAATATCCACGTCACCCAGTATCGTTTCCCATTGGATGATATAATCGGAATAATAAAGATCGAGCACATCGTTCGCGATCAGCGCAAGGGCGTTCGTATCGCTTAAATCTTCGGCACGGGGGCCAAGGACCCAGTTGTCTTTTTTGATCTGCTCGGCCACATCCAATGCAGCAGGCAAGAACACGTTATAAAATCCGTCATAGGTATAAATACCCGGAACCCCTGTGGAAAGTTGCAGCCCCGAGGGACGCACCATCACCTGATTTGTGGCGGCCCCGCCTGCAAGTAACAGGGTCCATTCGGGCAGGGATTTCGCTTCGGGCCCGTCAACAATGGTACGGTAAGCCCGCGCAGCAACAGGTGTTTCTGACAGGATGCCCTGCACTTGTTCCACCAAAGGCCCATCCAGAGGGATTGAGATCATCGGCTGGTTAATCATATTCGTTAAATGGGTCACAAGCGCGGTTTGCGAAGCTGCATCAGGTTCACCGGAAAATTCGTTCGCCCATTCCAACGTGAACCATTGCAGCACCAGATCGCGATCCATCGGCCCCTGTTGGCCCAGCATCATATAGACCTTCAAAGCCTCAAACAGCAGGGTTTCGTTGTTCAGGTTTGACTGGATCAACTCCTCCATCCGCAACAGCAGACGGGGCAGCAGTTTCTGGTTCAGTGCCGCACGATAGGTCTGCGCCGCCTGCGTGCCAACCGCGTCACCTTGATACAAGCCATAGGTCAGCCCACGCGCTGGCATCGGATCGGTTTGTGACGGGTTGCCCGGCATATCCAGCAGGATGTTCAGCGGTTCAACCAATTGACGTACATCCGTGTCTGAAATCGGATTTCCAGGTACATCCGCCACTTTGGTGGAATAAAGATCAATCTGCGTTTTCGCGTCTGCCACCAACTGACGGTTGCCCAGAAAACTGTTAGACCACAGGCCCATTACCCCAAGCGTCAGCAAAACGGCCGCTGCAATGGTGCCACGTACAATCCAGCGATAGCGGCGTTCTACTTTGTCATCCGCAGACACAAGCCCCGCCTCGGGGAAGATCACCTGATCCAGAAGATGCCGCAAGAAATAACTGCGTCCCGCACCCTGCCCCGAGCCAAGCGCCTGACGGCCCAGCCCGAAGGTCCGCGCCATGCCGCCCATCAGACGGTCAATCGGCGTACCTTCTTGGGTGCCCGAGGAAAAATACAGGCCGCGCACCAATTGGGTTTGAGAAAACTTGCTGTCGAGGAAAATCTCGGTCAGGAAATCGCGCACAACAGGGCGCAGACTGGACACTTGCTGGGGGAACCCTGCGATCATCGAACGCCGCTGGGGATCGTTCACCTGACCCAACAGGTCAAGCGACAGGTTATTCAGATGGGCCAGCATGGTTTCAAACTGTTCATCGAACCCGTCCAGTGGTTTACGTTTATCCTTGGGGCCTTCCATCGGATAGGTGAAGCCCCAGACCTGTTCGCGTGCTTCACGGCCTAGATTTTCAAAGAATTCGGTAAAGCCCACCAGCAGATCGGCCTTGGTTAGTAGAATATAAACCGGAAACCGCACCCCCAGTTTTTCGCGCAATTCTGTCAGGCGCAGGCGGATAGCCGTGGCGTATTCCTTGCGTTGTGCGTCATTCTGTACGGCTATATCCGATAAGGAAATTGCCACAATCGCACCGTTGATCGGTTGGCGTTTGCGGAATTTCTTTAGCATATTCAAAAAGCCGTTCCATGCACGGCTGTCCGCTTCGGCGTCGCTGTCTTGGGTGGTGTAGCGTCCGGCGGTGTCGATCAAAACCGCCTCATCAGTGAACCACCAATCACAGTTGCGCGTGCCACCAATGCCACCAATGGCTTTCATGCCCATCTTTTCGGCCAGTGGGAATTTCAGACCCGAATTCACAATTGCAGTGGTCTTCCCTGCACCGGGCGGGCCGATCATCAGATACCACGGCAGTTGATAGAGTTTCTGGCTGCGTCCTTTGCCCCCCAGTTTGGATTTACGCAAAGTTTTCAACGCATCGCGCATACGGCTGCGCATTTCCATCAACTCGGCTTTGACGGTTTCGTCTTGTTCATCCGCCGGATCGTCTTCCACATCGACGATTTCATCTGCCATTTTGGCTTCGCGGCGGGATCGCAGCAAGGCCAGCAACAGCATCAAGAACACCGTGAACACCAGAATAGCTACAATCGTGATGACCCGAGAGGATACGGATTCAAACGGATAAACGCCCCCAAGACCGATGATTGGCCCCAAGAACCAGACAATCGCCATCAACATCAAGGCAACTATGCCAAGGATACCGTTCGTGTGGAAAAACCACCGGAATATGCGTTGCAAAAACCGCATGTATTAGTTCTCTCTCATCAAAATAACTTCGATCCGCCGATTTTCCGCGCGCCCCTCTTTGGTGCCGTTATCCGCAATCGGTTCGTTGTCGGAACGGCCTTCAGCGGACATACGCGCGGGGTCTTTTAGCGAACCAGCAATAGAGTCCATCACCTTTTCCGCCCGTTTCAGCGACAGATGCAGGTTGGATGGAAACCGCGCGGTTTTGATCGGGATATTGTCGGAATGACCCGCGATAATGATCTTACCCGGTTCTTCATTCAAAGCCTCGGCAATGCGGGTCATGATCGGCACAAACCGATCTACCAGCGTGTCAGATGCGGGTTGAAACATGCCTGATCCTTTGATCCGCACAGTCACGGTATTGGCGTCATCAAACACCGTCACCAGCTGTTCTTCGATTTCCTGTTCCAGAAATTTCGCCACCCGCTCCTTTTGCCCACTTTCCACAGGCGGCGGCGGTGGCGGAGGTGGTGCTTTGCGTTTCAATTCAACCTGTTCGGTCGCACCTAAGGCGGCCAATTGCCCTTGCAAGCGTTCGGTATCGCCTGACAAGGCCCAAGCAAGACCCACATAGCTTAACCCCAGAATGGCCGTCATCAGACCAAAGATCAGCCATGCCGGCATCCATGCGCTCAGCGGTTTGTGTGGCAATTTCAGCCCCTTCCACACGGGCGCAATCTCATGTTCCAAAGGACCGCGTTGGGCGCGGATCAGTCTGGCAAGGCTTGCGCGTATCGTTGCATGTTTCTCTGCGCCCCGATCCTCGACACGCAAGCGCCCCTCAAACCCTAAAGAGAGGCACATGAAGATGAACTCTAGTAGAAGAAGGTTAACGGTAGGTTCCTTTTCCAGCCGTGCCAGCAATTCATAGAACCGATCCCCGCCGTGGGTTTCTTTGTGAAAGGTGCCCACCATGGATTGCTGCGCCCAAATCGACCGCCCGCCCCAAGGGGTATTCAACACCACATCATCAATGGTTGCACAGATCGCGTAACGGGCAATTTTTACCTGCTGCGCAGGGACTTGCGCAAGCAAAGCGGCGGATTCAAACTTTTGGATTTCTTGCACGACAGAGCTGCGCAACGCCGTGGGATCATTGTGCTGGGCGCGGTTGCGAATACGTCCAACCAATGAAAACAGCGGCGCCGCTGCCGCATTCAACGGGTTAAGGCCGGAATTTGCAGCACTCATATCCACCATAGCAGCTTGGGGCTGGGCTGCTGATGGACGCGGCGCAGCACTTGGTTGTGCTGCAGGCGCTGGCGTAGGTGTCGGGGCCGCAGGCGCACGCCCGCCAGGGTTCAGGTTTACGACCGTCTTTTCGGTATCACCCGGTTCTGCAAAAGGATCGTCTTTATTCACCTTGTTACCTCTTTTGTGTCAGGGCTCATCCGTTGCGGATGGCCCATAACTCCATTTCCAAGCCGGGGAATTCGCCGGCCACATGCACGGCCAACCCGCCTGATGTGCGCATTTTCTTCCAGTATTCGCTGTCTGGGTCCAATTCGAAATAGACCACCCCCGCATGGTAAGGAATCTGACGCGGGGCAACGGGCAACGGACGCAGACCAATCCCCGGCAAAGCAGAGTTCACCAGTTGGCGGATGTCTTCAACAGGCCCCAGTTTCGCCTGTGTCGGCATATGGCGACGGATATTTTCAGCCGCGGTTTCCGCCTTGCAGGCCAGCACCATCTGCGTGCCCGTCAGCAGACGTTTATCGGCAATCACCCCAACAGAAACGCCGTATTTACGCGCTTGCAGCGGGATCGCCACAGCGGTTTGTTCCAGCACAGCTGACAGATATTGGCGCAGGGTGCGGATCAGCGGCTGAAAGGTGCCCGTCAGATTATCATGCTGATAAGGCGGAAATTCGGGCGGGCGTTTTTCAGTGGCCATAAAGGTGGCCAACTCCCCCGCCATCCCCAATAGCATCATGTACAAACTGCACGGATGGGTGTTTTCCACCAAACCCAGATGGCGAATTTGCGGCAGGTAGCGATTTACCGTGATCAACAGCAGATAATCCGACAGCTCTGCCACGCCTTTGGCAGGGCCGCTGTCTGACAGCCGTCCCGAAAGCGCATCACAGCGGTGCCCCAGCAGGCCCTCTATTTCGCGCAGGAATTCCGTCAGGGGCTTTGCCGCCCGCTGATCCAGAACCGTGGGAATGAACGAGCGATCCAACAGGATTTCCCCGTCAGAACGGACCTCGATCACTTTGGCAATCGGGATCACCAATTGGTCTTCGAGATCATCCAGATCCAGCGCGAATTGCAGCCGTAGTTTGCCCACGCCGATGGTGGTGGGCTTGCGATCCCGCCCCACCGCGTTGGTCACATCCACCTCTGAGGGTTGATAGCGCGAGGCAGAGTTTTCGTGAAATTCCAATTCCACCTCTACTGCGCCATGCCGCCGTGTGGGGATCGCCAGAAACACCACCGATTCCTTAACCGTGTCAGGAATTTCCATCGCAGGTGGCAGGTCGTCCACCGCAGGGATGCGGAAACTGGTGCCATCAGGCGTGATCCCGTCGCAGGATTTGATCGCGAATTTGCCAAGGCGCAGCAATTCGTCATCAATGGTCAGTTCACGCAGACCCCAGATATAGGGGGCCGCCCCCCGTGAAATCCCCGCGATCTGGCTTTCCAGATAGCGGTCATTCTGCTGGAAATGATGGGGTTGCAGGAACAACCCTTCGGACCAGATGACTTTACTTTCCCAAGACACGTAGCGCGTCCTTCCTACTTACTGATGTTGACGCTGCTGGCCCCCAGCGACACGGTCAAAGCGTTGGCTTTACCCCCTGCAATGCTGGTAGACGCGCGCCATTTTGCGGTTGATATGGCTTTGAACCCGACGATCACTCCGACGAAAGACGGGCCTTCGCCGTCAAAAGATGCGGAAATCTGTTTGGATTGACCGGGCGACAGCAGAACCGACTGCGTGCGCACCAGATCAGCGCCCAGCACAGCAGACGGGTTGGATGCCAGTGATCCGTAATCCGCGCCATTGAATGACGACGTAGAGTTCAGGTAAAAAATCGTCGCTTTGGCAGGCAACCCGCCGTTCACATCCGAACTGGCCGTGACATTCATCGCAACACTTGTGGCAGTGGGGGTACAGGCGGTCAGAACACCCAAAACCATCATCGACAATCCCGTCAATGCCGTCCGTTTTAAGGTCATAAACATAAGTCTTTTCCTTTCCTAATTCAATTTCAGTTTTTGCAACTGCGCTTTATAGGCTTTGGCAAATTCCTTGCCGAACAGCGCGTTAAAATCTTCTTCGGCGTCCAGTGATAATTGTTTGTATAGTTTTTCGAATATATCCCAGTATTGCGCTTTTTTGCCCTTGAGCAAACCACCCAATCGCCCGCTGTCTTCGATCTTGCTGGATAATTCCGCAGGGTCGAACCGCGCCAGCAGGGTTTTGATCGCGCTTTCCATGCCAGACATCATCGCAACCTCATGGGCTTTAATGTCCATCATCGCCTCGGCCGCGGCTTTGTCGGCGGTTTGATAGCCTGCGACTGTGGGTTTTATCATAGCCTCAACCGCTTGCTGACCGGAAATAGAAAATTTGATGGGGTTGTTGCCATCAGGGGAAATCATCGTCTGGCCAAGGCGCAATTCGTCTTTGATGGACGCCCGTGCCATTAACACTTCACGCGCGCCTTCAACCAAGGTGCGGAATGCAACGCCGGTGCGTTCCATGATCGGGCCAAGTTCATCGTCCGCAATGCGAGAGTGATCTACGCCTGTGGCAGTCAGGAACTGGCGGGCCACATCGGCACTAAGCGGTGTTGCATTTGGCGCAGCAGCAACTGGTGCTGCGGCCTTAGGTGCAGGCGGCGGCGGGGGCGCGGCAGGTGGTGTTGGGGCTGGGGCTGGCGGCGCAGGCTCAGGCGTGGCAGGAGCCGCAGTTACAGGGTCTGGTGCAGGTGTCGGGGTTTCCAGCGGACCACCCAACAGATCGTCCAGCGGGTCTGTTTCCCCAGACAAATCCCCTGCCCCAAGGCCATCGGTGAAATCCGGCAGCGGGTCTTTGTCCGGCTTCGGGATCGAAAACGGTTCTGATGAAAACGTGGTTTCAGGAATCAAACCTCCGCCCGCCGAAGGGGCAGCAGGTACGGGTTTAGAAGGCGCGCCCAGCAAGTCATCCTCCCATTCGTCGGGAATAGAGGATGCAGTGTGTTTGGCCTGAAAGAAATCCTGCCCCGGCGCGGAATGGTTCGCCGCGCTGGCACCGCCTTCCCTGTCAGGGTTCGGCGCGACATCTAGGAATTCGTCAATGGTGTTATCCGCGTCATCCGACAATTGCGCGGTTTTCATTTTCATAGCGTTAGGCGGGGTTTCCCCCAGCAACCCATCCAGAAAATCACCGCCATCCGTGTCCAGACTGCCGATTTCACCGATAGTATCCAATGTGGGCGGCGCAGTGTCATGGACGATTGGCTCTTCGCCCACAGGGAGCGGCAGATCGGCAAACGGGTCCGCCGACTGGCTGTCCACGGAAATATTTACCCGCATTTCATAGGGGCCAATACGCAGGGTATCGCCATTGTTCAGCGGTGTCGGAAAATCCCCCAGCGGCTCTGACTCTCCGTTCAAAAATGTGCCATTGGTCGAGGTGTCTACAATCACGTAATCCCCATTGCGTTCCTGCACTACAGCATGGGACGAGGAGATTTCCCGTGTCGGGTCAGGCAGCACAAGATTGTTTGACTCAGACCGTCCGATAGACAACGCGCCGCCGATCAAGGAAAACGAGGTTTCACGGCCCGCTTGGGCACCACTGGACAAAATTTGAAGCGTTAGGGTCATAGAGTTCGCGTTCGTCCTTATCCGCCAATCAATACAGTCGGGAAGCCCGGAGGAATGATGACACCCCCATGGGCCGTTGAATCCGAAACCCGCGCGGCTGGCATATTGCAAATCAACACCGTGGCCGAGCCTTTGACGATCACATCAGGCGGCCCGACGCAGACACACATGTTTCCAACAGTGGCCGCAGGCAGGTTACCAATCAGAACTGTTGGCTTGCCGGGGGGGGCAATCGGCCCGCCCACATGGGGCACCGGCCCTGTGGTCATCGGGCATGTGTGCATATCGGTAATACGTGCAGCAGGCAGGCTCATCGGGTCGGCTCCTGTTTGGTTCTATCCACTATAGAAAGTTTCTTTGGTTTCTCCACTCTTAACACTTGTTCACCCGTCATTTTTTCCGGTTCCCCCAGCGGCGATATTCAGGCTGAACCCTACAAGGTCTTGCCAGTTGGTTTCAGCCTTGGCGGCATCCCCGTCCCGCAGTGCCGCCTTTAGCAACATGGCAAACACCATGGTCGGACAGGCTGTAGGCGGGCTGTGCACCACGTCCTCTAGACCTTTGGCCATCCCGTGAAAGGCCGCATCCGCTGCCAATACGGTTGGATCGTCAAAATCAGCGTCTTTAATGGCCAGTTCCACCGCTTTGCGCGTGTCCTCGTTCGGTTTATACACCCAAGCCTGCGCCGCTTTCAGTGCCGCTGTTGGCTCTGCGCCCTCTGGTAACATCTGTTCGCCTGCCAAACAGGCAAGCCAGACAGACTCGCGTACGGGCAAAGCATAGGCCAGCACCCGAAAGAATGCGGGCATGTCATGGGCCAGATACAACGCCGCCAGCGCCCCTGCCACGGGCTGATCCGGATCAATCCCATGGGCAGGATCAACCTTTAGCTTGCGCGCACGGCAAAACCCGCCAAATGCAGAGGTGTTGATCTTTGCCAGCCCGTCGAAATCCTCGGCTGCAAATGAATTTGTCCCGGTCATTCAAATGCCCCTTAGTTAATCTTAACCAAACCGCCCGACAGCTTTAACATCGCGCTGCCGCTAACGTCGGTTTTAGTGCCCGAAATGCTTGCCACGCCGCTTGCTTCTACGGTCACCTGCGCCGCTGAAATCTTGATGCTGGAAGGGGTCATTTTGATGGTTGATCCCCCGCAGCTTAGCGTGATCGACGATGACGCGGTCAAGGACATATCCGTCCCCGCAGTCAAAGACATTTCTGTTCCTGCGGTTTCGGAAATTTCCGTTCCCGCCGATAAGGCAGAGGACGCACCGACCGTGATTTCCATATCCGTGCCCACATTCAGCGTATCGCTGGCGGCAATGTCTGTGGTCCGCTCTCCGGTGCCAACAGTCAGGGCATAATCCCCGTCACTGACGGTTTTGGTGAAATTGGTCTGGATCGTTTCCGTCACATCCCCCGCGCCCGACTCCACCCCGTAGGTGCGCGTGGTATTGCGCCAGACGGACTGGGTGTAATCCCCGTCCGGTTTGTCCTTCGAGCCGATCTTTACGTCCGCGTTGTTCTTGATAATCTGAAGATAGTCCTTTTCGGACTGCATACGGATGTATTCCGCGTCCTTCTTTTCCTCCAGAACGAATTCATGTTTGGCGTTGTTATCCTCGTTTTGATGGGTGTCACTGACCAGACCGATCTGGGTCTTATTGTCAGGCAAGCCAAACGGAGTGGTTTGCTGGTCATTGTAGACACTGCCCACAATTAACGGGCGATCCGGATCCCCTTCGAGGAATTGCACCACAACTTCCTGGCCGATGCGCGGAATGTGGATCATCCCCCAGCCCTTGCCTGCAATCGGTGTGGCCACGCGGATGAAGCAGGAAGAGTTTTCGTCATTTGCCCCCAGACGATCCCAAAAGAACTGTACTTTCACACGGCCATGTTCGTCAGTGTAAATTTCATCCCCGCTCGGGCCGACCACCACAGCGGTCTGGATGCCGTGGATCACGGGCCAAGGCACGGTTGATACAGGCACATAGGCAATTTTTGCGTCTTGTCCTGTCAGTTCAATGGTCTGGGATTCCACCGCTTTTTTAGGGTCGTGTTTGCCCGTGCGGGACAAGGGGGCCTTGTCATCGGTGCGTTCAATCCGCAGCTTTTGTTTAAGGGTCAGAACCAGATATTCCTTGTTCTGCGCCCGTGTCGGGTGCTTTTGCAGGGTGAATTTCGCAGCCGGCGTCAACGCTTTTACAATCCCCGCCCCCCAAATGCGGTTCTTGCCTGCGATAATCGCCTCCATGCGCCGGCGGGCCAGTTTGGTGCCATCCGCAGATTCCGTATAGCGACCGGGGTAATCAAAAATCTCGTATTTTTCAGCTTCATCCTTGCGGGTGCCGGTCAGTTTGGTTTTCGACTTGGTGAAATCATAATCATCCAGCGTGACCTTATCCGTATCCACACGGTAGCCGTCTTTCCAATTGTCGATATAGTCAATTTCCGACCGCTGGCCTGCCTCTTTGTCCACCATATCAATCTTGGCTTCGCCTTTGATCGGGGACAAGGTCGCGCTGTCGTCACAGATGGTTAACAGGTCTTTGCCGCCACTATAGTCAAAGTAGAAAAACCGCCCCTCTTCTTCGAGCAAACGACGGATGAAATCCCAGTCGCTTTCGCGGTATTGCACGCAGTATTCCCGAATGGGCGGTGTATTGCTGCAAGACCATTTGTGATCGCTGAACCCCGCATCACGCAGAACCTCTTTGACAATATCATCCGCTGTTTTTTCCTGAAAAATCCGACAGTTGGTTTTGCGTGTTAACAACCAGGGCCAGGCCCGCATACGGACCTTGTAATGGGCGTAATTGCCAAAGCCCATACCCGCAGACATGCCCAGAAAGGTGCATTCCACACAGGTACCAATCCATTTGCGCACATCGTTTGCCATATCCATTTCAATGGTAAAGGTGTCCGCCAGAAAATCCGTGCTATCCAGATCGGGCTTTTCGGCCAGAAACTCGACGCTGATATCTGTCAACTGGTCCACACCCTCTGCAATATCCGCAGACAGCATATACAAATCAGACGTATTACGCGCGCATTTCACCCGCTGTGATCGGCCTTCTAACGGCAGTGGATCGGCCATTTCAACCTCCTCTCCGGCATGGGCGGGTTCAGCGCCGTCCGGTACATTTCAATTTTACAAATCCGCCAGCAATGCGGCCAGATCGTCATCCATATCGTCGTCGTCCCCGTCAGAGCCGTCGTCGTCATCATCGTCAAAGCCCGACAACAGATCATCCAGATCGTCGTCATCCCCGAAATCGAGCCCCAGATCATCGTCGTCGTCATCTCCGCCAAGGTCCAGATCCAGATCGTCGTCGCCGCCCAGATCAAAGTCATCGTCGTCACCGCCGCCAAAGCCGAAATCATCATCGTCATCGGCAGCGTCACTGCCGTCTGCGTCCTCATCCTCGGCAACAGCGCGTTCGGGCTTTTTCAGCCCCGCGCCCAGCGCAACGCCAGTGCGGGCCTGTATCTTGCCCGATTGCAGCAGTTTGGCTTCTTCGCCAGACCACAGCCCCAGCAATTCCCCGCCGCCCAGCGCATTGAAAGAACCAAGCCGCACCACGTTCTGCCCCTGGATCGACAGCACCGGCAGATAGCCGCGCTGTACGGTTTCTGTGGACATACGCACATTGATCAACCGCTCGGTCGAGGGCAGCGCCACCTGATCGCCGTATTGATCCATCATGTAGTGGAACGGCATATCATCCACCGACATGATCGACCCCAGCGAAATTTCTGCCCCCTGCTGCGCCAGAGTTTGTGCCAGCAGGATCGCCACCAGCGTGGCGGGGTTGCCCATCAACAGGGACCGCATGCCTTCGCGGGTGTTGAATTCTTCATAGTCGAACGGGTCCACAGGCTCGGTCTTTTTGCCATAGGGCATCCGCAGCAAGAACCGCGGCGCGGCGAGTGCGATGTATTTCGCTTCAGGGGTTTCGCGCAGGGCGGCCCATGTTTTGGCGATCATCGGGTGCAGATCGTCCGCTTTGGTTTGTAAGAACCCTGCCCCCATCGCCGCGATGAACGGCGCGTCCATTTGTGCGCTGATCTTTGACATCCGCGCCAGCAGTTCCGCATGGGGCGGCGTTTCTTCAAAAGTGTACAGCCCCAGCACGGCGGCCAGTGGCCCCTGATCTTCGTTCAGGCGGGGGCGTTCCACCAGCATATCATAAAGCGCGCTATCGCCCAAATCTTCATGGGCGGCCAGATCGGCGGTGAATTCTTCAACCGCTACGTCATACAGCACCAGTTCCAAATGGCTGCCGGTTTCAATCCGCCGCGCCAGCATATCCAGCGTGCGCCAGTTGGATTCAACCGCTTGGAAATCGGGATGGTGCAGGATCGACGACATGGCCGCGCCCAGCGCCTGATCCACAGCCGCCAGCATGCTGGCTTGTGCGCCATCGGGGGCCGCCATCACAAAGGGCGCGACAATCCGCTGGATCATCGCATCAATTCCGGTGGGTTCGGGTTTGGGGGCCGCTTCTGCCCCGATCAGCGCTGCGAATTCGCTGACCTGCATGGAGGCGTTGGCCGAAGCCCCTTTTGCCCGTGACTTGGACATCAGTTTGAAATCACCGAATTCCCCGCCCCATTGCTGTAACTTGGCCGTCAAAGCGTCCAGATTGGTGCCGCGCTGAATTTGGGTGCGCAGGCTGGACAGTTCCGCGAAGATTTCCACGTTGTCATACAACTCATCAGGATGCAGATCGTCGATCTCTCCCAGCTCCACCTCAATCGCCGAGCCGTCCCTGCCAAGCGGCAGGGTCAGTGTGGTCGCAAACCGTGCAATCACGTCCTCTACCGTATCAATGTCGAATTTGATCGCCTTGCGCGCTGCCAGTTCGGAACCGCCTTGCAGTTCCCCTTTATTGGCCCGCCCCGAGAAATCCCCCAGAATAGCAATCCGCATCTTGCGCCGGTCGCCCGGATTGATTTGCGGCTTTGGGGCCGTCATCTTGCCAAAAGCCGGATTATAAGGCGCTTTGGGCGGTGTCGGGTCTGCGTCCATCTCTTCGCCCTCCATAAGCGTTTCTGTATCATCGTCATCGTCGGCCAGTAGATCGTCTAGGTCGGTGTCCTCGTCACTGTCTGCCAGCAATGCGTCTAGGTCGGTGTCTTCCTCATCGTCGGCCAGCAGATCCTCTAGGTCAGTTTCCTCGTCATCGTTCCCGTCATCACCATCATCGGCGAATAAGGCGTCCAGATCATCCCCCGCATCGCTGTCATCATCTGCCAAATCATCGGGCGCGTCTGTGTCATCCGTCACACCCGCAAAGAATTCATCCAGATCATCAGCGTTATCCTTCTCAGACACATCCTCCCCAACATCCGCCAGTAAGGCGTCTAGGTCTTCGCTCTCATCAGCTTCATCCTCAGGCGCATCCTCAACAACATCCGCAAGCAGAGCATCCAGATCTTCAGAGCTATCGTCCTCCTCAGTCACATCCCCTGCAACATCCGCCAGTAACGCGTCTAGGTCTTCGCTTTCATCAGCTTCATCCTCTGGGGCCTCCTCAACAACATCCGCAAGCAAAGCATCCAGATCGTCAGAACTATCGTCTTCCTCAGTCACATCCCCTGCAACATCAGCTAGTAAGGCGTCTAGGTCTTCGCTTTCATCCGCTTCATCTTCTGGCGTATCCGCAGCCATATCCCCGAGCAGGTCATCAACCGAACTGTCGTCGGCTTCCTCATCTGGCACATCGTCGGCCAAGGCTTCTAGCACCGTGTCGGTCTGATCCTCGACCTCATCCATCTCTGTCGCTTGGGCGGTAATGTCTGACAGTAGCCCGTCCAGATCGTTGCTATCCTCGGCAGTGTCATCGGGCGCGCCTTCAGCCATATCCGCCAGCAGGTCTGCGGTTGCGGTGTCTTCCCCCTCCTCAGCCGGATTGTCAGCGGCCATTGCAGCCAGCACATCGGTGCTATCGTCTTCGGGTGTCTCTTTATCCTCTGCTAGAGCAGACTCTGCCATTGCGGACAAAAGATCATCTGACGTGGTATCGGTCGCTTCCTCTGTCGGGGCATTTGACGCCATCCCGGCGAGCAAGGCCTCTGCCCCATCGTCTTTGACTTCATCCACAGGGGCTGTGGCTGCCATTCCTGCCAAAAGATCAGAGGTCGCAGTATCGGGCGCTGCCTCAACAGGCGCATCCGCTACTAGGTCCGCCAATACATCGGATGATGTATCTTCGGGCACAACATCATCGGGCGCGTTAGCCGCCAACCCTGCCAGAACCTCCGAGGTGGTGTCTGTTTGTTCTTCTTCATCTGGCGCAGCGGCTGCCAGACTGGCCAGAATATCCCCAGCGGCATCCTCGGGAACCGCCTGTTCTGGGGCATTTGCCGCCAGACCTGCCAGCACATCTGCCGTGGTATCGACCGTGGCCTCTTGCGTTGGCGCCGAAGCTGCCAGTCCCGCCAAAACGCTATCCGTATTATCCACCGCCATAGCCGCTGGCGTGGCGGCTGCTTTCATCGCAGATAGAATACCGTCCACCTCAGGCGAGCCACCCTCTACCGCGTCCCCCGCCAGTAAGGCACGAAAAGTGTTCGGGTTTTGTAACAGGGACAGGATCATATCCTCGGCCCCGGTTTTGCCATCCATATAGGTCATCAGATTGGAAAGCTGCGTGCGCGCATCCAACAGCTTTTTCAGCGGCTCCACCTTGCTGGCAATCGCCGCCGGGGAAAAATCTTCCATCCGCTCGAATGTCAGATCAACAGACAGGTTGCCTTCGCCTGTCAAAGTATTGGGCACAGCAAAGGCCGCGCGGGGTTTCATCGCCTTCATGCGGCTGTCAAAGTTATCAACGTCGATTTCCAGAAACTTGCGATCCTCGACACTGCCCTGTTCCACAACAGACGCGCCTGACAGATCAGCCATCACGCCCATAACAAAGGGTAGCTGGATTTTTTTCTCAGCGCCGTAAACTTCGACGTCATATTCAATCTGAACACGCGGAGCACGGTTTCGGGCGATGAATTTCTGACTGTCAGCCATTCCGGCTCTCCTGATTGGCGCTTATCTCGGCCAGTTGTTTTTGTAAGTCTGCCAGTTGTTCCTGAACCCGCGCGTTACCCTCGGATACGACACCCATGATGCGTTCCAACTCGGCGTCTTGTTCCTCTTCCACGGCGGCCTGCATGGTGTTGACCAACAAACCGATGAACAGGTTCAAAACCGCAAAGGCCGTGCAGATGATGAAGGGTACGAAGAACGCCCAAGCGTAGGGGTGAACCTCCATCACGGGGCGCACGATTCCCATGGACCAGCTTTCCAGCGTCATGATCTGGAACAGCGAATAGAGCGAGGCCCCCACCGACCCGAACCATTGGGGAAAAGTCGCGCCGTATAGCATGGTCGCCATCACGGAGAATATGTAAAACACAATGGACAGCAGGATCACCACCGCGCCCATGCCCGGCATTGCATCCAACAGCGCCTTGATCACATCGCGCATCTGGGGCACCGCAGACAACACCCGCATGGCGCGGATCACCCGCAACCCGCGCAGCACCCGCAGGCTGTCAGTTGCAGGGATAAGCGAAATGGTCACGATCCCCAGATCAAAGATATTCCACGCCGAAAGGAAAAACCGAAACCCGTAGGCATAAAGTTTCAGCACCATTTCAACCACAAAAATGATCACAACAAGATCGTCAAACAGCGCCAGCGCACCGCCTGCCGCCTGGACAATCCGATCCGACGTGGCCAGACCCAGCGTGATGGCATTCAGGATAATGACCAGCAAAATCGTATTGCGCACCAAAGGCGTTTCAATCCACGCGATCAGCTTCCGGCGGTGGCCCACCGGAGCATGCACCCCATCAGGTTCTGCTGCATTTGTCATTGGTTCGTCCGTTATTACTTTGGTCGTGTCATTACATAGGGGTGATATTGAAGGCGCGCGTGTTATTTAACAGATCGCGCCGCTCAACACGGCGCGATCTTAATTTTAGCTGGCAGCTTCCACCACATTATCAACCAGGCCTTTGACTTCTTTAATTGCGTCCCAAAGGTCTTGGCCCTCGCTCAGGATTGTGGATGGATCCAGCGCCTTAAGCTTTTGCAACGTGGTCTTGTCGTCGATCTCCAAACCACCCGACTTCATGATGTCCTGCATATCATCAAGAAACTTTTCACGCTCTTCCAGTTTAGCCGCCAAAACCGAGACTTTGCGCTTTACACCCATCATCTTGGCCCCGATGGCCACACCCTCTTTCAGGTTCTTGGCAGCCTTCATGGCCTTGCTCAACTTATCCGCACTGCCTGACAGACTGTCAGTTTTATGGCGTGTTTTGGTGTTGTGATTGCGATAGGCTTGGCGGGCTTTTTCCACATCCGCCATTTTGGATTTGATCTTGGCCTGGACGTATTTCATCACTGTGCCCAGAACTTCTTTGGGCGATTTATCCCCCAGAACTTCGGCCGAGGTAGATTTCAGCTTGCCCATCAAAGTGGCCAGCGCCTGTTTGGGGTTTTTCACATCAATGCCGCTGGTGTCGGTAAGACCGCTGCGCTTGATCGCCTGATCAATTGCCGTGCCCCGTTCATCCAGCATCGCCTTGACGCCGCCCAGCAAATCCTTACGCAGTTTGGCCTCGTTTTTAAGCTGCTGCTGCAACTCTTTGCCCAAGCCGTAAAGTTCGGTGACAATGGTTTTGTAAGACGTCACATCCGCCCCCGAAGTCGCGACCAGTTTGGCAACAGAGCCGCCGATCTTGACCACGCCCATGGTCACCTTAAAGCCCGTTTTGATCCGCGCCTCTTTCAGCAAACTATCGCGCTGGCCTTCCTTTTTCAGCGCATCTGCAATTGCCTTATCCGCCGCGCCCTGCGCCCCGGCAATGGCTTGCTTGATCATGGTGTTGGCGGTTTTGGTCAGCTCTATGGCCTGTTTTTGCCCCTTGCCCGAGGGCTGCTGCATTAGAACGCCGATTTTAGCGTCCAGCTTGGCAGCCTCTTCGGTAATAATTTTCTCATAGCGATCAAATTCCGCCCGCCCGACCTTTTCAAGACGGTCAAAAACCGCAGTCGGAGCCTCTTTCGGGGTCTTCAGCGTCCCTTTGGTAGTGATTTCGATTTCCACATCCACACGGGATTTCGGAATCTCAATATATTTCAGTCCAGACCGATCACGGATCAGGTCGACCACATAAAACTTCTCTTTGCGTGTTGTTGTTTTGGCCATTATGTTTCTCCCGTTAAGAAATTAAGTCATGCTACCCAAATACATACGTAAATTCGTCACCGTCTGTGCTGACATTCACACTTTTAACATCTTCGCCTGCCATCATCTTACGCAAGAATTCACCCGAGACTGCAGGCAGCAGATTGTTGGTCAAAACCGCATCAATCATACGCCCGCCGCTTTCCACTTCCTGACAGCGCGATACGATCAGATCGACCACTTTGTCGTCATAGGTGAACGGCACGCCATGGCTTTGCTGAACCCGTTTTACCACACGTTGCAATTGCAGTTTGGTAATTTCGCCGATCATTTCCGGGCTGAGCGGGAAATAGGGAATAGTAACGATCCGCCCCAACAGCGCGGCCGGAAACACTTTCAGCAGTGGCTCTCGCAACGCCTTGGCGATGCCATCCGGTTCAGGCATCAGATCCGGGTCTTTGCACATATCCATGATCAGATCGCTGCCCGCGTTGGATGTCAGCAGGATCAGCGTATTCTTAAAGTCGATCATCCGGCCCTCGCCGTCTTCCATCACGCCTTTATCAAACACTTGGAAAAAGATTTCGTGCACGTCCGAGTGGGCCTTTTCCACCTCGTCTAGTAGCACCACAGAATAAGGTTTACGCCGCACGGCTTCGGTCAGGATACCGCCCTCGCCATACCCCACATAGCCCGGAGGCGCACCTTTCAGCGTTGAAACCGTGTGGCTCTCTTGAAACTCGGACATGTTGATGGTGATCATATTCGCCTCGCCCCCGTACAGGGTTTCGGCGATGGCAATGGCGGTTTCGGTTTTGCCCACGCCGCTGGTGCCTGCAAGCATGAACACACCGATGGGCTTGCTGGGGTTGTCCAGCCCCGCCCGAGCGGTTTGCACCCGTTTCGCGATCATTTCCATGGCGTGATCCTGCCCGATCACCCGCTTTTTCAGCGCATCCGCAAGGTTCAGAACCGTGTTGATTTCATCCTTAACCATGCGGCCCACAGGAATTCCTGTCCAGTCGCCCACAACGCTGGCCACCGCTTGTTCATCCACGATCGGCAGGATCAGCGGGTTTTCCCCCTGAACCTGCAACAATTCAGCGTCTTTGGTTTTCAGATCGGCCAGCAAGGCGGCGCGGTCTTCCTCAGACATTTCGCTGCCCTCTGGCACCTCGGATGCATCTTCACCGTCTACAGCGCCGCCATCGCCGCGCAATTTGGCGCGGATCGACAGGATATCATCCACAATGGCTTTTTCGCTCTGCCAACGCTCCGTTAAACCCTCCAGCCGTTCCGTTTCAGCCTCCAGTTTTTCCTGTGCAGCCTCTTCACGGTCTCCTACATCATAGCCCGCGGATTTTTCCCGACCGATGATGCCAAGTTCGGTTTCCAGCGCCGCAATCCGCTTTTGGCTGTCTTCAACCTGCGCTGGTGTGGCGTGTTGCGAAATACCGACCCGCGCACAGGCGGTATCAATCAAGCTGACCGATTTATCCGGCAGTTGGCGGGCGGGAATATAGCGTGCAGACAGATGCACAGCCGCTTCAATTGCTTCGTCTAACACTTGGACATTATGGTGTTTTTCCAACATTCCAACAATGCCACGCATCATCAGAACCGCCTTATCAAGACTGGGTTCATCCACTTTCACAACCTGAAAGCGGCGGGTCAGTGCGGGGTCTTTTTCGATGTGTTTTTTGTATTCCGCCCAAGTGGTCGCGCCAATTGTGCGCAATTCGCCCCGTGCCAACGCAGGTTTCAACAGGTTCGCCGCATCCCCCGTGCCCGCCGCCCCGCCAGCGCCCACCAGTGTGTGGGTTTCGTCGATGAACATGATGATCGGGGTGGTGCTGGATTGGACTTCCTCGATCACTTGTTTCAGACGGTTTTCAAATTCGCCCTTCATGCTGGCCCCAGCCTGTAGCGCCGCCACATCCAGTTCCAACAACCGCGCGCCTTGCAACATGGGCGGCACATCACCCTTGGCAATGCGCAGCGCGAACCCCTCAACCACGGCGGTTTTGCCAACGCCAGCCTCGCCCGTCAGGATCGGATTGTTCTGGCGGCGACGCATCAGAATGTCGATCAACTGGCGGATTTCCTCGTCGCGCCCGACGATCTGGTCGATCTCCCGTGATAAAGCCTGCGCGGTTAAATCCTTGCAATATTGCTGTAGCGCTTCCTCTTTGCCCATGTTGGCAGGAGACATCGCGCCCGATGCCTCGCCCGGGACAGCACCTGCCCCGGCGCCGATGCCAGAGCCGTCTTGCGGGCTTAACCCTTCTTCGGGCGATCCATCGACCACCTCGTCAAAGCTATCCATCAGGTCGTCAGGTTTGATCTTTTTGAATTCTTCGCTCATGCCATTGAGAACGCTGCGCAGGGAACCCGTTTTCACCATGCCAAGGATCAGATGCCCCGTGCGTACCTGTGCAGAACGCTGCGCCAAAGATGCATAAACCCACGCCCGTTCCACCGCGTTTTCCAGATGTTCAGACAGATCAGAAATCGAAGACGCGCCGCGCGGCAAAGCATCCAGCGCGGCTGTCATATCCTTGGCGACTTTGGAAGGTTCCAGTTTGTAATGCTGGATTATCCGATGCAAATCGCTGTCTTGGCCCTGTAAAATCTGATGCATCCAATGAACCAGTTCTACATAAGGATTGCCCCGCATTTTACAAAAAATAGTGGCACTTTCGATGCCCTGATACCCAAGTTTGTTTAGCTTGCCGAAAAGGGCAACGCGGCTGATCTCTGACATAATTCCAATCCTTCCCTGATGCGGGTCTTAAATGCCCGCGAACGTTATCTTCTTGAAACAGTTACATATAAATCATCTAATGGGCGATCTTGGGGTGGTTCTCCGACCCAAGTTGTCCAGCCCAATTCGCCTTGCTCGCCCAGCTTAAGCGGGGGGGCTTGCCCTGCGGCCAGCACCAGATTCACATCCCAATCCAGCAACTCGCCAAGGTAATTGCGCACCACAGCCGCCAGCCGATACAGGCTGATGCCGCCGGGCAGCAGGCGTTTGTATTCTTCCAGATCCAGCGGGCCGATACGGATGCGGAACTTGGCTTGGCGCGACCAGACACGATTGCCAAGTGACGTGCCCAGCCCCAGCCCGCCTGCCGCGCTTTCGACGCCCAATTGCCACTGGTCGCCGGGTTCAAGTTCCAGCCAAGAGCCCACAAAACTTTCGATTGTCACCGGCACACGAAAGAACACCGAGATCATTGCCAGCAGACCTTCTTCGTTCTTGGCACGGTTGGACAGACGCCCTGAAAACCGCAGCTTCGCCAGATCGGGCATGGCGTCGCGATCTGCATAGGCATCGCCCATCAGACCCGTCAGCGCGGCAATGCGATTGGCAAACGGGTCGTCATCGGCGCGGTCAAAGCTGGCCGCAGGTTCGGCACTGGCCCATGCGCGGTAAAACAGGCTGATCAGGCGGTGGTGGAACATATCCGCAAAGGCCGCAAAAGTGTGATCCCGCGCGTTATGTTCCCGTTCCCGCGCATATTCGGTGATGTGCAGCGGCAGCGGGCCGTTCGGACCAAACATACCAAACAGATAGCTGGACAGTTCCGCCGGCCCGCCGCCTTTGCCCACCTCTTTAAAATTTTCCACCGTTGAGGGCGCAAAGGCCATATCGACCTTTTGCTTCAGCCGCACCTTATCGTGGCGGGGCCGTTTGGACGTGCCAAGACGGGGCGCGCTGTGATAGCTGGCCTCGATCAGGCGCAGGGCCTGAAAGAAATTGAAACTTCTGGGGTCGTCGGACAGGGCCGCAAGGCGGCTCAGATCATCCGACGCCTCCCGCTCTTCGGGCTCCATCGGGCGATCTCTCCTCTTTCTGTGCCGTGAATGACAGTTTCGGTGAAACTGTTCAGCGACACATATTTTGCAAAAAATTGTTCCAGCACCGCGCCCAAAAGATAAACGCCAGTGCCTTCAAAATAGCTTTCATCAAAGGTGACTTTCACCTCTAGCCCGCGCACGGCGGTGGACAGGACTTCATCCGCCATACGCCGCACAATGGGACGGGATTCCATGCCCGCGATACCTTCTAACTGTTTGGCCAGATTGCGATCGCCTTTGGGGGTGTAGATGCCCAGCAATTCGCGCACCGCCGCCGCAGCCGAGCCGCGATCCGCGTCATCCATTGACAGGTAATTCAGGCTAAGATGGCTGATCAGACGCCACGCCGCACTGCCATCCACAGCAGGCGAGGCTTTGGGGTGCGAAATCGGCGAAATCGCTTTGATCGCATCCACCGGCCCCCCGTCGGTCATTTCAAAATCCGCGCCAGTCCCGCCAGTTTGCAGCAGCATCGGCAGGTCGCGGTTTGTGCAAAGTGCGCGCACTGCAAGCTGTTCCAGATTGCCCGGATAAGGTGCTTCCGAGCGATCCACGAGGCTGAGAAACACATCCGTTCCCAGATAAGAGGTGCGGGTGCCTTTCAGCTTCTGGTTTTCCGACCGCTGGCGGAACCGACGGCGCACGGCGTAATAGGCTTCGTGGTTTTCCCCCGCAGCCGTATAGTCATCCGCGCTGTAAAACGGCCTGAAATCAATGTCATCACTTTCGTCGCTGGTGATCCCGTCCACATCAAGGATGGTGTGAATTTCAAAATCCATCGGCGCGGTGCGATCCACCACCACAAAATGATCGCTGTCCTTGCGCTGCACATGCACACGGTCACAGCGCATTTCCAGCAAGTTGATCGCAGGTGTGCAAAACAGCGCGAAATTTTCAGCCGTCAGGGTTTGCTGGAATTCGGTGCGGGAGACTTTGAGCAAAATATGGAGGTCAATTTCATTGTCTTCGCATTTGGCCAAAATTTCGGACAGACCCGCAAGACGGGCAAAGAAAAACCGCTGCGGCAACGAGAAATATTCTTGCAACAGGCGATATCCGTCAAAGGACTGGCCCGGGAAAGGCAACAGCGCCTCTTCGGGGGCGAACCCCATTGAGTCAACCTTGGCCTTGCGCGGCGCAACCATCCAGTCGTCCCGACGGTTGACCGAACGCCCCATGACACCGATGCTATCGCTCATCAGATGTTCATATAGCGTCCAGGGCGTGCGATCCTGCCCCGGCAGATGCAGGTCCAAATGCTCTAACCCAAGGTTTTTCAGCTTGGTCCCCGAGGGGGCTTTCAGGCGTAACCGGATGGCCGCGCGCGCCGAATTTCCATCGCCAAAACCAGCCGCAACCACTTCGCCGCGACTGCCAAAATACTGCACTTCGCTGATTTTCAGCGGCCACAGATCCACTTCATGGGCGGTGCGAAATTCACAGGCGGTCTGGTCGCCTTCACGCAACGGCGCACGCATTTTTGTGCCCCGTTTCAGGGTGAACTTATCCGCCAGCCCCGGTTCCGGCACATATTGCGCAATGAACATGGCAGGCACGGGCGACAGGTAATGGGGATAGATGATTTCCAGCAAATGCTGGGTGAACTGGGGATAACGCATATCCAGTTCGAGCTGGATACGCGATGTCAGGAAGGCGAAACTTTCCACCAGCCGTTCCACATAAGGATCGTTGATTTCGATCCCGTCCATGCCCAGACGGGCGGCGATTTTGGGGTAGGCTTGTGAAAATTCAGCCCCCATTTCGCGCACAAAGGCCAGTTCGGTTTCATAGTGTTTTAAAAGTCGGGTATCCATGGCCGCTACATCACCTTGTCTATCACCAGATCACCATCCGCCACGTCAAGGCGGGTGCGCAGATACAATTCCAGCGGCACGGGCGTGGCCCACAGCTCGCCGCGAATATCCAAGGTGATCTGACTGTCGGTGGATTTGGTTTTGCTCTTGGCGGCGGTCACTTCGAGCGTTCCTGGAATAATACGCGGCTCCAAAGCATAAATCGCCTCTTTGACCGAGGCTTCCAGCGTCTTTGCATTTGTCTGCAAAATCTTGCGGCCTGCGATATCGCTGACACCGAAATTCAGCGTGGATTTGGACGCATGTGGGTATAGATCAGGGTCGATGATCGCCTCGTTGTTGGCGGTGTTCAGCAACCAGCCCAGATCACGCAGGATGATGTCGCGCAAACGACGCACGTCGATGTAGCGTTCCGCGGCGCTGTCTTTCACATCAGTCGGGTTCTTATCCGTCAAACGATCCAGCAATGACGGCTGCAGGCGCTCGCGGTCTGAAAGTTCAGCGCGCGCCATCGCTGGCTCCTGCGGGGTTCAAGGAAATGCTGCGCAGATCCATCAAGGGCAGATCGTCGTCATTGGTGGCAAACAGACGTTGTCCCAAGCCGACAAAGGTTTCCCCGCCCGCATCAACCCAATCGGTTTCTTGCGCCATCATGATGCCGGGCCGCCCGCTTTTGGCAGACCCGGGGTAGCGCGTGGGGATAAAGCCCACTACATCGCCGCCATTGGCCCAAGTGATTTCAACGGGGGTCCAGACTTTGTCACGCAGATCGCTGGGCTCGTCAAAGGTCATCCGTTTGATGTTGGAAAACGGCGCCCAGAAATAGCGTCCGTTCATGATCAGTTCCAACATGGGACCAAGGCGCATGTCCGCGTCGGCAATCCACTCAAAGGGCTTGCCGTCGGCTTCGCCGCTTTGACTGGGGGCGGCGGCGAAAGCCTCGTCCCGCAGCGCAGCCGCTTGGGCAGTATCGCCTTTGGCCAAGGGGCCAAGGGCTTGGATCATCAGGGCGACCCACTGGGCAGGTTCTCCGAACACCAGCGGCGCAGTTTCCCCTGCAAAAACCTTTTCGCGTACCATTTCGCAGGCGATCGCCTCGCGGTAGGATTGCACCATGGTCATCGTGTCAGGGGCCATTTCACCGCAGACTTTAAGCTGCGTTAACGCGCGGTCCCATTCGCCGCGAATACACAGCATCTGGAACAGAAACACCCGCAACTTACTGTCGGCTGGGTTCTTGCGAATACTGGCTGTCAGCGCGGTATAGGCCTCATCCAGATTGCCCGCTTTCAGGTGTTCTACCGCGTCGCTCATAATATAAAATCCAATTGTGGTTGGGTGCTGGGTCTAACGGACAACAAGAAAAACGACCCGTCCCCGTAAACAGCAGAGGACCGACACCCCCGAAAGGATGCCGGACCTTTTTTGAAGTAAATTAAAGCACAGCTTCGTTTTGAGTCTGGCTCCATTGAACGGTGCCACCATCGGTAAGCGCGCCTTTGAAGTCCTGCTTCTTGTAGTCGATTTTAATCGAGGCAAAGGCCAGAACCACACTGTCTTTGAAGGTTTCATCCCCGTCAGAACCAGCCCATTTCACGCTTTCGATCACCACATTGTTCATTTGAACATGAACGAATTCGCCGCCGGATTTTTTGGCGTCTGCACCGCCCTTACGGATGGACAGGTGAAATTCGTCAATATGGGCACCGGTACACGCCGCCAGAACCATGTCTGTTGTGGCTGTGTCGGTGTTTTTGGTGAATTCCATACGGTCCAGTTGAACCCGACCGGACCCCAGACCGCCCGAAGACGAACCCACGTTCACCTGGTTTTCAACACCGAACGAAAAGTCGATGACGTCAAAACCGTCTTTCTCTTTTGCGGTTTTATCGTTGGTTTCACCTTTAGGCTGTGGGTTTCCGCCGACAAACCATGCATATGCGTCAATCATTTTGATGTCCTCCTAAGACAAGATAGAATTTTAAAATTAAACACAGGCCCCTCGGGCCTGCGCCCTTAGTCTAAATTCACTGGTGCTAGCCTTTTTCCGACGGCAGTTTTGACACCAGTCGCAAGGACACAGAAAGCCCTTCCAACTGGTAATGGGGCCGCAAGAAAAATTTCGAAGTGTAATAGCCGGGGTTGCCCTCGACCTCTTCCACCACAACCTCGGCTGCGGCCAAAGGACGTTCTGCCTTCACTGCCTCAGACGAAATATCAGGTGTCATATCAACGTAGTTGTTGATCCACTTTTGCAACCAATGCTGCATTTCTTCCCGTTCTTTGAACGACCCGACTTTATCGCGCACAATACACTTCAGGTAATGGGCGAAACGGCAGGTCGAAAATAGGTATGGCAAACGCGCGCCAAGATTGGCGTTCGCAGTTGCGTCTGGATCGTCATATTCCGCCGGTTTATGCAGGGATTGGGCGCCAATAAAGGCCGCCATATCGCTGTTTTTGCGGTGGATCAGCGGCATAAGGCCGTTTTTGGCCAGCTCTGATTCACGACGATCTGAAATTGCGATTTCGGTGGGGCATTTCATATCAACGCCGCCGTCATCGGATGGGAATGTATGCGTTGGCAGGCCTTCAACAGCGCCACCGCTTTCAATCCCGCGAATACGGGTACACCAGCCATGGGCCTTGAACGAGCGGGTGACGTTGGTTGCCATCCCGTAGGCCGCGTTGACCCATGAATATTTCCCGCTATCCGCCCCTGCTGTGTCTTCTTCAAAGGCGAATTCTTCAACCGGATCGGTTTTTTCGCCATAAGGATGACGGCCCAGGAACCGGGGCATGGCCAGCGCCAGATATTGGCTGTCTTCGCTTTCACGCAAAGAGCGCCACGCGGCATATTCCGGTGTTGAGAAGATTTTGGTCAAATCCCGTGGATTGGCCAGTTCGCCCCAGCTGTCCATCTGCATCAACGACGGCTCTGCCCCGGTGATGAAAGGCGCGTGGCTGGCGGCGGCAACTTTGGCCATTTCTGCCAGCAATTGTACGTCTGGTGGCGAGTGATCAAAGTGATAGTCGCCGATCAAACAGCCATAGGGTTCGCCACCGAACTGGCCGTATTCTTCTTCATAGAGCTTCTTGAAGATCGGGGATTGATCCCAAGCCGCGCCTTTGAATTTCTTCAGCGTTTTGCCAAGGTCTTTCTTGGACACGTTCATGACGCGAATTTTCAGCATCTCGTCTGTTTCGGTGTTGTTCACCAAATAATGCAGACCGCGCCAGCTGCTTTCCAGCTTTTGGAATTCGTCGTTGTGCAGGATTTCGTTGACCTGTGCGGTCAGCGTTTTATCAAGCGCTGCGATGATCGCCTCAATAGAGCGCAGCGCATCATCTGAAATCAGCCCCGTATTGGCCAGCGCCTGTTCTGCAAGGGTTTTTACCGCTTCTTCGACGGCTGTTTTGGCCGTGTCGGATTTCGGGCGGAATTCCTTTTGCAACAGGGATGCGAATTCATCATTCGCAAAAACCGTACTGCCAGCTTGGCCTTCGACTTGTGCTTCTGCTTCAGCCATCTTTATTCCTCCCCTGCGTCATCGGTTTGTTTGGGCGCTGCACTTAGGGCTTTCAACAAGGCCGGATCCTGAATGATTTTCGCCATCAGGTCTTCGGCGCCGGTTTTCCCGTCCATATAGGTCATCAGATTTGACAGTTGCGTGCGCGCATCCAGCAGCTTTTTGAGTGGCTCAACCTTGCTGGCAATCGCCGCAGGGCTGAAATCATCCATGCTTTCGAATGTGATATCCACCGCCATATTGCCTTCGCCGGTCAGCGTGTTTGGCACCGTAAAGGCAGCGCGTGGTTTCATGCTTTTCATCCGGTCGTCAAAGTTATCAACGTCGATTTCCAGAAACTTGCGATCCGCCACAGCCGCAAGCGGCTCTTCGGATTTGCCGGACAGATCGGCCATAACGCCCATCACAAACGGCAATTGCACTTTCTTTTCCGCGCCATACACCTCTACATCATATTCGATCTGAACGCGGGGCGCCCGATTGCGGGCGATAAATTTCTGGCTGTCTGCCATGAGAGCCGTCTCCTCTGTTTTTCAAAATGGGTGCCGCTTTAACCGGCATCTGGTTTCAGTCGTGGGTTAAAGGGTTATTCATATTCTTCTGGTGACAGCCCACCAATGGATGCCACTTCTTCAATTCCGGTAGAGGCCATGTCTTTCATGATGGTCATGAAATCTGCTGACACCAGCCTTTTGGCACGGCGCAAAAAGATCGGCACCGGGCTAGAGGGTTCGTTGCGGGCGTAATATTCCAGCATCAGGTCAATGGCGCGGTGCACGTCATTGGTGGAATTGATCCCCCCAACAGCACCGCCTCCGCCAACGGGCCCGCCACCGGTTGTAGCTGCCTCGCCCCCGCTTTGATTCCCTACATCACCGCCAATTGCGGCGGGGGCAGCCCCCCCCAGACATTCGGCGATCACTGCCAGACCCGTAGTCAACAAAGTTTGCAACGGGCTGAAATCCGGTCCCTGCCCCGGGACGTTTTCTGACAGAATCCCGTCGATTTCCTTGACGTTGTCCAACGCGCTTTGAATACTCAGCCGGATGTCAGACATCTGCTCTTCGGGGGTATCCTTAAAGGCCGCAGAAACAGCCGACATATCTGGCGGGCTTTCCATATCTGACGGCGCAACGATTTCCCCTTTTGCAACCGAGACATGGCGCAATGAAAACCGCCCCATCATCTTACTGTCACTAAGCGGCGCGCGGCGCAACTGACGCAGGACCGTGGCGTCATCCACCAGCCCCACCAGCGCGTTCACCCGCTCTGTCGGGTCATTGTCGTCATCCGCGTCCAATTGGGGATGTACCGTATCCCAGTAATCGCGCAGCGCCTGTTTGATATATTCCAGCACATAGGAAAACCCGGGAAAACCGGTGCGGTTCAGACTGGCCTCGGCCAGATAGACAGCAACCCGCAGGTCCATAGTCTTTTCAAGCAGGGCTTCCCCTAGTTTTAGCATTTCGGCAAAGTCTGCGTCTTCGGCTAGGATCACCTTGTTGCCGACCTGCTGTTCACCCTTGGCTGTCGCTGCAATCGTCAGATCCGAGAACTGCGCGTCATACTCCAGATCAGGGCCCGAGGGCTCCTCCTCGCCAAAGCCTGCCAGCAATTTTTCCAAATCTAAACTCACGTAATTCACCTTTATAATAGTACCTAGTGCCTATCCGGTAAGCCCTGTAACGGGGCCAAAATAATAAGGAAAACTTAGCTTTTTTGGTACTTGGTAATCTCATAAAAACCGTAGATGCCTTTAGGGAACCGCGCAAGAATTAATCCTAAAAAGAGTGATTTTCACGACACTTTCAAAGCATTTCCAAACAATACCAACGCTTCCGCCCTTCGCAACTTGGCAACCCCTATCACGCCTTATATAAGACAGTATATTACAGGCCGTGGCTTTCGCATTACAAATCAAGGAATACCAAATGAAATGGGCGCTCGTTATCGCGTTACTGGTTATTGCCATACTGACCGCCCCTGTCGGCTGGTACTTTGCCCAAAGCCTGTCACAAAACGGCGACGGGCCAAAAATCGCCGAACTTGAAGCGCAACTGGCGATTCAGGCGCAAAAATCCAAAGATTTGACCATTGACCTGAACGCTTTGGCATCCCGCGTGACCCTGCTAGAGGAATCAGGCGTCGCAGAACCCGTGGTGCAATCCTTTGCCGATCCGACCGAAGATACCACCGACACACTGGCAGACAGTTTCGCCCAAGTGGTTCTGATTGCGGATCGTCGGGATGTGAACAAAGCCCTGTCCAATTCGGGATCATCGTATCTGATCGACCTGTTCGGCCTGCCCCGCCCCGATCTTAGCGAGGAATGTCAGTCCATGACTAACCCGCTGCTGAAGGACTTGGTGAAAACCGAAAATGTCGGCCCGATCCGTGTTACGATGATCGAACCCGCAATCCTGTCCCTACGTCAGGTGTTTCGTAACGTTAAGATTTTTGAACCTGAATTATACGAACGGATCAACACCGCTGGCTCGCTGTGTGTGCGTCATATTCGGGGCCGCCCCGGTTCGGTTTCGACCCATGCTTATGGGCTGTCGGTTGATCTGAACATCGACGGAAAACTGGACACGCTTGGGGATGGGAAAACCCAGTTGGGTCTGATCCTGCTGGCGGATTTCTTTAACAAAGAGGGCTGGTACTGGGGCGCAAGTTTCGGGCGCGAGGACAGCATGCATTTTCAGGTTTCTAAAGAGAAAATCAATCAATGGCTGCGCCAAGGCCTGATCCGCGCGAAATAGTCGTTAAAAAATCGGGAATTCGGCAGCTAATCTTGCCTTCCTTTGTGTTTAGCCGCATAGTTATCTAACCATAATTGCGGATCAATTTAATTTAGTGGAACTTGACAGATGTCTCTGTGTCTAAAGTCGATTACTGCGGTTTTTCTAACCTTCGCCGGGACGTTTTCCGCTGTGTCTGTTGCACAGGCGCAGGGCGCAAACGTTGTGACCACCAATTTTAATACGGTGGATGAGGCAATCAACGCGCTGGGCACCTCCACCTATCAAACCATTAACACCGGCTATACAGAAACCTCCAAAGCAACTTTTACCTTTGCTGTCCCAAGCGAGACTTTGACCCTGCGGTATCGCACCGACAACACTGGCGTTGCCTTGCGCGATGACACGGGTGCGCTGATTGCACGGTTCAACGCAGGGGATCGCACCGCAAGCGAGGCTGAGTTGATGGCCTTCCTGCGTGACCGCTACGCCAAAGACACCGAAGCCCTGAAGTTGAAGGTCGCCAACACGCCTTCTGATCCGGTCGCAGGTAACCCTGCGTCCCTGATGTCGCAAATGGTCAGTGCCAGCTTTAGCAATGGCACTGACGTGGGGCCATCGCCATTGACGGGCGGCGACCGCGCGCGGGGCACAGCCAGCTACAACCATCTGGGGATTTCCCTGCAAACAGGACGCTATTCCGGACCTGGGTTTTCGGCCAATGTGACCTCTCTGCCGTTGAGCTATGCTTTCGCGCTGGATGATCCGCGCTGGGCCGTGAAAATCAACGCGCCGCTGAATTTCACCACAATCAACGGGCAAGACTATGTGTCCGGTTCTGTTGGCGTCGGCTTGCGCATGCCTGTTACTGAAAATTGGTCCCTAACCCCCGAACTGCGCGTCGGTGCCGTGCGCGATGGCAATTCTGGGATAACTGCGGTGCTGGCCAACGCCTCTTTGATGTCAAATTATCGGCTGGATTTGAAGAACGGCTACGGATTGGTGTTCGGCAACGGGCTGACCTATTCCAAATCGCTGAATTCCAGCGGCACAAGCTACGGACTTAGCAACACAATTAACAAAAACGGGATCGAGTTGTCGGGCCCCTTTCAGCATCAACTATACGGGCTGCCAACCAACTGGCAGTTTTCCGTGGTGCATACCGTGGTGGGCGGCACCCCGACCTATATTGATGAATGGACCGATGTGTCCCTGTCTCTTGGCACCATCGGGTCCAAGAACGGGGTGACATGGGACAGTGTGCGGATCGGCCTGACCTACACCCGCGCCAATCGCGGTGTGGAAGGGTTGAATATTAACTTCGGGTACGAGTTTTAGAGGGATTAAGATGAAAACCATGCTTTCACGATCCGGCCTTTTGACGCTTTTGCTATTTGTGATGGCGCAGGCCAGTTGGGCGGCGGATCGTGTTGCCCTGTTAATCGGCAACAGCCGCTATGACAATTCCGCATTATCCCTGAAAAACCCCGCCAATGATGTGGCTGCCATGTCGAAAAAGCTTGGCGCTTTGGGGTTTGTTGTGATCACCGCGCAGGATGCTTCGAGTGACGACATGGACCGCGCGCTGAACGCTTTTGAAAGCCAGCTTAAAGGCGCAGATCTGGGCCTCTTCTTTTACGCAGGCCACGGCAGTCAGGCGGGGGGGGAAAACTTTCTGCTGGCCACAGATTTTCAAGGTGCCACATCCGAAGCCGTCAAAAAATCATCCCTAACCCTTGGCCGCGTCCGCGAAGCTTTTGCCCGCGCCAAACCCAACGCGGGAATCGTGATCCTTGATGCCTGTCGTGATAATCCGCTGGCCGTGACACTGGACCCAAGTGGTAAAGCCGTCGGTCTGGCACGAGCTAAATCCGCCACGGGCCTGTTGGTGGCCTATGCCACCGATCCCGGCAACGTGGCCTTTGAAGGCACAGGCAATAATTCCATTTTCACCACCGCCCTGCTGAAACACATCAGCGAACCCGGCCTTGATGTGCGCTTGATGTTCGGGCGGGTGCGACAAGACGTGGTGTTGCGCACCCGCGGCGCACAGGTGCCTTGGGTTGAGGAAAGTCTGATTGGTGAACACGCCATGAACCCCTCACTGGATTCAGGCGGGCGCGAGGCCATGATTGCCCGCGATATTGAAATGTGGCGCGCAGTCAGCAGCGAAACAACGCCGCAAGCCTATCAGGGCTATCTGGACGCTTTTCCAAACGGCATGTTCAAGGATTTCGCCACACAGCGGATCGCGCGGCTTAGCTATTCCGCCAACCTACCCGAAACCGACACTCCGTTGCAGGTTGCAAAGCTGGATGTGACCCGTGATACCAGCCGCGTTTCTGCCGCGCTTAGCATTTTGGGCTTTGCCCCGAAAAGCCGCAGTGCCCTTGATATCGAAGAACTCGAAGCTGCCGCCGCTGCCTATCGCGCGTCACTTGGTAAAAACGCCGCTCTGACCGAGGATAACCTGTTCGCCGATGCGTCCCGTTTGTTGCTGTATTTGGGGGGCAATGTGGGCAAACAAATTCAGGTGGATATCGCGGCCCTGTCCAGCATCGACCAAACCCTTGTTGTGGCCCGCGATGCCTATGCCGAACTTGAAGAAGTGGCCGCTGGCGATGAAAGTGCCAAGCCGATTCTGGAACAGGCCCGCACCGATATTGCCGCCATTGAACGGGCCCAAACCGAGGTTCTGTCCCAACTGGATCAGGAACGGGGCTATTATGAGGATCTGATGACGCAGGCCAATGCCAATTTCTCGGATTATATGGTGGAACGCACCATTGGCATTGCCGCCACCCGATCCGCCCCCGTGGACGATGAAAAACTGGCCAGTCGCGCAAAACTGTTCCTTAAACATGTAAATCAGGCAGCCGATGCCGAAACCCAAGGATCCTACCAATGGCTTTCCGACTTTCTGCCACAAAGCTGATCGCAGCCGCACTGGCCCCTGCTGTGGTGCTGATGCTGCCCGCCTGTGCGGTGAATTCCGGCGATCCGGTTGCGGGCCAAAAGGCATTCAGCTGGCAACCCGAAACGGTTGAGGAAAAAGCCCTGCGCCATAAAGCCGAGGCTTTGCAAGCCACTGTCGGTGAAGGCGGCATGGCGGGCTTTACCGTTGGGGCGCTGATTGGCGGTCTGACAGGCGGCATGCAAGGCGCCTTTGCGGGGGCCCGTTTGGGGCGGTTCATCGGGGCTGCATCCGGGGCTTATGTGCGCGGCCTGCAAGAAGGTTTCGCCAACCGCGAGGCCCAGTTGAACCAATTGGCCGCCGATCTTGATGCCAACAACCGTGATCTGGAAAGCGCCATCGCCACCATGCGCGCGGTTTTGGGCCAGCAACAGGCCCGCCTTGCCGCCGCCCGCGCATCGGGCAACGGTTTGGCGGTGCGACAGGCCCAAGAACAAGCCTCTGGCAATCTGGCGGTGATGAACAAAGCAATCGAGGCCGCTGTCCAACGCCAGAATGTCTTTGGCGAGGCACGATCCTTATTGGCCGTTGACGGCCAGACCGCCGCCACTGTCGCTGCCGCCGCCCCTGCAAATGACCGCTACAACGCATTGGCCGATCGGATTGCCGCCATGCGATCCATCGCCACAACTTTGGTTACGGAGATCTGATATGACCAACCGTTCCCTGACCCGCCCTGCCCTTTTGTGCGCACTTTTGCTGACCACGGCTTGTGCGCAGCGTGGCAATCTGGATGATCCGGCTTATGGCGGATTTTTCAATGGCATCGAAAATGTGTCCGACGGCACCTATGACGCACGGATCGCCACCCGCGAAGAGAAAGTCACGGCCCTGCAACAGCGCCAGCAACGCCTGTTGGCAGAACGCAATTCGCTGGGCCGTCAGGTTTCGGCCCATCAAAACGCACTGGCCCGTTTGCAACAGGATATTGTGGTGTCAAAAATCCGCATCGGCACCAGCAACATTGATCCCGCCACCCAAGCCCAGATCACAACCGCCCTGAACGCCAATCCAGGTGGGCAAACAGATGCCGAACGGCTGGCAAACCTGCAAAAAACCATCGCCAACACCCGCAAACTGGCGGAATCACTGGCGAAACTTGCAGGGTGAACCCTTCATGCGCTAAGTAACTTATCAACACGTACTGATTTTCCCATCAAAAGGCCTACCCCGTGAGCGACTCCTCAGAAACTGGCATCCTGTCCACGGGCGATGTGCTGAACAATACCTATGTGATTTCCGACATGATCGCCTCGGGCGGCACGGGCGAAGTTTACCGCGCCACCAATCGCGTGTCGGGCCGTGAAATTGCGGTGAAAATCCTGAAGGCCGAGTTTGCGCAGGACGAGCAATTCATCAACCTGATGAAGCGCGAGGCATCTGTCCTGCACGAAGTCGTGGACCCATCTGTGGTGCGCTATTACGATCTGCTCGAAAGCGATTCACACGGCGGATTTCTGTTCATTGTGATGGAATTCATCGAAGGCCAGTCGCTGGCGGATGAAATGAAAGACAAAGGCCCGCTGGACGAGGCAACCCTGCTGCATGTGGCGGAACGGGTGTTGCAGGGGCTGAAAGCGGCCCACGAAAAAAACGCTTTTCACCGCGATCTTTCGCCAGACAATATCCTGTTGCGCGGCGGGGATCCGGCGCAGGCCACATTGATCGACTTCGGCATCGCCAAGGATGTGAATGAAGGCGCAAAAACCGTTGTGGGCGGCGGGTTTGCGGGCAAATACCAATATGCCTCTCCGGAACAGATGGAAGGCCGCAGCGACGCGCGTTCCGATCTTTATTCCCTTGGCATGACCTTGATGGGCGCCTATCGCGGGCAATCGCCTAATGCGGGGTCGTCCCTGATGCAGATCATCAGCGCCAAGGCGGTGAAACCTGATATTTCCGATATGTCCGGCCCGCTGGCCGACCTTGTGTCGCGCCTTGTGGAACCTGATCCGGCAAACCGCCTGCAATCTGCTGAAAGTGCTTTGATCTTTCTGAAAAGCGGTGCGCCGCAAGCTGATGAAAAGACTGTGATTGTGTCCTCCGGCGCGCAGCGTGCAGCCCCTGGTCCGTCTACTGGCAAAGCGGCCATCGCCACATCCAAAGCCGATGCGCCCCCCGCTAAAAAATCTCGCACAGGGCTATATGCCAGTGTGGCCGTGGTTCTGGTGGCCCTTGGCGCCGGGGGCTGGTTCAGCGGGATTTTATCCCCAACCGACCCCGCCCCGGATACCCCAATCGCCGTTACAGATGGCACGGGTAGCAACCCGACCACGGGGCAAACCCCTGTTGTGGCTGACGCCCTGCCCCTTGCCGATCCGTTTGTGCTGACCATTGAACGCATCTCGCGGGATGATCCGCTGCGGGTGCTGGGCAATCTGCCCTCTGAAGACACGGTCCCCACCGTCACCACCCAATTGGAAGAAGGCCTGAACGCCTTTGCGGTGCTGACCGACATCACCCCCGCGCAGGGTGAACCTTTTGACGGGTGGAACGAAACAATCGTCAATGTGGCGCTTTTGTTTGGCCAATTGGATGCTTGGACCGTTTCAGCCAATGGCATGGACCTGATCCTGATCGCCAAAGCCCAGAACGAGTTGGAAAAAACCGCTCTTTTGAACGCCACACGCGGCGCGATTGAAGGCACAAATCTGACTATCGTAGACCGCATCGAAGTGGACGTTCCTTCGGTAAAATTCGACGAACTGAATGCCGGATTACAAGGCGTGTCGTCCTGTGGCCCGCTGACCCTGACGGGCGGCACGGATGGGATGATCGGCGCAACGGATACGCTGGCGGTGTCTGGCAAACTGGCGGTGGCCGCCGATATGACGCGGTTGCAAGCCTATCTTTCGCAAAATGCGCCGGGGCGGGATGTGAGTTCTGATATCGAAGTGCTGAACACTAGCGTTTGTTCTGTGTTGAAACTGCTGCCAGCGCAAATGTCACCCGATCTGAAAATCGCCTATAGCTATGGCACCAAACCGGATGCGGTTGACGGGGATATTTTCCGCATCGGCGAAAACCCGGTGATTGATATTCAACTGCCCAAAGACCGCACCGGCTTTTTGAATGTGGCCTTTGTGGATTTGGGCGAACAGGTGTTTCACCTGCTGCCCCATCAGGCACGCAAGGAAAACGATCTGCAAAAAATCGGCAGTGTTGATGGAGACACCCGCAGCGTGCGTGTGGCCTTTCCTGTGGATCAAGCTTCGATCGAGCAGCTAGGCTTTAAGGTGGTCGAACCCCTTGGCGCGAATATTCTGCTGGCGGTTGTGACTGATGCGCCGCTGTTTGATCAAACGCGCCCCCGCGCCGAAAGCAGCAGTGCCTTTATCGAGGCGTTGAACGGGCGTCTGGCGGGCCTGCCCGCCCAAGGCGCATTGGTCAATTATCGCGATCTGATGACGCTGGAATAATCCGCAACCGAACCGTTGCGATCTTTGCAAAGAGTGATTTTTTCAACATTGTGTTTTCCCTTTTCCTGCTAAATCAGCTAGAAATAGGGAAACACCCCCTTAAATTTTCAATTCACCCCTTTATGGGAGCCGTCCGATGACTTTTTACAAAACAACTGCCTCACTCGTTACCTTATTGGCCTTATTGGCACCATCTGTGCAGGCTGATGAAATGACTGCCGAAGACATCCTGCAACGGCTTCAGGCGCAGCGCAGCCGCACGCTTGGCTTTGTAGAGGCGTCAAAACCTGCCGGTGAAACTGGCGAGGAAACGGCTGTCACAATGGCACCTGTGGCACCAGTTGACGAAAGCGCAGGCAGCACTGCCCCGTCGGTCAGTTCCACTGGACTTACTTTACAAGCCAGCAGCAGTGACAATGGATCATCAGGCTTGCAACTAAATGCGACGCAAGATGCCACCAGCACACAAAGCGCGCCATCTGTCACAGCCACACAGGGCAATGAAACCATGCCAACCTTGGCGACAGCCCCTGCCACACCGCCTGAACAGCCCGCAATGCCGATGACCATCGACCTGACCATCTATTTCGATTTCGACAGCGCCTTGTTGCAGCCGAAATCGAAAACCCAGCTCACAGCTCTGTGCGCCGCGATCAAATCCGACACTGGCGAAGGGACTTATCAGATCATCGGCCACACCGACGCCAAGGGCAAAGCCAGCTACAACCAACGCTTGTCCCAAGCCCGCGCGGATGAAGTTGTGCGCTACATGACCAGTTCCTGTGGCATCGACGGTGCCCGCCTGAAAGCCGTTGGCGCGGGTGAAGGGCATCTGAAATTGCCAAAAGATCCCCAATCCCCCGAAAACCGTCGGGTCGAGGTTCAGGTCCTAAGCTAACCCAACTAGAAAAAATACACGCGGCTGCAGCATCCCCTGCGGCCGTTTTGCGTTGAACCACGTTTTGTTGAAGGATGCTTTGCGCTGCGTCCAAATATGTTTATGACTGCGGATAAACCTGACTTTAGTTTACGACAAACGGACCAAACCCAATGAGCAAACTGATCACTGTGCTGAACGGCCCCAACCTGAACCTTCTGGGCCAGCGCCAACCCGAAATCTACGGCCATGACACATTGTCAGATGTGGAAGCGGGCTGCGCAAAAGTGGCACAGGAATACGGTTTGCGATCCGAACTGCTGCAATCAAACCACGAAGGCGTTCTGGTTGATATGATCCAGAAATGCCGTGAAACATCGGCGGGTATTATCATCAATCCAGCCGCATATACCCACACCTCGGTGGCTATTCTGGATGCGCTGAACACCTTTGACGGGCCGGTGCTGGAAATCCACATTTCCAACATCCACCACCGCGAGGCATTCCGCCACACATCTTTTGTGTCAAAACGGGCAGATTCAGCGATTATCGGCATGGGGGTTCAAGGCTATTACCTGTGTATGCACCGGATGGGCACCCTGCTGGGCCAGTCAGCCTAGCAACTGCGGATCGACAGAATGCCGCATTCAGTCAGGAACACGCAAAAGCGCGCAGACCAACGGTGCCCCGCAAACCTGTCACCAGATCGCGCCACATCTGGTAAGTTTCTTAGAAAGCAATTGTATTCAATCGACTTGATCGCCCATACATACGCTCAAATTAAATAAATCCGTCAGAATTATAAAATGCCCCAAATTGAAGCTGTTAGAATAACGAACCAGATCGGGTTGAACTTCGAATTTGAATATCCCGAGCAGTTCGTTCTTTCCTATGACAATACGCTTGATTTACCGGGCTGGGATTATTTCGAACTGGGCGGATTGAACCTGTGGCGCGCGCCTGATGCCCGCACGAAACGTCTTTTTGACACCCAAGGTTACCCGCTCGGCTGGCTGCTCGGAGAGGCCGTGGACGGTGACGGCCAATACCTTAGCGACCCTGTTACCGTTCCCGTGTCTAACGTGACCGAAAACAGATCGCAGGCTGTCGAGGCATGGGTTGAGGCCTTGGCCGGGCGTTATGCCGTCATCCTTTTGAATGACAATGAGCCAAGGTTGTATCAGGATCCTATCGGGGATTTCTCGGTTGTTTGGGATCGGGAAACAGGCACCGTGGCGTCATCCGTTTTGTTGGCGCTTACCCGCCAATTGGAATGGAACGAAGATTTCGAGCGCCAAGGTGTGCTGGATGGGCAGGTCCATTTTTCACTGGGTCATACGGCGGATTCGCGGATCCAGAGGATGTTGCCAAACCACTATCTTGACCTGACAAGCTGGAAGCTGACACGGCACTGGCCCCGCCAAGATACAGATTTCGCAATTGATGACACTGACTTGGGAAAGCAAGTGGATGCGATTTCCGAACGGCTAACGTCTATCATGCGCGCCTTTGTAACAAATACATCCTGTTTACTGCCGATTTCAGGCGGGCGGGATTCCAGAAACCTGACGGGCGTGCTTGGTCCTGCGGCACAGTCATTGGTGGCGGGATTTGCTGTTAAATTTCACAAGATGTCACGGATCGACACTGAAATCGGCGCCGCAATCGCAAAGCGGATTGATGTTCCCTTCCTTGATCTTCCCAACGTGAAACCAACGCGCCCCCAAAGGCTGCGGTATTTTCGAAACACCGGATATGCGGATGGCGGCGCGCCGCTAAAACTGCTCGCCAGCCATATGGCACTGCCGCCTGGCAACTTGGTCCTGCGTGGCAACGCGATGGAGCTGCTGCGCGCCAATCAATGGAACAATGGCACAATCTGGCGCGATGGAGAGGTCAACACAGCCTTCGGGGTGCGGCGATTGCTTATTGGCAAGGGCACGGATGCCGAGTTAGCCAAATATGCACCTGAATACGAGGCTTGGGCCGACACAATTCCTGAAAATGCACGAAAGCGGCAATTGGACTTGGCATTTTGCGAACATTTGTTGCCCAACACCCTTGGCATTCGGCACTTTGGCCAAACGCAGAGTTTCTTTATTAACCCGTTTTCCTGCCGTCGGTTGATCCATTTGGCGATGCAAATTTCGCCCGAATTACGCACCGAAGATCACCCCAACAGGTTGTTGCTTGAACGCAACTGCGCCCATTTATCCGATATTCCGTTTGAAGGCGAAGTCGCCACTGGCGCTGTGATCCCAGACGCCTAAGGCCTGTCGGCTTAGCCAATTCAGACAGAATTGATTCGAGTCTTTTGGCACGACAGAAACGCGTCGCCCGACCAATTTTTGAAACAAAACAAAAATATTCCCGCCCTCTAAGGCTATGGCAGCCATGGCTTTTGCAGCCAGTTCCTGATTTTGCGACCGGCATCGTAATAGCAAGCTAACACGTTGTTTCAACTACGTAATTCATACAGCCAAACTCCTGATCAAAATATGAAATCAGTCTGGCTACGGCCTTACGCGCTGTAAGTTTGCGGACTCCAAATCTGCCCCTCCCTCAAAAACCCAGTGTTGACATGTGAATATTTTCTTCACTCTACTGGGCATATAAGAGAACAAGGTTCACATATATGAACAATACTGTAAAGTCCGCTGCACGGGTCCTTGATGTCCTTGAACTGCTTTCCAGCAGAACAGAGCCGATGCGACTGAACGAAATTGTCACGATTATGGGCATTCCGAAATCCAGTGCCTACGGGTTGATCACCACGCTCGTTGTGCGGGGATATGTGTCCAAAGACAGTGCCGATCGCTACACGCTTATCGAAAACTTTCGTCAGGGCTTTGGCTGGGTTGGCGGCTTTGAAGGTTTCCTGACATCCATTTCTGCCCCCATCGTCGAAGAAATCCGCGACAGGCTGGATGAAACCGTTTTTGTCTGTGTGCGCACAGAACAGCAAAACGCCCGACTGATCGCAAAGTCAGTCAGCCGCCAGCCGATCCGCTATGATGCCTCGGAACAAAGTTCACTGCCCGGGTATGGCACTGTGATGGGGCGGGTGTTGCTAGCATGGCAATCCCCTGAAAAAGTAGACGCCTATTTCGCCAAAACCGAACTGAAAGCCTTCAACGACAAGACACCGACCACCGAGGCTGAAATCCGCGCAGCGCTTGATAAAATTCGCGCAGATGGCTTTGGGACAATCGTTGATGAATACGCAACCGGTGGTGCCGGGATCGCGGCCCCGATCCGCAACGGTGCAGGTGAAGTTGTGGCCGTTCTAGACATCGCAACTGTCACCGCACGCTATCAATTGCGCAAGGATGACATGCTGGCGACCGTTCTTGAAGGCGCTGAACGCATCAGCCAGCGATTGGGCTATCGCACCCCTGAAACCCAAATTGCAAACCAGCAAAAAACTGGCGCACCTGCGCAAAACACTCAAGGAAATTCGTAATGGCATACCGCGTAGGCGTAGACATCGGAGGCACTTTTGCCGATTTTTGTGCATTCGACGAAACTGCGGGGCAGATGGGCACCGTCAAGGTTCTAACCACCCCTGACCAGCCCGGCCAAGAGGTCATTAACGGCTTGAAAGCATTGGAAGATCGCTTTGGCATTACGCCTTCGGATATTTCCTATTTCACCCATGGCACCACGGTTGGAATCAACGCGATTATTATGCGCAAAGGTATCCGCCTTGCCATGTTTACCACCGAAAATTTCTGCGATGTGCTGGAACTGGCGCGGCTGAAAATGCCGGACCCATATCACCTGTTATCCGCCCGCCCCGAACCGCTTGTCACCCGTGATCTGGTCTTTGGCGTGGCGGAACGGATGCTGGCAGATGGATCGGTTGACAGCCCGCTTGACCCCGAAAGCCTGAAAGCCGCCGTTGCCGCCGCGCAGGGCCGTGGCGCCGAAGGGATCGTGATTTCCTTCCTTCATTCCTATCGCAACCCTGCCCATGAACAACTGGCCAAACAATTGATCGCAGACATTGCACCCGAGATGCATGTGTTTTGCTCGCACGAAGTGCGCCCGATCATTCGTGAATATGAGCGGTCATCGACAGCGGTGATCCACGGTTATGTACAGCCCCGAGTGTCTGAATATCTAGGCGCATTGCAAGATGCGTTAAAAGGCATCGGCGTGGCCCCCGAACCGATGATCACCAAATCCAACGGCGGCATTATGTCGGTGGAAATCGGCAAAACCGCCTGTGTTGAAATGCTTCTATCCGGCACCGCCGCCGGTGTGATGGGGGCGGCCTTTGTGGCCCGAGCAGCCGGAGAGGACAAAGTCCTCAGCCTTGATATTGGCGGCACCTCTGCAGATGTGGCGATCATCACCGAGGGGCAGCCCGGCTATGGCATGAACGAAGTCGTTGGCGATTTCCCGATCTATGTGCCAACTGTTTCCGTCACTTCCATCGGCGAAGGCGGCGGTTCCATTGCACGGATTGACGCGGCGGGGTTGCTGACAGTTGGCCCTGACAGCGCAGGATCCACCCCCGGCCCTGCAGCCTATGGGCGGGGCGGCACCGAAGCAACGATCACCGATGCCTTTGTCACACTGGGCCTGCTGGATCTGTCCGCCCTTGGCTATGGTATGGTTTCAGTGGACCGCGAAAAAGCCGTTTCCGTGATCCAGCCCCTTGCTGACAAATTAGGTTCAACCCTAGAAGCAACGGCCGAAGGCATCATCGGCATTGCCGTGTCTGGCATGTTCCGCGAGGTGACCAAACTGTGTTCCCGCCGCGGCATTGATGTGCAGGATTTCAGCCTGTTGGCCTTTGGCGGCGGTGGCCCGATGATGGCGTGTTTTCTGGCCCGTGATCTTGGGATGAAACGGGTGATTGTGCCCTCCTCCCCTGGGGTATTGTCTGCACTTGGCGGGTTAACCGCCGATGTGCGCAATGATTTCACACAAACCGCTTACTACGATCTGCACCCGTCAAATGCGCCGCGTATGGCCGACACCGTGGCCCGCCTTAGCGAAAAAGCCCGCCGCTGGATGGTCGAAGATCAGCAGTATGAAGGCACGCCCGTCTTTCATGCCGCTGGCGAAATGCGTTATCGCGGCCAGAGTTTTGAAATTGAAGTACCGATTGATCCCGCCGCGCTGAAATCCCGTGACATCACCCCGATTGCCGAGGCCTTTCACGCCGAACACCGCCGTCTTTATGGTCACGCAGACACTGACGCACCGATCCAGATCATTGCGATCAACCTTGTGGTGACGGGCCATTCCGCCAAACCAACCCTGCCCAAAGGCACAGTTCAGCCCCATGCGGTGGTGGCCGCAAACACCATGCGTGCCTTTGTGGATGGCGCCCCTTGCGAGGTCGCCTTGTACAACCGCGCAGATTTGCCCCCTGGTGCGAATTTCACCAGCCCCTGTGTCATCGCCCAAGACGACACAACGACCATCGTTCCCGCAGGTTTCGCAGGCACAGTGGACGCATATGGCAACCTGATCCTCACGCTTACGGAGACCCAAAATGCGCACTGATCCTGTCACGCTTAAGGTGCTTGAAAACCACGCGCAGGCCGTGGCCGAAAGCATGGCCTACACCCTGTTTCGCACCGCACATTCCACTTTTGTCAAAGAAACCGAAGATTTCACCACAGGTCTGACCACTCCGTCAGGCATGACCTTTGCATCGCCCCGCGATCTGGGGGCCACTTGGTTCATCGGGCTGGATTACAAAGGCGCGATCGAAATGATCGGCGACTACGAAGAAGGCGATATTTGCGTTACCAATGATCCTTACTCGGGGTTTGTCTGTTCGCATACGCCCGACATGCACATCTGGAAGCCGATTTTCTGGGAAGGCGAGATCGTCGCCTTTGCAGTTGGCCACATCCACAACACCGATATGGGCGGCGCGGTTCCCGCATCCCTGTCGCGGGCCAATACGGAAATCCACCAAGAAGGTATTCGTTTCGCCCCGACCAAACTGGTCAGCGGCGGCGTGATGAACCAGCAGCTTGTGGACACGATGACCCTGAATGTGCGCATGCCGGATCAGAACCGCGGGGATTTAAACGCGCAAATCGCTGCGGTGAACACTGGTGAAGCCAAAATGCACGATATGATCCGCAAATTCGGCGTGGATGTGGTGAAAAACGGCATCGAAGACCTGCTGGACGTGGCTGAATCCCGCGCCCGCGCGGTGATTTCCAACCTGTCCGACGGCGATTTCCGCTTTGTGGATTATCTGGACGAAGACGGCCCGAACGGTGTGCCGGTGCGGCTAGAACTGACCCTCAAAATCCGCGGCGACAGTGTGGTGATGGATTTCACCGGATCTGATCCACAGCTGAAATCTGCGCTGAACATGCCCACGGGGGGCAATCCGCGCCATATTCTGCTGATGGTCGGGCTGAATTACTGCCTGTATACCCTAGACCCTTCGATCCCGCTGAACGGCGGCATCCTGCGGGCGGCCACCTGCATTGTGCCTGAAGGCACCGTGCTAAACCCGCAACACCCTGCCGCCGTTGGCATGCGGTCCCTGACTTGCGGGCGGTTGCAAGGGGTTGTGATGGGCGCGTTTCATGCAGCCGCACCTGATCGCCTGCCCGTTGGGGCGGCGGGCGGTGGTGGTATCGTCAACGTCAAAACCTTTGATGCGCGCTCGGGCAAACTGTCTATGGCCTCCATCGACCCTGTAACGGGGGGGGCTGGTGGGTCGGCCAAAGGCGACGGCACGGATGGGTCGGGCGCAAATTCGGCTTTCCTGAAAAACACACCTGTTGAAATTAACGAAGTCGAAGTGCCGATAAAATTCCGCCGCTACGGGTTGGTCCCTGATTCAGGGGGTGCGGGTACGGCGCGGGGCGGCATGGCCACGGAACTGGAAGTCGAGGTGTTCACCCCTGACACCGTAATCACCGCACGCAACCGCGACCGGTCAATCTTTGCGGCATGGGGCGGCGCGGGCGGAGAGCCGGGTGCGCCGTCCCGTTTCACCCATATCACACCGGATGGCGGGCGGATCGACCTTGGCAACACCGATGTTGTTCCGCTCGGGCCTGGCGATGTTTTTAACCTGACATCTGGCGGCGGCGCAGGGTTCGGAGACCCGTTCGCGCGGCCTGTTGATCTGGTGGTGCGAGATGTGTTGCGCGGCGCGGTCACGCCAAATGCAGCGCGGAAGAACTACGGCGTTGTAGTAGATCAGGAGGGCGTTCTGGACGGCGCAGCGACTGCGGAACTGCGCGGCGCATATGTGGCCCCGCCCGCTGAAACCTACAGCTATAACGCCAACCGCCGCGACTTTGAAGCGATCTGGACAGATGCAAATTACGCAGCCCTGACACAAGCCCTGACCTTGATGCCTGTCCACTGGCGGCATTTTGTCAAACATGCGGTGTTTGAACGGATCGCAGTCCTGCCCGCCGCAGAACGGCGCGGCGATGGGACCGAAGTTTGGGCGGCAATCGAAGCAGTCAAAACCCGCGTTCCCGGTCTTGCCAGTTCCATGACATTACAGGAGGCCGCAGAATGATCAGCTTTGATTACACAGGCCAAACCGTGCTGGTCACCGGCGCTGCGCGGGGTATCGGGGCCGCCATTACCGCCGAATTCATGGCGGCAGGTGCCACCGTGATCGCGGCAGACATCCTTGGGGATGAATTGGCTGCACTGGCCAAAACACACGCAGGCCTACAGACCGAAGTGATTGATCTGGGGGATTTTTCCGCAGTGAAAGAGCGGTTTGCCAATCTTGCCCCTGACATAGTTATCACCGCCGCAGGTGGTGTGCGGGGGCAATCGGCCAAACCTTTGGACGAAGTCACCGACGCAGAATGGCTTTCGATTTACGATGGCAACGTCATGTCCGTTCTGCACACCATGCGTGCAGTGATCCCCGCAATGAAGGCACGGGGATCGGGGCGGATCATCACGATTTCTTCGGGTGCGGGGCTGAAACCCAGTCTGACGGGTATCCAGTCTTATTGCTCTGCCAAACACGGGCTGATCGGCTTGACCCGCCAGATGTCTTTGGAACTTGGCCCCTTTGGCATCACCGTCAATTCCGTGGCGCCGGGGTTCTTGCGCACCTCGCCTGATTATGAACGCCAATGGGCGGGCTACGGCGCCGAAGGCCAGAAACGCATGTTGTCAAACATCGCCATGCGGCGGCTCGGCGACCCCAGCGACATTGCCGCCGCCTGCGCCTTTCTCGCCTCTGATCGGGCGGGGCTTATCACCGGGCAGGTTTTGCCCGTCACCGGACACCCTTTCCCCTAGGAGCATGACATGACGAAATCCGATAACCCTTGGGAATGGCCCGAAGAAACATGGCGCGGCAAAGTGGACCGCGTTCGCGCTGGCCAGACCTTGAAACCGACAGCATGGCCTAACGGTGCGCGCTGTGCGGTGGCTGTATCCTTTGATGTGGACCATGAAACCAACGAATTGCGCGATGGCGGTGAATCCATCAGCGCCATGAGCCGTGGCCAATATGGCAACCGTCAGGGCATTCCGCGGGTGATGGACGTCATCCGCCGCCATGACATTAAAGCCAGCTTTTATGTGCCCGCCGTGGTCGCCCAGCTATACCCTGACGAAACCCGTATGTTTGTCGCCGAGGGCCATGAGGTCGGCATCCACGGCTGGATACACGAACGAAATTCTGTTCTGCCAGCCGATGTAGAGCGGGATCTGCAAATGCGATCCGCTGATATGTTGGAAAAAATCTCGGGCAAGCGCCCCGTTGGCATCCGCACGCCGTCTTGGGACTTTTCCCAATCCACCTTGGAAATTACCCGCGATATGGGGCTGATTTATGACAGTTCCCTGATGGGCGACGTGGATTGTTATCACCTGTTATTGGACGGCGTGGACACGGGTGTGATCGAACTGCCTGTGGAATGGATCCGCGATGATGCGGTCTATTTCAATATGAACCGCTTCTCTGCCCTGCGCCCTTATACTCCGCCAGAGGCTGTTTTTGACGTGTTCCGCCGCGAATTTGAGGCCGCCTATGACGAAGGCGGGCTGTTCCAACTGACAATGCATCCTCATGTGACGGGCTACCGCTCTCGGATCTGGATCTTTGAAGACATCGTTCGGTTGGCCAAAGACAAAGGCGACGTTTGGTTCGCCACCCATGCCGAGATTGTGGAGTGGGTGAAGGCCAACACCTAACCCGTTTCCCAAATGGTCCACAGCAAGGGCCCCTGTTGCACCGGAACTTCCGGTGCCGCCAAAAACACTAAAAAACACCTAACAATCATTGTTTACAACAGAGAGGATAAGCCATGAAACCGACCATATTAGCACTATGTTCAGCGCTTGCGCTGGCAAGCCCGACACTTGGGGTTGCACAGGACCGTTACGTCCATGCCAATAACTCAGGGTATGATACCCTTGATCCCCACACCGTATTTGACGTGGCCCGCGTGGCCACCCGTTTGAACTTTTACGACGGGTTGTACCGCTGGGTGGATAACCCGCCAAAGCTGATCCCCTGGCTAGCCAAGGATCACACCGTTTCCGAAGACGGTCTGACATGGACCTTTAACCTGCGCGACGATGTCACCTTTCACGATGGCAGTCTGATGACCGCGCAGGATGTGGTCTATTCAACGGAACGGCTTTTGGCTCTGAAACGGGGCGCAGGTTCGTTGTTGTTGCCAATGATTGATCCGGGCCAGACTGTGGCGCTGGACGACAAAACAGTTGCCTTCACGCTAAAAGAACCTTCGGCCATTTTTGCATCATTGGTGCCTAATATTCTGATCGTGAATTCCAAAGTCGTGCAGGAAAACGAAGTTGATGGCGACATGGGTCAGAAATATATGATCGACCATATTGCTGGCACAGGGTCTTATACCCTGAAACGCTATGACCCTGCCCGTGGCTTTGTGGGCGAACGCTACGCCGAGCATTTTGCCGGCTGGGGTGAAAAATACTTCGACGAGATCGAATTCCGCACGGTTCTGGAAACCAACACCCGTATCCAAGGCTTGATGCGCGGCGATTACCAAGGGCTTGACGGCTATCTTGCACCGGATCAGGTAGAACGTTTGCGCAGCGACGAAGATGTGCAGATCAACGAACAGGAATCCATGCGCGTTTATCACATTGCGATGCACAACGGACGTGCGCCGCTGGATGATAAAAACTTCCGCATGGCTATGGTTCATGCCTTTGATTATGACGGATATATCAACGAAATCATGCAAGGCACGGTCGCACGCAATCCCACCATCGTTCCGGGCAATCTTTGGGGCGCACCTGATGTACCAGGCTATACCTACGACCTTGTGAAAGCCAAGGAATACCTTGATGCCTATAAGGCAGAGCATGGCGATGAAATCCGCACGCTCAAGATCGGTACATTGGCCGGTTTTTCCGAGACCGAGCAAACCGCAGCCCTGATGCAAAACGGGTTGGCCCAACTGGGGATCAACGTGGAAATCGAAAGCTCTCCGTGGCCGGTGATTTCATCCAACATGCAGAACCCCGAAACCATGCCAGACATGGTGCCATATTGGAAATCCACCTATTATGTGGATCCCAACAACTGGGTCGGCGAACTTTATGCCAAACGCTATGCCCCGACCCGTAACGTGTCTTCCTATATGAACAACGAAGTTGATGCCCTGTTGGAAGAAGCATTGGTGATCACCGATCAGGATGCGCGGGAAAAGCTGTATAAAGAGGCCACCAAAGAAATCTACGATGACGCCGCTGGCATCTGGATTTACAATACCAAATGGTTTGGCCCCTATGCGTCTAATGTGAAAAACGTCCGTTTCTGTCCTGTCGGCAACGGGCAAGACATGCGCTGGGCCTACCTCGAAAATTAACGCCAATTACCTCCTGACGCTGCCGCGATCCACCCGTTTGCGGCAGCGTCTCCTCCCTCTTCTTTAGACCACCCGACCAAATGGAGGTCCCCTTATGCGCCGACTGGAAATCATCCTGTCCCGCCTTGTCTGGTTCATACCCACGCTTTTCGGTCTCGTCTTTGTTGTCTTCTTTATTTCCAATGTCATCCCGACAGACCCTGCGCGGATCGTTGCAGGGGAAAATGCGACCGAGGTTCAGGTTCAGGCGCTGCGGGTTGAAATGGGGCTGGATCAACCGCTTTATGTACAGTTCACCCGCTATATCGCCGATTTGGCGACCGGAGATTTGGGCAAAAGCCTTTACACCCAGCGCGCTATTTCCGACGACCTGTTACACCGTCTACCTGCCACTCTGGAACTGACCTTTGCCGCAATGATCATATCCATCGGTATCGGGGTCCCTTTTGGGGTGATATCGGCAGTGAAACGAAACTCTTTCGTGGATCAAACCCTGCGGGTTCTTTCAGTCTCGGGGCTGGCAGTGGCCAGTTTCTGGCTGGCAATGGAATTGCAGATGTATTTTTCCACGAAACTTGGCTGGACCCCGTTGAACGGGCGGATCGGCGGCTGGGGGCCGGACGAAATCACCGGCTTTTACGTGATCGATTCAATCCTTGCCGGCGATTGGGAGTCGCTTTGGGATACTATCGTCCACATGCTGCTGCCCGCAACAACATTGGCGCTGCCTGCGGCCGCCACGCTAGTGCGATTTACCCGCGCGGGCGTTCTGGAAGTGATCAATTCCAACTTTGTACTTTACGAGCGCGCCATGGGGTTTCCTACGCCGCTGATCATCTGGAAATACGTGCTGCGCAACGCGCTTATTTCAACAGTCACCCAGATCGGCCTGATCTTTGGCGCGCTGTTTTCCGGTGCTGTTGTGGTGGAAGCTGTGTTCGACTGGCCCGGCCTTGGCACCTATGCGGTGCAGTCGATCCTGCAATCCGACACAAAAGCAATTCTTGGTTTTTCTATCGTCGTCGGCGTGGTGTTCATCGGAGTGAACCTGCTTGTCGATATTATTCACACCTTCATCGACCCAAGGACAATCCAATGAACGTGCTGAAACAACTTTTATCCGACCGAGCTGCCAGCCTTGGGGCGGCGATTATCCTTGGGCTTGTGCTGATCGCAATCCTTGCCCCTTGGATCGCGCCCTACCCCGAAGATGTAACGGCATTCCACCTGAGCGAACGACTGCAACCGCCCTCGGCCGAGCATCTGTTTGGCACTGACCGCATGGGATCTGATGTGTTCTCGCGTATCTTGTTTGGCGCGCGGATCACTATTTCCATCGCCGTAATCGCGGTGGGTGTATCCGTCGTCATCGGTGTGCCAATCGGCTTGGTAGCAGGCTATTACGGGGGTTTTGGCGGCGGTTTTCTGATGCGCACCTCGGATGTTTTTCTGGCCGTGCCCCAGATTGTACTGGCCATTGCCATCGCGCAAACCCTTGGGCCGTCAGTGGAAAATGTCATCCTTGCACTGTCTTTGACCTATTGGCCCTTTTGGGCACGGTTGGTTTATGCGGAAACCAACACCCTGAAAAAACAAACCTTTGTCGAAGCCGCCAAAGCGCTGGGTGCCTCGGATTACCGGGTCATGGTTTTGCATATCCTGCCCAATACCGCCTCGGCGATCATCGTGCGCACGTCCATCGGGATGGGGGCAACCATTCTGACCGCCGCAGCACTTGGTTTTCTGGGCTTGGGCGCACCACCGCCAACGCCTGAATGGGGCCGCACCATTTCCGAAGCACGGGAATACCTGCCCGAAGCATGGTGGTACGCCGCAGCACCCGGCCTTGCGATCTTCCTTGTGGTCATGGGGTTCAACCTGTTGGGCGACGGGCTGCGCGATATTCTGGACCCGAAACTTAGAAAGGGCAGCAGATGAACGACCCACTTTTGACAGTCGATGCCATATCATTGGGATTTCACAATGGCGGCAGTTTTGCTCATATTCTGGACGGGGCCAATCTGGAAATGAACCGCGGCGAAATCATGGGGCTTGTGGGGGAAAGCGGCTGTGGCAAGACCACGCTGGCCAGCGCGATCCTTGGAGTCTTGCCGCGCAGTGCATTGGAAATCAAATCCGGCGCGATCACCTTTGACGGGGTCGACATGGTCGATCCCGCCTGTCACGCCCAACAGGAATCCATTCGGGGCCGACGGGTGACATTCATTCCGCAAGACCCGTTCACCTCGCTTAATCCGGTATTTACCATCGGTCAGCAGATCGAGGATTTGATGAAATGGAAATCCCCGCGCCGCCCGCTTGGGCAATCGCGCTGGCCCTCGCTGCTGCACCCCTATCCCCGCGCGCGGCGCAAGATCGACCGAGAGAAGATCCTTGAAATGCTGTCGCTGGTTCAATTGCCCCGCCCTGATCAACTGCTCAAGAAATACCCCCATGAGGTTTCGGGCGGTCAGCGGCAACGCCTGATGATCGCTATGGCACTGTTACCAGAACCCGACCTGATCATCGCGGACGAACCCACCACGGCGTTGGATGTGACAATTCAGGCGCAAATCCTCGGGTTGTTGCGCGGGCTTGCCACCGATCGCGGCGTGGCGGTGATGCTGACAACCCACGACTTGGGCTCAGCCTATGAAATTTGCGACCGGATCACCGTGATGTACGCAGGTCAGGACGTTGAAGTCGCGCCGGTTGATGAATTTTTCAACCGTCCCTCCCATCCTTACACGTCTAAACTGCTGGCATCGCGGCCTGAAGGAAATGGCGGGATGATGGGCATACCTGGGGAACTGCCCAGTTTTTATGCGCCCCCTTCGGGATGCCGCTTCCAGACCCGATGCGACCGCGCAACCGAGGCCTGCCAGATGCGCCCGCCCAGCAATCTTGCCAGCCCGAACCATATCGTGCGCTGTTTCCACCCGCTGGAAAGCACGACACCTGCAACTGAAATACCAGCGGCCGTATTAAAGGAGTCACGCGGATGACTGACATACCTGTCCCCCCCACCCTTGACGCCCCGCTCCTTACCGTAAGTGACCTGTCTGTGCGGTTTCCGATCCGTGGTGCCTTCGGACGCAACCTTGGGGAAATCAAAGCGCTGGATCATGTCAGCTTTGACCTTGCGCAAGGGGAAATCCTCGGCCTTGTCGGGGAAAGCGGCTGTGGGAAATCCACCTTGGGCAAGACCCTGATGGGCATTCAGGCCCCCAATGACGGGTCGATTTTGTTCAAAGGCCAGCAAATCGCAGGCCGCACCCCGCGTGAGGCCCGTGAATTGCGCCGCACCTTGCAATACGCCTATCAAGATCCCGGTGCCTCGCTTGATCCGCGCTGGAAAATCGGCAAATCCCTAGAAGAGCCGCTGATCATCCACACCGACCTGCCACGGGCGGAGCGCCTTGAAAAAGTCCGCGAAATCCTGACATCTGTGGGCTTACCTGCGGGCCATACCGAGTTGTTTCCCCATGAAATTTCGGGCGGGCAACAGCGACGGGTGGGTCTTGCCCGCATCTTGATGCTGAACCCAGAAGTTATCATCCTTGATGAACCAACAGCGGGGTTGGACGTATCGGTCCAAGCCACCGTTCTGCGCCTGTTTCATGATCTGCGCGATACGTTTGACCTGACCTATATCTTTATCTCCCACGACCTGTCTGTGGTGCGCCTGGTGTGCCATCGGGTCGCCGTGATGTATCTTGGGCGTATCGTAGAGGTCGGTCCTGTCGAAACTCTGATGGACTCCCCCAAGCACCCTTATACCCAGTCGCTTCTGGCTGCGATCCCACGGATCAACGGGCCACGGGTGACCGAAAACTTCTGGCTCGAAGGGGAACCTGCCGATGCCTCTAAACTGCCGCAGGGCTGTCGGTTTCAGGGCCGTTGCCCCCACGTGCAGCCCCTCTGCCGCCAACAAGATCCCGCAGACAAAACAATCGGCGATCAAACTGTTGCCTGCCATTTTGCAGGCGAACTCTCTCCTCCAACTGCCAAGAAAAGACAAACAGCATGAAAAAAACAGCCATCATCACAGGCGGCGGACGCGGCATTGGCCGTGGCTGCGCCCATGAGCTTTGCCGTCAAGGCTGCGATATCGTCCTTGTAGACCTTATCCCCGCCGATCTGGCCCGCACCAAAGCCGAGATTGAGGATATGGGCGCAACCTGCCGCACCTTTGTGGCGGATGTGGCCGATTTTGCCCGCGCCCATGACATTGTTGCCGAAGTCGAAGCCGAAACCGGCCCCGTTGCAGTGCTTGTGAACAACGCAGGCAAATCCAACACCAATGGCATCACGGAAATCACCGAAGACTCGTTTGACCGCACCATCGCCATCAATTTGAAAGGCGCGTTTAACTGGACCCATGCCGTGGCCCCGGGCATGATGAAAGCCAAACAAGGACGCATCGTGATGATGTCTTCGCTTAATGCCCATAGCGGCGGCGTGACCAGTGCGATTTCAAAATTTTCATACACCACTGCAAAAGCTGGCTTGTTGGGCATGACCAAGGCGTTGGCCAAAGAAATGGCCCCTCATGTGCTGGTCAATGCGGTCTGTCCGGGGGTGATCGAAACCGAAAGTTCCAACGATATGATCCGCGCACGCAAAGATGAACTGGTGCGTGGCATCAGTCTGGGCCGCACCGGAACCCCCGCAGATGTGGCCCAAGTGGTGGCCTTCCTTGCCTTGTCCGAACCGTGCTTCGTCACAGGACAGGACGTCAAGATCGACGGCCTGCAATGGATCAGCTAAAGCTGGCGGCGACTTTTCAATCGTCAAAGGCCAAGATGTTGCAAAACAACTGCCCCGTGCAAAGGCTTGCCCCCTGATGGAAGCCCGCAAACAATCTGCCCCCGCTTGGGTGCCCTTGGTGATCACAATAACGCTGGTCCAAGCGGTTTTGGCACTGATGAGCCGCACCCTGCCCCTGTTTGGTATGCCCCTGACACAATCCACCGGAATGGAACCTGAAGCCGTTGGCCAACTGTCTTCTGCCACCAGCCTTGGCTCTATGTTGTTTTTCCTCTGGGGGCCTGCGTTATTGGCGCGCTTGCCATCAATCCGCCAGTTGCAGTTGGGCTGTGCGCTAAGCGCTGCCGCCATGCTGTTCTGTGCGGCGGGCCATTGGCAGGGATTGTTGCTGGCGGCATTTGTGATCGGGCTTGGTTATGGCCCTTCGGCCCCTGCGGGATCGGATCTGTTGATGCGCGTAACCCCAAAACGCAGGCGGGCAACGATCTTCTCTATCAAACAAGCCGGCGTTCCCTTGGGCGGGCTTGCCGCTGGATTGGTACTACCCGCCATTGCCGCCCATTTTGGCGGTGTCGGCGCGGCCCTGACCACCGCCGCCCTCCTTGCACTGGCCGCCGCCGCGGCACTAGGTTTTTGGAAAGGAACGGTCGAGGATGCACCCACTGCCCGCCCTGCCATTTCATTTCGCCACATGCTGCTCGCGCCAGTACGATTGATGGGCCTGCTGCTACGTTCGCGCCAGTTGCGGTTGATCACTGCGGCGGGATTTTGCCTTGGCATTGCGCAGGGGGTGATTATGGGGTTTTTCCCGGTCTTCCTGTCAGATCACGCAGGCTGGTCGCTTGTGGCAAGCGGCGCGGCTTTTGCGGTGCTGCAAGCTTTGGGCGTGGGGGGCCGCGTGGTGATGGGCTGGCTGTCCGACCGGATCGCAGACCCCATTCGCGCCCTTGCAGGACTGTGTTTCGCCTCTGGCCTAACCATGCTGTTGCTCACCACAATCGGACCTACATCCTCTACCGTTTGGGTCGTCATACTTTCAGCCCTTGCAGGCATCACAGTTGTTTCGTGGAACGGCGTTTTCCTGACCGGCCTTGCAGAAACCGCCCCCGAAGGCCGCGTCGGCGAAATCACGGCAGGCGGAACCTTTGTCTTGTTTGGCGGCTATGTTTTATGCCCGCTCTTGATGCAGGCTTTGGTCACGCTGACGGGCGGCTATGCCACGGGACTAATCCTAGCCGGGCTTGCCCCTGCCGCAGCGGGGGCCGCCCTGACATTTGGCGCAAGACGGCATTCAGCCTGATGTAGCGGGCCGCCAATCCTAAGGCGATCAGATAACCGGCCGATGGGCTTTATTGCTACCCTTATGTGCTTTTGCTTTGTTTTTTAAAGACAAATAATGCGGCTGGCGCTGTGCCTTTTCTTCGAGAAGCTGCTTCATCGTTTTCTTTGGCGGTGTTTTTTCGTCTTTTTTATCGGTCATTTTGGTACTTTCTAAAAATCGGGCTAATGTCTGGTGACGCATTTTCACCCCAAGTGTCAAATTCCGACGATCAACACCAGCGATACCACCCGTTTACCACATTTCGCAGGCTTCAAGGCAAAATTGGAACCGAACGGTGGAAAAGTTTCAAAGCTCTGCAAGCAAACCCGTAAAACAACAGAAACAAGAAACCTTTGGTGCGGCCGAGAAACGCCAACACCATGCTTCATGGCATTGCATTCAGGTGCAAATGTACTAGTAATACAAGGGACTTGAACCGCCCCATCGCATCATACAGACGCACCAGAACGCACCCAAGCGCGACAAAATTGATGGGCCAATTGATGGGCTGAGGAAATGGCCAGACAACGAAACAAACTCACAACCCTGCAAACTAAAAAGCCCGTGCTCGACACCATTTCAGATGGCGGTGGGCTTTATCTTGTCCGGGACAAGTGGATCTACCGCTTCTCTCTGAATGGGCGGCGGCGCGATATGGGCCTTGGCGCCTTGGCGACTGTCAGCCTCTCAGACGCTCGCAGAAAACGCGACAGGTGGGAAGCCTATGTTTTGGACGGATCAGATCCTATTGCAGAGCGCGAGCGCCAGAGAGAAGAAGCAAGACGGGAACAGAACAAAGCTGATCCCACTTTGACAGAAGTCACCGCGACTGTATTTGAGGCAATCAAAGCTGGACTACGCGGAGAAGGAACTTCTGGGCGTTGGCTATCCCCTCTCGATCTTCACGTTTTGCCAAAGATCGGACACATCCCAATTTCCAAGATACACCAGACAGATATACGGAATGCACTCTCGCCGATATGGAAAACCAAACACCCCACAGCCGAAAAAGCGATTCAACGCCTAGGAAAAGTGTTCAAATCCGCGCGTTTGATGGGAATGGATTGCGACCCGTTCATTGTAGACGCCGCGAAATATATGTTGGGTGAAGTCTATCATGTGACGCAAAACCACCCATCCTGTGCCTGGCAGGATGTCCCTGCCCTATATGCCCAGTTTAACAAAAAAAGCTCGATCCATTGGGCGCTGCGGTTCCTAACGCTGACCTGTGTTCGTATTGGCGCAGCCAGACAGGCCCGATATTCAGAAATCGAAGGCGATTTGTGGACCATCCCTGCCGAACGTATAAAAGCTAAAATATCTCAAGAACGCGAGTTTCGTGTTCCATTATCTTCCGAGGCAATGGCAATTGTCGCCGAAGCGTCCAAATATGCCGAGAACGATTTCATTTTCCCCAGCGTTCGCGGCCGCCCTGTATCCGATCAAGGAATGGAAAATGTCTTCCGTAACATTGATGGTGCCGGCACGCCGCACGGGCTTCGCAGTAGCTTTAGGACGTGGGTGCAGGACACTGACGCTGCAACGTTCGAGGTGGCGGAAACTGCATTGGGGCATGTTGTAGGAGAAAAAGTGGAGCGATCTTATGCACGGTCCGACCTATTAGACCGTCGCCGCATTCTTATGGAAACTTGGTCAGGCTATGTAACCGGAAAGTAATCCGCTAAGGTGCTCCCTATCCGCGTCACAATGAATAAGAAAATTCTATCAATTTGGCTGTTCCGAAAAGACGGACGTGGAAAAATTAACCAAAAAGATCGTGCCAACGCCAAGTTCGCTTTCATAGTCGATCGTGGCATTGAACTACTCCCCATTAGTTGGACAGGATCTGGCAAAAATTAAGCTACTTTTTTGCACCTGCTGATCGAGGTTGGTTGTTTCGTTTCTCTGCCAATAGACCACGGCAGGTGGTCGGCCGCCAAGTGCAGAATGCGGACGCTTGTGATTGTAGAACTCGATCCACTTTCTGACGCCAGCGTTTGCTTCTGATCCGGTCTCCCAAGCATGCAGATAGACGCATTCGTATTTCAGAGACCGCCACAGCCGTTCGACTAATATGTTCGACTAATATGTTGTCCATGAACCGGCCTTTGCCATGTATTACCGGCAAGTGATTGCATGCAATCACTGAGAGGCATCGAGATGCGCACGTTTGCGCGCCGTAATCGATCGGTCCATGCGAATGACGTGAACTGGCTGCCTTGGACGCCCTTCTAAGTGTCAAGCGGCGATCTGAACCTGATTGATTTGTTTGTGGCGGCGGGCGATGACGTTGAAGATCTCACGTGCAATGTATCGTTTAACACAACGGATTAGCGTACTATCCTTGGAACGTTGGCAGGCGCAACTTTTTGAGGTGATGTTGCAGAAGGATTTGAGGGGCTTCGGTCATGCCGCGGTTCCTCCCATAAGGCTCATGTAGCTGGCTGGATGTGTCGTACCTACATTTGCCTTTGGCAAGTATGGATAGAAGTCCAAATCCAATCGCGGTGGCCGCGTCTCAACACGGCACAGCACAAGATGTTTTACGGCGTCGTAACCAATCGCGCCCAGATCAATAGCATGCTGGATCGCACCCTGCACAACATCCATCTCAAAGGTTTCCAGCAGGCGTAGGACTTGAACATATTCCCGCTTGCCCGGCTTACCCATTCTGGCTTCAAGCAGTCGATGTAGGGTGGCGAAGACATCCGGTAGATCCCACCCCTGCAAAGGGGCGGCTTGATCTAAGGCGCCAACCTTCTGCTCAATCAAAGGCAGGAAGTGGAGCAGATCAAAGATCATATCCGCTTTGGCATAGGACCGCTGATGCCGCGCAATCACCTCATTGCCACAGCCAATAATAACCTCATGTACAAACCCACGCATGTGGACATCATGGTGGGCATAAGCCACGGGGACAGAATAATCGTTGCCGCGATAGCGCACCATCGAGATTGATGTGGCCCGCGTACTGACATGGTCGCAAGCCTCATACTCTGCGACAGGCAATCCCATCAAAACCTCAGTATCGGAGGCCAAACGTTGACCTATGGTTTGGCTGTGACCACGCAATTTTTCCCCCTGACGTGCTAAACATCTCTGTTCCAGATGCGCACTTAAATCGTCAAAGCGTTCGTAACGCGGCGCGGGCACCATGAAGTTGCGGCGCGTATATCCAACCATGCCCTCAACGTTGCCTTTATCGTTTCCTCGCGCTGGTTGTGTGACGCTGCTTTTTGATTACGGATTTGTCCGTTCGTAGTATCTCATCAATGACACCGACATAATCATCAAGGGTTGGACGACGTGGTGCTTCTGACCGGCGATATCCTGGTGGTAATTCATGCCGCAGCATCTTCGCTATCGTTTTACGATCCTTGTTGAAATGACGTGCAGCTTCTCGAGCAGACATGCCGTCCTTCAAGCAAGCACGACGCACACGATTATAAATATCCACAGAATACATCTCCCGCCCTCCGAATAAACGAAGGACACAAACTGGCGGAATTTTACTCCGCTACAACTGCGATACGCAGCCGCTTCTGTGGCCCATTATTGCTCCCCGTTTTACAGTTGGGGGCAGAGCAAATTGAATAGCCCCTAGTATTGTAGACGCTTTCTTCCCTAATTTTGAGGCAAGGAGGCCGTTATGGGGAAGCCAAATTTCAGTGAAGATTTCAAGCG
>NZ_JAVDQB010000005.1:0-323746 GCF_031454055.1 Roseobacter sp. N2S
CCAACATGGGCATCGGCGGCATGACGCCCGCCATGAAACTGAAAACAGCTGCGTGAATTCTACGGCTGAACCCCATTGAAAATGGGGGGATTACCGAAAGAAGCGAGATTGATGAAATTTATTGGAAAATGGTCAAACGCGAGATCGCCAAACTCGAGCGAGAAACAGTAGATTTTGGACGATATTCATCGTAAAGACCCAAGCGTTTCCATCAAGTGTTTTCTTGACGCAACTGAAATATCGAAGGGCGTACAAATCCAATCATACTTTTTTAGGATGTAGGCGGTTGCTAGGAAGTTTTGTCTGCTTTGTGAAGGCAGCAGCCCAGATCGATATGTCCCAAAGAACCCCTAATCCGGTCTGGAAGCGCTAATTTGAACAGTTATATTGGCGCGTAGCGCCAATATAACGGGGATTTAGGAAGCTGAAAGGAGCGAAACGGGGGGCCAGTAGCAACGCTTACTACCTGCCTCCTATTCAGCAGGAGCAGCCGCCATGGATGGCTCTGCGTGGTGGTGATGGTCGCGCACGGGACGGATCAGCAGATTGGCGAAAAACGCAATCACCAACAAGGCCGCCATACAGTACATGGTGGTGTTATACAGACCCGGCGTCGGATCAATCGTCCCCTGCGGAGCGATTTCCATCAACTTGGAAATGGTCACCGTTTTGGCGGCCACCAGTTGATCAATCTGCGCCAAAGGTGCGCCGAACTTTTCAGCAAAAGCCGCAGGATCAACCCGCGCGGCAAGGTCCGAAATAGCCCGCCCCACCGACATTTCGCGCAAAGACGTGATCGCCAGTGGACCAAGCACACCCGCCGTTGACCAAGCCGTCAGAAGCCGCCCGTGGATACCACCCACATGCATGGTGCCAAACATATCCGCCAGATAGGCAGGGATCGTCGCAAACCCGCCGCCATACATGGAAAAGATAATCATCGTCGCCACATAGAACCCGATTAGATAAAACATCGACGGGTTCGCTGCCCCTGCTGTCGCAAAATAGGGGATCGACAGATACAACACCGTGCCCAACACAAAGAAGCAATGATAAGTGTTCTTGCGCCCGATAAAATCAGATGTAGAGGCCCAGAAAAACCGGCCCACCATGTTGAACACAGAAATCATCAGGACATAGGTCGAGGCAAAAGCCGCCGTCACAATCAGTGGCATGGTGGTGCCATAAATCTCGGACATCATGGTTTTAGCCACACCGATCACACCAATCCCGGCCGTCACGTTGAAACACAACATCACCCACATTTGCCAGAATTGCGGCGTTTTCAGCGCCTGATCAATATGCACATTGTTGCGCGTGATCATGCCGGATGCCGCAGGTTTTGGCTGCCAACCCTCGGGCTTCCAATCCTCGGCAGGCACGCGGTAGCTGAATGCTGCAATGATCATTACAAAGAAATAGACGATCCCCAGCGTCATAAAGGTAGACGCCGCACCGGTATTCCCTGTGCCAACTGCATAAACACCAGCCGCGCCACCCCCTGGCAGATTGGCCGCTTGCGCGGCAGAGGCGACGACCACCTCAATCTTGCCGGACGTGGTTTCTGCAAACAGACGACCTGCCTCGGTGATGGTGGCAATGGCATCCGTTGCGCCAAGGTAATCAGGCGCAGTGGCAAAAACCGACAGCAACCAGCCTTTGACCGGAGCCGCGATCATTGCGCCGCCGCCAAAGCCCATAATTGCCATGCCCGTTGCCATACCGCGGCGATCAGGGAACCAGCGGATCAGCGTAGACACAGGCGAAACATATCCCAAGCCCAGCCCGCAACCGCCCAAAACGCCGTAGCCCAGATAGACCAACCAAAGCTGGTGGCTTGCAATCCCGAGCGAGCCGATGATGAACCCACCGCCCCAAAGCGTAGCCGCAACTACCCCCACCATACGCGGGCCGACTTTTTCCAGCCATTTCCCTGCGAAAGCAGCCGCCAGACCCAGAAAAACGATGGCCACGGAAAAGATCCAGACAACCGAACTCAGGCTCCAGTCGTCCGCCGCAGGGGCCACGACGCCCAACTCTCGCGTCAGCGCGGGGTTGAACACCGACCACGCATAAACAGAACCGATGCACAGATGGATGGCGATAGATGCTGGCGGAACCAGCCAGCGATTGAAACCGGGCTTGGCGACAATGTTTTCCTTCATCAGGAACCCGAATGCGCCGCCAGAATTGGCGTTACTCATGGTATTTTCCTCCCTATTTCGCCCGTGCTTCCCGTTACAAGTGTCCTCCCGCAACAGGGCCGGCGCGCAGCATTTGACATTATGCTTGGGGTATTTCTGGGGTTTCCCCTTGTCTTGTCAATAAAATTAATTATATAAAACAATAGGTTAGATTGACAATTTGTCTTTCAGGCCCTTTGCATAAACCAACATTAGGGACAATTCGTCCAAGCCGTATGTCCCAACAGATCAAAAAACGGGACATTTTGTCCAAATCACTCGGATTTGACGATAGGCAGAGAAATCGTAAAACAGCTGCCCTGTCCAAGCGTTGACTCCACCGAAATACGCCCCCCGACCCGACTGACCAAGGTCTGACTGATCGAAAGACCAAGCCCGCTGCCCTGACCGTATTTGGTGGTGAAAAAGGCATCGAAAATCCGTTTGGTCGTTTCCGCTGCCATGCCGATACCACTGTCTTGCACCGCGATTTCCACGTCTGGACCCCGCACAGCTACCCGCAATGACATCGCCCCCCCATCGGGCATTGCCTGCACCGCGTTCAGGATCAGGTTCACGATCACTTGCTGCAATTCCGTGCGCGACATCAGCACGCTGGGTTTATAGTCCAGATCACTTTGTACATTGATCTTTTGCGACTCAATCTGGTGACTGGTCAGGACCAAACTATCGCGTAGTACCTCGGCTGGAGAGATCACATTGGCAGCACCCGAGTATTCCTCGGGGCGGGCAAATTGCAGCAGCTTGGAAACAATCGACCCGATCCGATAAACCTGATCGTCGATCAAATCAAATTCGGTTTTCACCCCGTCACTGGCGGGCCCCAACAAATCACGCGCCACATCCAGATTGCCCTGAATAACCGCAATCGGGTTGTTGATTTCATGGGCCACGCCTGCGGTGATTTCCCCCACCGCCGCCAGTTTTTCCGAAATGATCAACCGCTCTGTGGTTTGTTCCAACTTGCGATTGCTTTCGCGCAGATCGCGGGTGCGTTCCTCGACTTTTTGATTCAGTTTTTCGCCCCATTCGCGTAACTGTCGGTCCCGCTCTTGCACCTGATCCAGCAGGTCATCCAGATGCCCTGCCACTTGGGCGATTTCATTATCCCCGTCCTGCAAAGCGTTGCGCGCTTGCAGGTCTCCCGCTTCCACACGTGACATGGTTTGCGTCATCTGTTCCAGCGGCAAAAAGATACGTCCCGCCCATCGCAGGAAAATTGGAACCGACAAGGCGGCGATCAGCAGGAACAGTAGGGTCAGGGTGATCACAGAGCTGATTTTGGCCTGCTGAAACGGGGTTTCCAGAAAGCCCACATACAACATGCCAACCGGCATACCGCGACTGTCAACAATGGGTTCATAGGCCGAAATATACCAGTCATTCACCACAAAAGCGCGATCCAGCCAGATCATTCCCGCCCCTAAAACCCGGTTTCGAACCTCGGCTGAAACCCGTGTTCCAAGGGCACGGACGTTTTCAAATAGGCGCACATTGGTGGAAATCCGAACATCTTCCAGAAACAGGGTCGCGGTGCCCTGGCTGCCTTCTGGCAGGCTATGTTCTTGATAAACCAGTGCATTTATTGTGTCGATGAAATCAAGGTTACGGTTCAGCAGCAGCCCACCGACCAAAGCCGCTTTGGTGCCGTCGGGCAGGGTCACAGGGGCGGCGGAATGGATAATCATGCCGCGATCTTCAACCGCGCGGTCAGATGGAACCGCCGCACGCGTGGCCACCAATGGAATTGCTGCGCGGGCCGCCAGACCGGCCCCCAACGCTTCCAACTCGGCCGCTGACAGAATATCCACAGCACTTTGCCACCTGCCACCCACCGCCTGCTGCACCACGGGCCAAACTGAAACGTCAAAACCTACTGGCCCCTTGGTGCCATCCGTCAAATACAGGAAATCCAACCCCAATTCCCTGCGTTTTTGTTCGATCAAGCCCCGTGGGTCTTTGGTGTTGGCCAATGCATTCTGCAACGCCACAGATTTGGCCAGCGCGTCCAACCGCTCGCCTGAATTTTCCAGCAATCTGGCCAGATATTGATCCGCAATTGTCAGGTCGCCATTAACCTTTGTGATCAAGATTCCGTCGATTTTACCCGACCAGCGCAGCATGGTGCTGCCCAGCATCACAGGCAGCAAAACCAGCATCGGCAGCAGCGCAATCACCAACAACCGCACCCGAACCGAGCGAAAAATCCGCCTGAGCGCCAGCACGATCTATAATCCCCAAGCGGCACATTTGCGGTCGATTGTCTTGCGCGACACCCCCAAACGCAGAGCAGCCTTGGTGCGATTGCCGTTGACCGCCTCAAGTGCTCGCAAAATTTCGCGGCGCTCCACCTGATCCAAAGGTTCGATCTGACGAGTGGCGGGTGTTTCTGGAGACAGCGTATCCAGCGGGAAGCGCCCAAAAATCAACGAGCGTTCGATAAAATTGCGCAGCTCGCGGATATTGCCCGGCCAGTCGTGCCGCAAAAGGGCGGCGCGGGTGTCAGGGTCGATGTCCAACGCGGGCAAGCCAAGCCGTGAGGAAATATCTTTGATGAACAGCTCTGCCAGAACAATGGTGTCGGTTTCACGGCGGCTGAGCGGGGGCATGGCGATTTCCACCACGTTAATACGAAACAACAGGTCTTCGCGGAAACGACCTTCGGCTACTTCATGTTCCAGCACGGCACTGGTGGCCAACACAAAGCGCAGGTCCAGTTGGATGGCCCGCTCGGTACCAATCGGGCGCACCATACCGTCTTCGAGCACCCGCAAAAGCGCTGTTTGCGCCGAGAGGCTGAGGGCGGCGACCTCGTCCAGAAACACGGTGCCGCCGCGGGCTGAGGGCAACAACCCTTCGCGGGCCTGACCTGCACCCGGGAAGGCACCAGCCACATGGCCGAACAGTTCGATTTCAATCATATCGGCGGGGATTGTGGCGCAGTTTATTGCCACAAAAGGCATGGTTGCACGGTTCGAGGACTGGTGCATATGACGGGCGGCGACCTCTTTTCCTGACCCTGATGCGCCGGTGATCAGCACCGGCGTTGCCACAGTGCTGACGCGGGCCAGCGTATCGCGTACAGCCGCAATCGCGGGCGACTCTCCGATCAATTGTTCCCGCCGCTTGCGCCCGATGTCAGCCGTGTCCAATTCCCGCAACAACAGGGCATTTTCGCGGCGCAGAGTGGCCATCTGGATACAGCGGCGCACCGCGTTCAGAATTTGGTTGGAGCGGAACGGTTTCAGCACAAAATCACTGGCCCCCGCGCGCATGGCTTCGATCGCGGTTTCCAGATCAGCGTAGGCGGTGATCATGATCGTGTCAGTAAACCCGCCTTTGCTGCGTTGTTCGGCCAGCCAATCAATACCTTTCTGATCGGGCATTATGTTATCAAGGATCATCACATCGAAATGGTATTGCGCCAGCAGATCGTTGGCACTGGCAGCATCCTTGGCTTCGGCTACAGATTTGCAGTAGGGGCTAAGGGTCTTAACCATAAAGTTGCGCATGCCTGGTTCGTCATCGACAATCAGGATACTGGCCTGTTTTAACCTGTCGGTCAGCACGGCCTTGTCAATATCATTGCCGCTCATCCCCGCGCCCCCCGCCTGTTTCCCTGCGGGCATATTACGCAAATCCTGCGGCGTTACCACGTCAGAGTTGAACCTGTTCCAATCGCACATGAGCCACGGCCTGCTGGGCAAGTGCAGATAGGCCCGCAGCCCCCGCACCTGTATGGGCCACCAGTTGTTCGCGCATGCGCGGCTCCCAAAAATCATTGATATGATCGGCCACAAGGCGGGCCTGATCTGTGCCGGGTTGGGTCTCGAAATAGGTGGCGATCTGGTTGATCATCGTGACCATTTTTTCAGGCTGCATCACTGGCTCCGCTTAAAATACGTTCGGGATGGGAATAAACGTCAAATCCGCCCCCCCGCGCAAAAGCCGCAAGGGTCAGGTTTGCGTCCCGCGCAAGGCGCAGGGCAAGGGCAGTCGGGGCGGAAACTGCAATCAAAACGGGGCAGCCCGCAATCACCGTTTTTTGCACCATATCCACCGACACCCGCGAGGTGAGGACAATCGCGCCCTTTCGGGCATCCATACCGGCCAAAGCCAGCGCGCCGATCAATTTATCAAGCGCATTGTGTCGCCCGACATCCTCGCATGACATAACGATGCCCTTGTCTGGCAAAAGAAAACCGGCTGCATGAACTGCATGGGTTTGATCGTGAAGGGGCTGATGGTCGCGCAATCTATCGGTGGCCGAGGCGACATCAGATCGGGGCAATGCAACCCCGCCATCAGGTAAAACAGGCAACGGGCGGATCGCCTGTTCCAGACTGTCGATACCACACAACCCGCACCCCACTGGCCCCAGCATATTGCGCCTGCGCAAATGCAACGCCTTGGCGCGATCCGCGTCCAGCCAGATCCGCAACTCCGTGCCTTTGGTTTGGGTCACACAGTCAAAACTTTCAACCTGATCGGGGCGTTCGATGAATCCTTCGGACAGTGCAAAGCCGATGGCAAACTCTTTCATATTCGCAGGTGTTGCCATCATTACCGCCGCCGTTGTTCCATTGAACACCAGCGCGACAGGTTGTTCTTCGGGCAGAGAACGGCTGACCTGCCGCGCACCATCCCGTTGAACGGAAAGCCCCGCCATGCTTTGTGAAACCTGCACCACCATAGTTATTCCGCTGCGGGCAAGATGCGGCGGGATTGGGCGGCTTGGGCGCTATAATCTTCCTGCCAGTTCGTGGGCCCGTTTGACGCAGAAACCTGCACGGCGGTGACTTTGAACTCTGGGCAATTGGTGGCCCAATCGGAAAAATCCGTGGTGATCACATTTGCCTGCGTATCAGGGTGGTGGAACGTGGTATAGACCACCCCCGGAGACACCCGATCCGTTATTTTGGCCCGCAACGTGGTTTCCCCCGAACGGGACGCCAGTTTGATGAAGTCCCCTTCCTTCACGCCGCGCAATTCCGCGTCATGGGGGTGGATTTCCAGCACGTCCTGATCATGCCACGCCACATTGTCCGTGCGCCGCGTTTGCGCACCCACGTTATATTGCGACAAGATCCGGCCCGTGGTCAGCAACAGCGGAAAGCGGGGGCCGGTCTTTTCATCGGTTGCCACATATTCAGTGACAATAAATCGCCCCTTACCACGCATAAACCCGTCCACATGCATCAGCGGCGTCCCATCGGGCGAAGAGTCGTTACAGGGCCATTGCACCGAGCCTTTTTCCTCAAGCAGATCATACGTCACCCCTGCAAACGAAGGCGTAGTGGCGGCGATCTCTGCCATGATCTGGCTTGGATGGGTATAGCCCCACCCCGCCCCCATGGCATTGGCCAACAGTTGCGTGACTTCCCAATCCGCATAGCCGTTGCGCGGGACCATGACCTTGCGCACACGGTTGATGCGCCGCTCGGCGTTGGTAAAGGTGCCGTCTTTTTCAAGGAACGTAGAACCCGGCAAAAACACATGGGCGTAATTGGCGGTTTCATTCAGGAACAGGTCATGCACGATGACACATTCCATCGCCGCCAGACCTGCGGCCACATGTTTGGTGTCTGGATCGGATTGCAAAATGTCTTCGCCCTGACAATACAGCCCTTTAAACGTGCCATCCACGGCCGCGTCCAGCATGTTGGGAATGCGCAACCCCGGTTCAGGGTCGATTTTCACACCCCAAGCACTTTCGAAAATACTGCGCACTTCGGGGTTTTTCACATGGCGGTAGCCCGGCAATTCATGGGGGAAAGACCCCATATCACAAGAGCCCTGCACGTTGTTTTGCCCCCGCAACGGGTTCACGCCAACGCCCTTGCGCCCGACATTCCCCGTCAACATGGCAAGGTTGGCAATGCCGATCACGGTGGTCGAACCTTGGGAATGCTCCGTCACCCCCAGCCCATAATAAATCGCGCCATTACCCCCCGTGGCAAACAAACGTGCGGCTGCGCGCAGATCAGCCGCGGGAACACCTGTCAACAATGCGGTGGCTTCGGGGCTGTGGCGCGGGTTGGAAATAAACTCCGCGTATTCCTGAAATTCATCCCAGTCACAGCGATCACGGATATAGTCCTGATCCATCAGACCTTCGGTCACAATCACATGGGACAGGGCAGACACGACCGCAACATTGGTGCCCGGACGCAAGGGCAGGTGATGCTGCGCTTTGATATGGGCGGATTTCACCAGATCAATCCGCCGTGGATCAATCACGATCAGTTTCGCACCGTCGCGCAGGCGTTTTTTCAGACGGCTGGCAAAAACCGGATGGCCGTCTGTGGGGTTGGCACCAATCACGATCACCACATCCGTGTGTTCCACACTGTCAAAATCCTGCGTTCCCGCAGAGGTGCCAAAGGTCTGCCCCAGCCCGTAACCCGTCGGCGAATGGCAAACCCGCGCGCAGGTATCCGTGTTGTTATTCATAAACACCCCGCGCGTCAGTTTTTGCACCAGATAGGTTTCTTCATTCGTGCAGCGCGACGAAGTAATCACCCCGATAGAGCGCCGCCCGTATTTTTCCTGCAACCCGCGCATCCGTTTGGCGGCAAAGGTAAGGGCCTCGTCCCAACTGACCTCTTGCCACGGATCACTGACGTTTTCACGGATCATCGGGTTCAAAATCCGGTCTTTATGGGTGGCATAACCATAGGCAAACCGACCCTTCACGCAGGAATGGCCCCGGTTCGCCTTACCGTGTTTATAAGGCACCATACGCACCAGTTCGTCGCCGTTCAGTTCAGCCTTGAACGAACAGCCCACGCCGCAATAGGCGCAGGTGGTGATGACGGATCGTTCCGGCGTGCCAAGGTTCAGGATCGAATTTTCCTGCAAGGTCGCCGTGGGGCAAGCCTGCACACAAGCGCCGCAACTGACGCAATCAGAGGCCATGAAATCCTCGCCTGCCATGCCCGCCGACACACGGCTTTCAAAGCCGCGTCCTTCAATCGTTAAAGCAAAGGTGCCCTGCACTTCTTCGCAAGCGCGCACGCAGCGCGAACAGGCGATGCATTTTTGCGGGTCATACGTAAAATAGGGGTTCGACGTATCTGCCGGAATATATTCAGGGTTGGGTGTACCTGCCGTGCGCTGTTCAAAGTGGTTTCGACCCGGTTCATAACGCACATCGCGCAGGCCCACCATGCCCGCCATATCCTGCAATTCGCAATCGCCATTGGCCGAACAGGTCAGACAATCCAGCGGGTGATCCGAGATGTACAACTCCATCACACCCTTGCGGATTTTCTTGACCTTTTGGGATTGTGTGGAAACCACCATGCCTTCTGTAACTGGCGTAGTACAGGACGCAGGCGTGCCGCGACGGCCTTCGATTTCAACCACACACAAACGACAGGACCCAAACGCCTCGACGCTATCCGTGGCGCAAAGTTTCGGGATTTTGAACCCCGCCTCAGCGGCTGCGCGCATAACGGAAGTACCTTCAGGCACAACCACGTCGAACCCGTCAATGGTCAGCGAAACCGACTTACCGGTTCTGGCAGGCGTGCCCATGTCAAAATCGTCGGGGAGGATGAAATCTTTCATTCCGCAGCTTCCTTTTGGGTGGCAAATTCATCGGAAAAATGGGTCAGTGCAGACATCACCGGATAAGGCGTAAACCCGCCAAGCGCGCAAAGAGAGCCCTCTTTCATGGTTTCACAAAGGTCGGTCAGAATTTCGATCGCGGCTGTATCGCCACGCCCGATCCGGTCAATGGTTTCTACACCGCGCACCGCCCCGATGCGGCAAGGGGTGCATTTTCCGCAGCTTTCAACCGCACAAAATTCCATCGCAAACCGCGCCATGCCCAGCATATCGGCAGTGTCATCAAACACCACAATCCCTGCGTGCCCGATCAAGCCACCCTGCCCGTCGAATTCTTCGTACCCAAAAGGCGTGTCAAATTTCGATCTTGGCATATAGGCCCCAAGCGGTCCGCCTACCTGTACCGCTTTGACGGCCCGACCCGTTGCTGTACCGCCGCCAATTTCATTGACCAACTCGCCAAGCGGCATCCCGAATGCGGTTTCAAACAACCCGCCGTGTTTCACATTTCCCGCTATCTGGATCGGCATCGTTCCCTTGGAGCGTCCCAATCCAAAGCCCGCGTAAAATGCCGCGCCCCGTTCAAAAATCACCGGCACCGTAGCCAGTGAGATCACATTATTTACCACCGTTGGTTTGCCTAAAAAACCTTCAAGTGCAGGCAATGGCGGCTTTGCTCGTACTACGCCGCGTTTCCCTTCAAGCGAGTTTAACAATGACGTTTCCTCGCCACAGACGTAAGCCCCAGCCCCGTCACGGATTTCCATATCAAACGATAGCCCCGAGCCCAGAATATCCGCGCCCAAAACCCCATTTGTCCGGGCGATCTCAACCGCCGCTGTCATAATTTTAATCGCATCGGGATATTCAGAACGCAGATAAACAAAACCCTTGGTTGCGCCCACAGCCATGCCCGCGATGGCCATGCCCTCAATCAGGGTAAAGGGGTCGCCCTCCATGATCATCCGGTCGGCAAAAGTTCCGCTATCGCCTTCATCTGCGTTGCAAACGATGTATTTTTGATCAGCCTTGGCCCCCAGTACCGTGTTCCATTTGATCCCCGTCGGAAAGCCTGCACCGCCCCTGCCGCGCAAGCCACTTTCGGTGACCTCTGCCACGATTTCCGCGCCCGTTAACTGAACCGCACGGCGTAATCCAACCAACCCGCCGTGGGCGGCATAATCATCCAGATCCAGCGGATCAATCACCCCGCAACGGGCGAATGTCAGCCGTGTTTGACGGGCGAAAAATGGAATATCTTCGACGGAACCTAGACTATCCAGCGTGCCGCCCAACAAAGCTGGCACATCATCCACCGTGACCTGCCCAAAGGCTTTGCGCCCTGTGCCTGTGTCAACTTCCACCAAAGGTTCCAGCCAGATCATGCCGCGTGTGCCATTGCGGATCAAATCTACCGCGACGCCGCGGGCGGCAGCCTCAGCTACAATCGCTGCGGCCAGTTCATCTGCGCCCACGGCTTTGGCGGCGCTGTCTTGGGGGACGTAAATCTTCATGCGCCTGCCTCTTTCAAAAGGGCCTGCATGCGGGTTTGATCCACGCGGCCAACCACCCTGTCATCCAGCATTGCTGCGGGCGCACAGGCACAAAGCCCAAGGCAATAGACAGGTTCAACCGTCACAGCCCCGTTCGCGGTCGTGCCATGCCAGGCTATACCCAAATCCTTCAAGGTCTCCTCTGCCAACCCGTTTGCGCCCATCGCCTGACAGGCCTCGGCGCGGCAGATTTTGACCACGTGGCGGCCTGCGGGGGTTGTGCGAAAATCATGGTAAAACGACATCACGCCGTGAACCTCTGCCTTGGTGATGTTCAAGGCTTCTGCGATCAGCGGCAAGGCTGATGCAGGCACATGGCCAAAAGCGGATTGCAAGGACTGAAGGATCGGAAGCAACGGGCCTTCGAGGGTTAGGCACGGCGCAATCAACGCAGTGATTTCCGTATCAGAGGGGGCTTGCTGGGGCATATGCATGGCGGGCCTTTTGAAAATTTACTCCCAAGACCTAGCCCGCTGCTTCATGCGCTATCAATATTGACATTCCGTTAACCGATTGAGAAATTCAATCATTGAGCCTCGACATCTTACGGGCCTCCCCCAGCAAAGCCTGAAGCGTGGGCGTATGGGGTTCGCGATAAGGGGCGACCAAACCAACACTTGGCCCAGTGGTGGTTCCAGTCATCGAAACCAGCGCCAAGTCCTTGCCCCGCGTCAAGAAAACCGCCAGATCGGATGGCAGAACCGTCAGCCAATTTCCGTCTTCCACATTTGCCACCAGAACCACTGTTGAGTTGGATTCAATCCAGGCATCCGGTGTCGCCCCTGCATCGCGGAAATGCCGGTTAATAATCCGTCGGTTCTGGTTGTCTGGTGTCAAAAGACCCAGTTTTTCACCCTCTAACTCTTTCCAACCCACCGATGATCGCTTGGCGAATTTGGACTGTTTGCTGCACACCAGCATATACCGTTCGCGGTACAAGGGTTCAGTGCTGACGCGGCCTGTGGGTTCATTATCAAGGTAGGTTATCCCCGCGTCCACATCCAGATTTTCCATCATCGACAGAATTTCGATTGAGGTTCGAGACAGTAAAGTGAACCGCACTTTGGGGTGTTTTTCGGTGAACCGCGCACTGAGTTTTGCCGCCCATGTCAGCGCCGTCGGGATCACCGCCACGCGCAACTGTCCCGAAAGCCCGTGTTTGCTAAAGCGCATTTCGTCTTTCAATTGGCGGGCATCGCCCACAATGCGGCGCGCCCAGACCAATGCGCTGTGTCCCTCGGGCGTCAATCCCCCGAACCGAGAGCCACGAAACACCAGTTTCACACCAAGCTGCGCTTCTAGCTGTTTGATCCCCGTTGACAGGGTCGGCTGCGTGATCCCGAGCGTTTCAGCCGCTTTGCCAAAATGCTCGGTCTTGGCGAGCGCAATGAACATATCCAGTTTGTCGAGCATGAAACGCCCCCATCTTGATTGAATTTATCAATCAGGATAGCAGCGTTTCATTCAAAACCACAACCCAAAGCCCGATGCTATACAGCCAGATCCCGCATCACTTTGATCAGATCGGATTTCCCTTCAAACCCGATGCCGGGCAGTTCGGGCATGGTGATATGGCCGTCGATCACCTGTACCCCGTCGGGAAAGCCGCCGTAGGGTTGGAACAGGTCGGGATAGCTTTCATTCCCGCCAAGCCCCAGACCCGCCGCGATGTTCAAAGACATCTGATGCCCGCCATGGGGAATGCAGCGTTTGGGGGACCAGCCGAATTGTTCCAGAACATCCAAAGTGCGTTCATATTCAACTAACCCGTAAGACAGCGCGCAATCAAACTGCAACCAGTCCCGATCGGGGCGCATACCGCCATGCCGCAACAGATTGCGGGCGTCCTGGTGGGAAAACAGATTTTCGCCTGTAGCCATTGGCGCGGAATAAAATTCGGCCATCGCCGCTTGCAGGCTGTAATCCAGCGGATCGCCGATTTCCTCATACCAGAACAGCGGATATTCTCGCAACATCTTGGCGTAGGCAATGGCTGTTTCCAGATCAAATCGGCCGTTGGCATCCACGGCAAGCTGCGCCTCGGTTCCGATTTCCTGCAAAACGGCTTCAATCCGGCGCTGGTCTTCTTCAATCGACGCACCACCGATTTTCATCTTAACAACCGTATAGCCGCGATCCACATAGCTGCGCATTTCTGCCCGCAACGCACTGTCATCCTTACCCGGGTAGTAATAACCGCCTGCCGCATACACGAACACGCGGGGGGCAGCGGTGATGCCCTTACGCTCTGCCAACATGCGAAACAGCGGCTTTTCTTCGACTTTGGCAATGGCATCCCAAACCGCCATATCCAACGTCCCCACCGCGACCGAACGTTCGCCGTGCCCCCCCGGCTTTTCGTTCTGCATCAGTGCAGCCCAGATTTTATGCCCGTCAAAATTTGTGCCTGCGTCATTCAACAGGCTCTCCGGCTCCGCCTCTAAAATCCGGTCCCTGAACCGGTCGCGGATCAAGCCGCCTTGCCCGTATCGCCCGTTGGAATTGAACCCGTAGCCCACAACCCGTTTCCCGTCGCGGATCACATCAGTGACCACGGCAACCAGACTAGTGGTCATCTTGGTAAAGTCGATATAGGCGTTCCGGATCGGGGAAGAAATTGGCTTGGTGACTTCGCATACTTCAACAATGCGCATGGGGATATCCTTTGGTTTTCGGGGCACATGGGTGTGTGTTGACCCTAGCTACACCGGTGCCACAGGTTTTTTCCAATGCTGGTTCGGTACAAATTGATACCGGTTTTGCATAGATCAAACCGTTTTAAAGTCACTGACCTGCAGCCAGAACTTTTCGGAATGGGGGGAAAGGCGGATGCGGGGGCGATAGATGACGATTTGCACCGGCACATCAAAGGAAACCGCCCCTGCCCGCACCAATCGCCCTGCTGCCAACTCTGGCTCAGCAAGATGCAAAGGCAGATAGGCAACGCCCTGCCCCTGTTTTGCCATCTCTAGATTGGTCGCCGCCAGAACCGAACTCATACGTTGTTCAAACTGTGGCCCGCCCGCAGAACCCCAATGGGCCTGAAGGATCGTGCTAAGCCCTGACGCCGCTCCATAGCCGATCAGCGGCACTGGGTTCTGCGCATTTTCAAGTGACCAAAGCGACTGCCCGTTTGCATCGGGCGCACATAGTGGAGCCAAACGGTCATGGCCAATCACATGAAACTTGAACTGGCGTTCAGGCAGGCTCGTTTGATCAGCACTACCTTCATAACATACGAAAAAACTGGCATCACCGCGCACCATCAACTGGGTGCATTGGCGATGGGTATCAGACACCATGCTTAAGGACCCAAGCTGTTCCGGCCCTGAAATCTGCATCAACCAGCGCGGCACGAATGAATAAGATAAGGCATGGGTGGATGCGAGGGTTAGACCAAGTCCCGCTTTTTCTGCCACTTCTCGCACTTCGGTCTTAGCCTCGGAAAACAGGCGCACAAGGGCCAAAGCGCGGGGTTGAAAGGTCTGTCCTGCAGGGGTCAAAGCGACCGAGCGGCTGGTGCGAAACACCAGAGGAGTTTCCATCGCAGTTTCTAGGCTTTTGATCCGTCTGCTAAAGGCGGGCTGCGTCATATTTCGGGCCTCTGCGGCCCGTGAAAAATTCAAACAGCGGGCTAGTTCCAGAAAATCTTCTAAAAGGTCTAGATCCACAACCATTCCCGTCGCTGTTTGGTTTCCATGCATAGCAAACATGGGTCAAATTGGCAAATCTGTTGAAAAACGCCCCCTGCGCAAGCCCCTGCTTGACAGATTCGATCCCTTGAACTTATGGTATACCATAATACCGAATACCATAAATCAACAGGGAACTGAATTATGACACTGACCGCCACCTCTCGTTTTACAACCCATTCCTTTCGCGCTTTGCTGTGTTCTGTTGCTGTCGCGCTGACGGCCAATTCTGTACAAGCGCAGGACTGCACACCACGGATTGCCGACGAATTTCTGGTTGAACCCGCAACTTTGACCATGGCCACCAGCCCGACATTGCCGCCGATGGCCTATGCGGATCAAACCGGCGCGCTGAAGGGGTTGCGCATTGAACTGGGGATCGAAATCGCCAAGCGTCTGTGCCTGACGCCAAAATACATCAGCACCGAATATGCAACGATGATTCCGGGCCTACAAAGTGACCGTTGGGACATGGTCAATGCGGGTCTGTTCGTCACCGAAGCGCGGCGCAAAATCCTGTTGATGATCCCCTATGAAAGTCTTGCGATCAGTATCTCGACCAATGCAGGCGATACTTCGATCACCAAAATCGACGATCTGGCAGGTAAAACCCTGAGTACCGACATCGGCGGTTATGCCGAACGGAAAATGAAGGAGTTGAACGTCGAATTCAAAGACCGTGGTCTGGCAGAGATGCGCCTGAACCTGTTTGACAATTACGCCACCGTCTATCAGGCGCTGCGGGCAGGTCAGGTGGAAGCGGCTGTTTCCATTGATCCGGTTGCCAAACAATATCAGGACCGTGGCGAATTCACCCAAGCCTTGTCAGGCATGTACGCCACACCGGGTTCGCTTTCCCTATTGAAAGAGGATGTGGCTGCTGGTGTTTCAACCGCGCTCAAAGAAATGAAAGCCGATGGCAGCTTTGATGCACTGATGAATTCCTACGGCGTGATCCAAGCCCCTGGCGATCTAAGCTTTCTGCCATTTGCTGAATGAACTGACTGACTTTGCGTCCAGTCAGTGTGGCTGGGCGCACCACCAAAATACAGAAGGGAATATGTGGTGAAAGGCTGGAATTGGGATGGGTTCTTTGACTATCTGACGAACTATTACTTATTCGAGGGCGCTTTGGTGACCCTTGGACTGACGGTCTTTGCCATGACTGCGGGTTTGGCCATCGGCTTTGCACTTGCGCTGATGCGCATGTCCAAACACAAATTTATCTCGGCCCCTGCGGTGTTTTACATCTGGGTATTTCGCGGCACCCCGTTGTTGGTACAGTTGATCATCATCTACACGGGCCTGCCCCAGTTGGGTATCAAGTTCACGGTACTGCAATCTGTGCTGATCGGTCTGGCCATGTGTGAAGGCGCCTATCTGGCGGAAATCCTGCGCGCTGGTATTTCGGCCGTACCAGCAGGCCAGATCAACGCGGCCCGTGCCATCGGCATGAAAGAATCCCAAGTGATGCGTTATGTCATCGCGCCCCAAGCCTTGCGGATTGTCATTCCACCGCTGGGAAATTCGGTGAACAGCGTACTGAAAACCACATCCATCGCGTCCATCATTTCCATGGAGGAACTGCTGCGACGCACGCAAGTTTTGATTCAAGAACGGTTCCTGGTGCTCGAACTTTTTATCGTCGCAGCGCTTTATTATCTGGCGATGACTACGATCTGGGATCTGATCCAACGGCGGATCGAAGCACGGTTTGGCAAGGCCTACGGCCCCATGTCCATTGATAAACAATAAGGAGCGCCCCCATGACAGATCGTGAAACCGTCATCGAAATGCAGGACGTTAACAAATGGTATGGCGAGAGCTTTCAGGTTCTCAAAAATTGCAGCCTGACTGTTGGCAAAGGCGAGGTTGTGGTGATCTGCGGCCCCTCTGGCTCGGGCAAATCCACATTGGTGAAATGCGTCAATGCGTTGGAACCGATCCAGCAGGGCACCATCACCGTCACCGGAGTAGAGGTAAACGGCGCAAAAACTGACCTGCCAAAACTGCGCGCTCGCGTCGGGATGGTGTTCCAAAGCTTTGAGCTGTTCCCCCATATGACCATCATGGAAAACCTGTGCATCGGGCAGCGCAAGGTTCTGGGCCGCAGTGACGCCGAGTCTGAAACCAAGGCCACAATGTTGCTGGAACGGGTTGGCCTGCTGGCCCAAGCGCAAAAATATCCGGGCCAGCTTTCGGGCGGGCAACAACAACGGGTGGCAATCGCCCGTGCTTTGGCGATGGACCCTGTTGCCATGCTGTTTGACGAACCCACTTCGGCGCTTGATCCTGAAATGATTAACGAGGTGTTGGACGTGATGGTCGCCCTGACCCAAGAGGGCATGACCATGATGGTGGTCACCCACGAAATGGGGTTTGCCCGAAAAGTGGCCGACAGAATTGTGTTCATGGATGAAGGCGAGATTGTTGAAATCGGCGATCGGGGCACCTTTTTTGATGATCCCAAGACCGAGCGGGCAAAGTCCTTTTTGTCCAAGATCCTAGCCCACTAATTGGCCAGAAAGAAAAGACGACCATGATCAATCGCATCCTGACCCCGCGTGATATTCTTGTAGGGGGCGGCGCCCGCCGTGAACTGGCGGGACTGCTGAAATCAAGGGAGGTGAAACGGCCTCTTGTTGTGACCGATCCAACTATGGTGAAAGTCGGCCACGCCACCGAAATTATCGACGGATTGGCCGCCGCAGGGCTGGAAGCAGGTTTGTTTTCTGAATGCGTCGAAGACCCGACCGATTTGTCGGTGGCGGCACTGGTCGCAGTTGCACAGTCGGGCAAACATGATGGGTTGGTCGCACTTGGCGGGGGCAGCGCCATAGACACCGCCAAGGCTGCTGGCATTGTTTTGGCAACCGGCGAAGCGCTGAACGCCCTTAAAGTTCCGCGCATTGTGGATGTGGATACCATGCCACTGGTAGCGATCCCGACAACGGCTGGAACCGGCTCCGAAGTCACCCGCGCCGCAGTGATCACAGACACCGAAGTAAACGAAAAAATGCTGATCCTCGGGTCTGCCGCTTTGCCCACAGCGGCAATTGTGGATTATGAATTGACCTTCACCTGCCCGTTTCGCGTGACAGTGGACACAGGGATCGACGCGCTAACCCATGCGCTGGAAGCACTGGTGAACCGCAACGCCAATCCCCATTCGGACGCGCTGGCGCTGTCCGGGCTGGCGCTGATCGGCGGGCATCTGGAAACCGCCGCACATGAACCGAAAAACGCCGCTGCCCGCGAAGCGGTGATGCTGGGCGCAACCCACGCAGGGCTGGCGGTTTCAAACACGTCAACGGCGCTGATCCACGGGCTAAGCCGCCCGCTTGGCGCGTTTTTTCATGTACCCCACGGCATGTCTAACGCGATGGTTTTGCCACTGGTCACCCAGTTTTCGCTGGCATCTGCGCCCGTAAAATACGCTATGGCAGCTCGCGCCCTTGGTCTTGCAACGCAAGACGTTTCAGACCAAGCTGCGGCAGGTATGCTAGTGACGGCTTTTCAAGACATGAACGCGCGCCTTGACGTACCCACGCCGGAACGTTTTGGCATCGCGCGGGACCGCTACACGGATTTGATCCCTGAAATGGCCGCGCAAGGCATTGCCTCTGGCACGCCAAACAACAATCCGCGCGTGCCAACACCTGATGAAATGGCGCGGCTTTACATGCTCGCCTATGACGGACAGCTTGACGCTGCTTAACCCTTTTCCTGCCCTGCCCCAAAAGCGCGGCAGCAAAAAAGCTGACACTTATAAGGACCATTCTAATGGCAATTGAAATCCGCAAAACGCTTTTACAACTTGAAACCACCTTGATCGAAGGCGGGCGAGCTGCGCCAACCCCGATGAAACTGTATTCTGCCTTGGCCGTGGTGAAAAATCCTTGGGCGGGGCGGGGATTTGTCGAAGACCTGAAACCGGAAATCCACGCAGCAGGCCCCGTGTTGGGCGAGTTGCTGACATCAATGATCCTAGACGCTGTCGGATCTGGCGAAGCAGTCGAGGCCTACGGCAAAGCCGCCGTGGTGGGAACCGACGGAGAGTTGGAGCACGCCAGCGCCCTGATCCACACCCTGCGGTTCGGCAACCATTTCCGCACCGCAGTTGGCGCAAAATCCTATCTGGCTTTCACCAACACCCGCGGCCCTGCCAATGCGCCGATCATGATCCCCTTGATGGATAAAAACGACGCGGGACGGCGGTCACATTACCTGACAATTCAAACGGCAATTTCTGATGCACCCGCCGCAGATGAACTGGTTATTGCCCTTGGCGCATCTGTGGGCGGACGGCCCCATCATCGCATCGGGGATCGGTATCAAGACCTCAAGGATCTGGACCAAGACGTTGAAAATCCGGCAGGTGTTTGACAGTGGGCCAAGGCTTAACAGCAGATAAGGCACCCATGTCCCTGCGCAAAACATTTGCTGATCTGGCGGCTGTGCCGCGCCGCCACACAGCGCGTGGCACGGCCTATGTCAAATACGGAACAGGCGCGCCTTTGGTGCTGGTTCACGGAGTGGGATTGCGGCTAGAAGCCTGGGCGCCGCAGATCGCTTATTTTGCCCAAAGCCATACGGTTATCGCCTTGGATATGCCTGGTCATGGCGAAAGCGCACCACTGCCCATTGGAAGCAATCTGCGGGATTTTGTTGCTTGGTGCGGCGATGCTTTGGTTGATCTGGATTTGGAACAGGTCAATCTGGCGGGCCATTCCATGGGTGCGTTGATTGCTGGCGGGGTTGCTGCCAGCCAGCCGAACCGGTTGGCGCGAGTGGCCTGTTTGAACGGCACCTATCGGCGCGCACCCGCTGCCAAACGGGCCGTAATGGAACGGGCCGCTGCTATCTGGACAGACGGGGTGGACGCGGACGGCCCGATGGAGCGCTGGTTTCAAGGCACTGACGACCGCAGCTTTTTGCGGGACACGGTATATGGGCTGCTGTCGACTGTTTCTCCCCAAAGTTATGCCACGACCTACACCGCTTTTGCGACAGGGGATGAACTTTACGCCGATGCATGGCCTGACATTGCGATACCATCCCTGTTCCTGACAGGGGACGGTGATCCGAATTCAACGCCGGACATGTCTGCGCAAATGGCCGCGCTAACACCCAACGGCAAGGCAGTTGTGATCAAAGGCCACAGGCATATGGTCAACCTGACCGCACCTTTACATGTGAACGCAGCGATGGAAACTTGGCTTCAAACTGCCTAGGCGCAGGCCGTAGCAGGGTCGCCAGAACGAAAGGGAATATCCGATGAAACGGTTCCAACACTATATTGACGGTCAGTTTTCAGACGGGGCGAACAGCTTCCCAAGCATTGATCCCGCCACGGGTGCGCCTTGGGCCGAAATGCCCGAAGCCCGTGCAGCAGAGGTAGATGAGGCGGTAACAGCCGCCCACCGTGCGCTGTATTCTGGCCCTTGGGCAGAAATGAATGCGACCCAAAGGGGCAAATTACTGTCCCGTCTTGCGGAACTTCTGACGGAAAACGCACAGACTTTGGCAGAGTTAGAGACCCGTGACACGGGAAAAATCATTCGCGAAACATCCGCCCAGATTGCCTATGTGGCGGATTACTATCGCTATTACGCGGGTCTTGCCGATAAGATTGAGGGCGCGCATCTGCCTATCGACAAACCCGATATGGAGGTCTGGCTGCGCCGCGAACCCATCGGGGTTGTGGCGATGATTGTGCCGTGGAACAGCCAGTTGTTTCTGGCAGCAGTCAAACTTGGACCCGCGCTTGCGGCTGGGTGTACCGCAGTGTTGAAAGCCTCTGAAGACGGGCCTGCACCGATGCTGGAATTTGCGCGCCTGATCCACGAGGCTGGGTTTCCCGCCGGTGTGGTCAACGTGCTGACAGGGTTTGGCGAAACCTGCGGCAGTGCACTGACCCGCCACCCGAAAGTCGCCCATATCGCCTTTACAGGTGGCCCCGAAGCCGCGCGTCATATTGTGCGGGGTTCGGCGGATAATCTGGCGTCAACTTCCCTTGAACTTGGGGGGAAATCCCCTTTCATCGTTTTCGCCGATGCGGACCTTGAAAGTGCCGCCAATGCGCAGGTCGCCGGAATTTTTGCAGCGGCGGGTCAAAGCTGTGTCGCAGGATCGCGTTTGGTGGTGGATCGCCGCGTCAAAGACAAATTCCTGACGCTGTTGAAAACCAAGGCCGAAGCCATTCGCATCGGCGACCCGTTTGACATGGCAACCGAAGTCGGCCCACTGGCGACCGCACGCCAGATCGCCCATATTGGTGATCTGATCAACAGGGCGGCTGATGCAGGGGCCAAGGTCATCTGTGGCGGCGCGGCCCTGAACCGCGACGGATTTTATCAAGCCCCGACGATTCTGGATTGTGACGGTGTTTCTTCGCCGTCAATGGTCGAGGAATTCTTTGGGCCGGTGCTTTCAGTTGTGTCTTTTGAAACCGAGGCTGAAGCATTGGCCATCGCCAATGACACGCACTACGGTCTGGCTTCGGGTGTTTTCACCACCAACCTGTCGCGAGCGCATCGCATGATCCGTGGCATTCATGCGGGCGTGGTCTGGGTTAACACCTACCGCGCGGTGTCACCCATCGCACCTTTTGGTGGTTATGGCCTGTCGGGTCACGGACGCGAAGGCGGGCTTGCGGCGGCGCTTGATTATACCAAAACGAAAACCGTTTGGTTGCGCACCTCGGATGACCCAATTCCTGACCCTTTTGTGATGCGCTAGGCGCTTAAACCTACCCGCAGCACCCTGTCGCCGCACTCTATCGCCGCAACCACAGGATAAAATGAACTGCCAGCGTGGCGGGGCTGTACTTTGTATACCATATTACCCTAGTGAAATGCAGGGCAGGAGTTGGGAGAACACCATGGTTGGCAAAGATGAAAATACTGGCATGAAGGTCGCGCGCCCCACCAAGACGCTGCGCGAGTTGGCTCTTGGCAATCTGCGCGATGCAATTCTGGACGGCGTTTTCAAACCCAGTGACCGTCTTGTGGAACGGGACCTATGCGAACAATTGGGCGTCAGCCGCACGATCGTACGCGAGGTTCTGCGCCATCTGGAATCCGAAGGACTGGTCAGCACGCAACCCGGCAAAGGCCCCATCGTCGCCCCGCTGGACAGTGATATTGCCCAGCAAATCTATGAAGTGCGCGGCGCACTAGAGGCAATGGCCGCGCAGCTTTGTGCGGAAAGTGATGACCCCAGCATCGTGCCCGCCCTTGAAGCGGCGCTTGCCGACATTCACGACGGCTATATCACAGCGGATCAGGCCAAAGTGCTGAACAGCACGTCTGAATTTTATCACGTGATGTTTAGCAAAGTAGACCGACACGTAGCATGGGACATCGTCAACATGCTGACGGTTCGCATTAACCATTTGCGTTCAATGACCATTCAAACCGGCAATCGTGACGTGAATGGCCCTGCGGAAATGGCAGCAATCGTGGCGGCGATTAAGGCCCGCGACGGGGCGTTGGCCTACCGCGCCGCCGCCGATCACGTGGTCAGCGCCGCCGCAATTGCCATGCGCATTTTTGCAGATAGACAGCAGGACTAGGCTTCTATCAACAGGGGTTTACCAAAGCGCTTTGCGGTAATTCTCGGCCAATGAAGAATCGATTTCCTCTGCACTGGTTGATATTTCCAACTGGTCGCGAATAATTTCGCCCAGCGTTGGAATGGTAGACCGATCCGGCCAAGATTCCGGCTTCCATAAGGCCGAGCGGATATATGCCTTGGCACAATGCATGTAAACTTGGCGGATTTTAATCACTAGAACAGATAGCGCTGGTCGCCCGTTCATCGCAAGTTGCTGGCACAGATCAGCGTCCACCGTCAGCCGAGCCTCGCCGTTGATGCGCAGGGTTTCGTTCATACCGGGGATCATGCAGCACAGCCCGACCGCAGGGTTCTCCAGAAAATTTTCCCATGTATCCAGGCGATTGTTGCCCGGCCGATCCGGAATCGCGATGGTGGTATCGTCCAACACCTGAATAAACCCCGGCCCGTCGCCTTTGGGTGACACATCCGCATTGCCAGCCAAATCCTGACTACTGATCATAACAAACGGGGATTTTTCCAGAAAATGCCGCGAATGGGAGTCCAGCCGATCCAGTTGTTTGCGCACCGCCGTATCACCGGGCATCTGGTAAACTGCGCGCAGCTGGTCTTGTGTCTCGATAAATTTCATCACGTTTTCCTTGGGTAGGGTATCAGAACCTGCCTGTTGCTGCGAAAGGCAGCGCAAAGCGCAGGGGCCGATTGGCCCCTGCTGCAAATGTTACCAACGTGCCGCCAATGACAAGCTGATTTCGCGCCCGGACCCATATGAGCAGACAAAGGACGTCTGACACCCTGTCACATAATCTTTGTCGGCGATGTTGGTGACGGCAAAATTCGCCTCTAGACCTTTGCGGATTTCATAGGTGGCGTAGAAATCCACCAGCGTCGCGTCAGGCACAACAAGCGTGTTGGCCGCATCTGCAAAGCTCTCGCCCGTATAGCGCACGCCCGCCCCTAAGGTCAGACCGCTTAGATCGCCCTGAAACGCATAGCTGCCCAGCAAGGACAACTGGCTTTCGGGGATCAGGGTTGGCGTGGTGCCAATCAAAGCCGTATTTGTGTCTTCAGTGACTTTTGCGTCGATAAAGGTCGCCGCCCCTTGCAGGGTAAAGCCGTTGTTGAAATCATATTTGCCTTCAAATTCCACCCCGCGGGATCGAACAGACCCAAGCTGGCTAAAGGCAGGGAAAGCCCCAGTCACCACATTATCGCGGTCAATCTGAAACGCCGAGGCGGACATGCTGAAGTTCGCATCGGTCGGGGCCCATTTGAAGCCCACTTCGAATTGCTCACCCGATTCCGGTTTTGTCACACCAGATGCCGGGGATGCGATCAGCGGGTTAAAGAAGGTGGAATAGGTCACATAAGGCGTGAATTCATTGGCAAATTCGCGGGCAAGGGCCACACGGTAGGATGTTTCATTGTCTTTGCGATCAAAGCCGCCGTTGAAATCCTGTGTGGTAGACACAAAATCATGACGCAGGTTCACTGTGCCGATCCAGCCGTCCCCCCAGCGCATCTGGTCTTGGAAATACAGCCCCACTTGCCGTTGGAATGTACCACCAGCAATGTATGGCGCATTCAGCACGGGCGTGCCGGGGTTGACCGGATTCACTACGCTGTTGGTGTCACTAAAGTTGGACGCCTGCGTTTCGCCAAGGGAATAAAACCGCGCATCCAGACCCATTAACAGATCATGGGACACAGCACCTGTTTCAACTGTCCCATAATAGCGCAGGTCGGTTTGTGCCGTGCGCACCAGCGTATCATGTTCAAACCCGATCAGCGCCAGCGTGCCCGTTGCATCCACCGGAGTTTCGGAAAATCCTGCATAGCCGAAGGGGTAGAAATAGCGTTCCTCTACGCTGGCAACCCCAAGACGGGCGATGCCGGTGATGGTAAACCCGTTCGCCAGTTCCTTTTCCACGATCCCCGAAACAGAGGCCTGTCTGCGGCGGTAGTCATCCCAATCTGAATCCGAAAAGTTTGCATCCGGGTCGATGTAGCCAAATTCAGTGGTTGGGGACACTGTACCGTAATAGGGCAAAAACGTGCTGCCGTTGTGCTGCTCGTCGGCAGCGTGAAGGTTGGCCAGCAGGGTAATCTCGGTCCCGCCATCGGTGGTGAATTTAAAGGAAGGTGCAAAAGTGCCGCGCAAACCGTGATTGAAGGAGTCGTATTTGTCGCCCCCTTCAATCCGCCCTGTCAGACGATAGGCCCGATCCGCGCCAAGGGAATCGCCATAGTCGAATTCAACCCAAGCCCCCGAAGCATCATTAACCCCAAAGGTCAGTTCACGCACACGTTCTGCAGGGCGTTTGGACACATAATTCACGATCCCGCCCGGATTCGACCCGCCATAAAGCGCCGAGGACGGACCGCGCAGAACTTCAACCCGTTCCAGCGTGTAGGGATCAATGAAAAACGAGCCGAACGCATAAGACAGGTTTTGCGCGTTATCCAGATAAATACCCGTCTGATCCGCTTGAAAGCCACGAATCCGCAGCCAGTCGTAATCCTGATCGTTGCCAAAAACTTCGGTGGTGACCCCGGCAGTGTAGCGCAAAGCTTCACTGACTGTGCTAGAGCCGAAACGTTCAATATCTTCACGGCCCAACACCGAAACCGACTGGGGCACTTGGTTCAGGGTGACTGGCGCTTTGGTCCCCGTCACGGTCGGCGGATTGCCATCCCCATCCACGGGGCCTGTCGCATCTTCTTGGTTACGCAGAACCAAAGTGCCCAGTTCAAACGACTCCGCGCCAGATTGCGCAGCGGCCAAAGTGGCGGTGAATGTGGCAGTGCTGCATAACAAAGCAGCGGCTAGGCTAAGCGTCACACTGCTGTTTTTACAGGTCCGTGGTGTCATGGTTTCCGTGTCCCCAGAATAGGATGATTTCTTTGATCTGAGTATCAGATAGAAATAGTCAGGAATTCTGTATTGAATATTCGGCCCAAGTCTGACGGTTTCTAAGCCGCGTTTTCTAAGCCGGGCAGCTTTTTTGGCGGTTAGACCACAGGCCGGGCGGGGTTCCGGTGATCCGTTTGAAGACGCGGTTCAAATGGGCCTGATCAGAAAACCCAGTGCGCGCGGCGACCTCGACCAGGGGCAGGTCCTGCAACAACAGGTCTTTGGCCCGCGCAACACGGGCGCGCAGCACCCATTGATGGGGGGATTGTCCGGTACGGGTGCGAAACCACCCATTGAACCGCGTGCGTGACAGCCCAGCAACTGCCGCAAGCGTATCGGTTTGCAAGGCGGTTTCCAGATGGGTATCAATGTAATCAGTGACCTGCGCAAACCAGTCGGTTGTCGCACATCTGGCGAAAACCGACTGTAACAACTGTTGCGCCTGCACAGCGATCCCCTGCGGCGTGGCGCTGTCTTGCAGTGCATAGGCCATGATCTGTTCGGACAGCGCAATTACCGCGTCGGGGGCCTCTGCAAAAATCGGGGCATCGCAGGGCGTATCAGCGTCCAGCAGTGTTTCAAGCGTGCTGCGTTTGATATGAATATCCAGATGGCGCAGCGGGCCTACATCAGCAAAACTGCCCCATAGGTTCATGCCCGCCGGAACGTAACAGACAGTGCAGGGCGTACCTTTAAGCCCCCGATTGGGCGTCAAAGACATCTGCGCCCCGTCCAGAAACAGGATCAATCTGGGATGCATTGACACATATTGCCCCCGCGCGCCGTTGCGCATTTGCACCCGCCAGCAATCCACCAACATATCCTGTGTCGCAAAGCTGCGCATAGGGCCGGAAGACTCTATTCCAGTGACTTTTGCATACATGCGGGGGTGAAACGACATAGACAGACCTTTGTTGGTATCTGGCTGAGTCGATGAACTTGGCTGATAAACCTTTGGATAATCAGCCCAGCAGCCGAGTCAAGTGATTGACGCCGCTTTTCCCTGCTATAGAGAGGGGAAAGCCACGTCTGGGCTGCATTTCCCACAGGTTTTGCGCCCTGCCAAGCCAGTCCACGTTCCCTTTGCAGGTAGTCCATGCGACGAGTCCTTCAGATTTTACTGGTGATGGTCTGGCCGATTGCGCTGGCGGCAGAGCCTGTGCGGATTGATCATGTCTGGGGCAGCACGACCGTTCCAGAACCCCCAAAACGCATCGTCAGCCTGTCCTTTACAGGCTTAGACAACTGGCTTTCGCTGGGACTTTCGCCCATTGCCTACCGTGTCTGGTACGGGGGCGACGCGGCGGGGCTGTGGCCTTGGGCGCAACCACTATTGCAGCCAGTTGCGGGGTTAGACAACGGGCTAGCCCTGCGCGGTGAAATTGATCTGGAACAGATCGCCCGTCTGAAACCCGACCTGATAGAGGCAATGTATTCCGGCATCAGCTATGCCCAATATACCGCCCTGTCCCGCGTTGCGCCCGTGTTACCGCCGCCCCCTGAAACTTCGGATTTCGGCGCCTCATGGCAACAAATGATCGCCACCTTCGGGGCGGCAACGGGCAAAACCGCGCAGGCGGTTAAAGTGACCAAAGACACGCAAAACCGCCTAAACGCGATCCGCAACGCCCACCCCCAGTGGCAAGGCAAAACAGCCGTGGTTGTCTGGCCGGACGGACCGCTGATCTATGGCCCCCAAGATGCCCGCGTGCGACTGTTGCACAGTCTTGGCTTTGTGCTGCCTCCTGCCGCAAAACGGTTTGCCCGGGGGGGATTTTACTTTGCGCTGGATCGTGAACTGACCGAGCCGCTGGATGCCGACGTGCTGATCTGGCTTGATCTGGGCGGAGGGGTTGGGGCAGCCGCCCGACACCCCTTGCGCCAGACGATGCGGGCGGTGCGCGAAGGGCGAGAAATCGTCACTGACCCGACCCTGTCTGCCGCACTCAGCTATGCAACGCCGCCCAGCATCAATTACGCGCTGGACCGTCTGGTGCCCCTGCTGGAACAAGCCTTGGACGGCGACCCGACTACAGCCGTTGATGGCAGCGCGGAGGCAGGCCTATCCCGCTAATACGCCTCATATTCCCCGCAGCCACCCTGATCCTGCTAGCCCTTGCCTCGCTTTTGATCGGCGCGCGCGGCGGTATCGGGCTGGCCGAATTTCAGGTTTGGCTGGCAGGTACAGCCCCCGACGATGCAGCCTCCGTTGTGCTGGGCGAAATGCGCCTGCCCCGCACGGTGACGGCCCTTTTGGCGGGGGGGGCGCTTGGCTTGAGCGGTGCGTTGATCCAAGGCTTGTCGCGCAATCCACTGGCCGATCCGGGGCTTCTTGGCATCAACGCAGGGGCCGCTTTTGCCATGGTCGCAACGGTTTGGTGGCTGGGCCCGATGGCCCCTGCGCTGCTGTTATTCCCCGCCCTGTGCGGCGCGGCTTTGGCGGCTTTGACAGTCTCAAGCATCGCAACCCTGTCCACCAGTCCCGTCACTTTGATCCTTGCAGGCGCGGCCCTGACCGCCCTGCTTAGCGCCGCACTGCGCGGTTTGATCCTGCTTGATCCCTACGCGCTAGAGGTCTACCGCCACTGGGCCGTGGGCGCGGTTGACCGCGCGGATGTGGCCACGTTGCAGACCGCCGCTTTGGTCGCACTGGCTGGTGTGGTTTTGTCCCTGACCGTCGCCCGTTGGTTAGATGTGCTCGCACTTGGCGCAGATATGGCCCAGAGCCTGGGCGCAGGGGTCGGCCGTATCCGCTTGGTCGGGTTAACAGCCGTGGCGTTGCTCTGTACGGCGGCAGTTATGGTTGCCGGGCCTATTGCGTTTGTCGGCCTGCTTGCCCCCCATATGGCGCGGCTGACAGGGGCGGGTGGGATGCTGTCCCAAATGCTGCGTGCCGCACTGTTTGGCGGCGGGTTGCTGTTAATTGCAGATATCCTTGGTCGTGTCATCGTTCCGGGCGTCGCGATTGAGGCAGGTCTGGGTGTCACCGTGATCGGCGGGCCTTTCCTGATCTGGCTGGTGCGCCGTCAGGCCGAGGGTCTGACATGACCCGCATAACCGTTTTATACGTAACCCTGACGGGCCTTTTACTGGGGCTGGTGTTTCTTCTTTTGGTGGTTGGCCAAGGGGAATTGCACCCGTTTTCCGTCCCGCTGGATCGTACAATTCTGCTGCATTTCCGCGCGCCCCGTGTGGCCTTGGCGCTTGTCACTGGCGCGGGTCTGGGCATGGCTGGCACTGCCGTGCAGACGCTGCTGCGCAATCCTTTAGCCTCGCCCGATATTATCGGGTTCAGTGCCGGTGCCGCCGCAGGCGCTGCGCTGGTGATCGTTGTTTCGGGAACCGGTGTCTGGGCAGGCGCGGGTGCTGTTCTGGGCGGCAGTGTCACCGCCGCTTTGGTTCTGGCACTGGCATGGCGCGGGGGCATCGCCCCCTTACCTCTGGTGCTGATCGGCGTTTCTTTAAGCCTGCTACTGGCCGCGGCAACCGATGTTCTGCTCAGTCTCGCCCCGGACTTACAAGCCAGCGAGGTTACGCGTTTCCTGTCGGGATCATTCGCAGGGGCAGAATGGCACCGTGTCGGGTGGATGGGTGCAATCACGATCATCGGCGGTGTTTTTCTGGCATGGCATACCTTTGCCGTAGATCGTTTGGGAATGGGCGATGACATGGCCCGCGCCTTGGGCTTGGGACCAGACGGTGTGCGCATCAGGGTGGTTGCGGTCTCGGCGGTAATGGTTTCTGTCAGCGTGGCGGTAGCAGGCCCAATCCCCTTTGTGGCGTTTTTATCCGGCCCGTTAGCGCGCCAACTGTCCAAACAATCCGGCACGGTTTTGCTGTTGTCAGGTGGCATTGGCGCAGCGCTGGCCCTTGGGGCAGAGGCCCTGTCCGGCATGCTGATCTTTGGTGCCCACCTGCCCGCAGGCGTCTTTACCGCCCTGATCGGCGGCCCTGCCATGCTGGGCATTTTATTCTTAAACACGAGGCAACAATGAGCGCGCAATTAGAAGTTCAAAACCTGTCTATCACGCTGGCTGGGCGGCGGGTGTTGGATGACCTGTCGTTGGGTTTTGCAGCGGGCAGTGTCACCGCGATTATCGGACCCAACGGCTGTGGCAAGTCCACATTGCTGCGCACATTGGTGCGGATATTGGACCCAAGCCACGGGGCAATCAGTCTGGACGGGACCGACATCCGAGACCTTGCCGCACGGGCCCTTGCGCAGCACATCGCATTCCTGCCACAAACCCCGCAAACCCCCGATGGCCTGCGTGTTGCTCCTTTGGTCGAGCGGGGCCGCACCCCCTATATGCGCCCGTTCCAACCCCTGCGCCAAACAGACCGGGATGCCGTCACCGCCGCGCTAGAGGCAACAGGCATGACAGACCTAAAAGACCGCCGCGTGGATCGCCTGTCTGGCGGACAACGCCAACGGGCATGGATCGCCCTTACCGTTGCCCAGCAAACGCCGATCCTGATTCTGGACGAGCCAACCACCTATCTGGACCTGCCCCACCAAATCGAAATCTTGCGTATGGTGCGAAAATTAAATGCTGAAACGGGCAAAACAGTGATCATGGTGCTGCATGACATTAACCTAGCCAGCCATTATGCAGATCGCATCATCGCGTTGAAAAACGGGACGGTTGCCTTTGACGGCACACCACAAGAAGTGGTGAGCGCTGCAAATCTAAGCGCGCTGTTTGATACAGATTTACAGGTGCGCCAAGACGCAGGCCAGCCTCCTTTGGTTCTGCCAAAATAGGGGCTGTGCTGCTTAAACCCATTCACAAAATCGGGAGTCGATCCGCTTTTGGCTCGAAATTCCTCTTTGTCCGTGTTAGCGGGGGTTAAACAGGCAGGCTTCCCCCCACCCAACACATATAAGGAACCCTTCCATGGCAGAACCAACCCGTGCCAAACGCCCTCCGCGTCTTTTTGTTGTAAGTGCCGTCAAACGCCTGACGCCCCATATGATCCGTGTCACCTTTAGCGGCCCTGAAGTTGCCGAAATCCCAGACGGCTGTGAAGGCGCCAATTGTAAAGTCTTCCTGCCCGAGCCTGCACAAAGCAAAGACAGTTTTATCCGCCAGTTGGTGGATGGACCCCGACCGTCCGTGCGCACCTATACCGTGCGCCATCAGCGCCAAGGCGCAGGGGAAATGGATATTGATTTTGTCGATCACGGCGATGCGGGTCCAGCCTCGGCTTGGGCGCGGGCAGCGCAGGTGGGGTCGTTTTGTGGTTTTGCAGGGCCTGGTCCCGTAAAGGTAGAAACCTATTATGCGAACCACTATCTTGTGGTGGCAGATATGTCTGCCCTGCCCCTTGCCGCGGCCACTTTGGAAGCCATGCCTGCAGACGCGCAAGGGACGGCAATTTTTGACATTCCCCATGCGGATGACCAACAGGATTTTCGAATCCCTGCAGGCATCAAACAGCATTGGATCGTCAATGCAGACAGCCACGCCCCAACGGGTGAAATCGTTGAAATGGTGCGGGGGTTGGACTGGCCTGCTGAAACCGTTCAGGTTTGTATTGCGGGGGAAAGCACGATGATCAAAGAACTGCGCCAGCACATTCTAGTGGATTTGCAGACCCCGAAACAGGATGTCTATATTTCGGGCTATTGGAAGATCGGCCTGATCGAGGACGAACACCAAAAGGCAAAACGTCTGGAAGCCAACGCCGCATAAGAAACACAGGTCTGCCCGTCAGGTGTTGGCGGGCAGCACATCCAGAATTTTACGCGCCGCAGTCATCGCGCCCGGTTTTTGCTGCATGGCTTTTGCATTTTCCTGCAACCGCGCACGCATCGCAGCGGCATCCAACAAGGTGGTGATTTTGTCTTGCAACAGCGCATCGGTCATGGACCAGCGATCCAACCGGTCCCCGACGCCACATTCCACCGCCCGCCGCGCCGTATCATGCCCGTCCCAGCAATAGGGAATAACCAGCGAGGGCACGCCGAAGTACAACGCCTCGCAAAAGCTGTTATTGCCGCCATGGTGGATGAACAAATCGCATTGTTCAATGACGGAGGGCTGGGGGAACCAATCTTGCAAATGCACATTGTCAGGCACTTTGGAATAGCTTTCGATCAAAGCCCCCACATTCACCAAAAACCGCGCAGGAATGGTGGCCACGGCATCAATGATCCGCTGCAAGAACTGCACATCTGTTGATCCCAGACTGCCAAAACTAAGGTAAACCAGCGGGCCATCATTGGCAGGAAATTCCGGCACCTGATAAGGGCGTTCATCCCGAACGCAGCCTTCGAGCAGGGCGAAACGGGGGGCTTCGAGAGGGGCTTCCCGTTCAAACCGTACGATGCTCGGGGCCAGTAACAGGTTCAAATCATCCGAGTTTTCCAAGAATTCCCCTGCGGGCAGAGGCGCAAGGCCAGCATGGGTTCGAAACGTATTGTAGCGCTTGTGCGGGCGATCCACGGCCTCCAGATATTCGGCGTTGAATTCCGCAATCTGCAACCCTTCACTTGGATCAAGACCTGACAGATAGGGCGGTACATTGGCATCCCGAACCTCGGTTTCGGCACAGGACACGATCCGCACCCAAGGGCAGCCAAAGCGGGCGATGGCGGGGAACATGATGACATTGTCCAGCACGATCAGATCGGGCGCAATCTGGTTCAGCACATGGGTCAACCCCTGCTCCAGATCAACCGCCGTATCTACAATTGCATCCCAGACGGGGGCCACATACGTCGTTAACTGCTGCTGGGGCGTCAGATTGAAATGGGGCAAATGGCGGGCGAGAAATTCTTCCCAATAGCGTCCGGTTTCTTCAATTGTGCTGGCGGATGACGGTTCGACGTAATGTTCTTCAAAACCATAGTCCGAAAACACCCCCGTAAAGCCGCCGTGGGTGATAAAAACCGGCGTGGCCCCCAGTTTCGCCAAAGCCTGCGCGATGCCGATACAGTTCAGCGCCGCGCCGAAACTGGCTTCGGGGAAAAACGCGATAACGGGGGATTTTCGGGTGGTCATCTAGGGGTCAGGTCCGCTGCATTCGGCCCGCGAGCATGATCGCCGGCGCGCCGCGGTTGGCCACGCTCGGGCGGTTGCTTTTGGACATACGCAAATGCACCCGCATCAGGTCAGCAGCCACCGCAGGCATCCCCTGTTCCAGCGCATCAAGAATCCGCAGATGTTCGCGCAACGACTGGCGCATGCGAAAATCGCTGATGGTGTGGGACGCCCCGTGTAAATGGCGTAGTTGGTTATGGTTTGTCATTGTTTCGCTGATATAGGGATTTGTCACAGCCCGTGCAATCAGCAGATGGAACGCCAGATCGGCGTTGCGGAATTCATCCAGACGGATGGCATTTTCGGCCCGCGCCAACAGGTCTTCGGTCTGAAGCCGCACAACGGCTGCGCGGTTTTTTTCGATCCGAAAGCCTTCGGATAAAATCGCTTCGGGTTCCAGCATCAGGCGAAATTCAAAGCTGTGGGCCTGCGAAGACTGCTCGCCCATCAGTTGTTTGAACATCCACGACTGGCCATCCGCCTTATCCACAATCCCCTTTGATTTCAGGTCCAGCAACAGATTCTGCGCCGCAGCACGGGGTACGTTGTAGCGGCGGCTTAACTCCGAAACGGTCACACTGGCCCCAAGGCGGCGGCTGGCGCGATCGCGCACAACCCGTTCCACCAAAACGCCTTCGGGCGGGTCCGTTTTCATGTCTGCATCCAGCCGCACCGTCAACGGATCGCGGGCCAGCACATAGCCGCCCTCAGGCGCTTTGCTGGCATAGCCTTGCTGTTCCAACAGTTGCAGGGCGTTGCGGATCGGGGTGCGGGACACGTGGCAGGCCTCGGCAAGGGTGTTTTCCACCAGACGCTCGCCCACGGCCAATCCCGAATCGATTAGCACATCCAGTATTTTTCCCGCCATAGCTGCGGGTCGGTTCGATGTTTTCATAAGATCCAAGCCCCCTATGTACAAAAAAAAGCCGCCTCTACAGCTATATAACCCAGTCATATACAGCAATACATGAAGTTCAAGTTTTGTCTTGTGTATTTTTTACATCAAAAATACAGTCATGCCTATCCACGCAGCCAAAGAGGTGCGCGGCACAACGGGAGTATAATAAATGACAAAGTCATCCACCGCGCTTGGCGCATTCAAAACAATTCTCTTCGCAGGCTGCGGCATTGCCGCCCTGTCCACAGCCGCATTTGCGGAAAAAATCGTGATTTCGAACTGGGACGGCTATATGCCGCCCGACCTGCTGGAAAACTTTACCAAAGAGACCGGCATCGAGGTTGATATGGCGGTTCACGGCACCAATGAGGAAATCATGGGCAAGGTCGTGGCCAGCGGCGGGCGCGGCTATGATGTTTTATTTGTGTCATCCCCCTTTGCCGAGGCGCTGAACAATCTGGGTCTGGCTGCCACGCTGGATCACGCCAAAATCCCCAACCTGTCCAATCTGGTAGATGAAGCCACGCAACTGGCCCATGATCCGGGCAATACCTATTCGGTTCCTTATACTTGGGGCACCACGGGTCTGTGTTACCGCAGCGATCAAATGGACGCGCCCACGTCGTGGAATGATCTGCTGAAACCGTCCGATGATCTGAAGGGCCAGACGACCATGCTGTCTACGGATCGCTGGATGATGGGGGCTGCGGCGCTGGCTTTGGGCAAATCAGTGAATGACACATCCGACGAAACCTTAGCCGAAGAGAAAGAATTGCTGGTGGCAACAAAACCGACACTTCTGGCCTTTGATGATACCACTTTCTATCTGAAGCTGGTTTCGGGCGAAGCCAAGATGGTTCAGGCGTGGGACGGCTGGTGCAACTATGGCATCGGGGAAAATGCCGAGATCAAATATGTGATCCCGTCCGAAGGCTCTGATCTGTGGGTGGATTCCATTCTGGTGACAAAAGCTTCCGAACACAAAGAGGCCGCCGAGGCGTTTATCAACTATATGCTGCGGGTGGATGTGGGCACTTGGGTTGCGGAAAACATCCTCTACAAAGTGCCAAACGGCGCGGCGATGGCGGCTCTTGATCCGTCTTTGTTTGAAACCTTCCCCAATATGGCGATGAAGCCGGCAGAGCTGTTGGCCTTTGAACAACTGCGCGATTTGGGCAAGGGTCAAAAGGCTTTTGCGCGCACTGTGACCGAAGTAATGGCCGCCAAATAAGACCCGACAGGCACCAGCGGACCAATGGGTTGGCTGGTGCCACAAACATTTCTGGCGGAACATAAATATGCGAAACAGCGTCAAAACCTGGGTACTGATCGGCCCCGGATTGGGATGGATTTCCCTACTGCTGGTCATCCCCTGCGCCTTGATCTTTGTCTATGCCTTCTTTGAACGGGGCGTTTACGGCGGCGTTGACTACATCTTTACCTTTGAAAACTTCCAACGGGCCTTTGATCCGCTGTATATGGGGATTTTCCTGCAATCCGCCAAAATCGCAGGGCTGGCCACGTTGATTTCGATCCTGATCGCCTATCCTACCGCCGCCGCAATCACTCAGGCCCCGCGCCAGTGGCAGACCGTGCTGTTGATCCTTGTGATCATGCCGTTCTGGTCCAACTATCTGATCCGCACCTATGCGTGGATTGTGATGCTGAACCGCGAAGGCCTGATCAACAACGGGCTGGCGTATCTTGGTGTGATCGATGACCCCCTGCCCCTGCTCTACAATAATTTCGCCGTGGTGACGGGGCTGGTCTACAACTACACGCCCTTTGTGGTGCTGGCGATTTATTCATCCCTGACACGGATCAATCCCGAAATCATCGAGGCGTCCTACGATCTGGGCGGCAGCGGCTGGACAACCTTTCGCCGTGTGACCCTGCCCCAAACCGTTTCGGGTGCTGCGGCCGGGGGCGTGTTCGTTTTTGTGCTGTCCATCGGCAACTTTATCACCCCTGATTTACTGGGTGGCGGGCGCGTGCAAATGGTGGGCAATCTGATCTATGACCAATTCCTAAGTGCGCGGGACTGGCCGTTTGGCGCGGCCCTGTCCCTGTTCCTGATCCTTGTGATGATGGCGCTGTTGTTTACGCAAGCGGTGCTGACCAATCGGGCCGCTGGCGATAGGGGGGCAGCATAATGGCGCATAAATCCTCGCGGTTTTTGAACCTGCATCTGTGCCTGTTCTACATCTTCCTCTATGTGCCGATCCTCGTTCTGATGGTGCTTAGCTTTAACAAAGCGGGCCTGCCTACGGTTTGGACCGGATTTTCGCTGGAATGGTACAGCAAACTTTGGCAGTCCAAAGAAATCCTGTCTGCCGCGCGCAACACGCTGGTGGTGGCCGTCAGCGCAACGGTTCTGGCCACGATTGTCGGCACGCTACTGGCAGTTGGGGTTGAAACGCGTCGGCAGTCCTCGGCACTGGATGCAGTGCTGTTTGCACCGATGATTATCCCTGACATCGTGCTCGCCATCGCGCTTTTGTCGTTTTATTCCCTGCTGAATTTCACCCTTGGCCTGCATTCGATCATCCTAAGCCATACGGTTTTCAACATCGCCTTTGTGGCCGCCGTCGTGCGCACCCGTATGCGCAATTTCGACCATTCCATTCTGGAAGCCAGCGCCGATCTGGGCGGCAGCGAGGTGACAACCTTTTTCCGTGTGTTGTTGCCCGCAATTGCACCCGGCGTAATCGCGGGGGCTTTGCTGTCGTTTACTCTGTCCATTGATGAATTCATCATCGCCTTTTTCACCGCAGGACCGGGGTCAGCTTCGACCACGCTGCCCATGCAAATCTACGCCATGATCCGCTTCGGCGTGACACCAGAAATCAACGCCATGGCGACCATTGTGATGTTCGTATCCTTCGCCATCGTCATCATTGCCCAACGGGCCGACAAAGGAGCCTTCACCCGATGAGCAACGGAATTGAGCTGCATAACATTACCAAACGATATGGCAGTCTGACGGCGGTGGATGATGTTTCCCTGTCCATCAAAGACAATGAATTCTTTGCACTGCTGGGGCCAAGCGGTTGTGGCAAGACCACGCTGCTGCGGTCTCTTGCAGGGTTTGAAACGCCACAAGAGGGGCGGATTATTGTGGGAGGTGTGGATGTTACCCACACCAAACCCAGCCAGCGCCCGCTGAACCTGATGTTCCAGTCCTACGCTTTATTTCCCCATATGAGCGTGGAAAAAAACATTGCTTACGGGTTGGAAATGGAAAAGCTGCCCAAAGCGGAAATCGCCACTCGTGTGGGCGAGGTTATAGACAGCGCCCGTCTGGGGGATTTTGCCAAACGCAAGCCCGATCAACTGTCAGGCGGGCAACGGCAACGGGTTGCACTGGCCCGCGCCTTGGTCAAACGTCCCCGCGTATTGCTGCTGGATGAACCGCTTTCCGCGCTCGACAAAAAGCTGCGCGAAGACATGCAGTTGGAACTGAAACGCCTGCAAAATGAAGTGGGGATCACCTTTCTGATGGTGACCCATGATCAGGAAGAAGCCCTGGTCATGGCAGATCGCATCGCGGTGCTGCACGATGGAAAACTGGCGCAAGTGGGCACACCTGTTGACCTTTATGAACATCCCAAAACCCGCTTCGTTGCAAACTTTATTGGCGAAATGAATTTTCTAAGCGGCACAGCCACCACAGGCGGTGTTGAAATCGCCGATGGGGGTCTGTTGCGCGGAACCGCCGATACGGCGGGGGGCAGCGTTATCGCCGTGCGTCCCGAACGGATCAGCCTGCAAACCCACGCCCCTGCCGAAGGCCAGAACGCCCTGCACGGCACCGTATTTGACACCGCCTATCACGGGTCGGACCTGAGCGTTCATCTGAAAACCTGCGGCGGGCGGGAAACCGTGGTTGCGCGGATGCAGATCGGGCAGGTCGATCCTGCCAGCATCACCAAAGGCACTGATCTTTATTGCGTCTGGTCGCCGGACCACACGCGCATTTTACACGCCTGAACACCGATTTTTGTCAAAAGGGAGACACAAAATGACACAGAAAACGATAGCCTTCTTCCCCGAAGCCGCCTTTGGCCCTGCGCTGAATTCCGTCGGCATCGCGCAAGCCTGCGAAAAGCTCGGCCATAAGGCGGTATTCCTCAGCGATCCGGGATTTGTCGAGATTTACCAAGGCTACGGCTTTGAAGCCCATCCCGTGGCCCTGTCCGAACCCATGGAACCCGAGGCAATGGCAAAGTTCTGGGAGGACTTTATCAACAGCCACATTCCGAACTTTCGCAAATCCCCGATTGATCAGATCGACACCTATGTCAAAGAGTGTTGGGAAAACATCGTGGACAGCGCGAAATGGGCGCAAAAAGACCTGCCCGGCATCCTGAAGTCCATCAACCCCGATATGATCTGCGTGGATAATGTGATCCTGTTCCCCGCAATCAAACAGTTCGGCGTGCCATGGGTGCGGGTGATTTCCTGTTCGGAAAACGAAATCACCGACCCCAAAGTCCCGCCCCATCTGTCAGGGTGCAGCGTCACTGATCTTGCGGGGATGAAAGCCTACCGCGAAAAGTTTAACGCGGTGATCAAACCGATCCATGACGATTTCAACGGCTTTCTGGCCGATTGCGGCGAAGACGCCTACCCCATCGGCGAATTCTGCGAAACATCACCCTTTATGAACCTGCTGTTGTATCCCGAAGCCGCCAAATTCGAACGGCAGAACCCGCTGTCCCCCGATCAGTTTCAATATCTAGAGGGCTGCGTGCGCGAAGAAAAACCCTACACCGTGCCCACCTTTAAGGCCAATAACGACAAACCATTGCTGTATATTTCCTTTGGCTCGCTTGGGGCGGGGGATACCGATCTGTTAAAGCGGATCATCGACGTTGTGGGCAAACTGCCTTACCGCGCTTTGGTGAATGTGGGCGACTATATGGATGCCTATGATACCGTGCCGGATAACGTGCATCTGGCGGGCTGGTATCCGCAGCCCTCTGTCATTCCGCAGGTGGATGCGGTGATCCATCACGGCGGGAATAATTCGTTTACCGAGTGTCTGTATTTTGGCAAACCCGCCATCGTGATGCCCTATGTCTGGGACGGCCATGACAACGCCATGCGCGCACAGGAAACTGGTCACGGCTTTGGTTTTGACCGCTATGAATGGACAGATGCGCAGTTGGAAAAAGCCCTGAACGATTGCATCACCGATCCCGCAATGCAGGCAAAACTGGCCGCCACATCAAAGGCGATGCAGGGTGAACACGGCCCGACCAAAGCGGCAAGAATCCTCGATTCACTTTTGAAAGACACGGCATGATTGCGCCTTCGACACCGCATCTGCATCATGCCTCGACCCGTCAGGATCTGGTGGATTGGGGTCCGCAGCCGGACGCACTGGAAGGCGCGTCTGCATCTAGTGGCAAACTGGTGCACAAAGGCCCTGACAACCGGCCTGAAACCGGTATCTGGGTCTGCACGCCGGGCCGTTGGCGCCTTGCGATTCCGCGCGATGAATTCTGCCATTTTGTGGCAGGCCGCGCCACCTATACGTCTGACGACGGAGAGGTCATCGAAGTGGAAAAAGACACCATCGTTATGTTCCCCGCCGGCTGGTCCGGCGACTGCACGGTCCATGAAACCATGCGCAATGTTTATATGCTGTTCTGAAAGGCAACCCGATGACCACCCCTGTGATGCACAAACCCCTTGAAACCACCGATCTGGCCGATTGGGGGCAACCCGAATTGATCGAGGGCGATTCCAAAATGTCCGGCAAACTGCTGCACAAAGGCCCGAACGGTGAATCTGAATGCGGCCTTTGGATTTGCACGCCCGGCAAATGGAACTGCCACGTCACCCGCGACGAATTCTGCCACTTCCTTGAAGGCCGCTGCACCTATGTGCATGACAACGGCGAGGTGATCGAAATCACCCCCGACACGGCAGCGTTTTTCCCACAAGACTGGAAAGGCGTTTGCACCGTCCATGAGACCATCAAAAAGGTCTATATGATCCGATGACCGCGCTTGGGCCAGAACAGGCCTCTTTTGTCACCTCTGCCGGATTTGCGGCAGAGGGCTGGAAAGCTTTGCCAGCGGATGCGTCCCCGCGCCGCTATTTTCGCAAGTCCGTAGGCGGGCAGGCCAATGCTTTGCTGATGGTCACAGAACCGGATGCGCCTGACACCTTGGCCTATCTCGATATTGCACGCCACCTATCTGCGCTGGGGTTTTCGGCTCCTCATATTCTGGCGGATCGTGCGGATTTGGGATTTGTTCTGGTCGAGGATTTCGGCGATGCCACATTCACCCATCTGCTGGACCAAGGCGCGGATGAAACGGCTCTTTATGAACAGGCCATAGACGTGCTGGCCGCGTTACATTCCCATTCCTGTGCGCTGCAAATAGGACTGCCCGCCTATGACATGGCCCCGCTGCTGGACGAAATTACCCTGTTCGCCGACTGGTTTGTGCCTGCGTATTTCCCAAACGTGGATGCCGCCGATTTTCGCCAACAGTTCACTGCCCTCTGGCGCGATGCTCTGCACAGCGTTGCACAGCGGCGCGAGGCTTTGGTCCTGCGGGATTTCCATGTGGATAACCTGATGATCCTGAAACAGCATTCCGGCATTGCCCGCTGCGGGTTGCTGGATTTTCAGGACGGGTTGATCGGGGCAGCGGCCTATGATGTGGCGTCACTGACCCAAGACGCCCGCCGCGATGTCAGTGGCGAATTGGAAACCCGCCTGCTGGATCGCTATATGGCGCAGCGCGGCCCGATGGATCGGGCGCAGTTCATGGCGGATTTTCACCTGCTGGCCGCACAGCGCCATACAAAAATTGCGGGCATTTTTGTGCGCTTGTGCCAGCGGGACGGCAAGCCGCGGTATCTGGATCACCTGCCCCGTGTGCTGCGCCTGTTAGATGCTGCTCTGACCCAGGCCAACCTGTCTCCTATAAGTGATTTTATGGCCGCAGCCCTGCCTGACTGGCCCAACGCCGCCCTTGCGAAAGTATCCCCAAAATGACCTATGACCCGCAAAAACCCAGCTATTACCTGAACCCGACCCATTACCCTTTGCACGGTACAGGCACAGTTTTGAACGACCCTGCCACACTGGAACCTGTAGGCGTTTTCGGCCAACCTACGGAAGATGAAATCGACAGCGTTCTGCTGCGGGTGAATGCCGCGCAAAAGGGGTGGGGGGCGATGGATGCCAAATCCCGCGCCCAAGCCCTGCACCGTGTGGCCAGCGCCATTGAAGACACTGACATGAGTACGGTCGCCAAGCTGATGACCCTTGAAACCGGCAAACCCTACCCCGAATCCATCGGTGAAATCGCCAATATCCCCGCCGTGTTCCGCTATTACGCTGAACTGGCCCGCCATGACGGGGGCAAGGTTGCGGGCACCATGCAGCCCGGGTCTTTTCAGTATCAGATTGTCGAACCCTACGGCGTGTCCGTCCATGTGGTGCCTTATAATTTTCCGCTGATCCTTGGCTGCTGGACCATTGCGGCGTCTTTGGCGGCGGGCAACGGGATCGTTCTGAAAGCCTCTCCAATCGGGACGCTGTGTACGATGGAATTCATGCAGGTTTTTGCCGCCCTGCCCGACGATCTGATCGCGTGCTTGCCCGGGGATGGCGGCGTGGGCAAACACCTGATCGCCAGCAAAATGACCCATGCGGTGGCCTTTACCGGATCGGTTGAAACAGGCCGCGCCGTGGCCATTGCGGCTGCATCCGCCATGAAACCTGCCGTCATCGAAGCAGGCGGAAATGACGCCTGCATCGTGTCCAAACACGCCGATATTGCCGTGGCCGCAGCGGGCTGTGTGACGGCGTCCTTTTTGCAATCAGGACAGGTTTGCACCTCAACCGAGCGGGTTTTTGTGGTTGATGAAGTCTATGACGCCTTCCTTGACGCCTTTGTCGCGCGCACAAAACAATTGCGCATCGGCAACGGGCTAGAGGTCGCGGAAATCGGCCCGCTGGTGTCCCAAGCCGCCCGCACCAAAGTCATGGCACTGGTCGAAGACGCCCGCAGCAAAGGCGCGACCATCGCTATCGGCGGTGAAATCCCATCCGAACACCCCACCGGCTGGTTCTATGCGCCGACCATCCTGACCGACGTAACCGACGCCATGGACGTGCTCCACTCCGAGGCCTTTGGCCCCGTCGTTTCCATTGTCCGTGTCAAAGATTTTGACGAGGCCATCACCCGCGCCAACGATTCCGATTTCGGCCTAGGCGCCTGCCTGTTCACCAATGATCTGGCCGAGGCATTCGAGGGCGTTAACCGCCTAGAGGCCGGTATGGTCTGGGTCAACAACCCGCTGGTGGACAATGACGCACTGCCGTTTGGCGGAATCAAAAATTCGGGTCTGGGGCGGTCTTTGTCCGGTCAGGGGCTTGAATCCTTCCGCCGCGCAAAAATGGCGGTCATTGACCCCAAAGCCAAACAGGCCGACTGGTGGTATCCCTACCCTGACGACTGGTTCTATTCTTCAACCGGACGCAGCCACAGTTAATCCTTGCAAAGGTCAGCCCCGATGACAAACGCCCCCAAATCAAGCCCTGCCGAAAACCCGTACCCACCCAGCGATGCCCTGCGCCACGTCCTGTGGGAGCAGCATATTAAAACCGACATTGACGCCTTTATCGCAGGCGACTGGTCACGGGTTGCCGCTGATTTTGACGAGGATCGGTTTTGCGCGCTTGATGCGGGGCGCAGTGCCGATCCTGCGGATTGGACGGTGGGGTTTCCAACCCTTGAAGCCTATAAAACCACGTGGTTGTCCCAGTCAAAGGTGACCAATGAACGGGCCGACCCTGCGTTGTTGCGTGATGCTTTGCTGAAAGGCGCAAGTCTGGCCAAAGTCACGCAAACCAGCACCGATGCGCTGGTGATGTTAAAATCCTTTGACGGGGCGCTGCCGCTGAAAGACGGCACATTTGAACCCTACGGCTGGCAGTCTTTGTTCACCTTGCGGCTTGTGCAGCAAGACTGGAAAATCGTGTCTTTCATCGGCTATTTGCCCCCTTCAATTCCGTAACACCCCCATAAAGGTACCCCCCATATGGCCCGTGATCCCCGCTATGACATCCTGTTCAAACCGATGAAAATCGGCCCCCATGTGGCCAAAAACCGCTTTTTCCAAGTGGCCCATTGCAACGGGATGGGGGTGAAATACCCAAAATCAATGGCCGCCATGCGCGCCATGAAAGCCGAAGGCGGCTGGGGGGTGATCTGCACCGAAGAAACCGAAATCCATCCCACCAGCGACATGAGCCCCCTGACCGAAGGCCGCATCTGGGACGCACACGACCTGCCGCTCTATCAACGGATGACCGATGGCATCCACGAACACGGCGCTTTGGCAGGCATCCAACTGAGCCATACAGGCCACCGCGATGGCTGTTTATACAGCCGCGAAGTGCCCCTATCTGTCGCCCCCTATCCGATCACCTCCATGACCTATCCCGCACAAGCGCGGCAGATGGATTTGCAAGACATCCGCGACTATCGCCGCTGGCATCGTGACGCAGCGGTGCGTGCCGCCGATGCGGGGTTTGACATCGTCTATGCCTACTGCCGTGCTAACGCCAGTTTGAACGGCATGTTCCTGTCGTCGAAATTCAACACACGGGGCGATGAATACGGCGGCGTTCTGGAAAACCGTGTCCGATTGTTGCGCGAAGTGCTGGAAGACATGCACGACGCCGTTGGTGATCGCTGCGCCATCGGGCTGCGCTATACGGTGGATGAATTCAGGGATGTGGCCGGAACCACCAGCCCCGAAGAAGACCGCGACATTGTCTCAATCCTCGCTGATTTACCCGATCTGTGGGACGTGAACCTGCGCGACTGGAGCAGGGATTCGGCCCCCTCTCGGTTCTATCCCGAAGGCGCGCAGGAAGAATTTGTATCCTTCGTGAAAAAGACCGTAAACAAGCCTGTAGTCGGTGTGGGGCGGTTTACGTCCCCTGATGCGATGGCCGCCCAAATCCGCCGTGGTGTGCTTGATTTCATCGGGGCGGCGCGGCCCTCTATCGCTGATCCGTTTTTACCGTCGAAAATCGAAACCGGCGACATCGACAAAATCCGCGAGTGTATCGGCTGTAATATTTGCGTATCAGGGGATGCGATGATGGTGCCCCTACGCTGCACCCAAAACCCCACAATGGGCGAGGAATATCGCAAGGGTTGGCACCCAGAAACCGTGCCGCCGAAATCCACTGACGACACAACACTGGTGATCGGCAGCGGCCCGGCAGGGTTGGAAGCGGCGCTGGTTCTGATGAAACGGGGGCATACGGTTGTGCTTGCGGAAAAAGACGCTGAATTTGGCGGGCGGGTCACACGGGAATCCCGTTTGCCTGGCCTTTCCGAATGGGCCCGCGTGCGCGATCACCGCCTGTTGCAACTGAACCAAAACAGCAATGTCACCCTTTACGCCCAAAGCGAACTGGATGCCGAAGCCGTGCTGGAACTGGGCTGCGCCCATGTGGTTCTGGCCACCGGTGCAAAGTGGCGGCGCGATTGTGTGGGGCGGGTTCACCCGCAGCCTTTGGCGATCCCTGATGACGTTAACCTGCTGACGCCCGACGATATTATGGCGGGCACACCCTGCACAGGCCATGTGGTGATTTATGACGACGACCGCTATTATATGGGCTCGCTTCTGGCGGAAAAGCTGGCGGTTCAAGGGCTAGATGTGACCCTTGTCACGCCGGATGCCAATATCGCGGCGTGGAGCAGTGCCACGCTGGAACAAGGGTTGATTTCCCAACGGCTCTACGGGTTGGGCGTGCAAATCCTTGAAAAATACACTCTGGCAGAGGCTGGCAAAGGCCACATCCGCCTGCAACACAGCGAAAACCCTGCGGGGGTTTTATCGTTGGACTGTGATACCATTGTTCCGGTCACCTCCAAACTGCCCGAGGATGCGTTGTATCACGCTTTGATCGCCCGCCAGTCCGACTGGGCCACTCACGGCGTGCAATCCGTCACCCGCATCGGGGACGGACTGGCCCCTGCCACCATCGCCGCAGCAGTTTACGCGGGCCACCGCTATGCCCGCGAATTGGGCGTTGCCCCCGCTGAAATCCAGTTCAACCGAGAATTCTTCTGATATTCAAACCTTAGAAAGGTGCCCGCTATGTCTAAATCCCCCAATCCAATCATCCGAATGACAGATTCAACTTTCGGCGACTGGTCTTCTATAACCGAATCTGGCGTCATTGAGGCCGATGCAAAATCCCGTGGGCATATGATGATTGACCGTAAATCAGACGGCCCCGTGCGCACCTTTTCCGGCGTTTGGGAGGCCACCGCCCATGTGGAAAAAATCACCGATTTCCACATGGATGAAATCATGGTTTTCCTGTCGGGAAGTTGCACCATAACCGATGAAACCGGCCATGCAGAACATTTCAAAGCGGGCGACACGGCGCTGATGCCCAAAGGGTTTAACGGCGAATGGCGTCAGGATGAAACCCTGCGCAAATTCTATATGATTGTGGATTACGGGCAGGCTGGTCATCCTTAATCTCGCGGCGTAGGCTGGGAGAAATCTTTCAGACCCAAGGAACCTTCGATGCCCGTCCTGCCGCAAATTGCCGACCACGCTGATACTCTGACCGCCATTCGACGCGACCTGCATGAACACCCCGAACTGGGGTTTCAGGAACACCGCACCAGCGGCATCGTGCAGGATTTGCTGAAAAGTTACGGAGTGGATGAAATCCACGCGGGTCTTGGCACCACTGGGGTTGTGGGGCTGATCCACGGCAAGGGGAAAAGCACGCGGCGGGTTGGGTTGCGGGCCGATATGGATGCGCTGCCGATCCATGAAACCACCAACCTGCCCTATGCGTCCAAAACCGCGGGGGTAATGCATGCTTGCGGCCATGACAGCCACACCACCATGTTGCTGGGCGCGGCTAAATATCTGGCGGAAACACGTGATTTTGCAGGTACGGCGGTTCTGGTGTTTCAACCCGCTGAAGAGGGACTGGGCGGCGCACGCACTATGATCGCGGACGGTTTGTTCGAAAAATTCCCCTGCGATGAAATCTATGGAATGCACAATAACCCCAACGGTTTGCCCGGACAGGTTAGCGTAAAACCCGGCGCAGCCATGGCAGGGGCCTGTTTCTTTGACATCACGGTTCATGGCATCGGCAGCCATGCGGCCATGCCCCAAGCGGGACGGGATTCCATCGTCATCGGCGCCGCCCTTGTGGGCGAGCTGCAATCCATCGTCAGCCGCAATGTCGCCCCCACAAAACCCGCCGTGTTATCGGTGACTACCTTTAATTCGGGCAACGCCTACAATGTGGTCCCTGCCACCGCGACCCTGACAGGGACTGTGCGCTATTTCCACGACGAGGTGCGCGAATTGATCGAAATGCGGATCAAGGAAATCTGCGCGGGCATGGCAAAAATGCACGGGATCGAAATTGATGTGAAAATCTGGAATGTGTTTGATGTTCTGATGAATGACGCGACCCTGTCCACCGCCTATCTGGACGCCGCCGCTGAAATCGTGGGCGCAGATATGATCGAGGAATCCAGCGAACTGCGCACCGGAAGCGAGGATTTTGCCGATATGCTAAAGGTGGTGCCGGGGGCTTATTGCACGCTTGGGCATGGCGGAACAGTGCCGGTGCACAACCCTGCCTATACGCTGGACGATGACATTCTGCCTGTGGGCGCCAGCATCATGGCGCGCATCGTTGAACGGCGTTTGAACGGATAACGAAGGATCAATCACATGATACGATATTTTCTTTTGGGTTTCCTTGCTTTTACGACCCCCGCGCTGGCGCAAAACGGTCCGTCTTTTGACTGTGCTGCGGCGGAAACAACGGCGGAGAAGCTGATTTGCCAAGACCCGGAACTGGCTGCTTTGGATCAACTTGTGGCGGATCGGTATAAGGCGGCGATTACGGTTATTCGGGGTTTGGACAGCGGCGCAAAGTCGGCGGAGGAGGCTTTGCACAGCTATCAGCGGGGCTGGATCGGCGGACGCGACGACTGTTGGAAAACCGACGATCCGCGCGATTGTGTGGCGTGGAATTACAAGCGCCGCGAGGGGCAGTTGGTGGCGCAATATTTGCTGGAAACGCCCAGTTCCACGGCCACGTGGCACTGCGGGGACTCCCCTGCAAACGAAGTGGAGACACAGTTTTTTGACACAGCGATGCCCAGTGTGCGGATCGAAAGGGGCGATCGCGTGACTGTGGGGGCTCTGACGCCCGCCGCTTCTGGTGCGCGCTATGATGCTGATTTTGGGCAGTTTATCTGGATCAAGGGCGATGAAGCACATTACCGCGAGCCAGATCCGGATGGGCAGGACTTTAGCTGTAAAATCGTAAAATAACCGGCGTTACTTTGGATCCTAAACGCTGAAGCGGACTTTGACCCTACGAAGCCTTCGGGCTTTTGGTCGGGTGAACCTTGACCTGCGCCTGCCAAACTTTCTATAATGAAGAAAATAGTTTGCGCGCGATAAATACGACTTGCAATCGTGGTGCTGAGGGCAGGGTGAAAGTATGAGTGGGCAAAAAATCCGGAATATGGAAGAATTCGCCGCAAAAAGTGGTGTCTCGCGGCCAACGGTTTCCAAATATTTTAACGATCCGACAAGCGTTCGGAAATCCACCAGAGAACGCATCGAAGAAGCGCTGGAGCGGTATAATTTCCGCCCGAACCTTTATGCTGTTAACCAGAACCGTCGCCTGACCAAAAACATCGGCATTGTGGTGCCATATGTGGCTGACCCGTTTTTTGCCGAAATCGCGCGGACCATTGAACGGCGCTGCATTGATGCGGGGTTTTCGCCCTCAACCTTCAGCTCTCACGGTAGCGTTGAACATGAAATTGAAATTCTAGAGACTCTCCGCTCTATGCGGCCTGCGGGTGTGCTGTTGGCGCCGCTTGGTCGGGCCTCGGATCGCAAAAAAGTTGAGGCATTTTGCCATGATGTGCCCACCGTTCTGGTGGACAGTAACATCGAGGGTTTGGGCGCTGCCTTTATCGGGTTGGACAATTTTCAATCCGTCCCCCTGATGGTGGAATATCTGTGCCGCACGGGTGAGCCTCCGTGCTTTTTCGAAATGCCTCCCGTCAATCCGAACGCCAACAAACGCCGCTCGGCCTATATTCAGTCGATGGAACGCTTGGGGCATACGCCCCATGTGATTCGGGTAGAAGGGCAAGGCTGGGACTTTGAAGACATCGGATATTCTGGCGGGTTGCGTGTGCTGGATAATGGTGAATTGTCCAGCCGAACCGTATTGTGCAGCAATGACCGGCTGGCAATCGGCTTTATGGCGGCGGCCTATGAACGGGGGATTCGCGTTGGCATAACCGATGAGTGTACCCTGCGCATTGCAGGCCATGACGACCATCCGTTTTCCCGTTTTACCTGCCCGTCCCTGACCACAATTTCCCAAGATTATGACGCAATATCAACAGGTAGCGTAGAAACCCTGATGAACTTTATTGAAGATGGCGTGCCAAGTGGCCCGCGCAGTGACACATTGTTTGACGGACATTTGGTCATGCGCTCATCCGCTTGAATCTATAGTAAATTTTCCGCGCGTAAAATTAATATTGACACCGCGCAGTCATACTCTCTAGGGTTGTTGTCAGCATATGATTCACCAAGGGAGGACTAGGGATGAATTTGACGACGCCACTATGCATGGCGAGCGCGGCTGCACTTCTTGCAGCGAACGCCGCATTTGCGGAAACCACATTGACCATCGCGACCGTTAACAACGGCGACATGATCCGGATGCAGGGTCTGACAGATGATTTCACAGCGAAAAATCCAGACATCAAACTGGAATGGGTCACACTGGAAGAAAACGTGTTGCGCCAACGGGTGACACAGGACATCGCTGCCAAAGGCGGTCAGTTCGACGTGATGACCATCGGCACCTATGAGGTTCCAATCTGGGGCGCACAAGACTGGCTGGTTTCTTTGGACGACCTGCCTGCCGAATGGGATGCGGATGACATTCTGCCAGCGATGCGCGGCGGTTTGACCGTGGATGGCCACCTGTACGCCGCGCCATTTTACGGCGAAAGTTCGATGGTTATGTATCGCAAAGACCTGATGGACGCGGCTGGCCTTGAAATGCCGGAAGCCCCCACATGGGACGATATTGCCAAAGCTGCCGAAGCAATGACCGATAAAGAAAAAGATGTTTACGGCATCTGTCTGCGCGGCAAAGCGGGCTGGGGCGAGAACATGGCCTTTTTGTCTGCAATGGCAAATTCCTTCGGCGCACGTTGGTTTGACGAAGACTGGAAAGCCCAGTTCGACACACCGGAATGGGCCGCGACACTGAACACCTATATGGACTTGATGACCAAATACGGACCACCGGGTGCATCCACAAACGGGTTCAACGAAAACCTGTCCCTGTTCCAACAAGGCAAATGCGGCATGTGGATTGACGCAACTGTTGCAGCGTCTTTCGTAACCAACCCGACAGATTCAACTGTTGCGGAACATGTTGGTTTTGCACTGGCACCGGATAAGGGTCTTGGCAAACGGGGCAACTGGTTGTGGGCATGGTCTTTGGCTGTTCCGGCAGGTTCTGACGCCACAGACGAAGCTAAAAAATTCGTAGCTTGGGCCACCAGCAAAGAATACACAGCACTGGTTGCTGAAAATGAAGGCTGGGCAAATGTTCCTCCGGGCACACGCTCTTCGCTGTATGAGAACCCAGAATATTCAAAGCTGCCGTTTGCGGAAATGACGTTGAATTCCATCAACTCGGCTGATCCAAACAATCCGACTGTGGAACCCGTGCCTTATACAGGCGTGCAGTTTGTAGCGATCCCTGAATTCGCCGGTTTTGCCACCCAAGTAGGGCAAGAATTCTCGGCGGCATTGGCTGGGCAACAAACCGTGGAAGAGGCGCTGGCAAAAGCACAGACCTTGACCACCGAAGAAATGGAAGCCGCTGGCTACTAATGCTTCTCCCGCGTTTCGGGGGGCAATGATACCTGCCCCCCGGGATGTTTACCTTTTTTCCTGACAGACCAGAACAACCGCGCCTTTCCCTGCGCGAGGAGACATGTCATGGCCACCCAACATTCCCGTTCTGCTGCCCGTTTGATGATGGCACCCGCAGTCATTCTGCTTCTTGGCTGGATGCTGGTGCCCCTGACGATGACGCTGTTTTTCTCGTTCAAAAAATACCTCCCCATGCGCGGCGGCGATCTGGGCTGGGTGGGTTTTGACAATTACATCCGCTTTGTGACGTCCAGCGCGTTCTGGCCGTCTGTGCTAACAACGCTGGTTTTGGTCGGCGGCGTGCTGATTATTACCGTCGCCTTAGGGGTGCTGCTGGCGATCCTGCTGGATCAACCCATGTGGGGCCAAGGCATCGTGCGCATTCTGGTGATCGCACCGTTTTTTGTGATGCCAACAGTGACCGCGCTGGTTTGGAAAAACATGTTTATGGATCCGGTGAACGGCTTGTTCGCCCACCTGTGGCAAGCCTTTGGGTTAACGCCGATAGAATGGCTTAGCCAAGCCTCGCTTGGGTCGATTATCATGATTGTGTCCTGGCAATGGCTGCCGTTTGCGACGCTAATCTTGCTGACCGCGATCCAGTCGCTGGACAGTGAACAACTTGAAGCCGCTGAAATGGACGGTGCCCCGCCCCTGTCACGGTTTGCCTATATTACCCTGCCCCATCTGTCGCGGGCGATCACAATTGTGGTGCTGATCCAGACGATTTTCCTGCTGTCGATCTTTGCCGAAATCTTTGTGACCACCCAAGGCAGTTTTGGCACCCGCACCTTAACCTATCTGATTTACCAGCGTGTGCTGGAAAGCCAGAATGTCGGCCTTGGCTCGGCGGGCGGCGTCTATGCCGTGATCCTTGCCAATATCATGGCGCTGTTTTTGATGCGCATCGTCGGCAAGAACTTGGACGCGTGAGGAGACACAAAACATGAGCCGCAGCGTCACAAAACAACGCAAAGTCATCAACACGATCGCCGCTTGGGGCATCGGATTGCTGATCTTCTTTCCGATCCTTTGGACCATCCTGACCAGTTTCAAAACTGAAGCCACGGCCATCGCTGATCCGCCTGTGTTCCTGTTCTTTGACTGGACGCTGGAAAACTACTCCGTGGTGATGGAACGATCCGATTACGCCCGCTTTTTGTGGAATTCCATTTTTATTGCGGGGGGATCAACCATTCTGGGCATCATCATCGCAGTGCCTGCCGCATGGTCTATGGCCTTTGTGCCGTCGCGCCGCACCAAAGACATTCTTTTGTGGATGTTGTCGACCAAAATGCTGCCCGCGGTGGGCGTGCTATATCCGATCTATCTGCTGTTTATCAAAATGGGATTGCTGGACAGCCGCCTTGGCCTGACCATCGTGATTATGCTGATTAACCTGCCGATTATTGTCTGGATGCTATACACGTATTTCCGCGAAATCCCCGGTGAAATCCTTGAGGCGGCACGGATGGACGGCGCGACCCTGCGCTCTGAAATTATCTATGTGCTGACCCCGATGGCCGTGCCCGGAATTGCCTCTACCTTGCTGCTGAATTTCATCCTTGCTTGGAACGAGGCCTTCTGGACCCTGAACCTGACCGCTGCCAAAGCGGCCCCGCTCACGGCTTTCATCGCCAGTTACTCCAGCCCAGAAGGGCTATTTTACGCCAAATTGTCGGCCGCTTCGACAATGGCCATTGCACCTATCCTGATCCTCGGCTGGTTCAGCCAGAAACAGCTTGTACGCGGCCTGACGTTTGGCGCGGTTAAATAAGGAACACACCTATGGGACAGATCACGCTTGAAAAAGTCACCAAGAGATTTGGCGACGTCGAAGTAATCCCCCCGCTCGACCTGACTATTCAGGACGGCGAATTCACGGTCTTTGTCGGCCCATCCGGTTGCGGTAAATCTACACTGTTGCGTCTGATCGCCGGTCTGGAAGATATGACCACGGGCACAATTTCCATCGACGGTCAGGATGCCACAGATACACCGCCTGCCAAACGGGGGCTGGCGATGGTGTTCCAATCCTACGCGCTGTACCCCCATATGAGCGTGCGCAAGAACATCGCATTTCCCATGCGCATGGCAGGGATCGACATTGCAGAACAGAACCGTCGCATTGAACAGGCCGCAGCTGCGTTGAACTTGACGGATTATCTGGATCGACGCCCCGGACAACTGTCAGGTGGTCAACGTCAACGGGTCGCAATCGGGCGCGCCATTGTGCGCGAACCAGAGGCCTTTTTGTTCGACGAACCCCTGTCAAATCTGGACGCGGCCTTGCGCGTCGGTATGCGTCTGGAAATCAGCGAGTTGCACAAACGTCTTGCAACAACAATGATTTACGTGACCCACGACCAAGTAGAAGCCATGACAATGGCCGATAAAATCGTCGTTTTGCGGGCGGGCCATATTGAACAGGTTGGCACGCCGCTGGAACTGTATCACACGCCGCGCAACAGCTTTGTGGCGGGGTTCATAGGGTCGCCCAAAATGAACCTGATCACCGGCCCCGAGGCTGAAAAATGCGACGCCCATACTATCGGAATCCGCCCCGAGCACATTGATGTGGTTGACGGTGAAGGCTTGTGGACGGGCAAAGTTGGCGTCGCCGAACATCTGGGTTCGGACACTTTCTTTCACGTTCAAGACACAGGACTGGCCGAAACCATTACCGTACGCGCCCCCGGCGAGGTGAACTATCGCCACGGTGACACGATAACCCTTAATCCGCGCCCCGATCAGGTGCATCGCTTTGACGCCCAAGGTTTACGCATCGCATGAAACGACTAGACGGAAAGACCGCGCTGATTACCGGCGCTGCGCGGGGCATTGGACGTGCCTTTGCAGAAGCTTACGTGCGCGAAGGCGCACAAGTGGTGATTGCAGATATAAATATTGCACTCGCCACCAAAACCGCCTCGGAAATTGGCACCGCAGCGGTGGCTGTGGAAATGGATGTAACTTCGCAAGACAGTATTGATCTGGGCCTTGCCACTGCAATTGATGCCTTTGGCCCCATGAACATCCTGATCAACAACGCCGCTCTGTTCACAGCCGCCCCGATCACAGACATCACCCGCAGCGATTTTGATCGTGTGTTTAACATCAACGTGGCAGGCACGTTTTTCACACTACAGGCGGTTGCCAAACATATGATTGAACAGGGCAACGGGGGAAAAATCATCAATATGGCCAGTCAGGCAGGCCGACGGGGCGAACCCCTTGTGGCAGTCTATTGCGCAACCAAAGCGGCGGTTATTTCCCTTACGCAATCGGCTGGTCTGAACTTGATCGAGCACGGCATCAACGTAAACGCTATCTCTCCGGGTGTTGTGGACGGTGAACATTGGGACGGTGTGGATGCGTTTTTCGCAAAACACGAAAACAAGGCACCGGGCCAGAAAAAGCGCGAAGTGGGGGCGGCTGTTCCCTTTGGCCGCATGGGAACCGCACAGGATTTGACGGGCATGGCAGTGTTTCTTGCCAGTGCTGAATCAGATTACGTCGTGGCGCAAACCTACAATGTGGACGGTGGCCAATGGATGAGTTGAAACTTTTGTCCAATGCCACTTTGGGGCAATTGGCAGACGAAGTGCGCGTGCCGCGTTATGACCGCAGCACCCTGAAACCCGGAATTGTTCACATCGGACTGGGCAATTTTCACCGCGCCCATCAGGCTTGGTATCTGCACCGACTGTTTGATGCGGGTCTGAACCACGACTGGGCGATTATCGGCGCAGGTGTGCGGGCCGGTGACGCTGTGCAACGGGAAAAACTGTTGGCGCAGGATTGCCTGACCACTTTGATCGAACTGGACCCATCGGGAAAATCCGCCGAAGTTTGCGGCGCAATGATAGATTTCCTACCCGTGGAACCCGATAACGCCGCGCTGATCACACAAATGGCCGATCCCGCCATTCGCATTGTGTCCCTGACCGTGACCGAAGGGGGCTATTTCATCGATCCCGCCACAGGCGGGTTTGCGACCAATCACGCCGATATCCAGCATGACTCGACCCATCCCGATCAGCCCTGCACGGCATTTGGGGCGATCATTGCCGCCCTGAAATTGCGCCGCGATGCGGGCACCGGCCCTTTCACCTGCATGAGCTGTGACAATCTGCAAGGCAACGGCGCGGTGCTGCGCCAGACCGTTGTGTCATTGGCAAAACTGTCAGATGCTACGCTGGCTGCTTGGATTGAAGAAAACTGCAGCTTTCCGGATTCCATGGTGGACTGCATTGTCCCTGCCACTGGCCCCAGCGAAATTGCACTGGCCAACGGTTTTGGCATCAACGACGCAGCCCCCGTCACCCACGAAAACTTTCGCCAATGGGTGATAGAAGACGCTTTTTGCGCAGGCCGCCCCGATTGGGAAAAAGCCGGCGCAACCCTGACCAGCGATGTCCACGATTACGAAACGATGAAGATCCGCATCCTGAACGGCGGGCATCAGATCATCGCAGGTACAGGGGCTATTCTGGGACTGGAGACCATCGCCCAAACCATGGCTTATCCCGCGATCCGCGCGCTTTTGCGCAAAGTCGTGACCGAGGAAATCGCCCCCCATGTGGCCCCTGTTCCCGACTGTACGCCGCTGGAATATCTGGACCTGATCGACAGCCGCTTTTCCAACCCCGAAATCGCCGATACCACCCGCCGCGTGGCCTTTGACGGCTCCAGCCGTCACCCGGGGTTTATTGTGCCATCTATCCGCAACGGATTGAAGGCAGGAACCCCGATCGAGGGTCTTGCACTGGTTTCAGCCGCTTGGGCGCGCTATTGTCTGGGCAGCCGCGAAGATGGCAGTGAAATTGCACCAAATGATCCCCATTGGGATCTGTTGACAGCAACCGCGCAGGCGGCGAAAATTGATCCTGCTCACTGGCTGGGCATGACGCAATTCTACGGCAATCTGGCCCAAGACACACGTTTTGCCAGTGCCTTTGCAAAGTGGCTGACCAAGATTCACGCTGGCGGTCTGGACGCGGCAATGGCTGATTATCTGGACGCATGACCGGCCTTCCAACGGGGACCCTAAGATGATTTTATGCTGCGGTGAAGCCTTGATCGACATGATCCCTGCCCCTGCTGCTGAGGGGCAAAACGGCTTTGTGTCCCACACAGGCGGTGCGGTGTTTAACACGGCAATTGCCCTCGGGCGGTTGGGCGTGCAGGCAGGAATGCTGAGCGGGTTGTCCCGTGATGTATTCGGTCAGCAGTTGTTAGCGGCACTGACCGCCAGCGCCGTGGACACATCGCAAATCATCCACTCTGATCGCCATTCCACCCTTGCCTTTGTGCAGCTGGTGGACGGTCAGGCGACCTATGATTTTTTTGACGAAAATTCCGCAGGTCGCATGTTGACCCCCAAAGACATGCCTGCCCTGCCCGACACAGTTTCCACACTGTTTTTCGGCGGCATCAGTCTGGCCTGTGAACCTTGTGCCGATGCCTATGCCGCCTTGATGGCCCGCGCGGGCGACACGCGTGTGGTGATGATAGACCCTAATATCCGCCCCGGATTCATCAAAGATGTTGCGCGCTATCGTGACCGTCTTAACAGGATGATTGGCCAAGCGGATATTATCAAAGTTTCGGATGACGACCTGAACTGGTTCCTGCCCGCGCCACTGACGTTAAACGAAAAAATTGCGGTTCTGCTCGATCAAGGCCCTTCAGTTGTGATCCTGACACAGGGCGGCGACGGGGCAACAGGGTATCTCAAAGACGGGCGTACTGTTTTTGTACCCGCCGCCAAAGCAAAGGTCGTGGACACCGTTGGCGCGGGCGATACATTTAACGCAGGCGTTCTGGCACATCTGTCTGCGGCTGGGCTTCTGTCCAAAAAGGACCTTGCAAACCTAAGCCCGACAGATTTGGAAGCTGCCGTGCAACACGGCGCCCGCGTGGCTGCGATTACTGTGTCACGGGCAGGTGCAAATCCGCCTTGGCAGGCAGAGTTGTAGGCGTTTATCCTTTTGGGTTTTGCGGAATAACAAAAGGTTTCACCCGCGCTTTTCGCCGCTGCTGGATCATGAGTTTTTCGCTTTTCCGCCACGCCTTAAACAATCGTTCTGTCTGTCTGTGCTGGCGATCCGTCCATGTGGTTTCTTCGGCAAGTGTTTCAGGCGGTTCAGGAAACTTCATATGCGGCGCGCTCTGAAGTGCGGCTTTGTTAAAGGCATCACGCTGCGCGATACTTGGCCAGAACCCAAAACGCTGATCTCCGCCAAAGTGGATTTTATGTTCAGGCAAATGGGCAAAAAGCCGTCGGGAATTAAACGCCCGTTTCTGGATACGTTCGGATAATTTACACCGCTGCAACCACAATACCGCAGGCTTTGGAACCGAGGCACGGTTCATCAAACCATCGTCCGGAAACGCGTCCCCGATCCCGAAATCCGCAAACACATTATTCAAAAGCCCGCCTTTGATACGATCCTCAAAGACATAATCACACACGGGAAAGAATTCACCAAATGTGGCTAACTGGGCACCGTAATCAAAACGGAATTTTTGAAATTCAAGGAACTCTGCAAAAGTTCGCCCTGATTTTCCGTTGACGATGCCCTCGGCATACATGGACTCTGCAAAACTGTCTGGACGGCGGAAGTAAGAAATGATCTCAGTATCAAAACCGTCAAGAACCTCGGCCAGTCGACGAAAAATAGCGCTGCGTTTGCCTTTGACGCTTGCAGGTTCTTCCAGATTTTCTTGGGCAAAACTATCAGTGCTGGGCAACATTCGATAAAAGGTTTCGGCACTTAGAATGATCTTTGAATAGTGCGATTTTTCCTGTTGCAGATGTTCTCTGAATGCGGCCAGTTCAGCGCGATCCTGCGCTGTATAAAGTGCCAGCGCTTTTGGCAGTTCGAAATGTGCATTGGCGCTTAGGGCCGTGCTTTTTTTATCGCCGAAAAATTCAAAGGTTTTGGGGTAATAGACCCCACGGGCCTTTAACGCATCGCGGTTGCTGGCCAGCACGGATTGCACCAAAGTTGTTCCCGTTTTGTGAGAGCCAACATGGATCAGAACCTTCGTCATCGCAATTTTTCCGCGTTTTATCAGTGCATAAAGGGATCGTTTCGGACTGGAACTCCCCCGAAACGATCTAATGCAGCTCTGACGGGTTCTTCAAGGCAAAGTTTGCGCGACAACCCAAAACCCGCCTACATCCGCTTGGCGATTTCTTCCAGCATCACCTCTGTCGCCCCACCGCCAATGGCGTGGATACGGGCGTCGCGCGACATGCGTTCCACGGGTGTTTCGCGCATATAACCCGTGCCGCCGTGGAACTGAACACAGTCAAACAAGACCTTATTCACCAGATCACCGCAATAGGCTTTGGCCATGGAAACCTGCTTTACACAGTCCAACCCTTGGGTGTCCAACCATGCGGCGTGATAAATCAACTGCTGGCCCGCCGCCACTTGCGCTGCGCGTTCTGCCAACCGTTGGCGGATCACCTGACGGTCCCATAAATATCCGCCGAAGGCTGGGCGGGTTATCACATAATCAAGTGTCAGTTCAATCGCTTTGCTGGCCTCCCCCATGGCCATGGCTGCCAACACGGTGCGTTCGTTCTGGAAGTTTTTCATGATGGCGTAAAAGCCTTTGTTAACTTCGCCCAGAATGTTTTCGGACGGGATACGCACGTTGTCAAAGATCAACTCGGCAGTGTCCGAACACAGCCAACCGGTTTTGTTCAACTTCTTGCCAACGGTGAAACCGGCAGTGCCTTTTTCCACCACAAAAATCGTCACCCCCCGAGAGCCCTTGGCGCTGGTGTCGGTCTTGGCGGCGACAAAAAAGATATCCCCATACACGCCGTTGGTGATGAACATTTTGGTGCCGTTCAAAACCCAGTCGTCCCCGTCTTTCACTGCGCGGGTGCGCATGCCCGCCACGTCCGATCCAGCGCCGGGTTCTGTGACCGCCACCGCGCAGACTTTTTCACCGCGGGTCAGTGCTGGCATCCAGCGGGCCAGTTGTTCGGGGGTTCCCACATTGGCCAAATGGGGCGAGGCCATGTCCGTGTGAACCAGAACATCTGCCGAAAATCCGCCAAAGGTACAGCGGCCCAACTCCTCGGCAAAAACAACGCTGGCCAGTGTGTTCAGCCCGCCACCGCCGTATTCTTCAGGGTAGCGCATGCCCAGATAGCCAAGCCCACCCATTTTGGCAAAAACGTCGCGTGGAACTTTGCCCGCGTCCTCCCAAGCTTCACCATTGGGTGTGATTTCGGTTTCCACAAAGCGGCGGATTTGGTCGCGCAGCAGGGTCAGGTCTTCATCAAAATAGGGGGAATGGGTCATAGGGTTTCCTCGGCTTTCGGGTCAATTTCCAACAGTACAGCGCCTGCATTCAGGCTGTCTCCGGCATCAAAATGGATGTGGCTGACAATGCCATTGCAAGGCGCTGTCAGGGTTTGCATAAGTTTCATGGCTTCGATCACGGCAACGGGTGCGCCCGCTGTGATCGGGTCGCCGATCTGAACCAGCATTTCGGACAGGCGCCCGGGCATCGGGGCAAGGACCTGATTGCCTACGTTTTTCTGCGCCCCGCTTTGCGCATTGATTTCAGCTTGGGTCAGAACCGCAAAAACCTGTCGCCCACCCTGCCCGTGCAGCGTCACGGCGCTGCCAGTCACTGACGCAGTTACAGTGTGGCGCAGATTACTGCTCTCATAACACAGGGTATTTTCAGCAAAATTCGCATGCTCCACCGTGATGACCGGATGATCTGGCTGCGTGATTTCAAAGCGGCCAGCGCGCCCCGCAATATGGATGTCACCCTTTTCAAGCTGATAGATCGCAGCCCCCAACCGCCCCGCAGGTTCGGTAATGCGCCACGCGCCAAGGGCCGTCCACGGGTTTTGATCCACTGGTTTCGTATCATTCAGAAACCGCGCCAAAACCGCCTCGGCCCTTTGCTGCGGTGTGGGGATCGCGGCCTGCCATCCGTCCGGATATGTGTCAGCCAAGGTTGCAGTTCCATGAGTGGCGCTTGCAAAATCAGGCAAGGCCAGCAAATCGCGCAGAAAGGCAATGTTGGTCCCCAGCCCTGCGATATGAAACCCCTGCAAGCCGCGATCCAACAATCGTAAGGCCGAGGATCTGTCCGGCGCATTGGCAATTAGTTTAGCCAGCATAGAGTCGTAATAATGGCTAACCGTGCTGCCCATAGCGACACCGCTATCAATCCGCAGCCCCGGCAATTCTGGCGTGTTATAGGCTGTTATCTGACCGATTTCGGGGCGATATCCCTGCGACGGGTCTTCTGCTGCAATACGGGCCTCGATCGCCCAGCCGTTACATGGGATGTCGTTTTGCGCAAAGGGCAGCCGCTCTCCGTTTGCGATGCGCAATTGCCATTGGGCGATGTCGATGCCCGTCACGGCCTCGGTCACGGGGTGTTCCACCTGCAAGCGTGTGTTCATTTCCAGAAAGTAGAAATCTCCGCTTTCTGCATCAAAAAGATATTCAATCGTGCCCGCGCTGTCATAGCCGATGCGGGCTGACAATCGCACAGCACTATCCAAAAGTGCGCCGCGGATTTCAGGCACAAGGTTCGGAGCGGGTGCCTCTTCGATAAGTTTCTGGTGGTTGCGCTGAAGCGAGCAATCCCGTTCAAACAAATGGCGCACCGTGCCGTGACGGTCAGCCAGAATTTGCACTTCAATGTGGCGTGCGGTGCCCACATAGCGTTCCAGCAGGACTTTGCTGTCGCCAAAAGCAGCTTCTGCTTCCGCCCGCGCTGCGGCCAGTTCGGCTGCAAAATGGCTAAGATCCGTGACAAGCCGCATCCCGCGCCCGCCACCCCCTGCGCTGGCCTTAATCAACAGCGGTGTGCCAATTTTCCGTGCTTCAGCCAATAAAACCAACTCTGACTGATCAACACCGTAATAGCCTGGTACAACTGGAACATCTGCGGCGACAGCAGCGGCTTTGGCGGCGATTTTTGACCCCATCAAATCGATATTTTTCGGCGAGGGCCCGACAAACACCAATCCCGCATTAGCGCAAGCCTGTGCGAAAGCCGCATTTTCCGCCAGAAACCCGTAGCCCGGGTGGATTGCACCCGCCCCCGCCTGTTGTGCCGCGGCGATTATTTTTGCACCATTCAGATAGCTTTGCGCTGCCTCGGACGGACCAATGTAAACCGCACTGTCAGCCGCTGCCACATGGGGGGCTGTGCGATCTGCGTCGGAATAAATTGCAACGCTGCGCAACCCCAATCCTTTGCACGCAGCAATCAGGCGGCAGGCAATTTCACCGCGATTGGCGATCAGGACAGTGTCAAAACTCATCGCTTCGACCTCCACGGTGGGGTAGTTTTGCCAAGGAAGGCGGCAATGCCCGCAGCGCCTTCGTCTGTTTCCCACGCATCCGCCAGCCGATCCCCTGTATAAAGCAGATTATCCGCAATCGAATGGGTGGACACATAGGCGATCAGCTCTTTGGTCATGGCCACAGCACCGGGCGCGGCTTGCAGGTGGTTTTCAACGATTTCGTCAATCCGTCCGTCCAGATCGGCAGGGTCAACCGTCTCGGTTAAAAGGCCGATCTTTGCGGCGTGATTGGCATCAAACAGCGCGCCTGACAGCATCACAGCCCGCGCATTCGCCTCGCCCATGCGTTTGATAACAAAGGGGGAAATATTGGCAGGGATCAATCCAAGGCGCACTTCGGTCAGCCCAAAACGGGCACTGGTGACGCCCACGGTATAATCACATACGGAAATCATCCCCGTGCCACCCCCATAAGCCGCGCCGTTGATCCGCCCGATCAGCGGTTTTGGCAGGCTGTTCAAGTCACCCAGCATACGGGCCAGCTCTCGGCTGCCTTTACTGCGTGTCTGGCGATCCGACGCCGCCATGGATTTGAACCAGTTGAAATCCCCGCCCGAACAAAACGCGCCTGCCCCTGCGCCGGTTAACACGACAATCCGAACCCCGTCGTCTGCCCCCAGAACCGCCGCCGCGTGGCGCAGGTCAGCGATCATCACGTCGTTTAAGGCGTTGTGTTTTTCTGGCCGGTTCAGGGTCAACCGCGCCACACCGCGATCATCCGTGGTGACGGAAATAGTCTCTAAGGTAAGCTGTGTCATAGGGGTATTTCCTTGGGCTACATACGAAAGACAGGAGCGTGGTGATCGGTTTTTTCCGGCGTTGTAGCGATCAACCACAGGCAAAGGCCCAGAACGTCGCGGGTCTGCGTCGGTTCGATGATCCCGTCATCCCACAGGCGCGATGTGGCGTAATAAGGATCGGATTGCTCCGTATATTGCGCCCGCACACGGGTTTCGATTTCATCCAGTTCAGCCTGGCTCGGGGGTGCGGCCTTTAGATTGGTGCGGCGCAATTCCAGCATCACATTGCTGGCAATATCGGCTGACATGGTGGCCAGAACCGCGCTTGGCCATGCGAACATAAAGTCGGGCCAAAAGCCCCGCCCGCACATACCATAGTTGCCTGCCCCATAAGACCCGCCAACAATCACCGACAGTTTCGGCACCCGCGCCACGGATTGGGCATAGACCATTTTGGCGCTGTTTTTGGCGATCCCGCCCCGTTCTGCGTCGACCCCCACCATAAAGCCTGGCACATTATGCAGGAACAACAGCGGAATGTTACGCTGGTCGCACATAGAAATGAAATGCGCCCCTTTGAGCGATGATTCAGACAACAAAGCCCCGTTATTTCCCAAGATTCCGATCGGCAACCCGTGGATGTAAGCCGTGCCACAGACCAGCGTTTCCCCCCACTCAGGTTTGAATTCACTAAAGGCGCTGTCATCGACCATACGCGCGATAAGTTCGCGCACGTCATAGGGCATTTTGGTGTCAGCACTGACGATACCGTTAATTTCTGACGGGTCCAAGCGGGGCGGGGCAATCTGGGCCGGCGTGATTTCAATGCGCTTCATATTGGCTTCACCCATCAATTTTCGGGCCAGCGCCAAGCCTTCATCTTCATCCGCAACCGCGTGGTCACAAACCCCTGAAACGCGGGTGTGCATGTCTGTACCGCCCAGCGTTTCTCCGTCGATTTCCTCGTTGATGGCCATTTTCACAATGGAAGGACCACCCAAATGGATGCGTGCGTTGCCCTGAACCATAATCACCTGATCGGACAGCGCAGGGATATAGGCCCCCCCCGCCGTGCAGCCGCCAAACACCACGGAAATCTGCGGCAAGCCGGAAGCAGACATGCGGCACTGACGGTGGAAGGTGTTGCCAAAGTGATCGCGATCGGGAAACACCCGATCCTGTTCAGGCAAATAGGCCCCGCCGCAATCCACCAGATATAGACAGGGCAGTCGGTATTGCGCTGCTAGTTCCTGCGCGCGGATGTGTTTTTTCACGGTTTCATGGAAAAAACTGCCGCCCTTTACGGTGGCATCATTGGCGATGAACATGACCGGATTGCCCTGTACCATGCCAATGCCCGTACAAATCCCCGCAGCTGGCACATCATTGCCGTATTGTCCCCAAGCCGCCAAAGGCGAAAGTTCCAGAAAGGCCGTGCCCGGATCAACCACGCGGTCGATCCGGTCGCGCACCAGATGTTTGCCCCGTTCCAAATGGCGCAGGCGCAGGCGTTCTGGGCCGCCTGTTGTAGCTGCTGCGATCCGTTCCCGCAGGGTTTCCAGAATTTCAGCGCTATGACGGCTGTTCTGGTCAAACGTAGGGGAGCGGGGGTCAATTTTGGTGGCGAACTGGCGCATCAGCGTGCTCCGTTTTGGGCCAACAGGCCGTTTAGCAGAATGTCGGCGTAGTCATCCGCAAGCGCATCCACCCCGCCTTTTGCAGGATCAAACCATTCCAGCGTTGCGTTCAACGCGCCGATCAACATCAATCGAATGCGGCTGATTTGGATGTCACCGCGCAGACCGCCCTCGGCCTGTAGCGCGCTCAAAAGTCCGTCTAAATAGGTTTCATAACTGCGCCGCGCGGATAGGTTGGCATCACGCACGGCCTCGGGGACTTGCCCGAATATCCGCACATTGGCCGAAGTATAATCTCCGTGTTCCAGCAAGCTGCGCAGATGGCCGCGCAGGGCTGCGTGGATCACGGTCGCCGCAGGGGCGGTGTCTGGCAAAGCATCTACGGCGGCAATTACCTCGGTATGAACTGCAAGGATTCCCGCGTTCAGGATTTCGGTCACGATCTCGTCTTTTGAGGCAAAGTGGTAATAGATGCTGCCAGCCTTGATCCCAGCCCCCTGCGCAACTGCACGCAAAGAAACGCCGCTGTATCCGTGCTGGCGAAACAGCAGCGCAGCGGCGTTCAGGATGCCCTGACGTCCGACCTCGGATTTTTCGGAATTTACAGACTCTGCTGCGCGATCTGTCATAAATACGTGTCCATTTTGCCTACCTAACATTTGTTAGGTAATTCAAACACGCCTGTCAACAGCCCTGCGCTAAGGTTTTAAAATGGAAAGAACCTGTTAACGCGAGACTGGGCCCATAGCGTTGGCAGTATCCAGAAGCAGAGGTACAATCTTTTTCTGGATGTCTTCTTCGCTCCATTGAAAAGACGAAACCGAACACTGAATCGCAGCGTGGGATATGCCGTCAGGGCCGGGAATCGGCGCAGCCACCCCGATTTCGTTCAGAATCATCTGGTTGCGCGAAATGGCAAACCCGTCGAGCCGTGCCTTTTCCACACTGCGCCCGATGTCTTCGCGATCAAGTGTGGTGCTGGGGGTAAACCTGCGCAGGCTCCATTCTGCTACGGCCTGTTCGCGCACGTCATCAGGCCGCGTCGCCAGCATCGCCCGCCCTGATGACGTGCTAAGAACAGGCAACCGCCGCCCGATCACTGTGGCCGCGAAATAGGTCCGCTGGCAGGGCAAACGGCTGACATAAATGATGTGATCCCCTGAAATTTCCGCCAGATTGATGGTCTCTCCCAGTTCTTGGGACAGGTCGATCAGCTTGGGCATCGCCACGGGAATCAGCGGATCGGACCAATAGTAGGAATAGGCCAGATTCAACCAGGCATGCGACGGCCTAAACCGCCGCGTGGCCGGGTCTTTGTCCAACATACCTTCAAGATGCAGCGTGTTTGCCAAACGCTGAACCGCACTTTTTTCCAGACCCGTGCGTTCGGCCAATTCAGGCAATGACAGGTCAGTATGGGTTTCATCAAATGCCCTTAAAAGACGCAAACCTTTCGCCAATGAGGCAACATATAAAGTATTCTGCTTAATATTCATTCACCCGTCCAATGCGTGTTGGGTTTTGCAATCGCATCCTGCAAACCTTCAAGTTTCATCTTGACGACTCGCTGCGGTGCTTGATAGCGTTAATTACAATTCGATGCTACATATTATAATGTAATATGCAACAGGGAAGCCGAGACAATCGGCACGGATAACAAGGGAACCAAGATGACGTATAAAGTAAGAACACTTGGCATGGCTGTTGCCACCGCTGCAGTTTTTGCAGCAGGCGCAGTTTATGCTAATAAAGCAGACGGCGTGTTGAACGCAGCCTTCACAAAAGAGCTGGAAAACGTAGACAGCTACTTCAACTCTTCGCGTGAAGGTGTTGTGATGCAACGCGCGATTTGGGACGGTCTGATCTACCGCGATCCGGCCACAAACGAATATACAGGCAATCTGGCGACATCCTGGGAGTGGATCGACGACACAACGCTGGAATTCAAACTGCGCGAAGGTGTGACCTTTCACAACGGCGAGGTTTTCAACGCGGATGATGTTGTTTTCACTGTGAACTTTGTCGCTGACGAAGCCAATGGCGTGAAAACTCAGCGTAATGTGAACTGGATGAAATCCGCCGAGAAAATCGACGATTACACCGTACGCATCCACCTGAAAGAAGCCTTCCCCGCAGCGATTGAATTCCTGTCCGGTCCGGTGTCCATGTACCCCAACGAATATTACGCCGAAGTCGGTCCATCCGGCATGGGCCTGAAACCTGTTGGCACTGGTCCTTACAAAGTGACTGACGTTGTTCCAGGGTCCCATTTCGTTCTGGAAAAGAACGAAAACTACCATGACAGCCCAAAGGGCCAGCCTGAAATCGCCAAAATCGACATTCGCACCATTCCGGATGTGAACACACAGATTGCGGAATTGTTTTCCGGCTCGCTTGATTTGATCTGGCAAACCCCTGCGGATCAGGCAGAAAAACTGTCGACGATGGACCAGTTCACTGTCGCCAACGAAAGCACCATGCGGATCGGTTATCTGACACTGGATGCGGCAGGCCGCACTGGGGATGACAACCCGTTCACCAAACTGAAAGTGCGTCAGGCTGTGGCCCACGCAATTGACCGCAACGCGCTGGTCAGTGCCTTGCTGAAAGGCAAAAGTAAGGTTGTGTCCTCCGCTTGTTTCCCAAGCCAGTTCGGCTGTGAACAAGACGTAACCAGCTATGACTACGATCCTGAAAAAGCCAAGGCGCTGTTGGCGGAAGCTGGCTATCCGGACGGGTTCTCGACCGATTTCTACGCCTACCGTGACCGGGCCTATGCCGAAGCGATTTCGTCTTTCCTGAACGCAGTTGGCATCAAAACCAACTTCAACATGCTGCAATATTCCGCCCTGCGCGAATTGCGGATGAAAGAAGGCACACCGGTTTCGTTCCAGACTTGGGGGTCTTACTCCATCAACGATACGTCTGCCATCACCAGCCAGTTCTTTAAGTTCGGTTCTTTGGATGATGCACGCGACGAAGAAGTCAAAGACTGGCTGACCATCGCTGACAGCTCTACCGATCCAGCCAAACGCAAGGAATTCTATTCCAAAGCGCTGAAAAAGATCGCGGATGAGGCTTATTGGGTTCCGATGTTCTCGTACAACACAAACTATGTGTACTCAAAAGAGATCGACTACACCCCAACACCTGACGAAGTTCTGCGTTTCACAACAATGCACTGGAACTAAGGTAACCACCTTATTGGCGGGGGCTGTCATGGCCCCCGCTTTTGGTTTTCGATTAAGGGACAGGCCGCGCGTCAAATCCCCATCCCCCCGCACATAGCTGAGAGGTAGTCCCGCCAGTGCTGAACTTTATCTTAAAACGTTTAGGCCTTGCCATTCTGGTCGCCTTCACCGTGTCACTCATCAGCTTTTCGCTGATGTTTTTGTCCGGTGATCCGGCGGCTGCATTGGCTGGCGAAACAGCCTCGGATCAGGACGTGGAAGCGATCCGGATTCTTTACGGCTTTGACCGTCCGATGATGGTGCAATATTGGGAATGGCTTTCCAATGCGCTGATGGGCGATCTGGGGGAAAGCTATTATTTCAAACTGCCGGTTTCCAGCCTGATTGCAGACCGTTTGCAGATCACAATGTTACTGGGCTTGTGCGGAATTTCATTTGCCTTGCTGACGGCTGTGCCATTGGGCGTAGCCGCAGCCATCCGCCCCAATTCGATCATCGACCGTGTGGCGCTGTTCCTGTCTGTTGCAGGCCAAGCCATGCCGTCTTTCTGGTTCGGCCTGATCCTGATTGTGGTGTTTTCCATCCAACTGGGCTGGTTGCCACCGTCAGGCACTGCCACATGGCGGCACTTTATCATGCCGACGATTGTACTGGGCTATTACGCTATGCCTGCCATCATGCGCCTGACCCGTGCGGGCATGTTGGAAGTGCTGTCGTCTGAATATATCCGCACGGCGCGGGCCAAAGGAGCGTCCGAATTCACGGTCCTGTTCAAGCACGCTTTGCGCAATGCAATCATTCCTGTGGTCAGCTTGGCAGCCGTTCAAATGGGCTTCATGCTGGGCGGTTCCATTGTGGTGGAAAGCATCTTTGCGCTGCATGGTGCCGGCTATCTGGCTTGGGAAAGCATCGCGCGGAATGACCTGCCAACAGTGCAGGCGCTTATTCTGGTGTTTTCGTTGTTTTACATCATCTTTACCTTCCTGTCGGATGTGCTGAACGCCTGGCTGGACCCCCGTATGAGGACCGGTTGACATGAGCGATCTGACAACGACTATGAAACCCGACCCGATGCTGGAAGCCATTGTTGGTCCGACGCCCGGACAAATGCTGCGCAAGCGTATCTTTGGCCACCAAGGCCTGATGATCGGCGTTGTGGTTCTGGCCATTCTGGTACTGGTTGCGATTTTTGCACCGCTGCTGGCCCCACATGACCCCTATGCCCAAAGCCTGATGGCACGGATGAAACCGCCAGTGTTTCTGGGTGGCACATGGGAATATCCCCTTGGCACCGACCACCTTGGGCGCGATTACCTGTCGCGGCTGATTTACGGCGCACGGGTGTCCTTGCTGATTGGCGCGGTCGCCGCGACGATTTCGGGGGTTATCGGCACAGCCATGGGCGTGGCGGCAGGTTACTTCGGCGGCAAAGTTGATGCGGTTGTGACCTATCTGATCAACGTGCGTCTGGCGATGCCTGTGGTTCTGGTGGCACTGGCTGTTGTGGCAATCCTTGGTGGATCGTTGCAGGTGGTCATTGTGGTTCTGGGCCTTCTGTTGTGGGATCGCTTCGCCGTGGTGATGCGATCGAGCACATTACAGGTTCGCGGACGGGAATATGTGGCGGCCGCCAAAGCGGTTGGCTGTTCCACACCTCGTATTCTGATGTCTGAAATCATGCCCAATATCGCCAACAACCTGATCGTTGTGATGACCCTTGAAATGGCCCATGCGATCCTGTTGGAAGCAGCCCTTTCGTTTCTGGGTCTGGGTGTACAACCGCCCACCCCAAGCTGGGGTTTGATGGTGTCTGAAGGCAAGAACATGATGCTGTTCGAACCGTGGATGGTGCTGATCCCCGGTGCCGTTTTGTTTGTGTTGGTTCTGGCGATCAACTTGATGGGCGATGGTCTGCGTGACGTCACTGCCCCCGAAAACCGGAGCTGATCAAATGAGCACACCCCTTTTAAGTGTAAAAGACCTGACCATCGACATCCCTGTCGGTGGGGGCACCCTGAACGCCGTGCGCGGTATTGATTTTGACCTGAACCGTGGCGAAACCCTGTGTATTGTGGGCGAAAGCGGATCAGGGAAATCCCTGACCTCGCTGGCCCTGATGGGGTTGCTGGGCGGTAAGATCAAACCCACCGCCACCAAGATGGAATTTGACGGGATCGACCTGACCAAAGCCAACAACCGCACCATGCGCACCCTGCGCGGGGATCGGATGGCGATGATTTTTCAGGAACCGATGACCTCGCTTAATCCGGCCTTTACCATCGGCAACCAGTTGATGGAGGCTCTGCTGCTGCACCGCAATGTGGGCAAAGAGGCCGCCCGTGCCCGCGCCATTGAACTGCTGGAAAAAGTCGGCATCACTGCCGCCGCCAGCCGCCTTTCACAATATCCTCACCAACTGTCTGGCGGTCTGCGCCAGCGGGTGATGATTGCCATGGCCCTGATGTGCGAACCCGAATTGATCATCGCGGATGAACCCACCACCGCGCTCGATGTGACCATTCAGGCGCAAATCCTGCGCCTGTTGGTGGATCTGGGCCGTGAAATGAACATGGCGATGATCCTGATTACCCATGATCTGGGCGTTGTAGCCCGCGTCGCCGATAAAGTCGCGGTGATGTACGCTGGTGAACTGGTGGAAACAGGGTCCGCAACAGAGGTGTTCAACGCCCCGATGCACCCCTACACCCGTGGCCTGCTGCGCTGCATCCCGCAGCCGGGTAAAACCGAACGGGGCGCCCGTCTTGGCACCATCCCCGGCATTGTTCCAAACCTTGTGGGCGGCATCACCGGCTGCCCGTTCCGCACCCGCTGCGATCAAGCGGTAGAGGCCTGTCGCACCGACATCCCCCACCGTAATCCTATCGAAAATCACCGGTTCCGCTGCGTCCATGAAACCGGCCACCGCACAGCGGAGACCACAGTATGAGCACTACCGAACCCTCAAAGCCAGTCCTAGAACTCCGCTCTGTTTCAAAAACCTACACCGTGAAGCAAGGCATGTTTGGCAAGCCCAAACCCCTGACGGCGGTCAACGATGTGTCCCTGTCGCTTAATCGCGGTGAAGTCCTTGGGCTGGTCGGTGAATCGGGCTGTGGCAAATCAACCATGGCCAAAATCCTGTTGGGCCTTGAACAGCCCACCAGCGGCGAAGTCCTTGTGGACGGAGAAGTTATCGGTGCAACGGATCGCCGCACATTGGCCCGCCGCATCCAGCCGATTTTCCAAGACCCTTATTCATCGCTTAATCCGCGCAAGTCCATTCAGGATATTATTTCGCTGCCCCTGCGTGTGCATGGGATCGGCGACAGCGCTTCACAGGATAAAGCGGTGCGTGAAATTTTGGATATTGTCGGCCTGCCCCAAAGGGTGATGCGCACCTACCCAAGCCAGATGTCCGGTGGCCAGCGGCAGCGCGTGGCCATCGCACGGGCGTTGATTATGAAGCCTGAAATCGTGATCTGCGATGAACCCACATCCGCGCTGGATGTTTCGGTGCAAAGCCAGATCCTGAACCTGCTGAATGATCTGCGGGCGGAATTCAACCTGACCTATCTGTTCATCAGCCACGATCTGGCGGTGGTTGAACATCTCGCTACCCGCGTAGCTGTTATGTATCTGGGCCGGATTGTCGAAGAATCCAGCGTCGCGGGCCTGTTTGACCGTTCCGGCCACCCCTACACACAGGCGCTGTTGAAATCGGTATTGACGCCGGAAGCGGGCAAAGGTGTGCCCGATACTGAACTTGGTATGGAATATCCAAACCCGATTGCCCCGCCAACGGGCTGTCACTTTCACCCGCGCTGCCCCGTGGCCATGACCCATTGCGCCACACAATTTCCGCGCCCCGTTCAAACCCCGAACGGCCATGTGGAATGCCACCTTTTTGATACCGAAAACGGCCATAACAGTGGTGCACCGCTGGCCCGAAAGGACGCCCTATGATCCCCAACCTGTCCAACAGCCAGACGATCCAAAAAACGGTTATTGAAACCGAACACGGGGTGGTTGCTGCGCAACATTCCCGCGCCGCCCGTATCGGAGCCGAGGTGTTGGCCGCGGGCGGGGATGCCGTTGATGCGGCCACCGCCGTGTCCTTTGCCATTGGTGTGGTTGAACCCTGGATGTCCGGTCCGGCGGGTGGCGGTGCCATGATGCTGTGGCGCGCGGAAGAAGGCCGCGCCTATGCGCTGAACTACGGAATGCGGTCGCCCAAAGCCCTGAATATTGCCGATTATCCACTGTCAGGCGCGGGCAAGGCCGATGACCTGTTCCCTTGGGAAAAGGTGCAGGACGATCGAAACGTGCAAGGCGCGACATCCATTGCTGTTCCGGGTCTGGTGGATGGTGTCGGACAGGCCCACGGCCGCTTTGGCAAAATGCCTTGGCGCGATTTGGTACAACCCGCTGTCGATCTGGCCAATGAGGGTCTGTATGTGGATTGGTACGCGGCGCTGATCATTGCCTCCACCACCCGCGCACTGGCCCAAGACCCTGATGCTGCGGCCCTGTTCCTAGAAGACGGACAATGGCCGACTATCGCAGGCTGGACCAGTATCGCAGAAAAGCGGTTGGATATGACGGCGATGGGGCGATCCTTGTCCGAAATCGCCGATAAAGGCCCGCGCGAGATGTACGACGGTGATCTTGGCGCCGCAATGGCCGCAGATATACAAGCCAAAGGCGGCAGCCTCAGCCATGAAGACCTGCGCAGCTATCACGCCACATTCCACGATCCGCTGACATTCAATCACGGCAAAGCCCGCTTTGATGTGATGCCGGGGCTAACCGCTGGCCCCACGTTCCAGCAAATCTATGACCATCTGGGCAAAGCCGGTATGACAGGGGAATCCCCGAATGCTGACGCCTATTGCGCCTATGTTAACGGATTAAAAGCCGCATACGCCAAACGCTTAGGCGAAATGGGCCATGACGGCGAAAGCCCCGAGGCACCGGGCTGCACCACTCATTTCTCTGTTGTGGATCGCCATGGCAATATGGTTGCACAGACCCAAACCCTGCTATCGATTTTTGGCAGCCGTGTGGTGTCTCCATCCACAGGGTTCTTGATGAACAACGGTGTGATGTGGTTCGATCCAGTCCAAGGCCGCCCCAATTCGCTGGCCCCTGACAAACCATGCTTGATGAATGTCTGCCCCGTTCTGGGCGATACAGGCACAGGCACCCGCTTTGCCTTTGGCGCATCGGGCGGGCGTAAAATCGTTGGGGCTGTGGCGCAATTATCGTCCTTCATGTGCGATTACGGCATGTCCCTGTCGGATGCTTTTCACCAACCCCGCGTTGATATTTCGGGCGGCGACACGGTTGTGGCAGATGACGCCCTGCCCGCCGATGTGATCGCGGCCTTAAGCGCGCAAAACCCTGTTCACACCACACGCCGCACCATTTTCCCCTACGCTTTTGCCTGTACAGCCGGTGTGATGCGCCGCGACGGGAAAAACGCAGGCTGCACCGAAATCATGTCGCCTTGGGGCGATGCAATATCCGAGGACCAAATATGACCCGCGACGCCGCAATAGACCGCATCAGCAGCTATTTTGATGCAGGCACATTTCAGACCGAACTGGGGGCTTTGGTTGCCCATGAAACCGAAAGCCAGAACTATGACCGTCAGCCCGACCTGCTGGTCTATCTGGAACAAGCCATGCTGCCCCGCCTGCAAGCCGCTGGTTTTAAGTGTGAAATCTTCCCCAACCCCGACCCTCGCGGCGGCCCGCTGCTAATTGGGGAGCGGATCGAAGACCCTGCCCTGACCACCGTTCTGACCTATGGCCACGGCGATGTGATCCGCGCCCAGACCGAACAATGGCGCGAAGGACTGCACCCGTTCAAACTGGTCGAGGAGGGTGATCGACTGTACGGCCGTGGCACGGCGGATAACAAAGGCCAGCACCTGATCAACATTGCCGCACTGGAAACAGTTCTGGCGGAACGCGGATCGCTTGGGTTCAATTCCAAAATCATCATCGAAATGAGCGAAGAAACCGGATCCGCTGGTTTGCGCGAATTCTTTGAGGCCCAGAAAGACCGCCTGTCAGCGGATGTGCTGATCGCATCAGACGGGCCTCGGCTGCAACCCGAAACGCCAACCATGTTTATGGGGTCACGCGGCGGGATGGGGTTTGATCTGACCCTTGATCTGCGCGAAGGGGCGCATCATTCAGGCAACTGGGGGGGATTACTGGCCGATCCCGCGATCATCCTGTCCCACGCATTGGCAACCATCACGGATCGTCGCGGCCAAATCCTGATTCCAGAATGGCGCCCGACAAGCCTGACCGATGACATCCGCGCAGCACTTCACGGTCTGCCAGTATCCGAAGGCGACGGCCCTGAAGTAAATGAGGACTGGGGCGAAGTTGATCTGACCCCCGCCGAGCGGGTGTACGGCTGGAACAGTTTTGCGGTTCTGGCCATGACATCGGGCGTGCCTGATGCGCCGGTAAATGCGATTTCCGCCTCGGCGCGGGCCACCTGCCAGTTGCGCTATGTGGTTGGCACAGACACGGATGATATCCTGCCCTCCTTGCGCCGCCATCTGGATGCCAACGGGTTTGAGGCTGTGAAAATCACCCCCCAGGATCGAGGCTTCTTTGCCGCCACACGGCTTGATCCGTCCCATCCGTGGGTCGGCTATGTCAAAGACAGCCTGACCCGCACCGCTGGGAAACCGCCCCATGTGCTGCCAAACCTTGCGGGATCGCTGCCCAACGACAGCTTTAGCGACATCTTGGGCCTGCCCACGGTTTGGGTGCCCCACAGCTATCGCGGTTGTTCGCAACATGCACCCGATGAACATGTTCTAAAACCACTATGCCGTGACGCCCTACGGGTTATGGCGGGACTTTTCTGGGACATTGGCGCGGATAAAGACGCACTGCCCGCGAAAAAATCTGCCTAAATCCGCTGCAAAGCAAGTATTTGCCAAAGGCTGCGACCCATCCGGTCGTGGCCTTTTTTGTGGCCCAGTAATATTATATATAATATTTGCATTTGTGTATGTAGATATATAAAATAGTCCTCACCAACAGCCCACTCCCATCCCTTGCATACCGGAGCATCAAACATGACCGCACAGACCCACACTTTTCAAACCGTGCAACAGATGGACGCAAACGACCCACTGGCCCATCTGCGCGATCGTTTTGATCTGCCCGCAGACACCATCTATCTTGACGGTAACTCACTGGGCGCATTGCCAAAAGGTGTGATGGAGCGGCTGCAAAAAGCGGTTGTACAGGAATGGGGTCAGGGTCTGATCCGCAGTTGGAACACGGCTGACTGGTATCCAGCACCCCAACGTACAGGGTCGGCCATCGCCCGTTTGATCGGCGCAAATAATGATGAAGTTGTGGTCTGCGATTCCACTTCTGTTAACCTTTATAAGGTTATGGTGGGCGCGCTGCGTATGCGCCCGGATCGTAAAATTATCGTTTCAGAACAGGGGAATTTCCCGACCGACGTCTATATCAACGCCGAAGTTGCCCAGATGATGGGCTATGAATTGCGCTGTGTCGCGCCCGAAGACGTGGAAAAAGCCATTGAAGAAGCTGGCACCGACTTGGCCGCCGTTCAACTGACCCACGTGCATTACAAAACGGGGCGCATCTATGACATGGCTGGCATCACAGCCAAAGCCCAAGAATTGGGCGGCTTGGTGGTCTGGGATCTGGCCCATTCTGCTGGCGCACTGCCTGTTGACCTGAATGGCTGTAACGCCGATTTTGCCATCGGGTGCGGTTATAAATACCTTAACGGGGGACCGGGCGCGCCTGCGTTTGTCTTTGTAGCCTCGCGCCATTTGGCCGATATGCACCAACCATTGACAGGCTGGCACGGCCACGCGAAACCCTTTGAATTCACGCAAGGATTTGAACCCCACGCCAAGATTGACAAGATGCTGACAGGTACAGCCTCGCAGCTTGGGTTGATCACATTGGAAAGCGCACTTGGCGTGTTCGCGGATGTGGATATGACAGCGCTGCGAACGAAAAACATGCAGCTTGGCGATCTGTTCATTGCCTTGGTGGAACAGGAACTGGCGGGCATGAATTTCGATCTTGCCAGCCCGCGCAACAGCGAAAATCGCGGCAGCCAAGTGTCCCTAACCCACGCCGACGGATATCCGATCATGCAGGCATTAATCGCCCGCGGGGTCATTGGCGATTTCCGTACGCCTGACATCCTGCGCTTTGGTTTTGCCGCCCCATATGTGCAATTTATCGACATCTGGAATGCGGTAAGACATCTGCGCGAGATTATGGAAACCGGCGAATGGGACCAGCCCAAATTCAAAACCCGTCAGGCTGTAACCTAAGCGGAATCCCCAAAACGCCGCCCTTTACAGGGCGGTTTAAACCTTTGGTTTTGCTACGGAAAACACTTTACGAGTCAATTGGATATGCGCCGTTAACAGCTCTGTGGCTAAGGTGACATCTCGATCAGTCACAGCATTCATAATCGCAGTGTGCCCGTCAAGGGCCACAGCATTCTCCAAACTTCGCAGCACATTTTCCCTATCCTGCGCCCCATCTCGCGCGGCTTTAATGGCAGGACTTATGGCCAGAAATTTGCGATGCCGCAGCAGTTGCGCATTCACGTGATCGTAGAAATAATGCAACGTTTTTGAAGGGCAGGCCGCCAACACAGCGCGGTGAAACCCGTCGTGTAGCACCTCCCACGCGTCAAAATCCGCATCCGTCAGTTTGCGCGCATCCACCTTGGATCGGCTCAGACGAAAATGTGTGGTGACGATCTTTTCCTCCCAAGCCTCATCGCCAAATTCTATGGCTTCGCGCAGCATGGCCAGCTCAACTGTCAGCCGCGCTTTGGTCAGGTCTTTAAGATCCGCTTCGGATACAGAGGCCACTGTGAACCCCCGATTTTCACGAGATTGCACCAGTTGTTCGGATTCCAGCCGCGCCAAAGCCTCGCGCATGGGGGTCCAGCCAAAACCATAAGTGTCACAGAGTTTTTTCAGGTTCAGCGGCGTATCCGGCAACAATCGCGTAAACAGGATGTCATGGCGCAGCTTTTGATAGGCCTGCTCGGTTTTGGACACTGCGCGGGGCTCCTTAGGGATTGTCAGTATATTTTAAATGGTCGTGCTCCCCGAACTATATATAGATTTACACCCGCTCTAAACAGAAAATTCCTTGCGGATATTCTGTCCATCCGCATCCAAGGCTGGAACCTTACCATAGGATTTCGCCTCCCCCCGCACAGCACTGCCCGGGGCCAGTAACTCGATCCCCCCTGCCGGGGTGTCCAATGTGATAAATCGGTTCTGCGGATGGGCAGCCAGATCATCTAAATCAGACAAGCGTCCAAACGCAATTTGCGCTTTTTCCAGCAACGCAATGTTTTCCGCGCGGCTGCGTTTTTTGAATTGCGCAGCACACCATCCGTCAACTTCGGGCCGATTGGCAACCCGTTCCGAATTACTGGAAAACCCTTCTTTGGCAACCGCTTCTGGCGATTCAAATGCCACTTCACACAGGTTCTTCCACTCCCGCTCATTCTGAATTGAAATCAACAGAACCTTACCATCCGCACAGTCAAACGCCCCGTAAGGCGCGATAGAGGGGTGCTGCAACCCATTACGCTGTGGGGTAAATCCGCCATAGCGGTGTTGCAGATAGGGGACGTTCATCCAATCTGCCATCGCGTGATACAAAGACACATCAATCACGCGGCCTTTTCCGGTTTTCAACCGGCCGATATAGGCCTCTAGTATGGCTTGGTAGGCGGTCATTCCCGCTGCAATATCACACACAGAAACACCCACGCGGGCGGCCCCTTCAGGCGTGCCATTAATCGCACAAAGTCCGCTTTCAGCCTGTATCAGCAAGTCATACGCCTTTTGTTTCGCCCGCGGTCCTTCGTTCCCGTAGCCCGAAATATTGCAGATGATCAGCGCAGGGTTTTGCGAGGTCAGACCCGCTGCCCCAAGCCCCAAACGATCCATCACACCCGGCCCCAGATTCTGGATCAGCACATCCGCCTGTTTCACCATAGACAACACAATATCGCGGTCCTCTGGCTTTTTAAGATCGAGACAAACGGATTCCTTTCCCCGATTCAGCCACACAAAATAGGCACTTTCTCCCTCGACCAGCGCGTCATATTTGCGGGCAAAATCCCCTTCGGGCCGTTCGACCTTGATCACCCGCGCGCCCGCATCCGCCAACTTACCCGAGGCATAGGGCGCGGCCACTGCGTGCTCGATTGCGACAACCAACACTCCGTCTAACTCGCCCATAGTATCCTCCTGATTTGTTCGTATTTCGCTAGTTTAGCGGGTCTGATCCGTCTGGCGAAAGCCTCGTTTCCCAGCCATAGAGTTGGCCTATACCCCCCATCCGCAAGCCTATCAACAGACCTAGGCCATAGGTATTTCCTTTAGCCGCCCACCAAATGGGCCTTCCACAGGTCACGACGCACAAGATCGCGGATCACTTCAAGGCAATAAGTTTCAGTGGCCCGACTGGCTGCAGTGACATGACGGGTTGAGCGGGCTAAATAGACCGGACGTTCGATCTCGGGCTCAATAATTTGGCTGCCGATCAATGCCCCCGTGCTGACCATGTCGTGCACCGCAGCTGGTGACAAAATAGTGTACCCGCTACCCCGCGCGACCAACCCTTTTATTTGTTGCAAAGAGTCCATTTCAATCCGCGCCTTCAATTCAACCCCGACCTTGCGCGTGACCCGGTCCACCAGAATACGCAAACCGTGTCGTTTTGAAGGTAGAACCATATCAAGATCCGCGATTTTAGACAGGGCAACCGGCACGCCAGGGGCTGTGTCAAAAGGCCAGTCGTCCGCAGCAGCATAGAACCAAAGATCCTCGCGCAGCAACAACTGCGAGGTACATTCCCCTAATTCTTCAACGTCATAGAGCAATGCCAAATCTATTTCACGGGTTCGGATCAGGTCTTTGATATGGCCGCTCATCGCTTCTACCGCGCAGAATTGTACGTCCGGCATTTCAAGGCGAATGGTTTCGGCCAAGGGGATCGACAGCGCCATTGATACTGATGCGGGCATACCAAAACTGACCCGTCCCACGGGTTTTGATCCTGTACTATGCACTGCGTCTTCGGCGGATTTCATTAAATCGGTGACCTGCACCGCATAGTCATACAACACACGCCCTGCCTCGGTTGGCACCACACCCCGCGCAGTTCTAAGCAGCAGTTCAGTGGCTAGAAACTGTTCCAGATTACGTACATGTTGGGACAAAGAAGGCTGGGCGATACCCAATTGCCGCGCCGCTGCCGTCAGCGAGCCGCTGTCAATAATCTGGCGAAAATATCCAAGTTGACGTGAGTCCATAGTCCCCCTGTGGGCCAACCATTGCCCGCCTAACCCACAGTTTAGACGCAAGGATTTGACCCGATAGGAATAGGTTATCCCTATGGCCACCCGCAGGGCAAGGCAGAAACGCCCGACACCGGTTTATCCTGCCAACAGCCCCGACAACCCGCGAAGATCCTCTGCTTTGGCAAGCCCCGCAACCGCTTGCCAAAGCTGGCTTGACCCGTTGTCGTCCGCTGCATGTCTTCACTTGCGCAAACGGGACCAGTCGCAAAGGCCGCGAGGTCTTGGGGATCGTCATAACATTCCGCCGCTCAATAGCTGCGCGGCATACCGAGCACATGTTCGGCAAGATAAGACAGGATCAGATTGGTGGAAATCGGGGCCACTTGATAAAGACGGGTTTCGCGGAATTTGCGCTCTACGTCATATTCCTCGGCAAAACCAAAGCCGCCGTGGGTTTGAACACAGGCTTCGGCGGCTTCCCAACTGGCCTCTGCGGCTAACATTTTTGCCATATTGGCCTCGGCACCGGGGTTTTCGCCAGCTTCATACAGACGGATAGCTTCGTGAAGCATCAACTCGGCTGCGCGCATACGGGCATAGGCTTTGGCAATGGGGAATTGCACGCCTTGGTTCTGGCCGATCGGGCGGCCAAACACCACGCGTTCGCCAGCATAGGTCGCAGCTTTTTCGATAAACCATTTCGCATCGCCAATACATTCCGCCGCGATCAAGATGCGTTCGGCGTTCATCCCGGACAGGATATAGCTAAAACCTTTGCCTTCCACTCCGATCAGATTTTTAGCGGGCACTGGCACATCGTCAAAAAACAACTCTGTGGTGGCGTGATTCATCATGGTGCGGATCGGGCGGATGGTCATGCCGTTTTCCATAGCCTCGCGCATATCCACGATCAGAACCGATAGCCCATGGGTACGTTTGGCGACTTGATCTTGGGGTGTGGTGCGGCACAAAAGGATCATCAAATCAGAATGTTCCGTGCGCGAAATCCAGATCTTCTGGCCGTTCACAATGTAGTTTTCCCCGTCCAATCGCGCCACTGTGCGCAAGGCACTGGTGTCTGTGCCGCTGGTGGGTTCTGTCACCCCAAAGGCCTGCAATCGCAGGGAGCCGGCGGCGATTTTTGGCAAATACGTCTGTTTTTGGGCGTCTGATCCGTGCCGCAGCAGGGTTCCCATAGTGTACATCTGGGCATGGCATGCCCCTGCATTACAGCCCTGACGGTGAATCTCCTCAAGGATAACCGCCGCGGCAGACATGGGCAGGCCAGAGCCGCCGAATTCTTCGGGGATCAATGCAGACAGAAAGCCAGCCTCGGTCAGGGCCGTGACAAATTCCGTTGGGTAGGCGCGGTCTTCATCCAGCTTGCGCCAGTATTCGCCCGGGAACTTTTGACATAGTTTGCCAACCGCCTCGCGGATTTCATCATGTGTTTCAATCACTGGCATTGTCTTTCCTTCCGAGCGGTCTTTGGCGGTTTATAAGCTGGGTTGCTCAGAACAGGCAGAGCAAACTTCCAATAGCAGCTATAGGTTTGTTCTATGGCTAGGCCCGAAAAACTAGCCCTCACGCCCCCGTCCATTTAACGACATCAACCGGTTCCAACAGGTCTTTCTTGCACAATTGGCATGCCGATAAGACCAGCTTTCCCCCCAAAGGAAACACTAAACAGGTTTCGGTCCGATAGCGCGATGCTAAGGTCGAGTATGACCTTGGAATGCTGCTTTAGCTGAAGTCGATAATCTGGCGGATGGCGGTGCCGTCATGCAGTTTGTCAAAACCTTCGTTGATGTCTTCCAGATTCAGGCGATGGGTCATCAGCCGTTCCACAGGAAGTTTGCCCCGATTGTGCAGCGCAAGAAATTTGGGAATATCCCGTGAGGGGACGCCAGACCCGAGATAGCTGCCTTTCAATGTGCGTTCTTCGGCGGTGAAAGTCACGGCGGGCAAATCCAAACGGGCCGCAGGGTTTGGAAGGCCTGCCGTCACCGTAGTGCCGCCGCGCCGTGTGATCCCAAAGCTGAATTCCAAAGCCCGCGCGCTGCCCGTGAAATCAAGCGCGGAATCCACGCCGCCTTTGGTGGTTTCACGAATGTTTTCCAGCGCATCCGCGTCATCCGCATTCACCGCATGGGTCGCGCCCAATTCCAATGCCAGCGCCAGTTTTTCGGGTATCCGGTCCACGGCTACAATGGTTTCTGCACCCGTTGCCACAGCGCCCATGACAGCTGCCAGACCCACACCGCCCAGACCCACAATCGCCGTGGTGCTGGCAGGATCAACAGCGCCAGCGTTAAACACGGCCCCCGTTCCTGTTAGCACCGCGCACCCCATCAGAGCAGCAATATGTAGCGGGGTTTCCTTATCAATTTTCACCAGCGAATACCGCGACATGGTGGCATATTCAGCGAAACAAGACACGCCACAGTGATGCAAAACAGGCGACCCGTTGCGGCTTAGCCGAATACCGCCGCCCAACAAAGTACCCGCCCCGTTTGACGCTGCACCTGGTTCACACAGGGCCGGACGTCCGCTTTTGCAGGGGGCGCAATGGCCACAGCCCGGCACAAAAACACAGACAACATGATCCCCCGCCACCAGATCGGTGACACCCGCGCCAACTTCTTCGACGATGCCCGCGGCCTCATGACCCAGAACCATTGGCACGGGTCGGGGGCGGTCGCCGTTGATGGTGGACAGATCGGAATGACACAGACCAGCCGCCACAATACGCACCAGAACCTCGCCGTGCTGGGGGCCGTCCAGATCAATTTCCTGCACCACCAAAGGTTGGGTTGTCCCATAGGGCATATCGCGCCCGATTTCTTCTAGTACGGCTGCTTTAATTTTCATGTTCGTCTTTCCCGTCTTGGCGGCCGTCAGTACACGGCTGCATACATTGTTTTTCTTCGGTCGTTTCACCCATTAACAATTCTTCTACTACCCGACCCCGCCGCGACACAAGTATGCGGTCCGACGGATTCAGAATTTCGGGCCAATAGGGGATTATTCGCTACGGCCCTGCCCTGATCCACGTTCAGCATCCCAAGTAGAAATTTTCATCCCCCATTCCTTGCGATCTTCGGTGACATAGGCGATGCCGCCTTTCGCGCTACACGGTAGCGCACGGGTCGCCCCTGCTATCGGAAATGATATGGGATAAGTCTATGCGACGATGGTCTTTAAAAATTGTAGTTAAAACTACCTGGCCAAAAACACACGTCATTAAACCAGCTTCGGCAAAAGGCTTTGTGAGGCCAATACACTAGTTTTTAACGGTTTTTCCGGTTTATTCTAGCCAGAAGTACCGTCAATAAAACCAGCATCAAAGCCACCCCGGCAAGCACCAGTAGCGCTTGATAGAACTCTGCGTAGCGATCAAAAAACACACCCAACGTGACAGGCCCAAGAACGCCACCCAGTTCTGCTGCAACGAAAAACAGGCCGCCTGCCAACCCCAATTGCGCACGCGGCACGCCGGGTGTTTCCATCAACGCCTGCATGGCCAACGCCATCATGGATCCGCGCGCTATGCCCAGCAGAACCAGCCCGAAAATCAGCACTGCGCCGCTTTGGGCTTGCAGCAAAAGGCTCGCGATCAGAACGGAACCAAAAATCGACGCCATGACGGCCAAGCGACGACTGGGCACTGCAAAGCGGGGGACAATCAACGAACTGGCGATCCCCACCATCGTCGGCATCGACGCCCAAAACCCCGCATCCGCAGCGGTGAAGCCTTTGGCGCGCAAAACCTCGGGTAGCCAGTTGTTCAGGCCGTGGTTGATAAAGAAAATACACACCGCCATAGCCAGCAATGCCTGCACTGCGGGAAGCTTCAGGATTTGGGGTATGCTGGACAGGGTAAACCCAGCTGCGGACTCCGTTCGGGATGTGATGTCACTGGCTAAAGGATGGCTTGCGATCAGAAACCATATCAGTGCGGTTAACAGGGTCAGCGCGGCAAAGGCTTGCATCACCAAGCGCCAGTCATCCCCCGCCCAAGGCAATAAAATCGCATTGGTCAGCGCCAGCGCGCTGGCCGTGCCAAGGGCAGGCCCCGTGATATAAATCCCCATCGCAAGCCCGCGATTAGGGCCGTCGAACCAAAGGGTTATCAGTTTAGGCGCGCCGATGGAAATCAACGGACCGCCAAGCCCAAACAGGGCCACAGATATAAACATACCAGTGCCATCAAAGGCCCAAGCCCGCCCCAGACACGAGACCGCGATCAGCACGCCCCCGATAAACATAGCCAAACGCGGTTGAAGGCGGTCCAGCAGGATTCCACAGGGGATCGCCGCGAAGATATACATCAACGGCCAAGCCCCCATGATCGCGCCCATGGTGGCGAAATCTATGGCCAAATCTTGCGAAATCCGACTAACCAAAGGCGCCATAGACCCCGCAACCACGCCAAAGCTGTAATAGATCAGCCAGATGCCGCCTAGCATGGCCCAACGGTAGCGGGCAAATCCTGCGTCGTGATGCCCGCCTTGGGCCGTGTGTTCGCTCATGGGGGCAGACTAGGGGAAAACCAGCGCCGAGGGCCATGGGTTTTTGGCTGGTTTTTATAAAATGAGCATACTTGTAAGATTGTTGACAATCCTACAAGTTCCACCTCAATTTACTGCATCCACAACAGGAGAGAAAAATGATTCGAACCCTTCAAACCAAGCTGGTGGCTTTGCTGGTGGTCTTATCCACATTGTTCGCCATCACCACACCCTCAACCGCACAAGACACATCCACCTGGGACGCCATCCAAGAGCGCGGCACCCTGCGCATCGGCGTCACACAAGCCCCGCCATGGTTTTTCAAAAACCCCGCCACCAATTCCTGGAGCGGCCTTGGCACTTCTATCGGGGCGGCGATGGCTGAAACTTTGGGCGTAGAACTGGAACCGGTTGAGGTCACCTGGGGCACCGCCGTTTCCGCCCTGCAAGCCAATCAAATCGACATTATGTTCGTGCTGGACGCCACCCCTGCCCGCGCCATGGCCATTGATTTCCCAGCCCAGCCTTTGCTGTATTACGCATTGGCGGTTCTGGCTGACGACGAGTTGAACATCAAAACATGGGACGATCTGGACAAACCCGATCTGAAAATTGCCGTCACACAAGGCACCACCATGGATCGCTATGTTTCGGCCCGCCTGACCAACGCAGAAATCCTGCGCTTTCCGTCCAATGGTGAATCTGTTGCGGCCTTCCAGTCCAAACGTGTGAATGCCGTGTCCCTGTTCCACCCGCCCCTGATTGCCATGCGCAAGAAAATCGGTCGGGGCCAGATCGTTCTGCCCGCCCCTTTGCGCCAGTCTGCGTCATCTGCCGGTGTGCGGCGAGAGTCCGACACCCGTTTCCGCGATTGGGTAAACACCGCGATTTCCTATTACTATGAAACCGGTCAAACACAGGTTTGGTACGAAGAATTCCTGACCGAATTCGGAGTAGACCCTGACAGCGTTCCGGCCATTCGCCGCGAAGAATGGTGAACACTGCCTTTCCCGAAGCAGGGGTTTTCCCTTGCTTCGGGTCCTAAGAAAAGGATTACGCTATGGGCTATGAATGGGATTTCGGCATCGTCTTTCGCGATTTCGATCTGCTGCTATTGGGGCTGGTCAATACGCTGAAAGTCACGGGATTGTCGTTGCTGTTTGGCGTGCCACTGGGGTTAATGCTGGCCTTGGCGCGGCTTTACGGCAGTTGGCCGATCCGCCTGCCTGTGGGATTTGTGATTGAATTCCTGCGCACCACCCCCCCGATCGCACAATTATTCTGGTTTTTCTTCGCCCTGCCAATCCTGATCGGCGTTGAAATAGACCCGTTCCGCGCCTCGGTGCTGACCTTTTCACTGCAAAGCTCTGCCTTTTTCGCCGAAGTCTTTCGCGGCGGTATCCAATCCATTGATAAAGGCCAATGGGAGGCGTCAAAGGCCATTGGCATGAACCGCAACGCCACGCTGCGCCGGATCATCCTGCCCCAAGCCGTCACCCGCATGATCCCCGCCTTTCTGGAACGGGCCATCGAACTGATGAAAACCACCACGCTGGTCAGCACGATTTCTTATGCCGACCTGCTGTATCAGGCCAATAACATCGCCCAATCCACCTATCGCACCATCGAGGTGTTCAGCGTAGCCGCCGCTATGTATTTCACCGTTATCTTCGCCTGTTCGCTTGCGGTGCGGCGCCTTGAAAAACGCCTCGCCCGCAGCGGCGAAACACTTGTGAATTAGGGGGAAGCATGGGCTATCAATGGGATTTCTCAAGCGTATTTGCGAACAAACAACTTCTGTGGATCGGTCTGCAAAACACGCTGGTTCTGGGCAGTGTCTGTCTGGTGCTGGGGTTATTTTTCGGCCTGTTTGTCGGGGCCGCACGTTTTTCGGGAAAGCCGTGGCTTTACTACCCCGCCACCGTCTTTGTCGAAATCTTTCGCAACACCCCCGTGTTGGTACAGATCATGTGGTTCTTCTTTGCCTTCCCGATCATTTCGCCCTTTCGGATCGACGCCTTCACCGCGGCATCCTTGGGGCTGACCCTGAACACCATCGCGTTTTCGTCAGAAATCTATCGCGGCGGGTTGCAATCCATTTCCAAAGGCCAATGGGAAGCGGGCAAGGCCTTGGGCATGTCCTACAACGAACAGATGCGCCGCGTGATCCTGCCCCAAGTGGTGCGCCGCATGTTGCCTGCCTTTATGAACCGCGCGGTTGAGCTGTTTAAAATGACCTCGCTGGCCTCGGTCATTGCTTACGGGGAACTGATGTATCAGGCAAAAGTGGTTTCAACCATAGATTTCAATCCCATTGAAATGTACACAACAGTTGCGCTGATCTTCTTTGCCGTGCTGTTTCCATTCACCATTCTGGTTCGACGTTTCGAAACCAACAGCTCTGCAGGGAGATAACCGATGAACCAGGTTCTGCGCATTGAAAACCTACAAAAATCCTTTGGCGATCTGGATGTCCTGAAGGGCATCGACCTGACAGTTGAAAAGGGCCAGACCATTGTGGTGCTCGGGGCGTCCGGCTCGGGCAAATCCACCATGCTGCGCTGCGTGAATTTCATGGAAGTGCCCACGGGCGGACAGATATTTCTGGACGGCAAGCTGGTCGGAACCGACACAAACGGGCGGATGGACTATGCCGAACGGGATCTGACCAAGCTGCGTGCCAAGGTCGGAATGGTGTTCCAGCATTTCAACCTGTTCCCCCATATGACGGTGCTGGAAAACGTGATGGAAGGGCCGCGCACGGTTCTGAAATGCCACAAGGCCGAATGTGAGCGGCGCGGAAAAACCTATCTGGATAAGGTGGGACTTGGCTGGAAAGCCGATGCCTATCCTGCGCAGCTGTCAGGGGGCCAGCAACAACGGGTCGCCATTGCACGGGCCTTGGCCATGGAACCCGACATCATGCTGTTTGACGAGGCGACTTCGGCGCTCGACCCTGAACTGGTTGGAGAAGTGCTTGAAACCATGAAAGAATTAGCCGAAGAGGGTATGACCATGCTGATCGTCACCCATGAACTCGGTTTTGCCTATACCGTGGCGGATAAAGTCCTGTTCCTGTCGGAAGGGCGCATCCTTGAACAAGGCACCCCCGCCGAAGTGCTGACCTATCCCCAACAGGACGGCACCAAAAACTTCTTGCGCGGACATGGTACATTCCGCCTTCCAGAACCCCAAATAGATTGAGATGACCATGAAGACCCAAGCCCCCGCCGCCAGCCACACCACTCATGATTCAGACGAAGATATCCGAAACCGCGACATTAAGATTTATGTGAACGGCGAAATTGTCCATCGGGATGACGCCAAGGTTTCAGTCTATGACAGCGGCTTTATGCTGGGGGACGGCATGTGGGAAGGCATGCGGCTGTATGACGGGGTCTGGTCGTTTTTTGACGAACATATGGACCGGTTTTTCGGGTCTTGTAAGGCGGTTTCGCTGGATGTGGGTATGGACCGCGCGGGGATTCTGGACGCGCTGACCCGCACGGCGGCCGCCAACAACATGACCACTGATGTGCACTGCCGCCTGATGCTGACGCGCGGTGTGAAAGTGAAACCGTTCCAGCACCCCTCGCTCAGCCGGTCGGGTCCGACGCTGGTGATCATCATGGAACATTCCAAACCCGTAGACAGCCTGCACGCCAGCGGCATCCGTCTGGCCACCGTGCCCCAAGTGCGCGGATTGCCGATGAGTCAGGACGCAAAATACAACAGCCATTCCAAACTGAACTGCGTGATTGCCTGCCTGCAAGCAGAACAGGCTGGCGCGGATGAAGGTCTGATGCTGGACCCCCATGGATTTGTGAACACCACCAACGCCTGCAACTTTTTCATCGTGCGCAACGGTGCGGTTTGGACATCAACAGGGGATTATTGTATGAACGGCGTCACCCGTCAAAAGGTGATTGATCTGTGCCGCGCCAATGATATTCCCGTTTTTGAACGTAACTATTCGCTTTACGAAGCCTATAGCGCGGATGAGGCATTTTTGACTGGAACTTTTGGCGCCCAAACCCCCGTGGCGGAAATCGACGGCAAGCCGATTGGCACCGGAGATAGACCCGTCATGGCGCGCATTCAAAAGCTGTACAAAGAGCTGATCCGCACCTCTGTCGCAGGGCAAAAAGGGTGACAGAACTCAGCGCGCTCAAGCCTCTGACAGACACCACTTTGCGCGGTCGCACGGTTGACCAGTTGCGCCGCCTGATTGTGACAGGGGAATTGCCCGCAGGCACCCGCCTGACCGAGACCGAACTGGCCGCCGCCCTTGGCATCAGCCGCGGCCCCTTGCGCGAAGCGATCCGCGAAGTGGTGGACATCGGCCTGCTGGTATCAAAACCCTATAAAGGCTTGTTTGTGCGGGAAATCACCCGCAAGGATCTGGAAGAAATCTATTCCCTGCGCACCATGCTTGAAAAATTCGCCTTTCAGGAAGCATGGGCCAAACGCACCCCCGCTGCCTTGCAGGATCTATCCGAGCGAAACACCCGATTGATCAAAACGATCGAAGCCGCAACCGATGCCTTGGGGCCGATCGAGGACGAGTTGCACCTTCACAGTTGGTGTTATGAATTGTCGGGGCATCAGTTGTTACTACAAAGCTGGAATCGTCTGAAACCGAACCTGCAATTTTACTTTGCCATGCACCAACAGGCCCATGCCCGCAAAGGCCCCAAGCGCCGGTCTCATGATCTTTATATCAAACTGGCGGGGGGCGATGATCTGGATGCCATGCTTGGCCACCTAGAGGATCACATGCGGCAAGGGCTGGAAACCACCATCAGTTTTATCGCGCCTGCCAAGGGGTAAAACCACGCAGCGATTACACCCAATATATTGAAAGTATTAGATTAAAACTGTCTGATCCTACCCAAGCTGTTTGCGAGCGGCATCAATCATGAAATCAATAAAACTGCGCACTTTTGGGTCTTGCAAGCGACGGTGGGGATAAAGACAACCCATCACCGCAGCCACGGGCGGTGTGTCGGGCAGAATTTCAACCAAACCGCCCGCCGCAAGATGGGACTCCACGTCAAAGCGCGGTTTGTTAACTATCCCCCGCCCGTCCAAGGCCCAGCCTGTCAAAACATCCCCGTCATCTGAATCATACTTGCCCGAAACCTCGCATTTTTGCGGCCCGTCGGGCGTGTCCAAGGTCCAGAAATACTCAGGCGACCTTGGATAGCGCAGCAATAGACAATTGTGATCGGCTTTAGTCAAATCGGCTGGCGTTCGGGGTGTGCCATGTTTTTGAAGATAGGACGGAGCAGCGCATAAAACCCTTGGGCAATCAATGATCTTGCGCAGTTTAAGCGTTGAATCTGGCGGACGGCCCACAAAAAACGCCACGTCCAGACCATCCTCTAGGATATCCACCTTGCGATCTGACAAGCGCAAGCGCACTGAAATTTCAGGGTAGAGATCTACAAATTCAGGCACCAAAGGGGCAACAATCCGTTTACCCATACCAAGGGGGGCAGTCACATGGATGGTCCCCCGTGGGTTGCCCGCAAACCCTGCAATGACCGACTCTGCGTTTTCCAGGTTTTCGATCACCAAACGGGCATGGTCATAAAAACTGATCCCCGCATCAGTGGGCGAGAGTTTGCGCGTGGTCCGGTTAAAAAGACGCACAGAAAGACGGGTTTCCAATTCCTTGATCCGATTGCTTGCCACCGCAGGGGTCAGACGCAAATCACGCCCGCCTGCCGTGATACTGCCCAGTTCCACAACCCGCACAAAGACCCGCAAACTTTCCAAATATGGCATTTCCTGAACCCTTTTCGTTGTAACGCGCCATTGTGTACCAGACTCAGACCTTCCGATTATCAATGAAACGTTGAAAAAGCTTACCATCCAGCCGTGTATTTTCGAAACGGTTTTTCAGGCAAGACAGTCTGTGAACCAACGTCGAAAGGAAACGACGATGCCCCCATGCCCAGACGTTCAGTTCATGGGTGGCAGCTAAAACACGTCTAACATCCAATACCCTGATCGCCGCACCGTGGGAGGATTTGGCGGGGAATCGGGGCAATTTATTCGGGGAGGAACCCAAAAATGGCTCAACCAAAGTATAGTTACAGGCTGTTCGCACGCAGCGATTACAGTGCGTTCTGGGCACTGTTTACCGATAATCTCGTCAATCTGATGGTGCTTTCGGCAGTCTGTCAGTTCGTCTTTCAGATGCCTGCCGAAATCGTCTATGGCCGTATTGTTCCAGGTGCTGCAATCGCCATTCTTGCAGGCGTTCTGGTCTATACATTGATGGCAAAATGGACGGCAAACCGCACGGGGCGAAACGTCACTGCCCTGCCTTACGGTATTTCGACACCTGTTATGTTTGTTTATTTGTTCGGTGTGATTGGCCCGATCTATTGGGTCACCCAAGATGCGGTTCTAGCCTGGCAAGTCGGCATCGGTGCGGGGTTTATGGGCGGCATCGTTGCTGCATTTGGCGCGATTATCGGGCCGTTTTTAAAACGTGTCACACCGCGCGCGGGTATGCTGGGCACGCTCTGTGGCATTGCGCTAGTTTTTATCGGTTCCGTCCCGTTGGCACAGATTTTTGAAAACCCAGTGATCGGTTTTGCGTCACTGGCGATTATCCTTTGGGGTCTGATCGGGCGGTTTCGCCTGCCGTTCAACATCCCCGCAGGCCTGTTGGCCATAGGGATCGGCACGGTGGCGGCTTTACTGATGGGGCAATCCTCTTTGCAGGTGGACGGGATCGGGTTTTATCCGCCCCTGCCCTATGTGGGCGATATGATTGCAGGGATTAAGTATCTGTTTGCAAATCCGGAATTGTTTCTGGTTCTGGTGCCTGTGCAAATCTACAACTTCATCGAAACCATGAACAACGTCGAAAGTGCCGAAGCCGCTGGCGACGCCTATCCGGTCGGATTTTGTCAGGTGACGGACGGGCTTGGCACCATGATCGGGGCTGTGTTCGGGTCGCCTTTCCCCACAACGGTTTACATCGGCCACCCCGCCTATAAACAGATGGAGGCCCATGCGGGCTACATCATTGGCGTCGGTGTTGTCATTGCCTGCGCTGCCTTTTTCGGGCTGCTGGCCTGTATCAATGGCTTGATCCCGATTGCCGCTGCCGCCCCTGTTTTGGTGTTTGTGTCTGTCAGCCTGATCACCAACACCGCCTATTCGGTGAAACCCGCCCATATGGGGGCTGTGGCCATCGCGATCATGCCCCATGTGTCGAACTTTCTGGTCACAAAATGGGGATCTTTGACCAACGCGCTGCGCAGCTCAGGGGTTGAGGGCCTGCCCCAGCTTGGCGATCCCGCATTGACTGCCGCCCTGTTGCAAGAAGGCGCCCATTACGAGGGGCATTTGGCATTGGCCCAAGGCGCGATTATCACAGGGCTGGTCTGGGGCGCGATCTTTGCAGGCGTGATCGACGGCAAGTTTCGCAACGCTGCGGGTTTTGCGCTGGCGGCAACGGTGATGTCATCTGTCGGGATCATCCATGCCCCCGCTTTGCAGATGCCCCAGTTGGACAGCATCACCATCGGTTATCTGATCACCGGCGTGTTCCTGCTGGTCTATCCGAAGATTGCCTCGAAAGAGGATCTCACCTCTCGCGTTATTGTTCCGGATGAACCTGATCTGCTGGATACACAAATGCCTGCCGAATAACCAAATCCCGGGCGGGGATGCAATGCCCTGCCCGACCCAATCAGTAAAGAGACAGTCCATGAGCGATACACTTCTGCGCGGCCGCACCCTGACATTTCACAAATCCCCAGAAGGGGTGGATGACACGGCAGCCTATACTTATGAGGAAGACGGCGCCCTGTTGATGCGCGACGGCAAGATCATCGCTGCGGGGAATTTTGACAGCGTAAAGGCAAAAGCAGGCGCTGCGCAGATCATCGATCACCGCCCCCATCTGATCACCGCTGGCTTCATCGACACCCATGTGCACTTCCCCCAAGTGCAGGTGATTGCCTCTTGGGGCAGCCAGCTGCTTGACTGGCTGAACGGTTATGTTTTCCCCGAAGAAGCGCGGTTTTCAGACCCTGCCCATGCAAACCCGATGGCGGACAGGTTTTTGACCCTGCTGACCGATCACGGCACCACCACGGCTGTGGCCTTTTGCTCGGTCCATTCCCCATCGGTTGAGGCCTATTTCACCGCCGCCAAAACCCGCAACATGCGGATGATTGGTGGCAAAGTGATGATGGATCGCAATGCACCCGATACCCTGCAAGACACCGCGCAATCGGGGTATGATGACACCAAAGACTTGATCGAAAAATGGCATGGGGTCGGGCGCGCAGGCTATGTTATTTCCCCGCGCTTTGCGATTACTTCTAGCCCCGCGCAAATGGAAATGACGGGCGTTCTGGCGCAGGAACACAGCGACTGTCACATACAGACCCATCTGTCTGAAAACCGCGATGAAATTGCCTTTGCGACTGCGCTTTACCCAAGCGCAAAAGACTATTTGGATATTTATGAAAGCTATGGTTTGCTGAGTGATAAAATGCTGCTCGGCCACGCTATTCACCTGAACGACCGAGAGGTCGCCAGCCTTGCCAGCACGGGGGCGCATCCGGTGTTTTGTCCCACATCGAACCTGTTTTTGGGCAGTGGGTTATTCAATGACGCCCGCTTGCGCGACGCCGGAATTACCAATGGTATTGCCAGCGATATCGGTGCGGGCACCAGCTATTCCATGCTGCAAACCCTGAACGAGGGGTACAAAGTCCTGCAACTGCAAAACCAAAGCCTGCATGCGCTGCGCGCCTTTGACTGGATCACGCGGGGCAATGCAGACGTATTGGGTCTGGCGGATAAAATCGGCACGCTTGATGTGGGAACCGAGGCTGATGTGGTTGTATTGAACGCCCGCGCGACCCCTGCCATGTCCCTGCGAATGGAGCGGGTTGAAACGCTGGCAGATGAGTTGTTCTTACTGCAAATGTTGGGCGATGACCGCGCCATTGTGCAGACCTATGTGGCTGGGGCCGCACAGAAATAAAACTGCTCGGGCAAGTCAAAAACCTGCCCGAGCGTTCCTACGTACCTTAAGCGTGTTTCGGTCTGGCCATCAGATAAAGCCCAAGTTCGATCACTGCAAAGACCAGCATGGACAGCCCCACCAGCGGGAACAGGATACCCGCCACAATCGCCATAGCAAAAACCGTGCGCGGAATGCGTAAGTGTTGTGGATATTCCGGCGCACCAATACGTCCAGACGGTCTGCGCTTCCACCACATCACAGCAGCGGAAACAGCCATCAAAACCATTGCTGCACAGGCCAACAACAGGACGATCTGGTTCACCAGTCCAAATGCCTGCCCCATGTGAATACTGACACCCCATTCGGCCATCCAGCCGAGTGTGCCCAGATCAGACAGCCCCATATCAAACAGCACTTCGCCAGTGTATTGATCCAGATGCACCACCCGTTCTTGTGAAATATCGTCCGGATAGACCGAAGCCGTGAAAACACCCGTTGGCCCGCTTGGCATGTTCAGCGCATAGCCCGCCGCCACGCCCAGATTTTCCACTGTCTGCACAACCTGATCCAACCCCGCAGGAATCCCTGACGCGGCGCCCGATTGGGGCATGGGTTGGTGTTCCAAAATCCACGGCGTACGGTCCAAAACTTCGCCTGTCGGAACAGTGGACACAGGGTAAGACGACCAATACCCGTCGGGCATACCAAGGCCTGTTTTATAGGATAAATCATAGAATTGTTTGCCCCAGACACCAGACCACGGTAGCCCCGTCATCGCTAGAAACACAATGAAACCAGCAGTGTAAATGCCCGTCACCGCATGAACATCGCGCCACCACGGGCGGCCCTTGGACGCTTTCACCTTCATCACACCAAGCTTTTTGCCGCGCGGCCACCACAGATAGACACCCGTCGCCACCAACAGAACCATCCAGCCCGCGACAGCTTCGATGATACGATTGCCAATCCAGCCGATATATTCCAGTGAATGCAGCTTGCGCACCAGCCACATGACAGGGCTGCCCGAGGGTCCACTATCCCATTGACTGCCCAGCACTTCGGCCGTGTATGGGTTCACAAAAATCGTATCTTTCAGGCCATCCTCACCCAGAATTTTCACCTCGGCGGCGCGATCCGGGGCGGCAGCGGGCATATAGGCTTTCAAGGTGCCGTTGTGATAGTCCAGCGCATTTGCGGTAATATGGGAGGGCGCGGCAAAACCCGTTTGCAGCGGTTCAACCACGCGCAAACTGGCATAGGCCTTGGTGTTGATTTCATCCTTGAACAGATAAATCCCGCCCGTCACGGCAAGCAGGATGATAAACGGCAAAACGATCAGGCCAGCGTAAAAATGCCAGCGCCAGACCGCGCGGTAAAGCCCGCTCGACGGCGGGGTAATAGGGGTGGTTTGTGTCATTGTCTGTGTTCCATAAATGGTCGGGCCACCGTGAAATCACGTAGCCTCGGGTCAGTGTTTGGGGAAGGTTTCAGACAGGCACAGGGGGGCCGCGGGCAAAAGGGACGGGAAAATGACGGGTGTAAGCTGCCTTTGTAATAAGGTTAGAAAATGGTTCAATTGACTGCGTTACTGGCAGCGCCAAAACAAGCGGTGCAGCAATGACGATTGCCTGATGGGCGTGAAAAGCCCAAGCACAGGATACATCCTGTTGGGGTGTGTGTCCCGTTGGATCTGCGGGGATAAAACTGCCGTCCGGCCCAACCTGCATTTCCAGCGGGCCGGAGCCAGTACAAATCACAATCCGCAGCGTGCCGTTGTCGGACACAACAGGCATGGTGCCCGCAGAAAACGCAGACATCAAAAGGAACGGCACCAACATGGCCGCACAGAGATGCTGCTTCAGAGCAGCTAAGGTTTCCCCGCTGCTCTGATTTTTTCGAGGCCAAAGGGCCATTAAAAATCTGCGCACACTTGGCATCAGTTATGTGTCAGCAATCAGACGAGGATCCCGCCCGACAGCCGCAATCAGCCCCGTTGCATGCGGCGGATTTTGGCCAGCGCACGGTCATAGGCTTCTTGATAGCCGACAGGCTCAAAAAACCGCCCGTCCGCATCAAACAACAGCACATTCGCGGAATGGTCCATGGTGTAATCTCCATCCTCTAGCGACACTTTGCGCGCGTAAATTTTGAAGGCCTTGATCGCTTTGGCAATTTCCTCGGGTGAACCGGACACCCCCACGGTATCAGGCACCCAAGACACGTAATCGCGCAGCTGATCGACCGTATCCCGCTCTGGATCAACGGTCACAAAGAACACCCGCAGATGATTATCTTCGCCCAATTCTTCTTGCCATGTCGCAATATCCCCAAGACTTGTGGGGCACACTTCGGGACAATGGGTAAAGCCGAAAAACACTGCCGAAGGCGTGCCCTTTAAAGTGTCTTCGGTAAAAGGTGCACCGTCGGTGGTGGTCAGTTTATAATCCCCGGGGCCGATCATATCGACCAACACGTTTTGATAGGCAGGCGTGGCTAGACGCGCCCAGACATAGCCGCCAACGGCCAGCAGTGCGACAAGCCAAAGACCACCAATAACAATGTGTTTGCGTTTGAAGTTCATGTTATTTTCCTGACTAATGAGAGTCGTGGTTCATCGGCGCATCTGCCGCTTTTGCATTGGGCGCGCCGATAGACAGAGGCACATCAATTGAACCTGCTTTTTCAAAAGTCAGAGTCACGTGAAGGGTCTCCCCTTTGATCAAAGGCTCTTGCAGCTTCATGAACATCAAGTGGAATCCACCGGGTTTCAGGTTAACGGTTTCACCCGCTGGGATCACCAGACCCTCGGTCAATTCGCGCATTTTCATGACTTGATCGGTCATGCTCATTTCATGGATTTCCGATTTCATCGCAACCGGGGTTTCCACGGCGATCAGGCGATCATCTGTAGAACCTGTGTTGGTAATCGTCATAAACCCGCCCCCTACAGGCGCATTTGGCAGGGTCGCCCGTGAAAACGGATTGGTGATGGTGATGTCTCCGCTAGTGATCGGTGCAGGCGCGGCCATATCATGGGTGCTGTCATGACCTTGGCCGTGACCACCGCTATGCCCGTGACCCGCGTCCCCAGCCACAATTTTCAGACTTGGCGCGGGGTTTGGAACATCGTGGGATCCGGACGTATCCGTCCAGTCCACCATTCCGGTTTCGCAATTCTGAACGGATGGAAAATATAAAACGCTGCCCGGTTCGACATCGCCACCAACAACACCGCGCACGGTGAATTCGTCGTACCACGCATCTGCAAGATGACCGCCAGTCCAGACAACCTCGCGCAGCCCCTCGGTCATTTCTGTTCCGTGATTATCATAGGGTTTGGCGTAGGCCCCTGTTTTAGTTTCCAAGGTCCAGCCCGCTTTGGGCATGGGTTTGGCCGCATAAAACCCGTCTGGCAGGCTGATGCGTACCGTGTCTGTTGCTGCGCCGTCACAGCCATGTGGCACGCGCAGGGTAATCTTGGTTGTGGCGCCTGCCTTGGCCTCTTTTTGTTCAAGCGAGGCATGGGCGAATGCGGAACCGGCAAGGGCGGCCATCACGCAAGACACAAGAATTGATTTATACATAAGGTATCTCCGAAGGATCACGCATGTGGGCGCACCACGACCTGCGCATGTCACTTTGCGGCCCTGTTCTGGACCGCTGCTTAAATCTGCAAACCCTTTAAAGGGTCAGGTTCAAGCCTGCGCCGGGGGCGCGCGTGCTGCGTGATAGAGATTGCGAGACTGGGCGCGTCTGGTCAGATCGGCAAGCCGTTGCCATCCGTCATGGGGCAGCAAAAGGGATGCGGTCTGAACCGGATGGATGGTCGGGGTATCGGACAACAAACGACAGTAGGGGCAGTCGTGAATATGCGGCTCGCCATCCTCGCCGCAAATATCCTCGGCTGACAGGCCAAAGGCCAAAGCTGCTATCAGCTTTTCACTTTCCCCTCGTTCGGGGGACATCAGGCTCGCAGATGTAATGCTCGCCAAAGCGATCATCACTGCAGCGCAGGATACCAAAAGGTAATATGTCAAACGACGAGCCATGGTTCCCCATACCGCCAATCCCACGCCTTCGGGATGCGCCCGCGTGTCGCGCCTGTGTTTGGCTGACACGACATTAGGCACGGGGATCAGTTGTTGATTACTTTTTGCAAGGCCAGAAAGGTCATCATTTTAATCGGTGGCAAGGCGCGTTTTTCCACGATCGCCAGATCGGGTGCGCCCAGAACCTTGCTCATTTCAAAATCCGAGTGCCATCCCAACAGGTTGGCAAAAGGGGCAGACATGCGTTCGATCATGGCCAGGGCACCGGATTCCCGTGCGAAGTGGTTGGTGATAACAACTTTCCCCCCCGGCTTGCAGACCCGCGCCATTTCAGCCACCACCCGCTCGGGTTCAGGCACGACAGACACGATATGCATCGCTGTGACCGTATCAAAACAATTGTCCGGGAAATCCAGATCCCGCGCATCCATCTGGCGCAGGTCTTTGACGTGATGCAGGCCCATTTTTGCGACTTTTGTCCGCGCTTTGCCCAGCATTTCCTTGCTGAAATCAATGCCGGTCACTTCCAAATCGTCCCGATAGTATGGCAGGGCCAAACCCGTGCCAACGCCGACTTCCAGCACATGATTGCCGGATTGCTGATTGATGTACTCTACCGCAGCCCGTCGCCCGACATTGGTAATCGCGCCAAAGGTCTTGTCATAGACAGGGGCCCACCGCGCATAAGAGGTTTTAACCGCCTCTATTTCCATCTTTTCATCCTTCAGTTTTTCTTGATTTACGATCCAGTTGGAATGCCCGCGCCAGCCCAACAAGGTAAACCAGCGAGAACAACACAAGCGTTGCCCAAAGATACGTCAGCAAAGCCGCTGCCATAAGAACCGCCCCGAGTAGTAGGTATGTCGCGTATTTGCGGGCAATCGAAACGTTCTTGAAAGAGTAGGTAGGAAGCCGACTGATCATCAACAACCCAATCACACCAATATAAGTGGCAATCACCGCAGGGGGGGCAATCGGCAGGTCTGAAAACAGGAAAGACACAAACATCGGCAGCATTACCAGCACCGCGCCCGCAGGGGAGGGAACGCCAATGAAATAGCCGCTGTCAGAGGCGGGCTTGTCTGTCTTGTCCAAACGGCTGTTCACGTTAAACCGCGCCAGCCGCAACACGCAGCAGATGGTATAACACAGCACCGCAATCCACCCTGCGCTGCGAAAGTCCTGCAACGCCCAATGGTGCAGGATCAGAACCGGCGCGACCCCGAAGTTCAGGAAATCCGCAAGGGAATCCAGCTCCGCCCCCACAGGACTGTCACACCCCAACATCCGCGCCAGTCGCCCGTCGATACCATCCAACACACAAGCCAGCAGGATCAGCCGCACCGCAGTTTCAAAATCCCCCTGATAGCCAAAGCGGATCGCTGTCAGACCGGCACAAATCGCACAGATCGTCAGAACATTCGGCAACAGATGGATAACACTGATGTCCGACTTTGTATCAACAGTGGGCAGCGGCATGGATTAATCCGTTCGTCCCAGTCGGGTCGGCTCGGTTGTGGTCAGGTCGGCCAGTACGGTTTCACCGGCCACCATGTTTTGCCCAAGACAAACCATCGGGTCCACGCCGTCCGGCAGATACACATCCAGCCGAGAGCCAAACCGGATCAGACCAAAGCGCGCGCCTGTTTGAATCCCATCACCCACTTTGGAAAAACACACAATCCGCCGCGCCACAAGACCGGCAATCTGCACCACTGCCAACTGACGGCCATCGGCCATTTCGATGCACAGGCTGTTGCGTTCATTATCCGAACTGGCCTTATCCAGCGAGGCGTTGAAAAACTTGCCGGGGCGATAGGCAATCGCCGTGATTTTACCGCCAATCGGGGCGCGGTTCACGTGGCAGTTAAACACACTCATGAACACACTGACGCGGGTTAGCGCGTGATCGGCCATGCCGAGTTCAGCGGGTGGGACGGCTTTTTCGATCAAGGACACAACCCCGTCGGCAGGGCTGACGATCAACCCTTCGCGTATTGGGGTGACCCGTTTGGGATCGCGAAAAAAGTAATAGCACCAGACCGTCAGCCCGACCCCGATCCAGCCCAGAACCGAATGAATAAGGAATAGCCCAACCGTTATCGCAGCAAAGATTGCAACGAACTTGCGACCCTCTGGGTGCATCGGCTTAATGAATGTGTCGCGCATTTTCACGGGGATGTCGCCTTTCCAGCAAGGATTGTCGCTTTCTATCCCGAAGTTTGCACGCACTACAACGCGAAATATTCCAGCCCTGCGCGTTTTGGCGAAATCCCGTCAGGGGGTGAAAATAACTGTGTCTATTTACGTTAAGTCCAGACATAATATTGCAAACGGATTAAACACAGCAGGGCAAAGATGCAGATTATCAGACAAGCGGATTTGGTGGAAAAACCGTGGAAGAACGGCGGTGGCATCACACGGGACATAGCGGCGCACTATAACGGGGAAACCCTGTTGTGGCGGTTGAGCATGGCGGATGTGGATCAAGACGGGCCGTTTTCCGCCTTTGCGGGTCTTACGCGGGTTTTAACGGTGATACGGGGCAGCGGCATGGTTCTGCACAGCCCCGAGTCTGATGCGCCAGCAGATTACGCACAACCTGTCACTTTTGACGGTGCAACCCCGATTACGGCCAGCCTAACCAACGGTTCTATAAGGGATTTCAACCTGATGTATGCCACAGCACATGTGAATGGCACGGCAGAAACCCTGCACGGGTCGGCCCAAAAATCCATTGGTGCGGCAGATCAGACTGTCGTGGTCCATTGCATCACAGGCCAGATTGATCTGGCAGCCAGCGGGCAACTCAGATCCGGAGATACGGCGATTTCTACGAAGGAAGCTGTGGAAATCTCGCTCACGTCTGAAAGCATCGCGCTGTGTATCTCTTTGACCCTGCCATCTGAATAAACCGCCTGTGATCGAACCAGCAGAACAATTGCGCCCGAGCGTCCTCATATTTTATGTATAGACATAAAGCGCAAAAATTTATACGACAAAGAGAGATTCTTGTAGGAGGCACCGCCAAATGGCCAATACGACACAATTGCTGACCAATTTGCACGCCGCGACGATGGTCAGCTCGGACACAGCCTATGGCATGATAAAAGACGCCGCGATTGCCCTGAAGGACGGGAAAATCCACTGGATTGGCCCCCGCGCCGACCTACCCGCCGCCTATCAGGATTATGATGTTACTTCTTTGAACGGGCGGCTGGTTACGCCTGCATTAATCGACTGCCACACCCATATCGTGCACGGCGGCGATCGCGCTGTTGAATTTGAAATGCGCCTGAACGGAGCTTCGTATGAAGAAGTCGCGCGGGCGGGTGGGGGGATTGTCTCTACTGTTTCGGCCACCCGCGCCGCCAGTGAATCCGAACTTCTGACAGACGCCCTGCGCCGCGTTGATGTTCTGATCGCAGAAGGCGTCACCACAATCGAAATCAAATCCGGCTACGGGCTGGACGTAGACACCGAACTTAGAATGCTGCGCGTGGCCCGTGCCATTGGCAAACACCGCCCGATCCGCGTTTTGACCAGTTTTCTGGGCGCACATGCCACCCCTGCCGAATACAAAGACCGTGACGACGCCTATATTGACGACATTTGCATTCCTGCCCTGCGCGCGGCCCACGCCGAGGGTCTGGTGGATGCCGTTGACGGATTTTGCGAAGGCATCGCCTTTTCCCCCACCCAAATCGCCCGCGTGTTTGATGTGGCCAAAGACCTTGGCCTACCCGTCAAATTGCACGCCGAACAACTGTCAAATCTGGGCGGCGCAAAACTGGCGGCACACTATGGCGCACTGTCTGCCGATCACATTGAATATCTGGACGAGGACGGCGTTAAAGCGCTGGCCGATGCTGGAACCGTTGCCGTGATCCTGCCCGGTGCGTTTTATACATTGCGCGAAACCCAAAGCCCGCCGATTGCCGCCCTACGCAAACACAATGTTCCCATGGCACTCGCCACCGATATCAACCCCGGCTCTTCGCCGTTGAATTCCCTGTTGTTAACCATGAACATGGGCTGCACCCTGTTCCGCATGACCCCCGAAGAATCCCTGCGCGGCGTGACCCAAAACGCAGCCCGTGCACTGGGTCTGACCGATGTGGGCACCATAGCCGCAGGCCAGCGCGCCGAACTGGCAGTCTGGGACGTGAAACATCCCGCCGAACTGGCCTATCGTATCGGTTTCAATCCGCTTTACACCCGCATTTTCGGAGCCCTAGCATGACCACACTGACCCTTATTCCCGGTTCTGTCACGCTAGACGATCTGGCGACTGTGTTTTGGGATGGAGCGGGCGTAAAGCTCGACCCCATCTGCCATCCCGCCATGATCGAGGCTCAGGCCCGCATCGCCGCCGCAGCCAATGGCAGCAAGGCGGTTTACGGCGTGAACACGGGTTTTGGCAAACTGGCCAGCGTCAAAATTGAATCCAAAGACACCGCCACCTTGCAGCGCAATCTAATCCTGTCCCATTGTTGCGGCGTGGGCGACCCGATTTCCACAGGCCATGCCCGCCTGATGATGGCGCTCAAACTGCTCAGCCTTGGGCGGGGCGCATCGGGTGTGCGGCTGGAAATTATAGCCCTGATCGAAGCCATGCTGGAAAAAGGCGTCACGCCAATTATTCCCGTGCAAGGGTCTGTTGGCGCATCGGGCGATCTGGCCCCGCTGGCCCATATGGCCGCCGTGATGATGGGCCATGCAGAAGCTGAATATCAGGGTGAAACCCTGCCCGGCGCCGAGGCTTTAAATCGCGCCGGTCTGACCCCAGTTGTGCTGGGCGCCAAAGAAGGTTTGGCCCTGATCAACGGCACCCAATTCAGCACCGCCTTTGCTTTGGCGGGGCTGTTTGGCGCTTGGCGGGCGATGAATTCCGCTTTGATCACATCCTCTTTGTCCACCGATGCCATCATGGGGTCCACCGCACCGCTGCAACCTGAAATCCACGAATTGCGCGGCCATGCAGGGCAAATCCAAGCCGCCTCTGCAATGCGCGATCTGCTGGACGGATCGGTTATTCGCGAAAGCCACCGCGAGGGGGACACCCGCGTGCAAGACCCCTATTGCATCCGCTGCCAGCCCCAAGTGACAGGCGCTGCTATGGATGTTCTGCGCATGGCTGCCCGTACCCTTGAAATCGAAGCAAACGCCGCAACCGACAATCCACTGGTGCTGGTGGGGGCCGATCTGATCGTGTCTGGCGGGAATTTCCACGCGGAACCCGTAGGCTTTGCCGCCGATATGATCGCGCTGGCCGTGGCTGAAATCGGCGCAATTGCACAGCGCCGCATCGCATTGATTGTTGATCCCGTGCTTAGCCATGATCTGCCGCCTTTCCTGACGCCAAACCCTGGCTTGAATTCCGGCCTGATGATCGCCGAGGTCACAACCGCCGCATTGATGAGTGAAAACAAACATCTGGCGAATCCCTGCGTGACCGACAGCACCCCCACAAGTGCCAATCAGGAAGACCACGTCAGCATGGCCGCCCACGGCGCTGTGCGCTTGGGACGGATGGTGGCCAATCTGGAACGTATCCTTGGGGTCGAACTGTTGTGTGCCGCCCAAGGCATCGAATTTCGCGCGCCCCTGACCACCAGTGCGCCGCTGGCGCAGGTCGTGGCCGAACTGCGCAAATCGGTCAAAACCATCACGGATGACCGCTATCTTGCCCCCGATCTGGAACAGGCCGCCACGCTGGTGCGCCGTGGCGTGATCCTCAACGCCGCCGCCGTCACCCTGCCGGATTTACGCGCCTGACCCTTCTTTAACTGCTGACAGAACAGGCCATCAGGCCGAGACACCGAAAGGCTTATTATGACCAACCCTCGCAAAAATACCCGCGACGTTTTCCCAGCCACTGGCACCGAAATCACCGCCAAAAGCTGGCTGACCGAGGCCCCGATGCGTATGTTGATGAACAACCTGCACCCTGATGTGGCCGAAAACCCCCATGAACTGGTGGTCTACGGCGGCATCGGTCGTGCGGCACGCACTTGGGCAGATTTCGACAAAATCGTTGAAAGCCTGAAGGCGCTGAACGACGACGAAACCCTGCTGGTGCAATCGGGCAAACCTGTGGGCGTGTTTCAAACCCACAAAGACGCGCCGCGCGTGCTGATCGCTAACTCTAACCTTGTACCCCATTGGGCCAATTGGGATCACTTTAACGAGCTGGATAAAAAAGGTCTGGCCATGTACGGCCAGATGACTGCAGGGTCGTGGATCTACATCGGCTCGCAGGGCATTGTTCAAGGCACCTACGAAACCTTCGTCGAGGCGGGCCGCCAGCATTACAATGGCGATCTGAAAGGCAAATGGATCCTGACCGGCGGCCTTGGCGGCATGGGTGGCGCGCAGCCTTTGGCGGCTGTGATGGCGGGGGCCTGCTGTCTGGCCGTGGAATGTAATCCGGATTCCATCGACTTTCGCCTGCGCACAAAATACGTGGACGAAAAAGCCGAAACACTGGACGAAGCACTTGAGATGATCGAACGCTGGACCGCTGCGGGCGAGGCCAAATCCGTCGGCCTGCTGGGCAACGCGGCTGACATCTTTCCAGAGTTGGTCAAACGGGGCGTGCGCCCTGATATTGTAACCGACCAAACATCCGCCCACGATCCGATCAACGGCTATCTGCCCCAAGGCTGGACCATGGGCGAATGGCGTGAAAAACGTGAAAGCGATCCAAAAGCGGTGGAAAAAGCCGCGCGGGCCAGCATGAAAGTGCAGGTCAAGGCAATGTGCGAGTTCCACGCGATGGGCGTGCCCACCGTCGATTACGGCAATAACATCCGTCAAATGGCACTGGAAGAGGGTCTTGAAAACGCCTTTGATTTCCCCGGTTTTGTGCCTGCTTATATCCGCCCGCTGTTCTGTCGCGGTGTCGGCCCGTTCCGCTGGGCGGCGTTGTCTGGCGATCCAGAGGACATTTATAAAACAGACGCCAAGGTTAAGGAAATCCTGTCCGAAGACACCCACCTGCACAACTGGCTGGATATGGCCCGTGAACGGATTGCCTTTCAGGGCCTGCCAGCGCGGATTTGTTGGGTTGGTCTGGGCGTGCGTCACAAGCTGGGGCTGGCTTTCAACGAAATGGTGCGCAACGGCGAATTGAAAGCCCCGATTGTGATTGGGCGCGACCATCTGGATAGTGGCTCGGTTGCATCGCCAAACCGTGAAACCGAAGCGATGATGGACGGCTCTGATGCTGTGTCGGACTGGCCGCTGCTGAACGCACTGCTGAACACCGCATCCGGCGCGACTTGGGTCTCGCTGCATCACGGTGGCGGCGTTGGCATGGGTTTTTCCCAGCATTCCGGCATGGTGATCTGTTGTGATGGCTCCGAAGACGCCGACCGCCGTATCGCTCGCGTTCTGTGGAACGACCCCGCAACAGGCGTCATGCGCCACGCAGATGCGGGCTATGATATTGCCAAAGACTGCGCCCGTGAAAACGGCTTGAACCTGCCCGGTATTTTGTAAACAAACCTTGCCGCTGCTCCAATGGGGCGGCGGCGCTTTGGGGGGCATGGCCATTGAAACAAGGCTCTGTTCCCGCTACCACCGTCTGGTCAGCCCCTTTCTGACCATGACACAGGTGCCCCACGATGATCCGCAGTTTCATACTTGACGGGACACGGCTTACCAGCCTTTCCGATTTACCCGACACCGACCGGCTGGCCTGCTGGTTTGATCTGTTGAACCCGTCCGACCATGATATCGCCACACTGGAACAGCGCCTTGGCATCACCCTGCCCACCCGCGAGGATATGGATGAAATCGAGGTATCTTCGCGCCTGTATTCCGACGGAGACTGCGAATTCATGACCGCAATGCTGCCCTCACAGGCAGACGGACATGATTACCTGCTGGCGCCCGTCACCTTTATTCTGGCCCAACACCACCTGATCACCATGCGCTTTCATGACCCTCGGGCTTTTGGAACGTTCGAACAACGTGCAGGGAAATCCGGACCAGGGTTTAAAGAGGGCGAAAGTGCCATGTTGGCGCTGTTAGAAACTATCATCGACCGTCTTGCCGATATTCTTGAGCGGGCCGGGCGGGACATAGACACTATTTCCCGCAGCATCTTTAGCCAGACTGGAGCGGGCGCCCTTCGTGGGGCGGACATGAAGACCACCTTGCAAGGCATTGGCAGGGTTGGGGATTTAACATCTAACATCAAAGATAGTTTGGTAACACTGGAACGGCTGGTAGTCTATTTGCACCCGAAACTGAAATCAGACAAGGCAGACCGTCGCGGGCAGATCAAAGCGGTGACGATGGACATTAAATCGCTACAGGATCAGTCGAATTTCCTGTCCCAGAAGACTACATTTCTGCTGGATGCCACTTTGGGGCTGATCAACATCGAACAGGCTGCGATCATCAAAATATTCTCGGTTGTGTCGGTGATATTTCTGCCGCCTACACTGGTGGCGTCGATCTACGGGATGAACTTTCGGCTGATGCCTGAACTGGATTGGTCCCTCGGCTATCCGCTGGCAATAGGCGCGATGGTGGTGTCTGCGATCCTACCATTTGCCTATTTCAAACGGCGCGGCTGGCTGTAAAACGCCGTCTATTGACCGCTGGCCCGTTCAATATTGCTCAATATTGCGTTGTCATCCTGTGGCCCCGCCGGAACGTTAGCCGCACAAAGGTGACCGCGTTGTTTTCCCACCATGTTGACCGCTCTGTCTGGAACAAGGCATCACCGGGGGCACAGCCAAGATGCTCTGCGTGTTCAGTGGTGGCCTGAACCGCCAAAAAGCTGATTTCCGCATTGGAAAACGGGATCGCAGACACCAGCCATTCGTTGGGCCCCACATCGGAAAAATCCGCATCTGCGGCCTTTGGAGCCACCTCTAGATTGATCCAGCGGTCTTCGAATTGATAGGGGTTTCCGTCGGCATAATGCATGCAGGTCAGGTGCAAAACCTGCCTGTCTTGTTTCAGTTTCAGCCGCGCACGCAGCCAGTCAGGTGCGGACACACGGGTTTTCTGCACAAGCGCATAGCGGTAAATCGCGCCTTGGTCTTCGATTTCCTTGCGCACAATCGGGATGCCGAACCGCGCCTGACGCACAGGTGCCATACGCACCCGCGTGCCTGCTTTGCGTCGGCGCTCAATGATGCCATCCTCGGCCAATTCCCGCATGGCACGGTTTACCGTGGCGCGCGCGCAATCATACTCTACGGCCAAATCTACCTCGTTCTGGATCAGACTGCCCGGCGCAAGAACACCTTGGGTGATCTTGTCCAAAATATCGGCCTTAATGTCCCGATAGGTCGCGGTCATTGGCATTTCCTCCCCTTTCGTCCTTGCGCAACACATCAACTGTGCAGCGCAAAGGCTTTGTTTTAAAAGATCTTATGCAGCGCAGGGCTTGTGCCACCGCAGTGCAAGACCGGTCATCCTTATAAATATAGACATATGGCAGGATTTCCATACAAAACGACAGGCGGGATCAGACTTGCAATGAAACCTGAAAGCAAACCCTTTGGGTTAAACCTGTCCGATCTTGAACCCCCGCGACAGGTGGTTGCGCATGGCAAACACCAAAACCGCACCCGGCGCCATAGAAGCAAGGGTGACAGCCATCACCAGACCGATATCTGTTTGAAAGCCGAATAAGGCGTTGATGGCCATGCTGATCGGCTTGCCGTTTGTGGTGGTTAGAATGCGCGCAAAGACCACTTCGACCCATGAAAACATAAAACAGAAAAACGCGGTAACGGCGATGCCGGGCATGATTTGGGGCACCAGAACCGACCAGATAAACCGTGGACGGGAATAGCCGTCGATAAATGCGGTTTCATCCATTTCTTTGGGGATTGCGGAAATGAACCCCTGCAGTATCCAGATGGAAATCGGCAAGTTGAACAGACAATGGGCCAAGGCGATACCAAAGACGGAATTCACGATGCCAAGGGCCGAAAACAGTTGGAAAATCGGCAGGGTCAGCACCACGGGTGGGGTAATCCGAAAGGCGATGAAGGCCAGAAACAGGTGTTTGTCACCCAGAAAAGACAGACGCGAAAACCCGTAGGCAGCAGGCAGGGCCACAGGGATGGTGATGCAAATATTGATCAGCACATAGGCAATCGAATTGCCAAAAGCAGAGCGTAATTGCGGGTCCGTCAGGATGGTGGCAAAGTTGCGTAGGGTCAGGCTACCAACCTCTTGATCCGGTTTGGGCAGGGTGGCGGTAAAACTGACAAGGGTCATTTGCACCAGCGGCAGGGTTACAAAAATCACGAAAGCAAACAGCGCCAAACCTTTGATAAAAGTCAGGTTTCGATAGATCAACGTCATGTTGGCGCCCCGTTGTCCAGCTTGCCTTGGGCTTTGGTGAACATCCAAGCCACCATCAGAACGATCAGGAAATACAGCACCGAGCGCGCGGCGGAGGGGCCGTAGTTAAACGCCTTTATGTCTTCGCCCAGATCAACCGCAAGGAACATGGTCGCCCCATCTGGCCCGCCTGCATTGATTGGAAAAGCCTCGGTGTAGATCATAAAGGAATCCATGAACCGCAGCAGAACCGCCATCAACAGAACATGCTGCAATTTGGGCAATTGGATAAAACGGAACACATCCCAAGGGGTTGCGCCATCAATGGCAGCAGCTTGATAAAACGAACGCGGGATTGTGGTTAACGCGGAATAAGTCAGGATGATCACAAGGCTGGTCCAGTGCCAGACATCCATGATGACAATCACCGCCCAAGTGTGCGGGATCGAGTCTTTCCAATCCGCAGGCCAGCCGATCACCGCCCCGAACCGCCCCAGCAAACCAGTTTCAGGGTTCAGCAAACTCAGCCAGAGCGACGGGATCATGTTCCACGGCACCAAAAGCGGCAGCGCGACCACGGCCAGTGCCAGCCCGACCCAAACGCGGTTTCTGGGAATGCACAGTGCGATGGCGATGCCAAGCGGGATTTGTATCGTCAGGATCAGCATGGAAAACAGAGCACTGCGCTCGAAGCTGGCCCAAAAGCGGCCAGAGCCGATGATTTCTGCGTACCATTCCAGCCCGACCCAAAACCGGGAGTCCAGAATGAAAATTTCAAAGAAGGAATAGTTGATCACCGTAACAAGCGGCACCAATCCGACCAGCCCCAGCAAGGCCACTGCGGGCAGAACGAACAGCCAGCCCGCGTTACTGCGATCCTTCACGACGCGGATCCCTTTCGGGATCGGGCGGATCGGGTCAGCGCCACCTGCACCTCGGTTCCCCATCCGTCACAATTCGCCAACAGCGGTTTGGGCAGTTTGCCATCGGTATAAAGCACATCCACGTCTTTCAGCGAACAGATGGTCAACGGGGCCTTGCGTTGGAATTTCAGATGATCTGCCACAACCATCACCTTGCGCGAGCGTTGAATGGCAGTGCTGCTGACCATGACCTCTTGCCCGTCAAAATCCAGCAAATCCCCGTCCGCATCAATGGCAGAACAGCCCAGAACCGAATAATCGAACTTGAACTGTTTGACCATTTCAACCGTCAATCCGCCCACAATCCCGCCATCCGCACGGCGCAACACGCCCCCAGCCAGAATGATTTCACAGCTTTGATTTGCGGCCAGAATATTGGCGATGTTCAGATTGTTGGTCACCACCAGCAGGTTTTCGTGATCCAGTAATTCACGGGCCACAGCTTCGGTGCTGGTGCCAATATTCATAAACACAGAGGCCCCGTCAGGGATCGAATTGGCACAGCGTAGGCCGATGGCTTTCTTGCCGGATTCATTCAAACGGCGGCGTTCTTCGTAGATGATATTCACCACGCCCGAGGGCACAACCGCCCCGCCGTGGACCCTTTCCAGCCGTCCGCTTTCGGATAGTTCGGCCAGATCGCGGCGGATGGTCTGCACCGTCACGTCGTACATTTCGGCCAGCCCGTCGACCGTCACCTTGCCTTCTTCGCGTGCGATCTCGAGGATCTCTCTTTGCCTGAAATTTGACACCATCGCCCCCCGTTGTCCTCCGGCTCTTTGGTGCACATCAATCAATGCGGCGCGGCGAACGTCAAGAGCCCGAATCGGCAAAACTACAATTCGCACGGGTATTTCCGTCTAAACGAACAAAATAAATCTTATAAATCAGCAGTTAACATCAAAAAGAAAGAAAACGAACATTCGTTATTGCAAGGTCATCGGAAATGCTGTTGGTTGATCCTGTGTCGCAAGCTGGGAGGCTGGGCCAATTCTGGACGCCCGTTGTGACCGTGGAGGACTTCTTTGAGCAAACGTGAAAACAGCAACGTGATTGATCTGTTTGTCATCGGCGGTGGCATCAACGGATGCGGCATTGCCCGAGATGCGGTGGGTCGCGGGTTAAGCGTTGAACTGGCGGAAATGAACGATCTGGCATCGGCCACGTCGTCGGCATCCACCAAACTGTTTCACGGCGGGCTGCGCTATCTGGAATACTGGGAAGTGCGCCTGGTGCGCGAAGCTTTGATCGAACGGGAAACCCTGCTGAAAGCCATGCCGCATATTTCATGGCCCATGCGGTTTGTACTGCCCTACCACAAAGACATGCGGTTTGAAGGCGACACGCCTACGTCGAAACTGCTGAATATTTTCATGCCATGGATGAAAGGCCGCCGTCCCGCGTGGCTGGTGCGCCTTGGCTTGTTTTTATATGACAATCTAGGCGGGCGCGAGATTTTGGGCAAGACCACTTCGGTTGATCTGTCCCATTCGCCAGAAGGCACCCCGCTGAACGACCGTTTCAAAAAAGCCTATGAATATTCCGATTGCTGGATCGAAGACAGCCGCTTGGTGGTGCTGAATGCACGCGACGCACAGGCGCGCGGGGCCAAGATTAACGTGCGCACCAAGGTGGTGTCGGCAGAGCAGATCGACGGTCATTGGCAGATTGTACTGGAAGATAAAGACAGCGGCACCCAACGCAGGGTTCATGCGCGGATGCTGGTGAATGCGGGCGGGCCTTGGGTCGAAGATGTGATCCGCAATACCGTTCGGATCAATTCTACCGAGGGCGTGCGTCTGGTGCGCGGCAGTCATATTGTGACCCGCAAGCTGTATGACCATGACAAATGTTATTTTTTTCAGGGCGAAGACGGGCGGATCATTTTCACCATTCCTTACGAGGGCGATTTCACCCTGATCGGCACCACAGATGCGGATCATACGGATGTGACGCAAAAGCCGGAATGCACCCCGCAGGAACGGGATTATCTGCTGAAATTCGCTTCAAACTATCTGAAACGGCCCGTCACCAAAGATGATATCGTCTGGACCTACTCTGGCGTGCGACCCCTTTATAATGACGGGGCCAGTTCGGCCACCGCCGCCACGCGGGATTATGTGCTAAAGGTAGATACCTCTGCGGGGGCGCCGATCCTGAATGTGTTTGGCGGTAAGATCACTACGTATCGTCGGCTGGCCGAAAGCGCGTTGGAAAAGATTGCGCCTTACTTTGACGAACTGCCAGCCAAATGGACCGCTGGTGTGCCAATGCCAGGGGGGGATTTCCCCGTGGATGGTGTTGGCGATCTGACCGCGAAACTGGCGGCGGCCTATCCGTTTTTGACCCAGAAATGGGCTACACGGCTGGTGAAAGCCTATGGGACCGAGTCCTTTGACGTGCTGGGTGATGCCCCAGCCGAATCTGATCTGGGACAGGCATTCGGCGCCACGCTGACAGAACGCGAAGTCACTTGGCTGATGCAAAAAGAATTCGCCCGAACCGCGCAAGATGTGGTCTGGCGTCGCTCAAAACTGGGACTGCGCCTTAGCGCAGATGAAATTGAAGTGCTGGACGGATGGATGGCGGCGCAATCCGCACAATCCCACCAGCAACGCGCCATCTAAGCGCGAAAAGGGAGGAAGACATGGCACTTGTGCTAGAGGGTGTATCAAAGGTCGTGAACGGCCAGACGCATATTTACCCGACCGATCTGGAACTCCGGTCAGGGACGATGAACGTTCTGTTGGGGCCGACGTCATCGGGGAAAACGTCCTTGATGCGTCTGATGGCAGGTTTGGATGTGCCAAACAGCGGCAAGGTGTTCTGGGACGGTAAAGACGTGACGGGTATGCGGGTGCAGGATCGTGGCATCGCCATGGTTTACCAGCAGTTTATTAATTATCCTTCAATGACGGTCTATGAAAACATCGCCAGCCCGATGCGGTTGCTGGGACAGACGGCGGCGCAAATTGACGGGGCAGTGAAAAAAGCCGCCGATCTGATGAAACTGTCCGATATGCTGGATCGCAAACCGCTGGAACTGTCTGGCGGGCAACAGCAACGCTGCGCTTTGGCGCGGGCTTTAGTCAAGGACGCGGGGCTGGTGTTGCTGGATGAACCGCTGGCAAATCTTGATTACAAACTGCGCGAAGAATTGCGCGCAGAAATCCCCAAAATCTTTGAAGAAGCCGGGTCGATTTTTGTCTATGCCACCACCGAACCCGAAGAGGCGCTTTTGCTGGGCGGCAACACCGCAACCCTGTGGGAAGGCCGCATCACCCAGTTTGACAAAACGCCACTGGTGTATCGCCAACCCGTCAACGCCACGACCGCGCGGGTGTTTTCCGACCCACCGATGAACTTTCTGAATATCCGCAAATCGGGCGACCGTCTGGAATTTGGCGATGGTCAAATCGCAGCGTCAGACAGTTTCGCAAATCTAGATGACGGCGACTATCTGGCAGGGTTTCGCCCGAACCATCTGGAATTGGACCGCCAAGACACCAACGCCTTGGAATTCAGCGGGAAACTGCAAGTGAAGGAGATCACAGGCTCTGAAACCTTTGTTCATCTGGATCACCACGGCGAAAACTGGGTCGGGTTGATCCACGGCGTCAAAGACTTGGAAATCGGCGCGGCGTTGAATGTCTATCTGGATCCCCGCCACGTTTATATTTTTGCGCAGGACGGCACATCTGTTGCCCCTGCCTCTTATGCAACCGCGAATTGAGGCAGCGACCATGGCAAAAATCACCCTTGATAATCTGGCCCATTCCTATCTGGCGAACCCGACACGCGACGATGATTACGCGCTGAAAGAGTTGAACCACGACTGGGTTGACGGCGAGGCTTATGCCCTGCTTGGGTCCTCGGGCTGTGGGAAATCTACGCTGTTGAACATCATTTCGGGTCTGCTGCATCCCAGTCAGGGCCGCATTCTGTTTAATGATCGCGATGTGACGATGGAACCCACAACCCAGCGCAATATCGCGCAGGTGTTCCAGTTTCCGGTGGTCTATGACACTATGTCGGTGCGCGATAATCTGGCGTTTCCACTGCGCAATCGGGGCGCGGACCCTGCCTATATCAAAGACCGCGTGCAACAGATCGCCCATATGATCGGTATGGAAGACATGCTGAACCGCAAGGCGCGCGGGTTGACGGCGGATGCAAAGCAGAAAATCTCGCTCGGACGGGGGATGGTGCGCGAGGACGTAAATGCGCTGTTGTTTGACGAACCCCTGACGGTGATCGACCCCCATATGAAATGGGAATTGCGCACGCAGTTGAAATCGCTTCACCATGAATTCGGCCACACAATGATCTATGTGACCCATGACCAGACCGAGGCCCTGACCTTTGCCGATAAGGTTGTGGTAATGTACGATGGGCGCGTGGTGCAAATGGGCACACCGCAGCAATTGTTCGAAACGCCCGAACATACCTTTGTGGGGTATTTCATCGGCTCGCCTGGAATGAATGTGCTGGACGCCACGGTAACGGGCGACAAGGCGGTTCTGGCGGGGACGGAAATCTCCCTTGGCAAGGCTTTTGGCACACCAAGCGGTAAGGTCGAACTGGGCGTGCGCCCTGAATTCACCTCCCTTGGGGTTGACGGGGCGGGCCTGCCTGTGACGATCAAACGGGTCGAGGATGTAGGCCGCCACAAAATCGTGCGCGCCGATTTCCAAGGAACAGAAATCAACGTCATCGCCGAAGAAGGCGCATCCATTTCGCCCGATGTGAACCGCGTTGTTTTTGATCCTGCGGGGGTCAATGTCTATGCCGACAGCTGGCGCGTTGCACCCGTGGAGGGGACGTTATGAACAAAACCGTCAATCAAAAAGCATGGTTCCTGATCCTGCCCGTCCTGCTGCTGGTAGCGTTTTCTGCGGTGATCCCGTTGATGACGGTGGTAAATTATTCGGTGCAAGACACTTTCGGCAACAACCAGTTCTTCTGGGCCGGCATCGACTGGTTCCGCGAGATGATGGCATCTGAACGGATGTGGGATGCCCTTGGCCGACAGATCGCCTTTTCCGCAATTATTCTGGCCATCGAAATCCCGCTGGGTATTTTTGTCGCCCTGAACATGCCTAAAAAGGGCTTTTGGGCGTCGTTTTGTCTGGTGATGATGTCCCTGCCCCTGCTGATCCCCTGGAATGTGGTGGGCACCATCTGGCAGATTTTCGGGCGCGTGGATATTGGCCTGCTGGGCTATACGCTAGATGCGATCGGGATCAATTATAACTATACCCAGAATTTCTATGCCGCGTGGATTACCGTGATTGTGATGGACGTCTGGCACTGGACTTCCCTTGTGGCGCTGCTGGCCTATGCGGGTCTGCAATCCATTCCTGATGCCTATTATCAGGCGGCAAAGATTGACCAAGCCAGCCGTTGGAGTGTCTTTCGCTTTATTGAACTGCCCAAGATCACCGGCGTCTTGATGATTGCGATCCTGTTGCGGTTTATGGACAGTTTCATGATTTACACCGAACCTTTTGTGGTCACAGGCGGCGGGCCGGGCAATTCGACCACCTTCCTGTCGATTGATCTGGTGAAAATGGCGCTTGGACAGTTTGACCTTGGCCCTGCGGCGGCGTTCTCGATCATGTATTACCTTGTGATCTTGCTGATCTCCTATGTGTTTTACACCGTAATGACGAACCTTGATAAACGGGATGGCCACTGATGTCTGATATCGTACAAAAACGAGGTCTGTTCCGCTTTAACGGCAGCGCGGTGGTTATGGGGCTGTATCTGCTGTTCCTGTTGCTGCCGATCTATTGGCTGCTGACCATGAGCCTGAAAACCAATACGGAAATCCTCAACAGCTTTACCCTGTGGCCCCGTGACCTGACCTTTGACAATTACCTGACCATCCTGACCGATGCGTCTTGGTACACGGGTTATCTGAATTCCATGGCCTATGTCGTGATGAATATGGTGATCAGCCTCGCCGTGGCTTTGCCTGCCGCCTATGCGTTCAGCCGCTATACGTTTTTGGGGGATAAACACCTGTTCTTCTGGCTGCTGACCAACCGCATGGCGCCACCTGCCGTGTTTGCGCTGCCGTTTTTCCAACTGTATTCTTCGGTGGGATTGTTTGACACCCATATCGCGGTGGCGCTGGCCCATTGTCTTTTCAATGTGCCCCTGGCGGTCTGGATCCTTGAGGGTTTCATGCGCGGCGTTCCCAAGGAAATCGACGAGACAGCCTATATTGACGGTTACTCCTTCCCGCGGTTTTTCATCCGTATTTTCACCCCATTGGTGGCCTCTGGCATCGGGGTGACAGCGTTTTTCCTGTTTATGTTCAGCTGGGTGGAACTGCTGCTAAGCCGCACCCTGACCAGTGTGGATGCAAAACCCATCGCCGCCACAATGACCCGCACCGTGGGGGCGGCTGGTATTGACTGGGGCGTTCTGGCCGCAGCCGGTGTGCTCACCATCGTTCCGGGTGCGCTGGTGATCTATTTTGTCCGCAACTACATCGCCAAGGGTTTTGCCCTTGGCCGTGTGTAACACCAAAAAGGAGACTGCATCATGGCTTGGATGGCATGGACTTGGCCCACAGCACTATTCTTTGCAGTGATCGCGCTGACGCTGATCGTTTTCACGATCCTTGCGATTAAATACCCCGAAACCCCGCGTGTCGGGGTGCTGCGGATTGAAACCACGCGGGGGGATCGTCTGTTTATCACATTGCTCGGCTCGGCCTTTATCAATCTGGCCTGGCTTGGCACCACCAGCGCGCCGCAATGGGGCGCGCTGATTGTCTGTTTTTTTTACACCTTAGCCGTGTTTCGCTGGGTGTGATGAAAGTGGCGGTTCGGCACGCAAGACCCGAACCGCTTTAATTGTTCAAACTTTGGGAGGAACAAACATGACCTTGCGACTAAAAGGAACCACTGCGTTAAGCATAGCTGCCTGCTTGCTGACCGCACCTGCGTTCGCTGACATGGATGCCGGCAAGGCATTTCTGGACAGCGAAATCGGGGATCTGTCTGCCCTGACACGGGAAGAGCAAGAAGCCGAACTGCAATTCTTTGTGGATGCGGCCAAACCCTTTGCGGGGATGTCCATCAATGTTGTGTCCGAAACCATCGGCACGCATACATATGAATCCACCGTTCTGGCCCCTGCTTTTGAAGCCATCACAGGCATCAAAGTCACCCATGACCTGATCGGCGAAGGCGACGTTGTTGAAAAGCTGCAAACACAAATGCAGTCAGGCGAAAACATCTATGACGCCTATATCAACGACTCTGATCTGATCGGCACCCACTGGCGCTATCAACAGGCGCGCAACCTGACGGACTGGATGACCGGCGAAGGCGCATCCGTGACCAACCCGGGTCTGGACCTTGACGATTTCATCGGCCTGTCCTTTACAACTGGCCCCGATGGCAAAGTCTATCAGTTGCCTGACCAACAATTCGCGAACCTTTACTGGTTCCGGTATGACTGGTTCAACGACGAGCAAAACAAAGCCGATTTCAAAGAGAAATACGGCTATGATCTGGGCGTTCCGGTAAACTGGTCCGCATATGAAGACATTGCTGAATTCTTCACAGGCCGTGACCTGTCACGCTTGGGTGTTGAAGGCGAAGTCTTTGGCAACATGGATTACGGTAAAAAAGACCCCTCTTTGGGGTGGCGTTACACAGATGCGTGGCTGTCAATGGCTGGTGCGGGTGATGTGGGCGAACCGAACGGCCTGCCGGTTGACGAATGGGGTATTCGTGTAAACGAAAATTCACAACCCGTTGGGTCTTGTGTAGCCCGTGGCGGCGCAACCAACGGACCAGCCGCTGTTTATGCTGTGACCAAAGCGATCGAATGGCTGGGCAAATATTCCCCCCCTGCCGCCGCTGGTATGACGTTCTCTGAAGCGGGTCCAATCCCTGCGCAGGGTAATGTTGCCCAACAAATGTTCTGGTACACCGCCTTTACTGCGGCATCCGTAGAACCTGATCTGCCTGTGATGAACGAAGATGGCACACCGAAATGGCGCATGGCACCTTCGCCACACGGCGCATATTGGACTGAGGGCACAAAAATCGGCTATCAAGACGCTGGTTCTTGGACGCTGATGAAATCCACCCCTGTGGATCGCGCACAAGCGGCATGGCTCTATGCACAGTTCGTGACTTCAAAAACCGTAGACGTGAAGAAATCCCATGTTGGTCTGACATTCATCCGTGAATCTTCAATCCAGCACGAAAGCTTCACCGAGCGGGCGCCAAAACTGGGCGGTCTGGTAGAATTCTACCGCTCTCCGGCCCGTGTTCAGTGGTCGCCAACAGGGACAAACGTACCAGATTACCCAAAACTGGCCCAACTGTGGTGGCAGAACATCGGCGACGCTATGTCCGGTGCGAAAACCCCGCAAGAAGCATTGGATGCGCTTTGTGCTGATCAGGAAAAAGTCCTGATCCGTCTGGAACGTGCCGGTGTTCAAGGCGATATTGGCCCGAAAATGAACGAGGAACGGGATCCGGAATATTGGTTGTCTCAGCCTGGTTCGCCAAAAGCCAAACTTGCCAACGAAGACGAAGAGCCTAAAACAGTATCGTATGACGAGCTGATCAAATCCTGGCAGTAAGCCGGTGATGCGGGGTCGGGCAACCGTCCCCGCCTGAAAAAACCTTGATCGGCCAGACCATCTTTGGCCGATCATCCCCGCGCCCGCCCACGCTGGCCCGCGCAATGACATCCCTTTAGACGTGGACACCCCATGACCCATATTCTTGCAATTGATCAGGGCACGACCTCCACCCGCGCCATCCTGTTTGACGCCAAAATGGCCCCGATCGCCAGCGCACAGGAAGAATTTCACCAGCATTTCCCGAAATCCGGCTGGGTCGAACACGATCCCAAAGACCTTTGGGCCACCACCGCAGGCACTTGCCGCGCCGCCATTGAACGGGCAGGAATTTCATCCGCCGACGTGACTGCCATTGGCATCACCAACCAGCGCGAAACCACCGTTGTCTGGGACAGAAAAACCGGCGCGCCCGTCTATAACGCCATTGTCTGGCAAGATCGCCGCACTGCCGAATACTGCCGCGACCTGCGCAATGCAGGCCACGGGGAAATGATTTCAGACCGCACCGGCCTGCTGGTTGACCCCTATTTTTCCGGCACAAAACTGCGCTGGATTTTAGAAAATGTTGACGGCGCACGCGCACGCGCTGAAAACGGAGAGTTGCTGTTTGGCACGGTAGACAGCTATCTGATCTGGAAGCTGACAGGCGGCAAAGTTCACGCCACCGACGCCACAAACGCCGCCCGCACCATGTTATACGACATCCGCAAAGGCCGCTGGAGCAGTACAATCTGCGACCTGCTTGGCATCCCCATGGCGATGCTGCCAACAGTCAAAGACTGCGCCGCCGATTTTGGCACCACCCGCGCCGATCTTTTTGGCCGCGAAATTCCGATTTGTGGCGTTGCCGGCGATCAACAGGCCGCCACCGTGGGGCAGGCTTGCTTTAAACCCGGCATGTTGAAATCCACCTATGGCACGGGCTGTTTTGCCCTGCTGAACACAGGCGAAACCCCCGTTGTGTCAAAAAACCGCCTGCTGACCACCATCGCCTATCAACTGGACGGCAAACCGACCTATGCGCTGGAAGGGTCTATTTTTGTGGCAGGCGCCGTGGTGCAATGGCTGCGCGACGGGCTGCAAATCATCAAAGACGCCGCCGCCACCCAATCACTGGCAGAACAGGCCGACCCCCATCAAAATGTGATCCTTGTGCCGGCCTTTGTCGGCCTTGGCGCACCCTATTGGGATGCGGAATGCCGCGGTGCGGTGTTTGGTCTGACCCGTGGGTCAGGCCCTGCCGAAATGGCCATGGCCGCATTGGAAAGTGTGGGCTATCAAACCCGCGACCTGCTGGAAGCCATGTCTGCCGATTGGCAAGCCGACGGAGTACAACCAACCCTGCGGGTGGATGGCGGCATGTCGGCCAATGATTGGGCCATGCAATTCCTGTCAGACATTATCGCCGCCCCTGTGGACCGCCCCAAAGTACTGGAAACCACCGCGCTCGGCGCGGCATGGCTGGCGGGAATGCATGCTGGGATTTATCCGGATCAAGACACATTTGCTGAAAGCTGGGCGCTCGACAATCAGTTCACGCCCCAGATGGAAGAACCCAAACGCACTGAAAAATATTCCGCTTGGAAACGCGCTATCAAAGCCACCATGAGCGTCTGAGCAAGGCCATGATTTTCCCGCCCAGCTTTTCCTTCGCCAGCCCCGCAACGCTTCATTTCGGGCGCGGCCAACGCCACCAAACCGCAGCGCTGGCCGCTGGATATGGTGCCAGCGTTTTGCTGGTTCACGGGGCCACGGCGGCGCGCGCCGACTGGTTGCTATCAGATTTGATTACAGCGGGTCTACAAGTCAGCACCCTAAGCTGTTCCCACGAACCCGACCTGCCAGACCTAGACGCCGCTTTGACGCAGATCAAAGGGGTAAACCCCGATGTGGTTATCGCATTGGGCGGCGGCTCTGTGATGGATTTTGCCAAGGCACTGTCCGCGCTGATCCCCTGCAAAGGACCAGCCATTTCTTACCTAGAAATCGTCGGCGATGGCCGCCAGCTAGATCACCCCCCGCTGCCTATGATTGCCCTGCCAACCACAGCAGGCACAGGGGCCGAGGTCACGAAAAACGCAGTGATCACTGTGCCGGATCGTGCCATCAAGGTTAGTTTACGCGACCCACGTATGATCCCGTGCTGTGCCATTGTTGACGCAGACCTGATGCAGGGCGCGCCGAAATCCGTTGCCTTAGCTTCGGCTTTGGACGCAGTCACCCAAGTGATCGAACCCTATTTGTCCACAAAAGCCACCCCGATGACCGACGCGCTGTGCCACGCGGCCATTCCGGTCGGGCTGAACGCCCTGCGCAATCTGGTAGAACAGGACGCGCCCGAAGCATGGGATCAAATGGCATGGGTCAGCACCTGTGGCGGGCTAGCCTTGGCTAATTCTGGGCTGGGGGCCGTGCATGGTTTTGCAGGCGTGATTGGCGGCAGGACCAACGCCCCCCACGGTGAAATCTGCGGTACGCTGCTGCCTGCGGTTCTGAACTCTCATCTGGCTAAAGCACAGCCGCAAACAGACCTGTCTGATCGCTTGCACTGGGTAACGGCACAGATCGACACTGCCTTTGGCGGGGGCCGACAAAACACAGGAATTGCCGCCCTTACTGACTGGTCGCGCATTATGGGATTGCGCGGATTAGGTGCTCTTGGCCTCTCCCGTTCGGACTATACAAAGGTCGCCAGCCTGTCAGCAGATGCCTCTTCGATGAAGGGCAATCCGTTTGTTCTGTCCCAAAGCGAATTGGAGCAGATTTTAACGGCAGCAGACTAGGTTAGCTGCCGTTATTAAAGCGCGGCGTCAGATATCGAGCGTGTTTTCCCGTTCCCAGCTGGAAAAATGCGACACGAAAGACGTCCACTCCTGAAGTTTCATTTTCATGAAAGACTTTGAAAAATCATCCCCCATCATCGCCTTCAATTCGGGGTCGGCATCATAGGCACGAATGGCGTCCAGCAGGTTCAACGGCAGACGCGGCGCATCTTTGATCAGATGCCCATCGGCGTACATATCAATGTCATGGCGCGGGCCGGGGTCCGCTTTGGATTGAACGCCAGACAGGCCTGCTGCAATGATGACCGCTTGCAACAGATAGGGGTTCACCGCGCCATCTGGCAGACGCAGCTCAAACCGACCCGGCCCTGGCACCCGTACCATATGGGTGCGGTTGTTGCCCGTCCAAGTGACCGAATTTGGCGCCCAAGTGGCCCCTGATGTGGTGCGCGGTGCATTAATCCGTTTATAGCTGTTCACTGTGGGATTGGTGATCGCCGCCAAAGCCGAGGCGTGTTTCATGATGCCCCCCAGAAAACAACGCCCCTGATCGGACAGACCCAACTCCTTGTCCATATCAACAAAGGCGTTCACCTCACCTTTTGCATCCCAGACCGACACATGGGCATGGCAGCCGTTGCCTGTCAGCCCTTCTATGGGTTTGGGCATAAAGGTGGCGCGCAGACCGTGTTTTTCGGCCACGGATTTCACCATGAATTTGAAAAAGCTGTGGCGGTCGGCCGTGACCAAAGCATCTGCAAATTCCCAGTTCATTTCGAACTGACCGTTGGCATCTTCGTGATCGTTTTGATAGGGGCCCCAGCCCATATCCAGCATGTAATCGCAAATTTCCGCGATCACATCGTAACGGCGCATTACGGCTTGTTGGTCATAACAGGGCTTTTCCGCAGTGTCTGCGGCATCTGAAATGGCGTCCCCTTCTGGCGTCAACAGAAAAAATTCAGCCTCGATCCCGGTCTTAACCCGCAACCCTTCTTTAGCGGCAGCCGTAACCAGTTTGCGCAACACATTGCGGGGCGCTTGTTCTACATCCGTGCCTTCCATCACACAATCCGCAGCGACCCAAGCCACATCCGGTTTCCACGGCAGTTGGATCACCGTGTCAGGATCAGGAATGGCCAACATGTCAGGATGCGCCGGTGTCAGGTCAAGCCATGTGGCGAACCCTGCAAACCCTGCGCCGTCTTCTTGCATCTGGGCAATCGCTTGTGCAGGCACCAGTTTCGCACGCTGCCCGCCGAAAAGATCGGTGTAAGAAATCATGAAATATTTGACGCCCGTTTCCCGGGCAAAAGTTGCTAAGTCCACTGTCATCGTTTTAGTCCCTGTTGTTATTTTTGTGGTCTTGATGCGAAAGGGGGGCCATCAAGCCCCCCCGTGTTAAAAGCCCCCCTGCCCCGGAATCCAGTTTGTGCCCGCCAGCGGAACACCCGCCATTGCGGCCGCTTCCATGGTAAGTGCGCACAGATCCTCTGGTTCAAGATTATGCACATGATTGTGGCCACAGGCCCGCGCGATGGTTTGGGCTTCTAGGGTCAGAACGGACAGATAGTTGCGCAAACGGCGGCCTGCTTCCACCGGATCAAGACGTTGCATCAGCGCGGGGTCTTGGGTGGTGATGCCAGCCGGATCGCGGCCTTCGTGCCAGTCGTCATATGCTCCAGCGGTGGTGCCAAGCGCATTATACTCGGACTCCCATTTGGGATCATTGTCCCCCAGTGCAATCAGGGCAGCGGTGCCAATTGAAACCGCATCGGCCCCTAGCGCCAGCGCCTTGGCCACGTCTGCGCCAGTACGGATGCCGCCCGAAACAACCAGTTGAACTTCGCGGTGCATACCAAGGTCTTGTAGTGCTTTTACCGCCGGGCGAATACAGGCCAACGTCGGCAGGCCCACATGTTCGATAAACACGTTTTGCGTCGCCGCAGTGCCGCCTTGCATACCGTCCAGAACCACCACGTCAGCGCCCGCTTTTACCGCCAAGGCCGTGTCATAATAGGGACGCGCGCCGCCGATTTTCACGTAAATCGGTTTTTCCCAACCAGTGATTTCCCGCAGTTCCAGAATTTTGATTTCCAGATCATCAGGCCCCGTCCAATCAGGGTGCCGACAGGCCGAACGCTGGTCGATCCCCACAGGAAGGTCGCGCATGCCAGCCACCCGTTCGGTGATTTTCTGCCCCAGCAACATGCCCCCGCCACCGGGTTTGGCGCCCTGCCCGACGACAATTTCAATAGCATCGGCGCGGCGCAGATCGTCAGGATTCATCCCATAGCGGGATGGCAGATATTGATAGACCAGCTTGCTGGAATGACCGCGTTCTTCTTCGGTCATGCCCCCGTCGCCAGTAGTTGTGGATGTACCCGCGGCAGATGCGCCGCGGCCCAAAGCCTCTTTTGCGGGGCCGGACAAAGACCCGAAACTCATACCCGCGATGGTGATCGGGATGTCCAATTCAATCGGTTTCTTGGCAAAACGTGTGCCCAAAGTAACCTTGGTTTCACATTTCTCGCGGTAGCCTTCCAAAGGGTAGCGCGACACAGACGCCCCTAAAAACAGCAGGTCGTCGAAATGGGGCACAGGGCGTTTTGCGCCACCACCGCGAATATCATAGATGCCCGTGGCAGCTGCGCGGCGGATTTCGGAATTCACGTCATTGCTGAACGTGGCTGACTGGCGGGGTAGCGTTTGGGGAATGGATTTATCGCTCATGTCAAAGCCTTAATAAGCCGACGCATTGTCGACGTGGAAATGATACAACTCGCGGGCTGACCCGTAGCGTTTGAACTCTTCGGGTTTGGCATCAGCCTCGGCGCGGGTCAGCAGGTCCGTCAAAATCGCCAGATGTTCGGGCCGCATTTCTTTTTCAACGCAATCCGCGCCCAGTGATTTGACCGATCCGCGCACGAACAAACAGGCTTCGTACAAAGAATCCCCAAGCGCGTCGCCAGCATCGCCCAGCACCACAAGATTGCCCTTCTGCGCCATGAAAGCCGACATATGGCCGATGTTGCCATGCACCACGATGTCGATGCCTTTCATGGAAATACCGCAGCGCGAACTGGCATTGCCTTTGATCACCAACAATCCGCCGTGGGCCGTGGCGCCTGCGTATTGGCTGGCATCCCCGTCGATCACCACGGTGCCGGACATCATGTTTTCCGCAACCCCCGGCCCGACCGAGCCTTTGACCTTGATCGTCGCTTGCTTGTTCATACCGCCGCAATAATAGCCCGTCGGACCATTGATCTGCACCTCTATCGGCGCATCCAGACCGACGGCCAGCGCATGGGCCCCGCGCGGGTTCAACACCTGCCAAGCGGTTTCATTTGTCTGTTGCGACTGGGATTGCAATGTCGCATTCAGCGCGCGCAACTCGGTTGTTGCCATGTCGATGGTCTGCATCTTATCGCTCCCAAAAATAGACGGTTGCGGGTTCTGGCTCCCAGACCCGTGCGGTTTCAATATCGGGCAGATTCACCAAAGCACGGTATTCGCTGCCAAAGGCCACATAGTCGTCGGTTTCGGCCAGAACGGCGGGTTTGCAGGCGATGGGATCACGCACCACGCCAAAGCCGTTTTTCGTCCCCACAACAAAGGTGTAAAACCCGTCGAGATCGTTCAGGCCTGCTTCTAGCGCCTGCCCCAGATTAGCACCCTCACGCATTTTCCAAGTCAGATAGGCCGCCGCGACCTCGCTGTCATTCTGGCTGGATACGGTTACGTTTTCACGGGCCAGTTTACGCCGCAGGGAATTATGGTTGGACAGTGATCCGTTATGTACAAGACACTGATCTGCGCCGGTTGAAAACGGATGCGCCCCGTCTGTTGTGACGGCACTTTCAGTCGCCATACGGGTGTGGCCGATGCCGTGACTACCATCCATGGCGCGGATGCCAAAGCGGTCGGCCACATCTTTGGGCAGACCGACTTCTTTGAAAATCTCCATCGACGTACCGCCACCCATAATGCGAAGCGTTGGAAATTGGGCGGCTAAAGCGGTGGGAACAGTTTCGCTTAATGTGTCAGGCAGTGAAATCACCGCATGTGTATCAATAGCCCGCAGGCTTGCGTCCTTGGCGTGCTCCTCCAGCCAGGTCGACACGGCCGGGAAAATCAAATCCGGCGTGTCACTTTGCACCGTCAGTTTGAACGCATCGCTATCCCCGTAAATTGCGATGCCAGCACTGTCAGGACCGCGATCCGTCATCGTGATCAACATATCCGTCAGGCAATTCCCCAATTGAGGGCGCAGCCTATCTGTCTTGAGGAACAAACCGACAATTCCGCACATTCCGTTTTCCACCTTATTTTTTAGCGACTCAGGGATTGAGTCGCGCCGCACTTAATGCCTAACAGGAAATAAAAATTCATTCTAGGAATTTAAATTCCGCTCAGGGTCTCGCCAACTTATTCCTTTTGCCTGCACAATCTTTAGGCGGCTTTGTCAGCGCTGCGTGCATTTCTGGCAGTTTCCAGATGGAGTTAGGAATTTTGCGGATAGCTGATGACAGACAGATATCGGATCGGCAGCGTCACCAAACCTTCTGGCCCATGCACCGCATCGGCATCAAAAAACAGACTGTCCCCCGGTTCCAATCGAAAAAGCTTATCGCCGTGACGATAATCCACCACCCCGTCTAGCATATAGATCGTCTCAATGCCTTCGTGCTGGAACGCAGGAAAAACGTCTGAATCCTCGCTCAGGGTAATAAGATAGGGTTCAACCACCACGCCACTGTTGTTTGCCCCGATGTGCCCTAGCAAATTATACTGGTGCCCGGCCCGAGTGCCTGATCGTTGTACTTCTGCACCCTCGCCCGCTTTCACATGCATCACACCGCGCGGTTCGTCATACCCCGCAAAAAAGGAAACCAGTGGCACGCCAAGTGCTTTGGTCAAAGTTTGCAGAGTGGTTAAGGACGGCGAGGTGACGCCGTTTTCAATTTTCGACAACATACCGGCTGAAATTCCGGTTTTCTCTGACAGGTCATTCACCGTCAAGCGTTGGCGTTTGCGCTGGGTGCGCACCTCATGGCCAATGGCCAGTTCCAGATTATTTTCCCGCCGCTCCCTTATTTTATGGGGGTTTTGTTTTAGTGGGATATTCGCCTTATCAGAGGAAGGGGTTGGCAAGGGATTTCCTTTCTAGGCGGAATAAGTTCGATGCTGTGGGTGTGGAGTGACACGGCGAACGGTTCGACAAAATGGCCACATTCCAGTTTAAATGCAAAGCCCGAAGAGTGAGCCACGCTTTTTCATGGGCTAGACTGGGGCTGTTAAGGTTAAGGCCGATTCTGAGCGTCATTTAGTAACGGCGGTTTGATGTACATTTTTCAACCAAAGCGCCCCACCTTACATCTTCCAATTACGTCCAATAAAACCAGTTTTTCAGGTTGTTATGCGGATCTCTTCAATTATCCCGAATTCTTGCTCCAAAGCACGGTGCAGTTCATCAAATAAATGGGTTTTTATGTAGTTTGCAACAAATCGGCTTGGGGCTAGAAGTTCCACCACTCCGCCTGTTTGCTTTGTGAGACTAAGACGGGCATACCAATTCTGGAAAACCGCTTCATCATTGGCCCGCAGATTGCGTTGTACCGCCCGCCACGTCCCTGGTTTGTCTGGCACCACGTCTTCAGGTTTGGATGCTGGAGTCGCTGCGAAATCAACCTTCACCACATTTGCAGTTTTGACGGGCGCATTCATTGCCATGCGCTCTTCAAAATCCGGGCCGACAGCTTTCCAAGATGGTTCAGACAGTTTCGCTACAATTGAAAGGTTAAGTGTATAGGCCCCTACCCTGCCCCGAACACCGGATCTTTTGCAAACAAGAATCTGCGCATCCGTCAGCCGCTTCATTTCCCGCTTTACTGTTCTTTCATTAACCGCCCACATTCTGGCGATGTCGCGCTGTCCCACGGTCAATTCATTCGCCCGCCAGTTATAGCGTGCTGTGATCAATGCGATAAGGCGCATCATCGAAGTTTGTTCGGTTGCGGTGCCGTGAAGTCCCAATAGGGTTAGGGCTGTAAGTATGTCATACTTCAGCGATCCGGCTTCCGGACCGGTTAGTCGCTTGGGTTCCATTTTGTGCCTGTCATTCTGTCTGCCTCGTAAGTGATCGACTTTTTAAGGGTGTCGATTCTGCTTGTGACTGATGAAGGCACGAATTCCCGTTTTTTGTCAATGACTTTGAAATATCGGGATATTCTGTAAATAATTTAAAAAGCAGGATTAGTTAAGGTTTAATGGTTAAGGGGGACACTCAGGCTGTCACCTTAATGGACATCCTGTGTCACCTATTAGGGCTTATGTGGTTGCTTTTGTGTCACCCTATTTTCTGAGTTGGCCAAGGAAACCCAGCCAATATCGCGTTATTTTTCCGAATCACAGGATAACGCGAAGTTTTTCAAAATTCCGTTTTGCTCTTTTCGTCAATTCCCGTTATTCAACAAGTATGTGTTAAAAACAAGAGTAGAACAATGCGCAATCATAAAGACCTACAACATATGAATGAACGTAGTCTCACGCAGCAGGCAGCGGTGAGACGGGCGACATTTTCCCCCGGCGAAGTAAAGGCACTGCGGCCCTTTTCAATCTGGGAGATTAGCCAGTTTATGTTCGATGTGTCAGCGGATACGCTGCGCAAGAAACTGATGGACGATCCTTCCCTGCCCCAAGGTGTCACAGAGGAAGACGGTCGGCAACGTTGGTTCTCGTTAGAAGAGATCAACGAGCTGCGCCGCCGTGTGAAATTTCGGGGTAAGACCCTTATGCCCAAACGCCCGAAGGGTCGCGCTATGCGGGTTGCAGTGTCTAATTTTAAAGGTGGGGTCGGTAAAACTGTGGTCGCCCAGCATTTGGCCAATGCGGCGGCTTTGGACGGGTATCGGGTTTTATGTGTTGATTTTGATCCGCAAGCCACGCTGACCCATTCCATGGGGATAACCGAGGTAAAGGAGTGGAATACGGTTTGGGGCATTATGTGCCGTGATCTGTGCCGGGAGGCTGACCGTATTATAGAGGGTTATGACGACCCCGATGATTGCCCCTACCCCTCTTCCGAAGAATTGCCCGATGATGTGCGCTCTATCGGATCACAACGGGTTCAGGATTTTATTCAGCCTACGTGCTGGCCAACAATCGACATCATTCCCTCTTGCGCCAACGCAGCATTTGTTGAATTTGCCTCGGCTCAATATCGTGCGCTGCACAAAGCCTGGAGCTTTTTTGGCTGCATGGCCCGCTACTTGGACGAGTTGCCAGAAGACCAATATGACATCATCATTTTCGATTGCCCGCCCGCCATCGGCTATCAATCCCTGAATGCGGCTTTTGCGGCGGATATTCTGTATATTCCGTCAGGCCCCGGTTATTGGGAGTATGACAGCACCACCAGTTACTTGGGCCAGTTGGGCGATGCGATGGCGGATATCTCGGATGGTTTCGGGGCCTTGGCGAAAGATGCTGGCATTACCTTGCCCAAAGAGTTTGCCGATATTCGGGTCTTGATGACGCGGTTTGAAACTACAAACCCGCTGCATTCCGCAATGATGGATGCGTTCAGAAATGTGTTTGGCGCGGATGTGTGCCAGAACCCTGTGGAAATGACGCGGGCTGTTGAACAGTCTGGCCGTTTTCAAATGTCCGTCTACGAACAGGATTATCGCCATATGACGCGCGAAACATGGAAGCGCGCGCGCCATAGTTTTGATCGTGCATACGGCGAGTTTCTGGAAACGGTTTTGGGCGCTTGGGACAAACACAACCAGACTGAGGGAGCAGAGTAATGACGTCGAAAAACAAATTCGGGTTTGGACCGCTGGACACCTCGGGGCCGATTGCGCGTCCATCGCGCAGTGTCGGGCCGATGGGTGCGGCTGTTCGTGAAGCGGCAGACAGCCTGCAAGAAACAACCGAAGCCAAGGTAGAGCAGCGCCGCCAGAACGCGCGTGATGCCAAAGACTACCGCGACGCAGCTGAACAAGGCCGCGTTTTACACGCCATTCCTTTGGCTGAAATTTCCACTGATGATCTTCCACGTGACCGGCTGGAACTGGACTCTGTTGCGGTTTCTGCCGAAATGGACGAACTCAAAGCCTCTATTCGGGAACGGGGCCAGAAGGAACCTGTTGAGGTTTTTTTGGGTGAGGATGGACGGTATCAGCTAAAGAAGGGCTGGCGTCGTTTCACTGCGTTGTCCCAACTTTTGGATGAAACCGGCGATCAGGCCTTTGGAACGATCTTGGCGCGGATTGATCGCGCACAAGATGATCGGATCACCCGGTACATTGATATGGTCGAAGAAAACGTTGTGCGTGAGGATCTGACTTTTGCCGAAATGGCCCAGGTTGTGATCGCCGCGGCACAGGACGATCAGGTGGATGGCAGCGATGCCGAAGCTTTGGTTGGCCGGCTTTTTGCTTCGCTTCATAAGATGAAACGCTCTTACATTCGCAGTTTCGTGTTCTTGCTCACTACGCTGGATGGGTCACTGCAATGGCCCAAAGATGTCTCGCGGAATTTGGGCGTGGATGTTGCGCGTGCTTTGAAGGCGGGTCAGGGGGATGCGGCTGATCTGCGTGCTAAGCTGTCCGAGTGCCAAAGCCGAGAGGATCAGGCGTTGGTTTTGGCGGCCTTTACTTCGTCGAGTAAGCCGGCCCAAACATCGTCTGCGTCGAAGCGGGAGCCGAAGGAAAAATTTGAGTTCCACGTGGGCGAAATGAAAGTCACCGCTCGCAATGGGGAATGCCGGATCGTCAGTCGCGTGGATTTTGCCAGTGTCCCTAAGGACAAGTTGGAACAAGCTATCCGTGCTTTTGAACTGGCCTTGCGCGGTTAAAGTAACCCGTGGGTTACGGGGGTAAGGTAATCCACGGGTTACGATCTAGGCGTTCGCCAGATTTTCAATGGCCAGAACAACCGCTTGCGTCGTGCTTTCAATGTGCAGACGAATAACCCGTTGGGCCATTTCCACATCTTTATCCAGTGCTGCATCCAGCAATTCACGATGTTCTGTGTGAATGTCGCGGGTTAAAACCGTGCGCACACGGCTAAGTCTGCGATAGCGTTCATGGTGTTTGAACATGCTGTCGCGGGTGCGTAATAACCAGACGGACGGGCAGGCGGCGACCAAAGCTTCGTGGAAGGCGTGATTCAACCGTTCCCATTCTGACAGGGCTTCGACCCCTTGGGCCGGGCCAGTTTCCTGCCGTTCAAGCCGATGAAAGGTGGTGATGACTCGCTCTTCCCAAGTTGAATCCCCAAGAGGGATTGACTGGCCTAATGCCTCGGCTTCGACCATCTTACGCAGGTCACCGATTTCGCGGGCGTCTTGCGCGGTGAAAGGGGCAACAAGGAACCCCCGTTGCCCTAGTATTTCTACCAGATGATCTCCTGCCAATCGGGACATTGCTTCGCGCAAAGGGCCGGATCCGATGTCATACCGACTGCGCAGCATTTCGATTTTCAGCTTTTGACCGGGTGCCAATGCACCAGACACAATGTCTTCGCGTAGCAATCTATAGGCCCGCTCCGCTGTTGTCTTTGCAGGGCCTGTGGTGGAATCGGCGGTTGTTGTTTTCATCTCGGCTCTCCTGACGGAAGGGGTTTAGCCTGTCCGTACGCGCTAGGCTAGAATTTTAAGGATACACTGAGAATTTTAAAAATGTAAATATTTTAGTTGACTATCACATAATATAGATATTTCTTGCGGCGTGAGGAGGACGCAATGCAAACACACATCCAAGCAGATTCGCATGGGGGCTGGTTAGCTCGTTGCAGCGCCGTTCTGGCAAAAGGCGAGTCCTTTGTGATCGGGGCTTTGATGGTTTCGATCTTCGGACTTTTGATGCTGAATGTGATTTCACGCGCGATGGGGCAGCCAGTGATCTGGGTGGATGAACTGGCGGTCTATCTGATGATTTGGGTGGCTTTGGTCGGCGCGTCCCTTGCTTTGGCAAAGCGGGAGCATCTGGCGGTGACTTTGGTGCCTGACCTGTTGCAACCCACAGGCAGACGGATGTTGTCCCGCATGGTTGATCTGTTGTTGTTTGTTTTTTTCCTAATCCTCAGCGCAATTCTATGGCGCTGGTTTGACCCGTTGACCTTGCTACGCGCAGGTTCTGTCACGGCGTTTACCCGTGAGACATTTAACTTTTTGTATCAGGAACCGACGGTCACGCTTGGTGTGTCTAAAATTTGGTTCTGGTTAATCCTTCCGATTTTCTGCCTGACAGGGCTGATCCACACAGCCGCGCATTTGATGCGGGCAGGGCAGGGGGCGTCATGATTGCTGCGGGTAGTTTCTTTGCATTTCTGGCGGCGGGTGTCCCGATTTCTTTCGCGCTGATCCTGTTGGCGTTGGTCTACATCGCGGTCACGGGCAACTGGATTTTACTTCAATCCCTCCCCCAGCAATTTTTCGGCGGGATGGAAAATTACGGTCTGTTGGCCCTGCCGCTGTTTATCTTGCTGGGGGAATTCATGAACGCTGGCGGGATTGGGCGGCGTTTGATGACGCTGGCTTTGGCGATGCTGGGGCAAATGCGCGGCGGGTTGGCTTATGTCAATCTGGTGGCCAATATGATGATGGCCTCGATCCTTGGGTCCACGGTGGCGCAGATCACTATCATGTCCCGTATCGCGGTCCCTGAAATGGAGCGGGCAGGCTATCCAAAAGATGTCAGCGTGGCGATCACCGCGGCCGGCGGGTTACTGGCCCCGATCATTCCGCCGTCGATGATGTTTATTATCTTTGGCGTGATTGCGCAGTTGCCGATTGGCGATTTGTTCATCGCAGGCATTGTGCCGGGGGTGATGATGTTCACGGGGTTCATTCTGGTTGTGATGTATCTGGGGCGCAAGCACAGTTTCCCCGCAACACCGCCCATGGCGCTGCGGGAACGGGGGCGCGCGGTTTGGAATGCGCTGCCTGCTGCCCTTATCCCGATTGTGATCGTTGGTACCATTCTGGGCGGCATCGCCACCCCGACCGAGGCTGCCGCAATTGCCGCCGCCGCTGCCGCCTTTATCGGGTTGTTTATCTACCGCGAAATGACATGGCGCCAGATTTTGCCTGCCTTTGTGAGTGCAGGTAAAGGATCAGCAGTGGTTCTGTTCCTGATCGCTGCGGCGCAAGTGTTCAGTTGGGTGATCACATTTGAAAACCTGCCGGCGATGGTGGCGGCTTGGATGCAGTCGTTAACCACTTCACCTGTGGTGTTCTTGCTGATGCTGAATGTGCTGTTGCTTTTGCTGGGCATGGTGGTTGATCCGATCCCTGCGATCATTCTGATTGTTCCTGTGTTCCTGCCTGTGGCGCAGGGGGTTTACGGGATTGACCCGTTCCAATTCGGCGTCATCATTTGTTTGAACCTGACCCTTGGTCTGTTGACGCCACCCGTAGGCACCGGACTGTTCACCGCCGCCTTAATGAGCGGCGTGCGGGCTGAACGAATCGCACGTCTGATTATGCCGTTCCTGCTGTCGATTGCACTGGTGCTGATCCTGCTGGCGTTTTTCCCGTCCTTATCTATTGCCCTTAAGGATGCTTTGTGATGGCGCGGATATTAGTCCTTGGCGGTGGTTTGATCGGATGTGGTTGGGCTGCGGCCTTTGCCGGGGCAGGGCATGCAGTTTATGTGGCTGATCCAGACCCGAAAACGGCTGATCGACTGGCTGAAACATGGGCGGCGGCGCAACCCGTTCTGACGGCACTTGGCGTTTTGCATGCCGATGCAAAAACGCCGTGCCATGTGATGGACGTTGCCGAGGCACCAAGCCCTGATCTGGTACAAGAGTCTTTGCCAGAGAATTTAACGCTTAAACACAGGGCCTTACAAGCCTTAGAGAAAGTGATCGCAGCGGATACACCGATTGCGTCTTCTTCTTCGGGTTTCACGCCAGATCAGATAGCGCAAGGCATGGCGCATCCGGATCGTCTGTTTATCGCCCATCCCTGCAACCCGCCGTATTTGATGCCAACTGTTGAACTGGTCGGGCAGGCGGGTACCCCCGCTGCACTGCTGGATCAGGCGGATGCGCTTTATACGGCCATGGGTAAAACCGTTTTACGGATGGCCAAACCCATGCCCGGACATCTGGTCAACCGTTTGCAATTTGCCCTGTGGCGTGAAGCTGTGCATCTGGTGTCGACCGGCGCGGCATCGCTGGCAGATGTGGAACGTGCGGTAAGTGAAGGGCTTGCGCCGCGCTGGTGTTTGATGGGGCCTGCGGGTGTTTTCCATCTATCTGGCGGCGATGCTGGTATGGCGGGTTATCTGGATGCGCTTGGCCCTGCGACCTCCGCCATGTGGAACGATCTGGGCACGCCGGATTTGGACCCTGAAACCGCAAATGCGCTGATTGAAGGCATGAAAAACACCGATCCCCGCAGTCCACAGAACTTGGCACAGGCGCGGGACAGGGCTTTGCCCGTTGTCATGAAGGCTTTGAAACCGATTAAAACTGATTACCACCAAAAGGGAGAGAAACCATGAAACGACTACACAAATTGGCCTTGGGGCTGGCTGCACTTGCCTTGCCGCACAGTGCTATGGCCGAAGAATACCGCCTTGGCCTGATCACCCCGCCGCCCCATCAATGGACCGTATCCGCAACCGAGGCCGCTGCCGAGATCAAGGAAAAGACCGAAGGACGTGTGGACATCTTGATTTTTCCGTCAGGGCAGTTGGGCAACGAGGCACAAATGCTACAACAGTTGCAGACTGGCGCAATGGATTTCGCGTTTTTCACCTTGGGTGAATTCGCCAACCGCAACCCCAACTACGGCATCTTTCTAGCGCCGTATCTGGTAGATGATGTGGCAGGCGCGCGCACCCTGCTGAAAGGTGAAACCGCCACCAAACTGCTGGATGATATGGCCGATTTCGGGCTGGTTGGTTTTGGCTGGGGTATGGCGGGTATGCGGATGATCGTTACCGGTCCCGAGGTGAAAACCGTAGACGACCTGAAAGGCAAAAAAATCCGCACCATTCCGTTTGCACCGGAGCTGGCCTTTTGGCAAAGCCTAGGGGCTGCCCCGACGCCAATGCCGCTGCCCGCACTTTATGACGCCTTTGCCAATGGTCAGGTGGACGGGATGCAGATCGACGTGGAAGGCACGTGGAACACCAAATATTATGAACACGCCAAGTCGATCATCATTTCCAACCACATGATGTTTCCCATGGCGGCTATCGGTTCTGGGCGCAAATGGCAGGGCATTGCCGAAGCAGACCGCGCCATCATAGACGAGGTTTTTGCCCGTAAACTGGACGATATGGTTGGCCAATACGGTGAAATCGACGCGAAATACAAAGCCGAGTTGGAAGCCACAGATGTGCCTGTCACAACCGTGGGGCGCGATTGGTTCGGGCCTGCGATTGATGCATGGTACGAAGAATGGCGCGTCAAAGCACCGATGTTGATCGAGCTTGAAGCTGAAGCAAACCAATAAACCCGATCGGGCCGGAGCAGTGTTCCGGCCCACCCGAGAGGAGTACTTTATGTCTGCCCCCTACCGCGATCTGCGCTACTTGCGCCTGCCTGTGCCCAACCTTGATGCCGCCGCTGAATTTGGCAGTGATATTCTGGGGTTAAAGCTGGAAGACCGCAATGACACCGCCGTTTATTTCCGATCCGATGCCCGCAACCATGCGCTGTGCTATGCGCTGAACGGCGCGGCGTCTGTCGGGATTACAGTTGGCGAACGGGCGGAACTGGACGCTGCTTTTGAGCGTCTGACAGGGGCAGGGTTTGCGCCGCAGTGGTTGAGCGATGAACAGGCCAGCGCGCGTCAGGTTAAAACGGGTTTAACGGTTGCCGCCCCGAACGGTGTGATGGTCGATGTCATCTGGCGGCCTTTGACCTCAGGCTGGCCATTTCACGGGCCGCGCCCCACGGGGATTACCGAACTACAAGCGGTTCAACTGGCCTGCCGCGATGTTCAGGCGGATGAGGCTTTCTGGGTTGATGGCATCGGGGGCACTGTGTCCGATTGGGCAGGACAGGCGGTCTTTGTCAATATTGACGGCGCCCATCATCGGATTGCGCTCTATCCGTCCGATCTGGACGGGGTTTTGGGGATCACCTTTGGTGTGGGCGACGTGGATCACGTCATGCGGAACTGGTATTTCATGCAGGCCCGCCAATTGCCTGTGGCCCACGGACCGGGGCACCAGCCCACATCGGGGTCGCGGTTTGTCAGCACCAAGGGGCTTGGCGATATTCTCTACACTTACGCCACGCCGATGGAACCTGTCGCACCAAACGGACCGCGCCAGTTTCCAGATGAATCCCTAAGCCATTGCGCATGGGGATCGCCCAGCACCATGGCCGAATTCAACGGAGGGTCAAAATCATGATTGAACTGAAAGATGTGGTCTATTGCCGTCTGGGCACCCGCGATCTGGAAGGTGCGGAATGGTATGCGGTCAATATCCTCGGGCTAGAGGTTTCGGGCCGCCGTCCGGGCGCTGTGTATTTCAAATCGGATGCCCGCCAGCATACACTGTGTTATTTCGATGGCGATCCAGCCGATCAAACCACGGCGTTTGAAATCGGTTCGGCTGCGGATTTGAACAGGGCAGGGGCCACGCTCGACGGTTTGGGGCATAGCATCCATTATGGCACCCGCGAGGAATGCGAATTGCGCCATGTGGCCGCATTTATCGGGTTCAACGATCCGATGGGCAACCGGATCGAATTTGTGCTGCGCCCTGATACCACCGCGCGGGCCTATCACGGCACGCGGGATGCGGGGATCACGGGGTTCAGCCATGTGGGCCTGTGTTCGGATAATCTGGAACGGGATGAATTGTTCTGGACCCAAGTGTGCAACGCGCGGGTTTCAGACCGGATCGGCGATGCGCCTTTGATGCGACTTGGCACCATCCACCATTCCATCGCGCTGTTCCCCTATCACAAACCGGGTATCCAGCACATCAACCACCAGGTCGGCGGCACCGATGACATCCAGCGCAGTTTTAACTTTGTGGTGGAAAATCAGGTGAATGTGACCTTCGGACCGGGCCGTCACCCCACGTCTTCGGCAGAGTTTCTGTATTTCACCGGCCCCGAGGGCATGACCTTTGAATATTCCAGCGGCGTTGTGGAAATTCACGACGAACCCCTATGGCGCAATCGTCAGTTTCACTTTGAACCCAAAGGGTTCTGCAAATGGGGGTCCGCCCCCAATATTGCCGCGTTTAAGGATTGATGCAGATGCAAGATCTTTCGCGTATTACCCGTATCGCTGCCCGCGCCCTTGGCCGTGCGGGGTTGGTGCATGCCTATGGCCATTGTTCGGCCCGCGTCGATGCGGATCAGTTTCTGGTCTGCCCTTCTGTGCCGATGGAACATGTGCAAATCGGTCAAACCTGCCCAAACGTTCCCGTGACTGGCCCCCTTCCCGAAGGTGTGCTGGGCGAGGTGCGTTTACACCAGCAAATCTATGCCCGCCGCCCCGAAGCTGGCGGTGTGGTCCGTTTTATGGGGCCAAATATGATGGCACTGGCCGCCTTGGGGTTGGTGCCTGAAATCCGCCACGGATTTGGTACGTATTTCGCACCGCGTGTGGGGCTGTGGGATGATGTCCAATTGGTCCGCGATGACGACCGCGCGATTGGGGTGATTGATGCCATGGGTGACAGCGCAGGGGTGATGATGCGGGGCAATGGCGCAGTGGTCGCGGGCGCAACCCTACCCGAGGCCGTGGGGCTGGCGTGGTATCTCGAAGACATGTGCCGTGTTGAACTGGCGGCGCTGAACGCGGGGCAAACCAATGCCCCTATTATCAACCGCGCGGATGCGGCGGCGCGCGCCACCAAACAAGGGCGCATTTTCGAACGTATGTGGGACTATCTAAGCTATGGCGATCCCGAATTGTCGCAGCAGAACTAAAGGACAAATCAGTGCAAAAGATACTTAACTTTATCGACGGTGAATTCACCGCCGGATCAGGCGGCACGTTCGCCAACCACTTCCCCACAACGGGCGAAGTTTTTGGCGAAACCTCGGCTGCGGGGCGCGATGATGTGGATGCGGCGGTCGGCGCGGCGCGGGCGGCCTTGAAAGGCCCTTGGGGGCGGATGAGCGTGCCTGAACGTGTGGCATTGCTGCGCAAACTGGCCGACGGGATCAACGCGCGGTTTGATGAATTCCTTGCGGCGGAAATCCGTGACACGGGCAAACCGCGTAGCATTGCCAGTCACATCGACATTCCGCGTGGGGCTGCAAATTTCAACGTTTTTGCGGATCAGATCCTGACGTCGAGCACCGAGACTTTTGAAATGGCCACGCCTGATGGTGGCGGCGCATTGAACTATGCGTTGCGCGGCCCGCGCGGTGTAATCGGCGTGGTCTGCCCGTGGAACCTGCCGCTGTTGCTGATGACATGGAAAGTCGCACCAGCGCTGGCGTGCGGCAATACGGTTGTGGTGAAACCATCCGAGGAAACCCCCGCCACCGCCACATTGCTGGGCGAAGTGATGAACGCCGTCGGCATCCCGCGCGGGGTTTATAATGTGGTACACGGCTTTGGGCCGGATGCGGCGGGTGAATTCCTGACCAGTCACCCGGGCGTGGACGGGATCACCTTTACGGGCGAAACCCGCACGGGTGAGGCAATCATGAAGGCAGCGGCCAACGGTGTGCGGCCTGTTTCGCTGGAACTGGGCGGAAAAAACGCAGGTATCATCTTTGATGATGCCGATCTTGCCGCCACAATTGAGGGCATCGGGCGCGCTTGTTTTGCCAATACGGGGCAGGTCTGTCTGGGCACCGAACGCCTGTATGTGCAGCGCGGGATTTATGATCAGGTTTGCGCGGGTCTGGCCGAACAAGCGCGCAGCTATAAACTGGGCGATCCGTTTGATGCTGCTACTACGATGGGCACGGTAATTTCTGCGGAACACCGCGATAAAGTGCTGTCATATTATGACAAAGCCCGCGCTGGTGGCGCTGAAATTCTGGCAGGTGGCGGCGTGCCTGACATGCCAAAACATAAGGGCGGGTATTGGGTGGAGCCCACCGTCTGGACCGGCCTGCCCGAAGACCATCCTGTTGTTACCGAGGAAATCTTCGGCCCTTGCACCCATATCTGCCCTTTTGACACCGAAGAAGAAGGCGTCGCGCTGGCCAATAATTCGCCCTACGGGCTGGCCACTACAATCTGGACCCAGAACCTTGGCACCGCCCACCGCGTTGCCAGCCAGATTGAGGTCGGGATTACTTGGGTAAATTGCTGGTTCCTGCGCGATCTGCGCACGCCTTTTGGCGGATCGAAAGCCAGCGGGATCGGCCGCGAGGGCGGGGTGCATTCGCTCGAATTTTATTCAGAACTGCGTAACGTGTGCATCAAGCTGTAAGGACAAACTATGCTAAGTGAAAAAGACCGCCAAATCGCCGTCGATGGGTTGTTGGAAAGCCACCGTACCAAGGTGCAGGGCCGCCGCCCGTCTGAAATGTTTCCAGACATCGAAATCGCCGACAGCTATGCTATTTCCAGCGCCGTTGCGGCGGCAAAGGTGGCTGAGGGGGCTAAAATAGTTGGCCATAAAATTGGCCTGACATCAAAAGCAATGCAGGCCGCATCAAAGATTGATGAGCCGGATTACGGTTATTTGTTCGATGATCTGGTGCTGCAAGACGGCGCGAAAGTGCAGTTTGACGATTTCTGCGTGCCGCGTGTGGAACCCGAACTGACCTTCATTCTGAAGGAACCGTTGCAGGGGCCGAATATTGGCCTGATCGACGTGATGCGGGCCACTGAATGGGTGATCCCGTCGATTGAAATCATCGACGCCCGCGTGACCGAGCCGCGCAAGATTTTTGATACTGTGGCGGATAACGGCGCGGCTGCTGGCATCGTCTTGGGGGGGCGGCCAGTGCGCCCTGAAGACGTGGATTTACGCTGGGTCGGGGCTGCATTTTATCGCAACAGCCAGATCGAAGAAACCGGTCTGGCCTGCGGTGTGCTGGGGCATCCCGCTATGGCGATTGCTTGGCTGGCCAATAAACTGGCGCCCTTTGGCACCGTACTGGAACCGGGGCACATGATGCTGTCTGGCAGTTTTACCCGTCCGGTTTGGGCCGAAAAAGGCGACACGCTGCACGCGGATTTTGGCCCGCTTGGGTCTGTAGCGGTGCAGTTCGTTTGAATTGACTTCAGGCGTGGGCTGGCAATGGCCCGCGCTTTTCTGCCTTAAGGGATGGTCACCTATTGGTTTCCTGCCAGTCCGTGCAATAGCGGTTAAACAAGCGGCTGAAGGTCAGGATGTCATCGTGTTCCCACTGTGAAAACACGTCTATGTATTTTGACCATTTAATATCTTTGAATTTTGCAAAAACACTATGGGCGCTAGGGGTGAACACCATGACCGATTTGCGCCCGTCATCCTGTGCGGCTTCGCGGCGCAAGTATCCTTTGGTCACCAGATCGGTTGTCACCCGACTGGCGCGCGACGGGTCGATGTTCAACTCTTCTGCCAGTAACCCGATGGTTGCCTGCGCGGCAGACCTGCGGCCAAGCCCCGATTGAATCCGCCAGATTGCGGTCAGGCAGTGGAAGTGTTGCAACTCCAGATCCAAACCCAACGATGCGATCACCTGCTTTGGCAGGTCGCCTTTCATCAACGCATGTTTCAGAACAAAACTAGCGGCGTCAAAGGCCACCATCGCCTCTGCCACGTCTTGGGGGAACCCGTGCTCGACCAATTGTTCCGGAACCGCCGCACCAAGCCTTTTCGATGCGGGAAATCCTGAGGGTGCATTTGTATCGTTCACGGTCATTTCTGATATGTTTCTTCCTGGAAACTAATTGTGAAGCGCATTTATATGACATTGACATATAAATCAAGCACCCTTAATCACCACCTCGTCCTTTGACTCGTTGTGATGTCGTAAACCGGAGTCCCCATGACCGCTGCCAGCCCCACAGACCTACCAGACGCCCAACCGCAAAACCTGATGCTGATCGTTGCTTCGATCGGCTTGCTTTTGTTGCTGGCCTCGCTGGATCAAACGATTGTTTCAACTGCTTTGCCGACGATTGTGGCCGACCTTGGCGGGTTGGATCATCTGTCTTGGGTTGTGACCGCGTATATTCTGGCTTCAACCGTGGCCGCGCCGATTTATGGGAAACTTGGCGATCTTTACGGACGGCGGAACACGGTTTTTGTATCGGTCAGTATTTTCCTGCTCGGCTCGGCCCTATGCGGTTTGGCCAACTCCATGACGTTTTTGATCGGCGCGCGGGCTTTACAGGGGCTTGGCGGTGGCGGACTGTTTGTTCTGGCTCTGTCAGTGATCGGCGATGTGATTGCGCCCAAAGACCGTGGCAAAGTGCAAGGTGTCTTTGCGGCGGTGTTTTCGGTGTCTTCGGTTGTTGGCCCCCTGCTGGGCGGCTGGTTCGTTGAATCCTTTACGTGGCACTGGATTTTCTACATCAACATCCCACTGGGTCTGCTGGCGGTTATCGGTTTTGGCGTCAGCTTTCGCCCCACAGGGCGCCGCGTCAAACGCAAGATCGACTGGACGGGTGCGGCCTCGCTTTCGGTCACGCTGGCCTCGTTGACGCTGTTGACCAGCTTGGGCGGGCGCACATTCGCCTGGGATTCTGTCGAAGTCATCGGCATGGGCATCACAGCCGTTCTGGCCCTTGCCATATTTATCTGGGCAGAAAAACGCGCCGAAGAACCACTGCTGCCCCTGACCCTGTTTAAAGAGAACGTCTTTTGGGTCACCAGCATCATCGGTTTTGTGGCAGGTGCGGCCATGTTCGGGTCGCTGACTTTCCTTCCTATCTATTTGCAAATTGCCAAAGGGACGACGCCGACAGTGTCAGGCTTGATGCTGATCCCGATGACATTCGGCATCCTCACGGCCTCTACTTTGTCGGGGCGGTTTATGGGGCGCACGGGCAAATACCGCTGGTTGCCTATCATTGGCACAAGCTGTTTGATCATCGGCATGTTATTGCTAAGCCGCTTGCAAGTGGACACAACAACACCGGTATTTGCCATATCATTAGCTATGGTCGGCGCGGGCATGGGTTGTATTTTCCCGGTGGTGACCACTGCCGTACAAAACGCAGTGCCCCGCGAACAGCTTGGCACAGCCACTGCTGCGGGATTGATGTTCCGCCAAATTGGTGGGTCGTTGGCGGTGGCTGTGTTCGGGGCAATCTTTTCATCCCGCATGGCCGCACTGGTCGGCGATGCTGTGGAAACCGCGGGCGAAGGGCTACAGGTCAGCCCCGCAATGCTGGCACAAATGCCGGTTGAGGCCCGCGCACATCTGGCAGAATCCGTGGTGTCGTCGATCCACCCGATTTATCTGCTGGCTGCAGGGTTAGGGGCTGTCGGCCTGATCTTTGCGTGGTTCTTAAAAGAAATTCCTCTGACTTCGCGGATGGTTCCTAAAGGGGAATAATCCGCGAAGACCTATGGTCTTTCAAAGCTGTTGTTCAAGGATAACAAGGGCTTCGCGAATCAGTTTGGCCTTTTCCGGGCCAAGCTGCGCAATCACGGCGGCGTTTTGTTCGTCTACAGGCGCGCGCACGGCCTGAACCAGATCAAGTCCCATATCGGTCAGCACAAGGTTCACACGCCGTTGATCTCCGCTGTCCATCTGACGCTGAACCAGACCTTCGGCGACCATACGATCGACCATTTTCGTCAGGGCAGGAGGGTTCATCAAAACAATATCGGCCAATTCGCTCATGGTTAGGCCGTTTGTTTGATTCAATGTTTCCAGAACACGCCACACCTCGACCTGCACCCCATAAGCCCTCAGGCTTTTGTTAAGGCCAGTATGCAACCTGCGATGCGCAGAAGCGACCGCATAAGCGAAATATTTATCCAGTGGCATTGAATCTCGTGTCATTGTTTACCTCATTAAGCCCCCTGTATTATGTCCCTGTGTATTAAAGTAGTTGACTTGGAAAGCGAAATCAATTGCGATAGCGACATATCGCAAGGACGTTCTTTTGTCGCCTTTACTTTCAATTTGGAAACCCCCCGCTGTCTCGGTGCCCCAAACCGTGGCGTCCCCATATGATCAGGGACTGCTTGCGAATAACAAGGCCTTCAGGATTGCACTTTTGATTCCCATGTGCGGCTCGGCCGGGCTTTGGGCACCGTCCTGTATTGCCTGCGCGCAAGTGGCCGTGGACGAGCTGAACAAAGGCGAGGGCATTGCAGGGCGTCCGATCCAGTTAATCATGGTCGACACCGCAATAGAAACCAACGCACCGGTTGAGGACCTGATCAATTCGCTGATTGAAACTGGTTCCATCGACGCCATTGTCGGTATGCACATCAGTGCCATGCGCCAACGCCTAAGCAAGGTTGTGCAGGGGCGCGTGCCTTATATCTACACCCCGCTTTATGAAGGGGGCGAACACGGCAAAGGTATTTTCACCATTGGCGAGACCCCGTCCCAACAGCTTGGCCCCGCCATCGAACATCTTCAATCTGTATACCGCCCGAAAAAATGGGCGCTGATTGGCAATGATTACGTCTGGCCGCGCACGTCCCACGCCTATGCCAAATCCAAAGTCGCGGCTTTAGGGGCTAGTTTAAGCTATGAACGCTACCTGCCGTTCGGGCAGGCGGACTTTTATCAAGAGATCGAAGATATTGTTGCTGCTGGCAGTGAGGCGGTTCTAATTTCACTGGTCGGGCAGGACGCGGTGCAGTTCAACCGCAATTTCGGAGAGTTGGACGCCCATACCCATATGATCCGTCTGTCCTGCGCGATTGAGGAAAACAGCCTTTTGGCCAGTGGTGAGAAAGCCTTGAAACGGTTGTTTTCATCCTCGTCCTATTTTGCCGCGCTCAGCACCGAACGCAATGCAGCGTTTAAGGAAAAATACCACACATTGCACGGCGAACGGGCCCCGATGTTAAACGCTTTGGGGCAGTCTACCTATGAAGGTGTGCAGTTCCTTGCAGGGCTTTTGTCACGATCTACCGAGGGTTGGAATCAACCTGATTTCGCCGCACAAGGCCCCTTGCCCTACAAAAGTGTGCGCAGCTCGAATTTTGTATCCAACGACAGAAAATCATTGTCGATCTATCTGGCCCGTGCCGATGGTATGCTGTTTCACGTTGAGAAAAAGTTATTTAAATCAATAGACTAATTAAATTAATTGAAATAGAAAATAAAATACTTGAAATGGAAAGTTAATTAAGGAACCCTTGATCTCACGAGAGTCGAGGCCAGCAGAACTGTTCTGCGGTCTACAGTCCAAAGGAGATCGCAGTGGTGGTGTTTTTCGTATTTATCCTGGCCTTGGTCGTTCTGTTGATCGGCATCTGGTTTTTCCACCGCTATTTTGCCACTGCATCACGGGACGTGGCACTGGTGCGTACGGGGCTTGGCGGGCAGCGGGTCATTTTGGACGGGGGCTGTTTTTCCCTGCCGATCCTGCATAAAACCCAACGGGTTTCCATGGGGGCGATGACCCTGCGGCTGGATCGTAAAGGCAGCGCGTCCTTGATGACCGGCGACAGGCTGCGGGCCGATGTTGAAATGGCGTTTGAAATGCGGGTCTCTCCGACGCCAGACGGGGTTGCGTTGGCAGCCCAGTCGCTGGCAGGGCGGATTTCGCGCTCTGGCGCGGACATCGAGGACTTGGTGTCTGGCACCGTCATCAACGCCATGCAAAACGCCGCCGCGCGCCGCGATCTTAGCGAAATTCACACCGACCGCGCCGCCTTTACCGCCGAAGTGTCTGATACCGTTGGCATCCAACTGGCCAAACTGGGGCTGGAACTGATTTCAGGGGCGCTGTTGTCAGTGGATCAAAGTGATTTTGCGCAGTTGAACGAACAGAATGTGTTCAACGCCCAAGGCATGCGCCGCGTTGCCCAACTGGTGGCGGATCAGCGCAAGGAACGGGTTTTGATCGAAACCGAAACCGAAATCTCTGTGCGCGAAAGCCGTCTGGTGGAATCCCAACGCCGCCTTGATATTGATCGCGCCGAACGGGAAGCCGAAATTGCACAGCGCGAACATCTGACCCGCCTAGAGGCAGAGTCCCATGCGCTGTCAGAGGTGCGCAAGATAGAGGCCGAACGCTCGGCGGAAACTGCGCGAATTGTACAGCAACAGGATATTGCCGCTGCCAAAGTGAAAAACGACGAGTCGTTGCGCCGCGCGGAAATGGCAGCAATCCTTGCGCTGGAAGAAACAAAAATCGCCAATGATATGAAACTGGCGCGGCTTCGTTCCGAAGAGGCGGGGGTGAAAGCTGCCGAAGAAAACTCTCGTGCGCAGGTCTTGCTGGCGGCGGAATCCGTGCAATCCCAAAAGGAAAAAGCCATCGCCGAGCGGGAGCGGGAAGTGTCTTTGTTGCGGGTGGAGAAAGATCTGGCTGTGGAAACCGCAAAGGCCCGCAGCGCCACTGCGACCCAGTTGGAACAGGCCGAAGCGGATGCCAAAACCACCCAGACCAAAGCCAGCGCCGAACAACATCGGATGGAAGCCGAAGCCAAAGGCCGTGCCGCCCAGATTGCCGCTGAAAACGGCCTGAGTGCTGCGATCATCGCCATGCGTCTGGAAGAACACAAACTGGATCGTATGCCAGAAATCATGACCCAGATGATGAAACCCGTGGAAAAAATCGACTCGATCCGCATCAACCAGATCAGCGGAATGGGCGGATCGGGCGAGGGGGCCACAAGCGGTGTAGACGGGGCCTTCGGGGCGGCGATGGACCAGATCCTTGGCATGGCGGTACGTTTGCCTGCGATGAAACAGATGGGAGAGGAAATCGGGTTGGATTTCGATGCCAACCTTGCCGGGCGCACAGCGGATTATGCCAACCGGATCAAAACAAAACCCGAAGAAAAATAACAAAAAACCAACCACAAAACCAACAAGGGAGACTACCATGTCATTGAATAGAAGACAGTTTCTGGCCTCAACCACTGCATTGGCAGGGGCCGCAGCATTTCCGACGGTTGTACTGGCCGCTGACACGATCAAACTGGGATCGGTTCTTGATACGTCGGGCGGATTTGACGCCTATGGCAAGCCGATGGATATGGCCATGCGCCTTGCGGTGGATGAAATAAACGCAAGCGGCGGGTTGCTGGGCAAACAGGTCGAAGTGATCGCCTATGACACCCAATCAGACATGGCGCTTTATACCCAATACGGCCAACAACTGGTGCGGCAGGATAAAGTGGATGTGGTGCAGGGCGGTATTCTGTCTGCTTCGCGCGAAGCAATCCGCCAGACCATGCGCAAATCCAAAACCCTGTATTTCTATAACGCACTTTACGAAGGCGGGGTTTGTGATCGCAATATCTTTATCGACGGGGTCACACCCGCCCAACAAGCCGAGGCTTTGGTCCCCTACGCCATGGGGAAATCCGGCAAGAAGGTCTATATTCTGGCAGCCGATTACAACTATGGCCAGATCACTGCGGAATGGATCAAGAAATATGTGGCCGATAATGGCGGCGAAACTGTCGGGCTAGATTTCTTCCCGCTGGATGTGTCCGACTTTGGCTCTACCATCGCCAAAATCCAGTCGGTCGGTCCTGATCTGGTGATCGCGCCACTGGTTGGCGGGGCGCATCTGTCGTTCTTCCGCCAATGGGCAGCGGCTGGCATGAAAGACAAAATCGCGCTGGCCTCGACCACTTTGGGTGTGGGCAATGAACATAAAGTTCTGACCGCTGCCGAAGGGGACGGGATTATGGTGGCCTATAACTATTCCCAAGAGTTGGAAACGCCCGCGAATACCGCGTTCAAGGAAAAATGGGCGGCGGCCTATGGGGACAGCTCTGCAATCCACGAATTGGCTGTGTCACATTATCAGGGCGTTCTGACCTGGGCCGAGGGCGTGCGGGTTGCAGGCTCGGTTGAACGGGATGCGGTGATTGCAGCGCTGGAAACCGGCATTTCTATCGAAGGCCCGGCGGGGACCATTACCATTGATCCCAAAACCCACCACGCCATTCTGGATGTTCACATCATGGAGATGGAAAATCAGGGCATGAAGGTGATTGAAACCCTGTCCCAGCGCCAGCCGGTTGATACCCAAGCGGTTTGTGATCTGGCGGAAAATCCGGATGACAACACCCAATACGAAATCAAATTCTAAGATTTCTCCCCACTGGCGACAGGGCAGGGGTTCCGCCCTGTCGCCACTTTTGCCCTTACGGGCTGTCTGACCATTCCCAAACAAAGGGCTGTTATGGATTTCACCGTCGTTGTCATCGTTGAGGTGCTCTACGCCGTTGCCTCGCTTGTGCTGATCAGCGCGGGTCTGGCTGTGGTGTTTGGCATGATGAAAGTCATCAATCTGGCCCATGGTGAATTCATGATGCTGGGGGGCTATGCCACCATTACGGCGGTCAATCTTGGGGTGAATATTTTCATTGCCATGCTGATTGTCGCGCCGTTGATTGTGGGGCTGATCGGGCTGGTGGTCGAACGGCTGGTGATCCGGCACCTTTACGGGCGGCTGGTGGATACCATGCTGGCCACTTGGGGGTTAAGCCTGTTGTTCATCGGAGCCGCCACGATGATTTTTGGCAATACCACCACCGGAATTTCCGCCCCGATTTCGGGGTTTGCTGTCGGGGATTACCAGATCAACGGCTATAACTTTTTTATTATCATTGTGTCGATCGTGCTGATCCTTGGCATGTTGTTTGTGCTTAAAGCCACGCGGCTGGGGCTGATCGCGCGGGGCACTATGCAGCGCTCTGACATGGCGGCGGCTTTGGGGTATTCGCCCGATCGTATCTATATGGCCACGTTTTTTGCAGGCTCTGCCCTGTCTGGTCTGGCGGGAGCGGTGCTGGCGCCACTGGTCGGGTTGGTGCCCACATCGGGGGGCGCGTTTATCGCCAAGGCCTTTATCACCGTGATCGCTGGCGGGCCGTCCTTGATTGCAGGTTTGCTGTCGAGCGCGGGAATATTCGGGGTCATTGGTCAGGTGTTTTCCTTTTCCGTGTCGGCGGTCATGGGCGATGTGGCCATGCTGATCGCCGCGGTCATTTTGCTGCGTCTGCTGCCCCAAGGGGTCACAGCGCGATTTTTCAAAGGAAAACTGTGATGCAGAGCCCTTGGCAAAAAGAGCTGATAACAACCCTGCTGATCGGGCTGGCTGCGGTCTATCTGCTGCCCTTTGCGATCAATACTTTCACCCTGTCGATCCTGTTGATCTATGGCCTGCTGGGGCTAAGCCTTGGGTTGATCTGGGGTTTCGGGGGTATCTTGTGTTTTGGTCAGGCCGCGTTTTTCGGGCTTGGCGCTTACACTTATGCGATTGCAGCGGTGAATATCGGCGAGAGCACGCTGCCGATGATCCTGTCGATCCTTGTGCCCGCCCTGTTCGCGGCCTTGCTGGGGGCGATGATGTTTTACGGGCGGTTGGCAGATGTCTATCTGGGGGTAATTACGCTGGTGGTCACGCTGATCCTGTTCAAGTTTATCAATTCTACTGCGGGGCCGGAATATGTGATCGGCACGGCGCGGCTTGGGGGGTTCAACGGCATTCCGGGGTTTCAAACCTTGAATATTCCGGGGCGACCAGATGATTATATCTGGGGGGACAGTTTTTATTACGTCTGTTTTGGCGCGGTGCTGGGGGTCTATTTGTTGGTGACCTGGCTGCTGCGGTCCAGCTTTGGGCGGATCGCCATTGGCATCCGCGAAAACGACCAGCGTATGTCTTTGATGGGCTATGACACCCGCGCACGCAAAACGGTTCTGTTTGCCATTGGCGCTGCCATCGCAGGGCTGGCGGGCGGGCTTTATGCCAATTGGGCGGAAATCGTGACGCCGGGTCTGTTCAGCCTTGGGCAATCGGCGGAAATCATCATCTGGTGCATTGTTGGCGGGCTTGGCACGCGGCTGGGTCCGATCCTTGGGGCGGCGGGGCTGGCCTATCTAAAATTTCTGTTGGGACAGCAATCCGTGGTGGATAACACGATGATAACGGGTCTTATTCTGGTGCTGTTTGTGCTGTTCCTGCCCAAAGGTATTGTGCCTGCCGTGGTAAATCTGTGGGCGGCCAGTTTTGGGCGGCGGGTCAAACGTGGCGGGCGCAGGGCAGGGCGGGCCACGCGCGCGGCCACCCGTAATGCGGCCCGTCAGGAAAAGGCGGTGTCCCATGGTTGAGACCATTCTTGAAACCCAAAACCTGACCATGCGGTTTGGCGGGGTTGTGGCGTCGAACAATGTTAATTTCAAACTGAAAGCGCGCGAATTACGCTGCCTGATCGGGCCAAACGGCGCGGGTAAAAGTACATTTTTCAAATGTGTCACGGGGCTGCTGACCCCCACCAGTGGACAGGTGTTCATGCGCGGCGATGAGGTCACGGGCTGGGCGCCGCACCAGATTGCTGCTCTTGGGGTCGGGATCAAAACACAGGTGCCAAGCGTGCTGGACGGTTTATCGGCCTATGAAAATATCTGGTTGTCTGCGCGGCGGTTTCTGTCGGTGACCGAGGCAAACCGCAAAACAGACGAGGTGATCACCCGCCTGTCGCTGGGTCCAATTGCCAAGGCAGAGCTGGGGCGGCTGGCCCACGGTGAACGCCAGCGGGTGGAGCTGGGCATCGTGATGGCAGGCGACCCGTGGCTGGTACTGCTGGATGAACCCGCCGCTGGCATGACGGCCCAAGACGTGGATCGCATGGCCGAAATCATCCACGATATGTTGAAAACCACAGCGGTGGTTATCGTCGAACATGACATGCAATTCATCCGCTCTATCGCCACAACCGTTACCGTGTTTCACCAAGGTGCCGTGCTGATGGAAGATCACGTGGACCGCGTCATGGCAGACCCCACGGTGCGCAATGTCTATTTGGGAAAGAAGGCGTAAATGCAAGAAGATCGCGAAATATGCCTTGATGTGAACGGGCTGTCGGGGGGCTATGGCAAAGTGCCGGTGTTGCACGGGCTGTCGTTCTGTGTGGGTGAAAATGAAATTGTCGGCGTGCTGGGGCATAACGGGATGGGTAAATCTACCCTGTTGAAAACCCTGATGGGGTTTTTGCCGGCCACGGCGGGGAACGCGCGGTTTTATGACAGTGACCTGAACGGGTTAACCCCCAATGCGCGGGCCAATCTGGGGGTGGGCTATGTACCACAGGGGCGCGGAATCTTTCCCCAGCTTTCGGTGCATGACAACCTGCGTTTTGCCTATCAGGATCACGGGCAGGGCAGCGAAAGCGACACGCTGGCCGAAGTGCTGGCGGATTTCCCAAGGCTTGAGCCATTGTTAACCCGTGAAGGTGGCGCGCTGTCGGGGGGGGAACAACAGTTACTCGCCCTTGCGCGGTGTTTGATGGGTGCGCCCGAATTTCTGTTGCTGGATGAACCAACCGAAGGCATCCAACCCTCGATCATAGAAGAAATGGCCGAAACCTTGCTGGACCTGCGGGCCAAACGGGGGCTGTCCATTTTGCTGGTGGAACAGAACTTTGACTTCATCGCCGATCTGTCTGACCGCGTGCTGGTGCTGGAACGGGGGCGCATTTCGGGGGAACTGACCAAGGCCGATCTGGCGGATCAATCCAAAGTGGATCAGTTTTTGGGCTTTGGCACCGCCCGATCCACCCGCGGTGCTGCCCCCGTGCAAACCCGCCAAAACGGGCAGGGGCCAGCCAATGCCGCCAGCCCGTCCCAACCCATTCCCACCCTCAAACCTGCGGTGACATCCATGACCATCAAACGCCCGTCCCTGACACAAATGCGCGCTATGGCCGCAAAATTCGGCATGAATCTGACCGATGCCGAACTGTCCGAATATAATGAAATCATGGAGCCCTATATTCAGGCCTATGACCGTATCGACGCCACCCCCGATAACCTGCCCGAGGTCCGCTATCCCCGCGCCCCCGGTTATCGCCCGAACCCGTCCGACAACCGCCTGAACGCATGGTATTACAAAACTGAAATCAAAGGCGCGGTAGATGGCCCGCTGCGGGGCAAACGGATTGTTTTGAAAGACACGGTTTGTCTGGCGGGGGTTCCGATGATGAACGGGTCATCCATCATGGAGGGTTATACCCCCGAAGTGGACGCCACCATCGTCACCCGCATTCTGGACGCAGGCGGCACCATCGCAGGCAAAGCCCATTGCGAAAATTTCTGTCTGTCGGGCGGGTCGCACACCAACGCCACCGGCCCCGTCCACAATCCGTGGAAACACGGCTTTATGGCGGGCGGGTCTTCCAGCGGCTCTGCTGCGCTGGTGTCAGCGGGCGAAGTGGATATGGCGATTGCGGGGGATCAGGGCGGGTCAATCCGGATTCCGTCGTCGAACTGTGGGGTTTACGGGATGAAGGCGACCCACGGGCTGGTGCCTTATACGGGGGTTGCCCCTGTGGAACAGACCATTGATCACCTTGGCCCCGTCACCAAAACTGTCGCGGATAACGCGCTGTTCCTAGAAGTTCTGGCGGGCCAAGACGACCTGGACCCGCGCCAGTATAAACCCAAGGTCTATAAATACACCGAGGCCTTGGGCCGTGGCTGTCGGGGTCTGCGCATTGGCATTCTGAAAGAGGGGTTCAACCGCCCCGAAAGCGAACAGGACGTGGATCACAAAGTGCTGGCCGCCGCCGAACGGTTCCGCGAATTGGGCGCGGATGTGCGCGAGATCAGTATCGAAGATCATAACTTTGCCTCTGATCTATGGACCGCAATCACCGTTGAAGGGCTGCAAGATCACATGATGCATGGCAACAGTGGCGGCACCAATTATCGCGGGATGTTCCTGCCCTCGATGATGGATCAGGTGTCCCACTGGCGTAATCGGGCGGATGAGTTAAGCCATTCGCTTAAAACCTGTATGTTTCTGGGAGAGTATTTTCAGGAACAATATCGCGGGCGCTATTACGGCAAGGCGCAAAACCTGATGCGCAACGTCAAACAAAGCTATCTAACTGCACTGAACGAGGTGGATTTGCTGTTGATGCCAACCGTGCCAATGAAGCCGCAACAGATTCCGGCTGCGGATTGCTCGATCTCGCTTTACGTGCAGCGGGCGTTTGAAATGGTTGGCAATACAGCCCCTTTCAATGTTACGGGATTGCCAGCCATGTCGCTGCCCTGCGGTCTGTCCGAGGGGTTGCCGATTGGGATGACGCTGGTTGGGCGGTTTTATGACGAAATGCGGATTTACCAAGCCGCCCATAGTTTTGAACAATCCGGCGATTGGCGTGTGTTTTAGGAGGAGGAATTGTCATGTCCATATTGAACGAAAGTCTGGCGCAGACCCTTTCTGCCCCAATCACTGCTGCGCAAGCGCAGGTTGACGGGGGGAGCCTTTCGCCCAAAGACGGCAAGTCTTATGTGGTGGGGGACAGCGCTGAACCGTTGTTATTCCAGACCATCCCCCAAATGCTGCGCGATACCGTAGCACGCCACGGCCCGCGCGATGCTTTGGTGGTGCCGTTTCAAAACCGCCGCTTGACCTATTATGATTTTGACCGCGAGGTTGACGCCCTTGCTACGGGTCTGTTGGCGCTTGGGCTGAACAAAGGCGACCGCATCGGCATCTGGTCGCCCAACCGTTATGAATGGGTGCTGACCCAATTTGCCACCGCGCGGATCGGGCTGGTTCTGGTGAACATCAACCCTGCCTATCGCCTGTCTGAACTGGAATATGCGCTGAACAAAGTGTCGTGTAAGGCGATTGTCACGGCGCAGGCGTTTAAATCCTCGGACTATATGCAGATGCTGCGGGATCTGGCGCCGGAACTGGATGATTGCACACCGGGCCGGTTGCAATCCGCCCGTCTACCTCATCTGAAAATCGTTATCGCCATGGGCGCGGATGCGGGCAAAGGTGTCTTTACCTTTGACGAGGTGGCAAACCTTGGCGGGCCATCCCAGCAGTTGCGGCTTGCCTCCATTGACGCCAGTCTTGATCCGGATGATCCGATTAATATCCAGTTTACCTCTGGCACCACGGGTGCGCCCAAAGGGGCGACGCTGACCCATTATAATATCCTGAACAATGCGCGGTTTGTGACCGGGCGGATCAATCTGACAGAGATGGACAAACTGTGCATTCCGGTGCCGCTGTACCATTGTTTTGGCATGGTGATGGGCGCGCTTGGCTGTGTTACCAAAGGTGCGACGATGGTGTTCCCAACCGAGGGTTTTGAACCCGTCGCCACCCTGAAAGCGGTTGAAGCCGAACGTTGCACCGGACTTTACGGTGTGCCTACAATGTTTGTGTCCATGTTACAGGAACTGGACAACCAGCCCTGCGATCTATCGTCTTTGCGTACTGGTGTGATGGCGGGTGCACCCTGCCCGATGGAGGTGATGCAGCGCGTCATCGCGCGGATGCATATGTCCGAAGTCACAATCTGCTACGGCATGACCGAAACAGCGCCTGTATCGTTCCAAAGTTTCGGGGATGACCCGCTGGAAAAACGCTGTGGCACGGTGGGGCGGGTGCACCCCCACCTAGAGGTTAAAATCATCGACGACGCGGGCGCGATTGTGCCAGTTGGCACCCAAGGCCAACTGTGTACGCGGGGGTATTCGGTGATGAAGGGCTATTGGGATGAGGCCGAAAAAACGGCTGAGAGCATCAAAGACGGCTGGATGCTGACAGGCGATCTGGCGGTGCTGGATGAGGACGGTTTTTGTTCCATCGTGGGGCGTGTCAAAGACATGATCATACGGGGCGGCGAAAACATCTATCCCCGCGAAATTGAGGAATATCTGTTCCGTCATCCTGATGTGGCTGTAGTTCAAGTCTTTGGTATCCCCCATGAAAAACTGGGTGAAGAAGTTTGCGCTTGGGTGATCCCCAATCCTGGTGCGGATTTGACAGCCGAAAAGATCACCGCCTTTTGCGCGGGCCAGATTGCCCATTACAAAGTGCCGAAACACATCCGTATTGTGGATGAAATTCCGATGACGATCACCGGAAAACCGCAGAAATTTGTGATGCGGGATTGGATGATCAAAAACGCAGGGCGGGTGTCTGGCTAGGGGGGGCGTTTACTTCAGCAATACACCCGGATTCATAATGTTATTGGGATCCAACGCCGCTTTTATCACCCCAAGGGCGGCGTATTTTGTGGCGGTGGCATAGGTTTTCAGATCATCGGTTTTTAGCCTGCCGATGCCATGTTCGGCGCTGATCGAGCCCCCGTTTTGATGGGTCACTTCGTTGATCGCCATACGCACTGCGTCGATGATTTCAGGGTGGGCTTTCACAAAATCCGCCTTAGCAATGCCTTCGGGCGGGAAGACATTGTGATGGATATTCCCGTCCCCGATATGCCCGTAGCTGTTGATCCGCAGACCCGAATGAATAGCACACAGGGCGTCTTCGGTCTGGGTAACGAAATCGGCAATGCGGTTGATCGGGACCGAGGTGTCGCTGTTGCAAAACGCCCCCGTCAGGCGGTTGGTTTCAGGCGTGTTTTCACGCAGCGCCCACAGGTCTTCGCTTTGGCTTTGGGATTGTGCAACCACCGCATCCAACATCAAATCCTGTTCAAAAAATGAGGTCAGACCCTCTTCTACTTTTTGGGTCAGGCCAACGGGACCATCGAATTGCAACAGCAGGTGCCAAGGATATTTTTCGCTGAACGGAGCGGGCAGTTTGGGGAAATGATGGCGCACCAAATCTACGCCAAAGCCGCTCATCAATTCAAACGCAGACATGCAGTCGCCCAGAATTTTACGCAGTTGTTTGTAGACCTGCACCGCGTCGCTGTGGGACCGCAAAGCGCAAAAAGCGGTGACGGATTCAGGGTCCACAGGCTTTAGCACAAGGGTCGCTGCGGTGATAATGCCAAGGGTGCCTTCACTGCCGATCAGCAGGTGGCGCAGGTCGTAGCCGGTGTTGTTTTTGCGCAGGGGGCTTAATTCGTTTAATATTGAACCATCTGGCAGGACCGCTTCGATGCCAAGGCATAAATCTCGCGCATTGCCATAGCGTAATACCTGAATTCCCCCCGCATTTGTCGCCAGATTGCCGCCGATACAGCAACTGCCCTTGGATGCCATGCTAAGGGGGAACATCAAATCCTGATCCGTGGCTTTGTCGTGGATGTCTTGCAAAATGCAGCCCGCTTCGGCCACCATGACACCATCCTCAACCGAGATATCGCGCACGCGGTTCATCCGTTCCAAGGATACGATCACCGCACTGGGGCTGTCGATGGACAATTGCCCAGCCACGACGCCCGTGCCACCGCCATACGGAATGACGCCGATTTTTGCAGCGTTGCAATATGTTACGATTTCAGACACTTGCGCGGTGTTTTCGGGCAAAAGGATCAGCGCGGCCTGTCCTGTGAACCGCCCGCGCGGGTCGTCGAAATACCGTTCCATATCGGCGCCGGTCTTCCAGCCTGTGGCCCCGACAATAGCTTTAAGATCGGCGAAACCCTGTGCGTCGGGTGTGGTGAAACCTGATGTCATTGTGTCGTCTGATCCGTAAATTGTGGCATGCTCTGCCAATGCTAACTGAAAGATTTCCTTGCGCAAATCATATCAATTTTATTTCTTGTAAAGATAAATTTACAAAACCCGCCCCGGATGGTGGTCTTCGACGGTGGAACAAATCTGTTCAAACAGACGGTGGACCAACTGTATTTTAGAGCAATCCGAACGGGTTAATATCCCCAAGGTGCGCGCAGTTGTGGTCGGCCCAAGCGGGATTTTACGCAGGCCTTCAAAAATCGGATCAGGTACACAGATGTTCGGCCCGACAGAGACCCCAAGGTTATGGGCCACCATGCTTGACAGGTTTTCAAGCGAGCCCATTTCCATCGCGTCATGCACGGTAACTTTGTTATTTGACAACCATTCCTCGGCCAGCATCCCGACCGAGGCTTGGCGCGTGTGGCGGATATAGGGTTTGGTGGCGAGGATTTCGAAAGGATCGTTTTCCGTCACTTCAGGCGCGGTCAGCAGCACCAGTTCTTCCTCAACAAATGGCATCCAGTTCAGGTTGCGTGACAGGCGGGTTGGTTCGCTAAGCACGGCGGCATCCAGCGTACCGCGCTCCACTTGTTCCAGCAAGTTGGGTGACAATTCAGGCACCACGCGGATGTGCAGATCAGGGTAAAGTTCCATCAGCCGTTTGATGGATTTCGGGATCAGGCCGCGAATGGTTGACGGCACAGCGCCTAAAACCAACTCTCCGATCATGCGGGGATCGCCTGTTAAATCGTCAAGGATGGTTTCATATTCCGCGACCACGGCTTTGGCTTTTGGCACCAGTGCCTTGCCCAATTGGTTCAGACGCGGGGTCTTGGCAGAGCGGTCAAACAGGGTGACGTTCAACGAGTCTTCCAGCCGTTTCATCTGCTGCCCGACTGCCGCATGGGTCACAAAGATTTTTTCGGCGGCGGCGCTGAAGCTGCCGTGTTCGGAAATGGCGATCAGGGTTTTGAACAGGGATATGGTCATCTGTATGCTTTTGCAGTTTCGGGTTTGCTGCCCTTTAATAAATGATCGCTTTACATAAACGCAAATAATAATGATTTGATTTAAGCTATTTTTACATCAACGGTGGAAAGGGACATTATATTTAGGGTGGAATCGTGGGAATAGACAAAAAGATCGTCGCGGATTTTGTGAACAACGGGATCGAGCTGGTGACGACCGTGCCGTGTAAGCAACTAGCTGGTGTTATTGACGAAATTGATGCCTGCAAGGACATTTACCATATCCCCTCCAACAAAGAGGATGAGGGAATCGGCATCTGCGCGGGGGCCTTTATGGGGGGGAAACGCTCTGCGATCATCATGCAAAACACCGCCATCGGGGTCACCATCAACACGCTGGTAACGCTGACGCAATTCTACCGCATGCCGTTGCCTATGTTGATTTCCTACCGTGGGGAATTGAAAGAACCCGTCGCCTGTCAGGCGGAAATGGCGGTTCATACCAAGGCGTTGCTGAACCAGCTGCATATCCCAACCTATCATTTTCACCAGCAATCTGACGCGGATGAGCTGGATACAATCCTGAAATACACCTTCATGTGCAACAAACCGGTCGCAATCCTGACCGACGCAACCTTCTGGGGAGGCTATGGCGACCAATGATACGTTCTGAAGTTTTGAAGACCCTTATTCCTGTCATTTCCGACCAGTTTGTTGTGTGCAACATCGGACTGCCCAGTCAGGAGCTGCATATGATGGATGACCAGCCGACCAATTTTTACATGCTCGGGACCATGGGGTTGTCTTCGTCCATCGGGTTGGGGGTGGCGCTGGCGCAAAAGCAAAAAGTGATTTCCATTGACGGGGACGGTTCGGTTCTGACCAACTTTGGCACCCTGCCGACGATCGCCAATAATGTGGCGGATAACTTTATCCTGCTGATTATCGACAACGGCAGTTACGGCTCGACGGGGGATCAGCCGACCTATGCGGGGAAGAAAACCTCGTTGGCAGCGGTGGCCACCGCGTGTGGCTGTGAAACGGTGATTGAATGTCAGGCCGAAGACTGCGCGGATGTGATGCGGGACGCAATCGCTAGTGACAAGATGACAATCATCGTGTGTAAATGCGAGAGTGGAAATATTAAGGTGCCCGTTATTACCAAAGATCCAGTTGTGATTAGAGACAGATTTATGACAGCACTAAAGGCGGCAAACACCTGATAAAACACTAACATAATCGACACAGCACAATAGGGAGGAACAATTATGCTGAGAAGATCCATTTTGAAGACCGGTGCAGCACTGGCCATGATCGCGAGCTTTGGGACAGCCGCGGCAGCAGACCTAAGCGGGCCGGTGAATTACATCATCCCATTTGGTCCTGGGGGGGAATCCGACATTTCAGCGCGGCTACAACAGCCGTTTTTCAAAGATAAATTCGGTCAGGACTTGGTTGTATCTTATCAACCGGGCGGCGGTGGCGCTGTGGGTTGGGCGTCTTTGAACACTCTGAACGGGGACGGCCAGACCATTATGGGCGTGAACCTGCCCCATATCGTGATCAAACCCGCGCAAAAAGATGTGGGCTTTACCACGGCTGATCTGAACACGTTTTACATGTTCCACTTTACGCCTGATGCATTGATTGTTCCGGCAGACAGCCCTTATCAATCCTTGGATGATTTGATTGCCGATGCCAAAGCCCACCCCGGTGAGGTGACGATTTCGGGTTCAGGCAAGGCCAGCGCAAACCATCTGGCGCAGATCAAGTTTGACAAAATGACAGGCGCGATCACCACCTATGTACCGTTCAAAGGCACGGGTGCGGCGGTGACGGCATTGCTGGGCAATCAGGTCAAAGCGGAATGGGGCTATACCACTGTTGGGGCCGCCCAAGGCGAAGCGGTGCGCATGTTGGCCGTCGCAATGGAAGAACGCCACCCGTTGTTTCCCGATGTCCCGACTTTCAAAGAGCTGGGTTTTGACATGATCGGTGGCGCATACCGCGGCATTGCTTTGCCAAACACAGCCAGTGCAGAAACCACTAAAATGTGGTCCGACATGATCGGCGCGATCAATGCGGATGACGCCTTCCGCCAAAAGATGCTGGACGCAGGGTTTGCCATGCTCGACGTGGATGCGGCCGGGATGCAAGACTTTATGGCGGCGCGGACAGATGAGTATCTGAAAGACGCCCGCGAAGCCGGTCTTATTAAGTAAGTAAGAGTGATCACGCCGGGGAGGCATATATGAACTGGGATCACTTTCTGACCGCTCTGTCACCATTGAATTTGGTGCTGGCGTTGTTCGGTGTCGCAGCAGGAACAATCGTAGGGTCAATCCCCGGCCTGACAGCCACAATGGCACTGGCGGTGCTGGTGCCTATCACCTTCAGCATGGATCCGGCTTCGGCTTTGATCCTGCTGGGGGCGATTTATACGGGCGCGCTTTATGGCGGGGCATATGCCGCCATTCTTTTGAACACGCCGGGCACGCCTTCGGCGATTGCAACAACCTTTGACGGTTATCCCATGGCCAAACGGGGGGATGGCGATCTGGCGGTTGCGCTGGCCTGTTTCGCTTCTGTTTGCGGTGGATTGGTCGGGGCGTTTGCCTTGCTGATGCTCGCCCCGCCTTTGTCAAAGGTCGCGCTGGCCTTTGGCCCCATCGAATATTTCTGGCTGTCCATTTTTGGGCTGTCGCTGATTGCTTCCCTGTCCACGGGCAACCTGATGAAGGGGCTTGCGGGCGGTGCATTCGGCATGATCCTGTCCACCGTTGGTGTGGCTGAAATTTCCGCCGACATCCGTCTGACCTTTGGCAGCCAAACTTTAATCAGCGGCTTTGGCGTGGTGGGCACTTTGATCGGTCTCTATTGTATTCCCGTGTTGATCGATCTTGTGGCCGTCCCTGACAGACATCTTAAAGTCGAAGATGACGTGAAAACAGTACGCATAGCCGAGGCTTTTCGCATCGCGATGCGATCAAAATTCAACCTGATCCGCTCCTCTGTGATCGGCACTTTGGTTGGCATTCTGCCGGGAGCAGGCGGGTCCGTTGCTGGGCTTGTTGCTTATTCCGAGGCGAAACGTGTCGCCAAACCCCACCAAAAATTCGGCGAGGGCGAAGCTGACGGCATTCTTGCCGTTGAATCCGCCAATAATGCCACGGTGGGCGGCGGTTTCATCCCGACTTTGGTGCTGGGTATCCCCGGAACCCCGCCAGACGCAATTGTTCTGGGCGCGCTGCTGGTGCAAGGCGTGCGCACGGGGCCGACCATGTTCCAGCAAAGCGGCTCTATCGTTTACACCTTTATCTATGGGTTGATTGTGGCGACGGTTCTGATGCTGCCCATTGGCCTGTTGATCGGGCGGTATGCCTATAAATCCATTGTCACCATTCCCAAAGCGGTGCTGGTGCCTGCTGTGGGTTTCATGACGATTATCGGGACGTTTGCGATCCGGAACAGTATTTCAGACGTGGTGATCATGCTGTGTCTTGGGGTGTTTGGCTGGGTTGTGGCGCGGTTCGGGTTTGCTGCATCTCCCATCGTTCTGGGCCTGATCCTTGGCCCCATTGCAGAACAAGGCTTTGTGCAGGGATGGACCATCGGGGCCGCCACACATAACCTGTTTGGCATGTTTTTCGGGCGACCGATTTCACAAGGCATCATCGCCTTTACCCTGATAACCTTGCTGCTGCCGATCTTTGTGGCCCGTAAAAACCGGAAATCCAAACAGGGGGCAACCACATGAGCCAACCATCTGCGGCCCGCTCTGAAGGGCAAATCGGGTCTTTGATTGTGTCTGCAATGTTTATGCTAGCGGGGGCTTTCACTTTGTATGATGCCGCCAGTTATACAGACCGAGACAGTCAGGTCTTTCCTCAAACGGTTGCGGTGATCCTGATCATCACGGCAGGGATTTCATTCATCACACGCTTGTTGAAACCCAATGATCGCGGCGGCATCGGACAGGGCAGTTGGTGGCGGCGTATTGTGCTGGTGCTCAGCATGTTGATCGCCTGTTTGTTGATGCCAAAAGTCGGTTTTCTGCCTGCGGGTGTGATTGCCTTTGCAGGTGGGTTGATCGCGGCGATGCATGATAAATGGACGCTGCGCACGGTTCTATTGTATTGGGGTAGCGGCGCGGTGGTGATGGTGTGTTTCTTTTCACTGTTTAAATATGTCCTGCATGTCCCGCTTCCCTGAAGCCTTTGCCCAAAAGCGCCCATTGTGATGTTCTTTGACACTACCATCCACTGCTACGACGATGCGCGACGGATCGCCAAGCGGCGGCTGCCTTGGATGGTGTTTGACTATATCGACGGTACGGCGGGCACAGGCGACGGGGCGCGGCGGAACAGGGATGCGATCCAATCCATCCAGTTGCAGCCACGGGTTTTGAACAACGTAGAAAACCGCACCATGGGGGCAAAGCTTTTCGACGCCCCAACAGGTCTGCCCTTTGGGATAGCCCCGATGGGCATGTGCAATCTGACCGCACCGACTGCCGATCGGCTTTTGGCGGGGTTGGCTGCAAAACACAAGATTCCTGTGGGTGTCAGCACCGTATCCTCCACCTCGTTAGAGGACATGTTTCGCCTGTCTGACGGCAACGCTTGGTTCCAACTGTACATCAGCCGCTCTATGGAAACCGCCGAGCGGTTGATCGCACGGGCCAAGGCGGTGGGCTATGAAACTCTTGTGCTAACTGTTGATGTGCCCGAGGTCGGACGCCGCCCGCGCGAATTGCGCCGTGGTTTTAAAATGCCGTTCCGCATTGGTCCCAGACAATTCATTGATTTCGCATGTCACCCCGGATGGGCGCTGCCGCAACTGATCAAAGGTAAACCTGAAATGGCCAATTTCGGTGGCACCTTCGGGGAATTTGACCGTGAGGAAAGCCGCGCAGGCGCGGATTGGGATCTGCTTGCAAAAATACGCGAAGGCTGGACGGGCAATCTGGTTCTGAAAGGCGTGTTAAGCGATCTGGACGCGTTAAAAGCGCAAAAACTTGGCGTGGATGCGGTTCAGGTTTCCAGCCACGGCAGCCGCCAATTGGACAGCGCCCCCCCTGCCATCCACGCGCTTTCAGCAATCCGGCAAGCCGTCGGTCCGGATTTCCCCCTGTTCTATGACAGCGGTATTCGCAGCGGTGAAGACATTGTAAAAGCCTACGCAAAAGGCGCGGATTTTGTCTTTGCAGGCCGCCCGTTTTCATTTGCCATTGCAGCGGGGGGCGCAACAGGGTTACGTCAGATGAGCGATGTTCTGGCCCAAGAGGTCAGCATCACATTGGCCCAATTGGGGCTGCGCAAACTGGATGAAATCACATCAAGCGTTTTTGCCTAAACCCCTGACCATACTAAAGGATTCTACAATGGAAGTGCTTATTCTCGGGGCGGGCGGTATTGGCGGCTATCTGGCTGCACGTCTGTCAGAAGCTGGTATCCCCCCGAGATTGCTGGTGCGCCCTGCACGGGCGGCGCGGCTGAAAGCGAATGGGTTGCGCCTGACCAGCCCGCTTGGAGATTGGTCTGGCACACCAGTGATTGAAACCGATGCGCACAACTGCCCGCCAACTGATATTGTGATCATTGCGTGTAAATCCTATGATCTGAATTCGGCCCTTGATGCGGTGGCCCCTGCTATGGGCGCCAAGACTATTCTGATCCCGTTGTTGAACGGCGTGCGCCATATGGATCAAATTAAAGCACGTTTCCCCGACAATATCATTTGGGGCGGCGTGGCCCAAATCGGCGTGCGGGTCGACCCTGACGACACGATCTGCCACTTTAACGCATCCAACCATTTTTTGATGGGACCGCTAGACCAAGCAACCCCTGATCCTCGTGTGGTCGACATGGTTGCGCGACTGGTTACAGGCCCGACACAGGCCAGAATTTGCGCCGATATTCAGCAAGATCTTTGGGAAAAGCTGGTGTTTCTGGCGACGCTCGCAGGGATGACCTGTCTGATGCGGGCCTCGGTCGGGACCATCCTTGCCACCGAATATGGCGAGTCTCTGGCCCTGCAATTATATGGAGAGTGCGCCTCTGTCGCCAGCGCTGCGGGTCATCCGCCAGGCGCGGCTGTGCAAGAAAAACACCGTGCCGCTTTGACGGACCGCAGCTCCAATTCAACTGCCTCGATGTTGCGCGATATTCTGGCAGGATCACAAACCGAAGGCGCACATATTTTGGGCGATCTGGCCACCCGCGCCGCAGCGGCCAATCTGCCTGTGCCGCTGCTTCAAACCTGCGTGACACATCTGCAAGCCTATGAAATAGATCGTCAAAATACCTGATCCGAAAGGGCGCTAGGCCCAGTCGCGGCAGACGTATTTAACATCTGTAAAAGCTTCCAGCCCAAGCCGAGACCCCTCGCGGCCCAAGCCCGATTGTTTCACCCCGCCAAAGGGGATCGGTGCGCCTGTAACTTTGGTGCGGTTGACCGCAACCATACCGAATTGCAAGGCGCGGCTGGCACGGTAGATGCGGCGCGGGTCTTGGCTGTGCAGATAGGCGACCAGCCCGTATTCGGTGTCATTGGCCCGCTGGATAGACTCTTCTTCGGTATCAAAAGCCGCGATGGCGGCAACAGGGCCGAAGGTTTCTTCGTGCATGATTTTTGCATCAGGGGGCACGTCGGCCAAAACCGTTGGTTCAAAAAACAATGCCCCCGCCTTGTGTCGTTTGCCACCGCACAACAGCCGCGCGCCCCGCTCAAGCGCGTCGCGCACATGTTCTTCTTGTTTGGCAACCGCGCTTTCGTTCATTAACGGACCGATATCAGGGTCATCCGCCCCTGCGCCAACGCTTAGGGCGGCGGTGGCTTTGGCAAAGCCTTCGCAGAACCGATCATAACATGCCCTTTGCACAAAAAACCGGTTCGCGCCCAGACAGTCTTGCCCCGATGTTGCAAATTTGGCTTTGATCGCCTCGGTGATCGCGCGCTCCATATCCGCATCGTCAAACACGATAAACGGGGCGTGGCCACCCAGTTCCAACACCAAACGTTTGATGGTGTCAGCCCCTTGGGAATACAGCAATCTGCCGATTTCGGTCGAGCCAGTGAAGGAAACGGCGCGTACCCGCGAGTCTTTCATCCACGCCCCGACTATTTCAGCCGCATCGCCTGTGACCACGTTGAACACCCCTTTTGGCAGGCCGGCGCGGGCGCCAAGTTCTGCCAGTGCCAGCGCGGAAAACGGTGTTTCAGCAGAGGGATGGGCCACAACTGTACAACCCGCAGCCAAGGCCGCGCCAGCCTTGCGCGTTAACATGGCTGACGGAAAATTCCACGGAGTGATTAAGGCCGCCACCCCGACGGGTTCACGCCAAACTTCAACTTCGGCGTCGGGCAGATGTGATGTGACGCCTTCAATATTCGGGCGGCGGGCTTCTTCGGCGTAAAATTCAAAAAAAGACGCGGCATAGTCGATTTCACCGCGGGATTCAGAAATCGGCTTGCCCTGTTCCGCCGTCATAATCCGCGCCAGATCCTCGCGGTGTTCCAACATTAATTCATACCAACGGCGCAAAATTTGCGAACGGTCTTGGGGCAGTAACCCTGCCCAATCCGGCCAAGCTGCGCTGGCTGCGGTCACTGCATCGCGGCTGTCATTCGCATCAAGCCGCGCAACACTCCCCAAAAGCTGCCCATCCGCAGGATCGGTGACGGGAAAGCTGGCATTCGCATAGCCCCCGATCCATGTGCCGTTCACATAGGCAAGGTTGCGGCACAGTTCTGGAGTATCCAGTTCGGGCATGGCGGTAGAGTGTTTCGGGGAGAAATTGATCATTGCGCGGGGTCCTTGCAGGGAAAGGTCACTTTCAAAGCAGGCTATCGCAAGGCGGGGGGAGGGTGTCTCGGTTCTTTGGGGGGAATTCCGAACAGTTCGCCGCAGAATTAACGATTTTCCGAGGAATCCTCGGCGGCGCGCTACCCGTCGGCGAACAACAGATCGAACGGCGGCGCGGAAGATTTAACCGCTTTGGTCACTACATAGGTAAAGTACCGTGCCAGCCCGGCATCTTGGTCCAGCACTCTGTCCATCAGTTGCTGATAGCTGTCGATGTCACGACAGATCACCTGCAAAAGATAATCGAACCCGCCACCTAACGCCCAACATCCTGTGATGTGATCATGCTGGTTAACGATTCCCTCAAAGGCGGAAAACGCCTCGGCGTTGTGGTTGGCCAGTTCGGCCAGGACAAACACGGTCACATGAGGGGTCAGGTGTTTTAGCGCCACATCGGCGTGATAGCCTTTGATGATGCCTGCGGTTTCCAGCCGTTGCAACCTGTCCCAACATGCTGTCGCGCTTAGGTTGACCCGTTCCGCAAGGGCGGTTTTGGAAATTCTGCCCTCTGTGGAAAGGACTTTAAGAATGGCGAAATCGCGCTTGTCGAGTTTTATAAAGCTCATGGTCTAGTGATGCGCGTCGGGCGAGGGCTTGTCAATTGTACTGATTAAAGCGAGTATAAAATATCATGACAAACTGGCCCCCAGATCCCGAGACCATCACACGCCCTGCGTATCGTTCGCTTATTCAGGCGATCGAAGCGGCCATTCAAAGCAATGCGCTGAAACCGGGCGATCAACTGCCGCCCCATCGCAAACTGGCCTTTGATCTGAACCTAAGCGTTCAAACGGTCAGCCGTGCCTATGACAAGCTGACCGAGGCTGGCAAAATCGTCGGCGAAGTGGGGCGCGGTACCTTTGTGCGGGCGGCAAGCGACGATGTTTCGGTGCCCTTTGTCAGCCGCAAAACGGCGGGGCAGGTTCTGGATATGTCGATCCTGAAACCGGTAATCGACCATGCCCATGAAGTAGCAATGCAAAAGGTGCTGCGGGCGATGGCGCGGTCTGTTTCAGGGACGGTTCTGGGCGGGTCCAGACCGGATCATCTGCTGGACGGAGAAATCAGCGCAGAGCAGCGTTGGCTGGGGCTGTGCGGGTTAGATGTGCCGCATTCGAATGTGATCGTGACCAACGGCAGCACCAGTGCGATGACGGTCGCTTTGATGACCGCAGCACAATCCGGTGACCTGATCGTGGCCGAGGATGTGGGGCATCACACATTGCGTTCTTTGGCACAGTTTTTAGGGATGCGGTTGCGCGGGGTGGCCGTGGATCAGAACGGGATTTGCCCCGATACACTAGAGGATTTATGCCAAAAAGATCAGGTGAAAGTGTTGTATTTGATGCCAAGCGGGACCAATCCGCTGGGGTTCACCATGTCAGAACAGCGCCGCGCCAAAGTGGTGGATATCGCCCGACGCTATGATCTGCTGATTGTTGAAAACCACGCTTGGGGGCCATTGTTGGACGGCCCGCCGCCAATGGCCAGCCTTGCGCCAGAGCGGGTCTTGTTTTTCACCAGTTTGACCAAATGTATCCTGCCGGGGCTGCGTGTGGGCTATCTTGTGGTGCCCGATCATCTGGCCTTGGCGGCTGCCAGCCGTCATCTGGTGACCAACTGGATGGCGACCAATCTGATGACAGAAATTGCCATTCGCTGGATCGAAGATGGCACGGCTGAAATGTTATTGAACCGCCAAAGGCTGGCGCTTGCGGATCGTGCCGAATTTGCGCGCAATCTGCTTAAGGGGTTGGACTATCGGCTCGGCCCGAACGGCTTTCACATTTGGCTTTATTGCCGCGATGCCGAGGAAGAACGAAAGTTGGTGAATTCAGCCCGCCAAATGGGTGTGGCCGTTGCCCCAGGAGCCAGCTTTTCTATCGGTCCCCATGACCGTCACACGGGGATTCGCATTGCCCTTGGCGGGCTCAGTTTTCCGGATTTTGCCCAAGGTTTGCGGGTAATCGACCGTTTGGCGCGGTCTGGAAAATACTAATTCCCCCTGATCTGCCTCACTGAAATTGTCATGGTTCAATATTCACATTGACTTGATTGTCTCGGTTCGAAATGTTCGCCTAATCATGACAATTTGCACGCGATGGCCTTTGAAGGCCGCTCGCGGCGATAAAATATAGGAGGACGTAATGTCTATTTTCAGAACACTTCTTGCCGGGGGAATTATCGCCTCTGTCTCTACCGTAAGTGCAATGACCGCCGCGCAGGCCGATACGTGGCGCTATGCATTCGAAGAGGCGATGGACGAGGTTCAGGGTAAATACGCCCAGAAATTCAAAGAGGAAATCGAAGCGAATTCCGATCATGAAATCCAGCTTTTCCCCTATGGCACCCTTGGGGAAAGCGCGGATATTATGGAACAGGCCCAAGCGGGTATTCTGCAATTCGTTGACCAGTCCCCGGGCTTTACCGGCGCTCTGATCCCGGAAGCGCAGGTGTTTTTTGTACCCTACCTGCTGCCGGATGACGAAGAGCAGCTGTTCGAATTTTTCCGCACCTCGAAAGCTGTGAATGAGATGTTCCCAGAGCTTTATGCCAAGCAGGGGCTGGAATTGTTAACCATGTTCCCAGAGGGAGAAGTGGGGATTACAACGAAAGAACCTGTTAACGCGCCTGAAGATTTTGATCAGGTCAAAGTTCGTGTGATGACAAATCCTCTGCTTGTCGAAAGCTATAAAGCTTTTGGCGCGACGCCAACGCCGCTGCCTTGGGGTGAGGTTTACGGCGCGCTGCAAACAGGGATCATTCAAGGGCAGGAAAACCCGACCTTTTATATTCTGTCCAACAAGCTTTATGAGGTCAGCGACTATCTGACCTATATCGGCCACAACAATTTCACCACTGCTGTAATGGCCAATCAGGACTTTTACGCAGGTCTGTCAGATGCGGATAAAGAGGTTGTTCAAAACGCCACCGATGCGGCGTTTGAATATATCCTTGAATATCAGAAAGGCCAGACGGCCGAAGCCATTGAAGGCATCAAAGCCGCCAAGCCCGACTATACGATCACTGTGTTAAGCGACGAGCAACGCCAACCCTTCCGCGATGCGGCAGGTCAGGTGGAAGAAGCTTTCATCGGCATGACAGGAGATAGCGGCAAAGCCCTGCTAGAGCAGTTCAAAGCCGATCTTGAAGCGGTGAAATAACGTCCAAGTTTGAAAACACGGTCCTCCGGCCCTGCGTCGGGGGACCGCCATTCTTAAAAATTTCTTTCATGTGATGCGAAGGGCTACGCAGGTGACAGAAGCAAACCACAGTTCGCAAGAACAATCCAATAGCGACACAACCAGCGTCGATGATGCCCCGCTTGAAGCCTATCAATCAAGTTTGCCGGGTTTTCTGGGTACGATTGACACCGGGATCAGCCGCGTTGAATCCCTGATGCTGGCGGCAGGTGTTTTGCTGATGGCGGCCAATACCATGTCCAATGTGGTGGGGCGTTTTGTGTTTCAAAGCTCGATCTTCTTTTCTGAAGAATTGAACCGCATCCTGATTATTCTGATTACTTTTGCCGGTATTTCCTATGCGGCCCGCCATGGGCGTCACATTCGGATGTCGGCGATTTTTGATGCCCTGCCGCCCAAGTTGCGCAAGCCGCTGATGATCCTGATTTCGCTGGTCACGGCAGTCTTTATGTTCGGGCTGGCGTGGTATGCGACGCAATATATCCTGACCCAAGCAGGGCGCGGGCGGGTGCTGCCTGCGCTGCAAATTCCGGTGTGGATGCCGCTGGTCTGGGTGCCGATTGGCTTCTTCATGACGGGGCTGCAATATTTGCTGACCGCCATTAAAAACTTGATCGAAAAAGACATCTATCTGTCGACCAATGTGCTGGAAGGTTACGACGACAACGAGCAGGAGATTTAGGTCATGGCTGTTACCATATTTTCAATCATGATTGTGCTGCTGTTGCTGGGCTTTCCCATGATGATCCCGCTGATAGTGGGGGCGTTTGTGGGGTTTTTCATGCTGTTTGACGGCATGGCGCAGATGGAAACCATGATCCAGCAGATGATGGCGGGCATTCGGCCAGCGTCCCTGATCGCGGTGCCCATGTTCATTTTTGCCGCTGATATTATGACCCGTGGCCAATCTGCGGGGCGGTTGATTGATATGGTTATGGCCTTTGTCGGCCACCTGAAAGGCGGGCTTGCGGTGTCTACTGCGGCGGCTTGTACCATGTTTGGCGCGGTATCGGGATCGACGCAGGCCACCGTTGTGGCGATTGGTTCCCCCTTGCGCCCGCGCATGTTGAAAGCAGGGTATAAAGACAGCTTTATTCTGGCGCTGATCGTGAATTCATCGGACATTGCCTTTCTGATCCCGCCCTCTATCGGGATGATTATTTACGGCGTGGTGTCCAACACATCTATTGCAGAACTGTTCATCGCAGGGATCGGGCCGGGCTTGTTAATCCTTGTGCTTTTCTCAATCTATTCCGTGATTTACGCGATCCGTAACAACGTCCCGACCGAGGAAAAAACCACCTGGCCAGAGCGGTTGCGCGCTGTGCGTCAGGCGCTTTGGCCCATGGGGTTTCCGGCCATTATCATCGGTGGCATTTACGGGGGCATCTTTTCCCCAACCGAGGCTGCCGCCGCCTGTGTGCTTTATGCTTTGCTGCTGGAAACCGTGGTCTTCCGCTCGCTTGATTTTACTGGTGTTTATGAAACCGCAAAATCCACCGGCCTGATCACGGCTGTTGTCTTTATCCTTGTGGGGGCAGGGGCTGCGTTTTCTTGGGTGATTTCATTTGCGCAAATCCCGCAGGCAATCCTTGGGTCCATTGGCATTGACGAAATGGGCGCTATTGGCGTGTTGTTTGTGATTTCCATCGCGTTTTTCATCGGCTGTATGTTTGTGGACCCGATTGTGGTGATCCTTGTGCTGGTGCCGATCTTTGCCCCTGTGGTGAAATCTGTCGGGCTGGACCCTGTTTTGGTGGGCACGGTGATCACGTTGCAGGTGGCGATTGGTTCTGCGACACCGCCGTTTGGCTGCGATATTTTCACCGCCATCGCCGTGTTTAAACGCCCCTATATCGACGTCGTGCGCGGTACACCGCCCTTTATTCTGATGCTGCTGAGTGTTTCAGTCGCGTTGATTTTCTTTCCGCAGATTGCGCTGTTCTTGCGTGATCTGGCTTTCGCAAAATAACCAGAACAGGAGACAGGCCATGTTTACCCATATCCTTGCCCCCTACGACGGCTCGATCACTGCCAACCGCGCGTTGTTAAAGGCGGCGGAAATGGCCAATCTGACGGGGGCGAAAGTGACGCTGCTGACCGTCTATCGCCATCATTCCATGCTCGAGGCGTCCCTGTCCATGGTGCGGGTCAGTGACCCTGGAAATCTGGATGATGCCATGCGGGATCATGCGACTGAAATCATTAACCACGGCAAAGTTGTGATGGCCGAGGCCGGGGTGACTAACCTGCGCGCCTTTGTGCGCTCTGGCCGTCCTGCGCGGGCGATTTCCGAATTCGCCGAACGGCATGAGATTGATTTGATCGTGCTGAGCAGCCGCGGGCTTGGGTCTTCGGGTGACAGCTACCTTTTGGGCAGTGTGTCACACAAGGTGATCGGACTGGCGAAAATGCCGGTTCTGGTGATCTGAGCGGCGCAAAAACACGCAATTCCCGATCCATCCCTGCTATTCGTTGAAAGGATGATTGACACGGGCCAATTCCATGATGTCATTACCCTATTCCATGCCGCTATTTGTTCCGTACGGGCCAAAGCTGGAATAAAACTGGCCAGTTCAAAACAGGGAGTCGCGTCATGACAACGTTTCAGGCAAATTTCACCACGACAGAGTATATCCGACGGATCGAAAAGACCCGTAAAGCGATGGCCGCCAAAGGGTTGGATGCAATTGTGGTCAGTGACCCATCCAATATTTCATGGCTGTCTGGCTATGACGGCTGGTCGTTTTACACCTATCAGGCGGTCATCCTGACCCATGAAGGGGAACCGGTTTGGTGGGGGCGGGGGATGGATGCGCTTGGCGCGCGGCGCACCGTGTTTATGGAAGACGATTGCATCCGTGGCTATGACGATATTTTTGTGCAAAACCCCGAAAAACACCCGATGGAAGACCTGTCCAAACTGCTGAAAGAAATGAAGTTGGACACGTCAGTTATCGGCGTTGAGATGGACAATTATTACTATGCGGCGGCGGCCCATGTCACGTTGTTGCGCGAATTGCCCAAGGTCAAGTTTCAGGACGCCACCGCGTTGGTGAACTGGCAACGTGCGGTGAAATCTGAGCGGGAAATCGAATATATGCAACGGGCGGCGCGGATTGTTGAGTCTATGCATGAACACATCCTGAATGTGGCTGAACCCGGTATGCGTAAGAATGATCTGGTGGCGGAAATCTATGCGGCGGGTATTCGCGGGGCCGACGGTTTTTGGGGGGATTACCCTGCGATCGTGCCTATGGCACCCTCGGGTATGGATGCGACAGCGCCCCACCTGACGTGGGACGACCGCCCGATGGAAACAGGCGAGGCGACGTTTTTTGAAATCGCAGGTGCCCATCGCCGCTATCAATGCCCGCAATCGCGCACCCTGTTTTTTGGCGAAGTCCCGCAAAAATACCGCGATGCGGAATCTGCGGTTCTGGATGCGATTGAAGCCGGGCTTGAACAGGCCAAACCGGGCAATAAAGCCGAGGACATCGCCAACGCCTTTAACGCAACGTTGAACAAGGCGGGATTTGAAAAGGACAGCCGCTGTGGCTATGCCATCGGCATCAGTTATCCGCCTGACTGGGGCGAACGGACCATTTCGTTCCGCCGTGGGGATACGACAATTCTGGAACCGGATATGACCTTTCACTTCATGCCCGCCCTTTGGCTAGATGACGGCGGGTTGGAAATCACCGAACCGTTGCGGATTACGGAAACAGGCTATGAATGTTTCTGCACTACGCCGCGTGAGTTGTTTGTGAAGGCATAAGTCGACTAGTGAAAGTCTGCGGCGGTTTTGGTGTTTGACGTAGCATAAACCGCCGCTTCCTGTTATTTTCAACCTATGAAACAGAAAAAACCGTCCTCATCCCCACCCGAACATCGCTTTGCCGCGTTACCTGGTTGGGCTGTGAATGGACGGGTTGAAGATCTGGAAACCTGCGCCTTTGCGGCTGGCGCGTCGCTTGCAATTCTGCACGGTTTGGTGATGGACCAAAGCGATAATGTGCCGGTTGATCTGTTGCGCAATCGTCTGGCCTTACGATCAAGCGAGTTGTGTTTGGGGATTGAGGGGCGCAGCGATTCAATCGGGGATATCCGCGATGCGGTGCATCTGGCGCGGGCGGGTGAAGCTCTTGGACCTGCGGGCGACATGTTTATGCGCTGGCGCAGCGGGGCTTTGATCGGTTTGCGACAAAAAGATTGGCAGGCTCAATTGGCGGCTTGTTTGCCCGAAGTAGTTGGGGATGTGTTGCCCGATTGGGTGGATCGGGCTTGTGAATTGGGCAGTCCCGTGGCGCAGGCCGCGACCATGTTGCGGCTGGTGCTTGATAGGTTCCCGCGCGAAGAAGCCAGCGCATTGATCTGCGCCGATGCAGTTTTGGCCCGTGGTTTTGGCTGGCCCAAACCGGTTCCCCTGATGGCGCTGCATCTAAAACGCAGCGCCCTGCGCGATCTTACCCCCGAGACCTGCCACCGCGCCATCGGTTTAGCCGCCCAAACCGCCGTGCGTATGGCCGAAGACCTGACCCGCAGGGCTGCGGAGTTACAAAAGGTGGCTCCGAAATTACGCTCCAAAGGCTCGGATTACGCAGTTGCCTTGTTTCTGCGTGAAGACGCGATTTCCCCCAGCACCATGTTATCCCCCGTGATCAAAGGCACAAAAATCCAGATGACAGACCGGTCGGCCCGCCGTTTGTGTGACCGCCTTGTCAGCCTTGGGGTGGTCAAAGAACTGACAGGCCGCGCCAGCTTTCGTTTGTACGGGTTGGCGTGATGAGCGGCGAAAAAGAACCGCTGTTTGACGCAGACTTGCCCGACCTGCCGCCCGAATTGCGCTGGCGCGAATGGATGGGGCGGGTCGAGGCAGTGCTGTTCGCCAGCCCCGATCCCGTCCCGCGCGAGGTTTTGGCTAAACTGGTCGGGCAGGGCACGCAGATTGATCTGCTGATTGACGACATACGCGCAGAACTGGCCCAACGCCCCTATGAGCTGGTCTCAGTGGCGGGCGGTTGGATGCTGCGCACCCGTACCCAGTTCAGCGCGGCAATCCACAAAGCCACCCAAAGTGACGATCAAGGCGTGACCCTAAGCGAGGCAGAGCTGGGGGTTCTGGCCACCATCGCCTATCAACAACCGATCAGCCGTGCAGAGTTGAAGGATGTTTTCGGCAAAGAGGTTAACCGCGACCTGATCGCCCGACTGCAATATAAAAAGCTGATCGCGAATGGCCCGCGCACCCCAAGGGCAGGCGCGCCCCATACTTTTGTCACCACGCAGGAGTTCTTGGTGACCTTCGATCTGGAAAGCCTGCGCGACCTGCCAGAGATGGATTTTCCCCTACGCGTCCCCCAGAAAGCCCGGTCAGCCGGGATGAAAAAAAATCTCTCGTAGCCCTGTAAATAACCTTGTTGCAAGGCCGGTCCATATCCACTTACAAAGATAGGTATTGGAGGATCGTAATGGTCAAAATTGGTAAAAACGAGATTTTTATTCAAGATACAGGCGGTGATAAACCCGCGTTGCTGATGCTGCATGGCATCATGATGGATCACACGGTTTGGCAGCATCAGGTAGAGACATTTTCACCCTATTACCGTGTGGTCTGTATGGATCTGCGCGGGCATGGAAAATCCACTTCTGACAGCGCGGATATTTCCTTTGAAGATCATGCAGGGGATATTCTGGCGCTGGTTGAACAGCTTGCATTGCGGGATATAACCCTTGTGGGTTGGTCCATGGGCGGGTCTATTGCGCTGTTATTGGCGGCCAATCACGCGGATAGATTTTCGCGTCTGGTTCTGGTGTCAACGACGCCGCAATTGCTGGCGGGCGCTGATTTCAAACACGCTTTGCCTGTGGAACAAGCCGAGCAGTTGGGGAAACTACTGTTTGACGATTTCCAAATGGCCTGCGCGGCATTCTGTGAACTGGTCTCATCAGAAAGCGATTTTGTTGCAGAGAAACTGTGCCGCATCGCCCGAAAAACTCGTACAGATGTGGCGATGTCTACATTCCAAAGTTCAGGCGCGCGCAATTTGCATGCCGAACTTAAACGGATCACCTTGCCGACCCATATCATAGTCGGTGCGATAGATTTCATCTGCACACCCGCCGCCAGTGACTACATGGCAGAAGTCATTCCGGGGTGCACGACGGAGGCCATCCACATTCAAAACGCTGGCCATGCTCCGTTCATGACCCAGACCGAGGTTTTTAACAAAGTGTTTGCCAAAGCATTGGCCTAGCACAGGTTTCGCCTCTTCCGTGGAGCGGTTTGATACATTAATGGCCCGCCAGAATTACCTGACGGGCCATTTTCGATTTAACAGATCACATTAATCGCGAAGGCAGCCAAAGCACGATTTGCGGGAAGGCGATCAACAGGATCATCACCACCAGCATCAGCACCACATAAGGCGCGGACCCCGCCACGATCCGCCCCATTGGGGCCGCGGTTATGGCCTTGATGGTGAACAGATTCATGCCAACTGGCGGGGTGATCATCGCCATTTCCAAGTTCACCACCAACAAAACGCCGTACCAGACTGGATCAATGCCAAGATGGATCATTGCGGGCAGGATCACGGGCGCGGTGATCAGAATAATCGCGACAGATTCAAGGAACATGCCAAGGATCAGGATCATGACCATCATTACAATCACAAAACCGATGGTGCCAAGATCGGCTGCGACCAGCGATTCCACCAACTGTTGGGGCACGCGCATTTTGGTCAGCACATGGCTGAACACTGTGGCGCCAGCCAATATCATGAACAGCATTGCAGACATGCGGGCGGATTCTTGTGCGGAAAACCAGATGTCGCGCCAGCCAACGGTGCGGTAGATAAAGATGGTGATGATCAGGGCCAACCACGCCCCTGCGGCGGCGGCCTCGGTCGCGGTGAAAATGCCTGCGTACATACCGCCAAGCACAAAGACCGGCATCAGGATCGACCAAAATGATTTGCGCAAAGCGATGACCATTTCCCGCAGGCTCGCCATTTTTTCCCGCTGCATGTTACCCGATAGCGCGGATCGCACCACCGCCCACAGGATAAAAACCCCTGCGAGCACTGCACCCGGAATGATGCCGCCCATGAACAACCCGCCGATGGAGGTGTCGGTGGTCACCCCGTAAAGGATCATTGGCCCCGAAGGCGGGATCAAGATACCCAAAGTGCCGCCTGCCGCCACTACCCCGTAAGCCAGTCGCTCGTCATAGCCAAACCGCAGCATTTGCGGGATTGCGACCGCACCGATGGTCATGGCAGTGGCCACGCTGGACCCTGAAATGGCGGCAAAAACCGTGCAGGCAAGGATGGTTGCCACCGCCAACCCGCCGGGCAGATGGCGGGTGAACGTATAGGCCGTGTCGTAAAGGTCATCCACCACGCGGCCCCGGATCATGATGTTGGCCATGAAGCCGAACAGGGGGATGGCCACCAAAAGATAGCGGTTCACCTCGTGAAAGACGACGTCGGTGATTGGCCCGAAATTGCCTTGGGTCATCAACAGCAACGCGCCGCCAAACAGGGTTAAGCCCGCAAAAATCGGAACACCTGTGAACAGCAGGATCAGAAGGGTGATCAGGATTGCAAAGATAATCATGGGGCGTTGGACCCTTCGTCTGTGGTGTCAGGGGAAGCCGTTTTGGTAGAAGTTGTGCTGCGCCAAACAAACAGCGTCTGGGCAATTTGCAGCAGGATCACTGGCAGCAAAAGCATCCCGCCCAAGGGCAGTAAAAGCTGAAATATCCAAAGCGGCAGTTCCAGATACCCCTCGGTCAGCAGGCCGATCATCCGTGAAAACATCGCGGTAAACCAACCGTTAAAGATCAGCAGCAAAGCCACGGCCAATACCGCAAGCGAGGACCACAGCCGTATCACGATTGCTAGCGTGCCTTGGGCCTGCTCGGTCAGAATATCCACCTCGATATGACCCTTGTCCAGCAACACTTTGGGTGCGGCCAGCATGGTAATCGCCGTCAGGGAAAGCGCTACGATTTCATCGCTCCAGGTGATGGGGCGGGTGATCATATAGCGCGCGACAACTGACGCCCCGAGCAAAAACAGATCAACAAGAACACAGATTGTGGCCAGTCCGAAGGCCAGATTTACCAAAAGGGTCACCCCACGTTCAAAGTGGCGCAGTGGCTCCGGTAGGTCGGGGTGACCTACCGGAGAACGAGTGTCAGACAGCGGCGCGGACATCTGCGGCCTAGTTCTGGCTTAGAAGGTCTAGCAAAACCTTACCGTCATCGCCGGTCTGCTTCAGAAATGCTTCGGTTACAGCGGGTTGCATCACGTCGCGCAGGGCGGCGGATTGTTCATCGGTCAGCACCACTGCCTTCATGCCCACACCTGTCAGATTGTCGATGTCTTCGGGATTTATGCCTTCGTGGGTGATGATGGAACTGGCCACGGCTTTGTCCGCAGACCGTTGAATGGCAGCGCGAATATCTTCGGGCAGGCTGTCCCACCAAGCGGGGTTAACCACCAGATTGTCAAAGGCCAGAAACATCGGCGTTGCGGTGCCATAGTCCTGAACTTCATAGAATTTCCGGCTAAAGGCGGCGGCAACCCCTGTCACACCCGCATCAATCACACCGGTTTGCAGCGCCTGATAGGTTTCAGAGCCAGGCATGTTGACGGGCGTTGCCCCCAAGGCGATCAGACCCTCATTAAACAGCGGCGTCAGACCACGGATTTTAATCCCGTCAAAATCGGAAGGATCATCCAGCAACCCCTTGGCCGAAGTGAAGATCAGATCGTTTGTATCCACCATCCAGCCGATATTGCGAATGCCTTTTTGCAGCATTTTAGCGTCCAGCATTTCTGCGGCTTTGGACCCCATGAACGCCTTTTGTGCAGCAGGGGAAGCCATCAGATAGGGGATCAGCGTAACCGACATTTCAGGAATAGTGCCGCCCCATTGCAGGTTCAGGATCGCCGCGGATTCGATCTCGCCAGAGGCGACGGCAGCATGGTGTTGTTTTGGATTGTACAGTTGGGCCGCCCCAAAAACCTGTACGTCAACGGCCCCGTTGGTTTCTGCTTCTACATCCGCTTCAAACTGGGCAAAGCGTTTGGCGGAATGGTGGGTTGGCGGAAATTGATGGCTAAGGCGCATTGTGTAATCCTGCGCGACGGCCGTGCTGCTGGTGAATACCAGCGCCTGTGCCAGCGTGGCAGCACCCGCGATGAATGTAGTGAATGTGGTCATGGTTTCCTCCCTAAGTGACCCTGTGGTGTTTTATGGTTCAGACGGCCTCCAACGTCTTTGGTACCCCCGCGCGCGCCAATGCGCCATGGCGGGGTTCATCTGGCATGGAAGCCGCTAGAATAGCGCGGGGTGCGGCCAGTGCCGCCACGTCGATGCCTGTGGGTAAGCCCATGGTATCGCATAGGAAAACCATGTCTTCAAAGACTGTATTTCCCGTAGCCCCCGGTGCAAACGGGCAGCCGCCAAGCCCGGCAAGGCAGCCATCCAATACCCGTATTCCAGCGTCCAGTGCCGCTGCGCAATTGGCGATGGCCAAGCCGCGTGTATCGTGGAAATGCATGGCAATCGGGAAGGCATCCCCGAATATCCTGCGTAATTCGCGGCCCATATGGGCCACTTGCGCAGGGCCACCAAAGCCAACGGTATCAGCCACCGCAATGGTGTCAGCACCTGCGGCAACGGCAGCTTCGGCCATGCGCAATACCTCAATCGGGTTAACCGTACCTTCAAGGGAACAGCCAAAGGCCATAGCGATCCCTGCGGTCAAAACCGGGGGTGATTTATCCCCGCCTTTGCGCTGTTGATCCACACGTTCCAACATCGCCAGCGCATCAGCGCGGCTGCGGTTTGTATTGGCGCGGCTATGGGATTCAGTTGCGGATACGACAAAAATGATTTCATCAACCTGTGTGGTCAAAGCATCCTCAACACCCCGTTCGTTCAGGGTTAAAGCGGTCGAAAATGCCCCGTCCAAAGCGGCCACCGCGTCGATCATCTGACGTAGGTCAGCGAACTGCGGAAACCGCGTGGCGGGCAGAAAAGAGCCTACCTCGAAGTGGCGCACGCCTGCGGCGTATTCCGCGTGCAACCAGTCGATTTTTTGCGCGGTGCTTGGGAACTGCTTGGTCAGTTGCAATCCGTCCCGCAATCCCACCTCGCGCAGGATATAGCGGTCATCGGGGTATAGTGTTCCTGCGCGGTTCATGCGGCTTGCCCTGACTGGCCTGTGACGCGGGCCAATGTGGCGGCGTCTATATCCAACGCGGCGAGGATTTCTGCATTGTCGCGGCCAATTTCCGGAACGTCACCGCCGCCTGTCAGCATGACACCGTCAACTTCAAAAGGCAGGGCAGGGGCGCGGAATGTGGTGTCCTCATATGCCGAGGTGGACATGCCGCCCTTACGCATCACATGGGGGTTGTCGTACATGTCGCTGGGTTTGGCGATTGGGGAAAACGGCAGTCCGGCTGCTTCAAACTCCGGGGCGAGGTCTTCTTCCGTGCGGGCTGCGATTTTGGCGGCGACCAAGGGAATGGTCCAGTCGCGGGCGTTGATCTGATCCATTCTGTTTTGCAGTTGCGGGTGCGTCAACAGATCGTCGAGTTCCAGCAACTTGCAGATGGCGGCCCACTGGCCCTCGGTCACGGCACCAACAAAGATCTGTTTGCCGTTTTTGTCTTTGAAGATGTCATAGACGGGCCATGAAAACTCTCGCTCGGGCATGGGCGGCGGGTTTTTACCCTCTAGTTCGAACTGCACCATATGTTGCGCGACCAACAGCAGGCAGTTTTCGAACAGGCCCACACGAACCTCGCGGCCTTTGCCGGTTTCTTTGCGTTCCATCAGCGATGCGATGACCGAAAATGCCGCAAATAGCCCGCCCATGATGTCATTGGCCGAAGACCCGACGCGCAGCGGGGTGCCCGTTGGGCCGGTCATATAGGCTAGGCCCGTCATCATTTGCACCACTTCATCCAGCGCGGTGCGGTTTTGATAAGGGCCAGACAGAAAGCCCTTGCAGGCGGCGAAAACCAGTTTGGGGTATTTCGCCCGCAGAGTTTGCGCATCGACACCTGCTTTCACCAATGACGCATCGCGGAAGTTTTCGACAAAGACATCGGCCGTGGACAAAAGTTTGTCCAGAGCGGCGCGGCCTGCATCGGTTTTCACGTCGATGGTGACGGATTTTTTGCCCCGATTGAACAGTGGAAACATCGGCCGCCCCATGCCCGTCAGGCTGCGGGTTTTGTCGCCCTGCGGCGGTTCGACCTTGATCACCTCGGCCCCGAGATAGCCTAAAAACATGCCGCAAGACGGCCCCATGATCATATGGCTCATTTCAACAACGCGGATGCCCGCCAAAGGGGCAAAAGTATCAGTCATTTAAGAATCCTCCAGTTGAAGACAGGTTAGTTGGCAATCTTCCCACAATGAATTATATAGTTTCGATCATCGGTCTCTATTTTTTCGAGAGTGGATTATGGACATTCGCCAGATCAAGATTTTCAAAGCCGTATTTGATGCGGGCAGTATTGTCGGGGCGGCGGAACTGGAACGCTGTGCGCCTTCGGTGATTGCGCATCATCTGGTTAATCTGGAACATCGGCTGGGTCAGACCTTGTTTGACCGAACCTCGCGCGGGGCATTGCCGACGGTGGCAGGGCAGCAGTTTCACACCCATGCTCTGGCGATTTTGCGGGCCATCGACAATGCCGCGAGCGACATGCGCGATACGCAGGAAACCCTGTCAGGGCGGGTGACCATCGGGCTGGCTTTTTCGGCGGTTTATGGTGTGGGGCTGCAACTGATCAACAGCATGGCAGAGCGTCAGCCCGGTGTGCAATTGGAACTGGCCGAGAGCGTTTCCGGCACCAGTATTGATCGTCTTCTGGCGGCGGATATCGACCTTGCGCTGGCCTATAATCCACCTCGGGACTCACGGCTGCAACTGACGGCTGTTCTTGAAGAAGACATGATTTGTCTGGGCAAAAGGGATCTGGTGGGCGACCCTGCAACCCCGATGACGCTGGCGGATTTTTTGACTTGTAAATACGTTTTGACCCGCAAAGGTGCGCGGGGGCGGCCTACGGCGGATGACACGGATATTCAGAAACGTCTGGAACATACCGCCAGCTTCTTTTCCGAGAATGTATCCGCCGCCGTGTTGTTCGTGAACAGCGGGTCTGGCGTGATGCTAGGCACCCGCAGCAATCTGTTACAGGGCGCGTTTGACGGGGATGTTATCGGGCGCGAGATTACGACCCCCGTGATCACCCGTTCGTTGTTCCTGTGCGTGCGGCGTGACACACCGACCACCAAATCAATGGCGTTCACGCGGGAATTATTGATACAGCTTTTGAAAGAGGAAATCTCCTCGGGGCGCTGGCATTGCCGGTCTTTGTTGGCGGAATAGACAGCGCTTTTGTGTCTTATAACACCGTGCTGGTTGGCTCGGAACGGGCGGTTTTCCCCCCGCCGCGCCGCGCTGCCCAAAGGTCTTTGGCCTGTTCGCGTGCCTGTTCGATGGATGTGGTCTTGGACAAAACTGTCAGCGCCAGTGCGGCGGTTTCAAGGATGGTTTCAAGGGCCGCTGTGGGGGCGACCTCTCCGTCCCAAATTGCCTGCCATGTTTCAAGGCGGTTGAAGTCGTCCCTTTTATCAGCGCTTTTATCTGCCCGCCGGACCATTTGAGCAGCTGAACTGCCCACCCTTTCCTTCAAAAGCGTTCCCGCACGCATCAAAAACAGATCCTGTCCTTTGCCGGGTACAACTTGCGCCACGTCGCGGTGGCCTGATAGCACGGCGTAGGTTTCCCATCCCAGCCGAACCGCCGCATCCCGTTGCAGCATCGGGCGCCCGTGGGCGCGCATGCCGGTCAGCGTCACGGCAGCCCCGCCGGGGTTGAGCATGGGGGCGATAAAATGGGTGGCGTTGGGCATCATAAATAAGGGGTAAAGCCACAAAAGCTGCCGTAAACTGGGGGCAAAGTCTTCGATGGGCAGAAAGGACAGACCCGCGTTCCGGGGCGTTGGCAGGCTGGAATCGCAGTTTCGCACGACGGGCAGTTGGGCATGTTCAAAAGCGCGCCGCACGACGCCGTCTTCATAACCGTGCATAACAACCCTGTACCCCGCTTGTGAAACAAGACGGGCAGAGTGGATAAACAGGGGCAAGCCGTGGGCACGGGGGGACAGATAGGCGGGCCAATCCAGATCGGCCTGACCTGCACCCGGAGCTGCAAGGCCGCTTTGGCTGCGGGCAGCGCGCGTGAACCCGGCAAGTTCCTGATCCGTCATGCCGCGTGATTGCAGCGCAATCAAAAATGCGCCGATTTGCACATCAACTACCTGCTTTGATAGCAAAATGCGAAAGGCGTCTTCGGCCTCGGTTTCGTCCAGAGGGCGGGTTTGCCCTGTGGCATTCCCTATGGTTGCGATATAGGCTGCCAAGCGCCGTACAGGGTCGGAATCACTGCCCAAAACGGCGATGCGGTGGGCAATATCAACCGCGCTCGGGCCGGTGCGGGGTTCTTTCCATTGATTCAGAGCCAAAGGCGGGCGGCGCAGCAAAGGCGTGCTTTTGGGCGTGTCGTCTTGGGATGGACCCAATAGGGAATTCGCCTCGGCCACAAGGGCGCGGATGCGCGGGCGCAGGTCTTCGGCAAAACGGGTTGGAACCAAGCCTTTGCCAGTGCGCTCAAACAGCTCATCGTCAAAGTGATCCCGCAGTTTTTTCAGTATCCTGCTCATGGCGGGGGGTGTTTTGCCCAGCTTTTCCCCTGCGCGCGCCAGACTGCCCTCTACCAGAATCGCATCAAACACGACCAGCAGCTTAAGCCGGTCGATGTCTTGAATCATTTCAGCGGCAGATGGGCCGATGCGCCCCGTCGCGATATTCATGAAAGTGCGTCCTTCCGGAAACTACAATTTAGAACCATTCCAATTCGAACGGGTTTGTCTTGGGATTGAACTGCCTATAACAAACAAAACTAGTCAGGAATAGGGTTTACGGCCTGCAATCGCAAAACCGTGAGCACCCAAGCTGAAAACCAGAAACCACATGAACGGAAAATGAACATGCGAGCCCTTTTAAGTGCGGTAGTTTTAAGCACGGTTGCAACTTTGGTAAATGCGCAGGATAGCACGATTGAAACGGCACGGGGGGCTGTCACGTTTGCAGCAGTTCCGCAGAAAACAGTTGTGCTGGATTTGGCGGTTCTGGATATTTTTGACCGTTTAGAAATTCCTGTGGCAGGTGTGACCAGTGGTGTGAAGCCGGAATACCTGAACGGCTATGCAGATGCGCCTTATGCGCAATTGGGCAGTGCGTTTGAGCCGGACATTGAAAAACTAAACGCGCTTTCCCCTGATCTGGTAATTGTAGCGGGGCGTTCCAGCACAAAATTTGACGATCTTTCGAAGTTTGCCCAAACGATTGATCTGACCTCGGACAGCACCGATTTGTTCGGCTCGCTGACGCGCAATATGACTGAACTTGGCAAGCTGTTTGGCAAAGAAGAACAGGCAGAAACCACGCTGGCTTCCCTGAATGAAAGATTTGCGGCTGTCCATGACAAGGCAGCCAATGCGGGCACGGCCCTTGTTCTTATCACCACTGGCGGGCGGATGAGCACCCACGGCGCAAAGGGGCGTTTTGCTACGATCTTTAACGAGATGGGCTTTACTCCGGCGGTTGCAGACGTGAAAGCAGGCAACCACGGGCAGCCGATTTCCAACGAGTTTATTCTTGAAACCAATCCCGACTGGATTTTTGTGGTGGACCGCGATGCAGCGATCGGGCGGGATGGGCAGCCTGCCAAACAGATGTTGGATAACCCGCTGGTACACAAAACAACCGCTTGGACAAAAGGCCATGTGGTGTTTCTGGACCCGGCCGACTGGTATCTTGTCGGGGCAGCCGGCCCATCCGCACTGGATCGGGCTTTGAACCAGATTTCGACAGCACTGCAAGACTGACCCTTTGATGCGCGCTGACCTGCAAATCCCCGTGCCCGCAAGGGCGCGGATCGGTGCCATATTGTGCCGCTCGCCTTTGGCTGGCGGCATGATTTTGGGGATGTTGGTGGTGGGCAGCCTGCTGGTTGGCGCTACGGGGATTGGTTTGTCGAACCTGATGAATGACCCGGATGCGCGGGCAATTTTTCTGATCAGCCGACTGCCCCGCACGGCGGCGCTGCTGCTGGCGGGGGCAAGTTCGGCAATTATGGGGGCTATAGTCCAGCGGCTTGTCAGTAACCGGTTTGTGGAACCTTCGACCATGGGCACTGTTGATAGCGCGAGTTTGGGTCTGTTGATCGGGTTGTTGTTTCTGCCCGAAGCGCCGCCAATGGTGCGCATGTGTATTGCAGCCCTAAGCGCGTGGATTGGCACTGCTTTGTTTGTGCTATTGTTGCGGGCGGTTCCGCTCCGCTCGCCTTTGATGCCGCCTTTGCTGGGTATTGCGTTTGGCGGGATTATCGGTTCTGCCACCAGTTTCATCGCCTATCGCTATGATCTGATGCAATCCCTGTTTTCATGGACATCGGCTGATTTTTCGGTGGTCCTAAGCGGGCGCTACGAGTTGCTGTATATCGCAGCGGGGATTACTGCGCTTGGCTGGTTTGCGGCGGACCGGTTTACTTTGGCTGGGCTGGGGGATGATGTGGCCCGCGGGCTGGGGTTGAACCCGACGGCCATTCTGGCCTTGGGGATTTCGATTGTTGCAGCGGTTACTGGCGCGATTGTTGTAACGGTCGGGTTTATTCCGTTTCTTGGACTGGTGGTGCCCAATTTGATCGCCCGCTGGCGTGGCGATAATCTGCGCCGCGCCTTGCCTTTGGTGGCGTGGCTTGGGGCATCAGTCACGCTGGCCTGTGATATTTTCGGGCGGCTGGCATTTTATCCCTATGACTTGCCGATTGGTGTGACCATGGGCGTGCTGGGCGCTTTTGTATTCCTTTGGCTTTTGCTTAACAGGTTCGCGCGATGACCCCTGCAACCCGCAGCTTGCGGGCCAGAAAAGTGCTTGGCGGCGGGGCGGTTCTGTGCGCAGCGCTGGTACTGGCGTTTATGACGATTGGGGCGAGCGGAAGCTGGTCTTTCATCCTGTCGTTTCGTGGGGATAAACTAATCACTATCGCGCTTGTGGCTTGGGCCGTGCCGCTGTCCACCATCTTGTTCCACACGTTGTCAAACAACCAGATACTGACTCCTTCGATCATGGGATTTGATGCGCTTTTTGTGCTGGTGCAGACCTTGGCTGTCTTCCTGCTCGGCTCTACCGTTGTGGCGCGGATTGATCCGGTTTTGGTGTTTGGCGCAGAACTGGCGCTTATGACGCTGTTTTCGCTGGCGCTGTACCGCCTGTTATACGTCAGACTATCCCAGTCGCTAGAGCTGTTACTGTTGGTCGGGATCATCTGCGGGGTTTTGTTCCGTTCCATCGCAGGTCTGTTGCAGAGGTTGATTGATCCGGGTGAATTCCTTGTGCTGCAAGACCGTATCTTTGCCAGCTTCAGCAGTGCCACTCCGTCAGAGCAAGCCTGCGCTGCCGTTTTAATTGTGGGCTCTTCACTTTGGGCCTGGGTGCGCCTGCCTGCCATTGACGCCATGATGCTGGGACGTGACCGCGCCATCGCGGTTGGGGTGAACCACCGGCAACTGTCCGTTGAACTGTTTCTGATCGTTACCTTTCAGGTCGCCGCCGCTACAGCGCTTGTGGGGCCGATTACGTTTTTCGGCCTGCTGGTGGTGCATCTTGTCTATCGCCTTTTGCCCGGTGCCTCCCACCGGGTCACCATCCCGCTGTCTGTCATGTTGGGCTTTCTACTGCTGATCAGCGCGCAAGTGGTGCTGGAGCGGATTTTGGGTTTCGTTGGTACCGTCGGCATGATTGTCGAGTTTCTGGGCGGCATCGTTTTTGTTCTACTACTGATCGGGAGCCGCAGATGATCCGCGCCGAGAACCTAATGAAATCCTACGCTGATACGACTGTTGTCGATATTGCGGAACTGAAGTTGCCACAGGGCGGGGTGACGGCGCTTATCGGGCCGAACGGTGCGGGAAAATCAACGCTGTTGTCGATGATCGGTCGGCTGGAAACGCCAACTAAAGGCAGTGTTTTTCTGGATGGTCAAGACATTCGCAGCATCCGCAACACAGATCTGGCGCGCCGCCTTGCGGTTTTGAAACAAGACAACACATTGTCCGCGCGCCTGACAGTGCGCGACCTTGTTACCTTTGGCCGCTATCCCTATTCCAAAGGCCGCACCACGCCGCAAGACCGCCAGAAAGTAGCAGCCTCCCTTGAACTGGTCGCTTTGACGCCCTTTACGGACCGGTTTCTGGATGAATTGTCAGGGGGCCAGCGGCAGCGGGCTTTTGTGGCTATGGTTCTTGCCCAAGACACGGAATACGCGCTGTTTGACGAACCCTTGAACAGTCTGGATATCAGCCACGCGGTTACGGTCATTCGCCTGTTGCGGCAGGCGGCCTCGGATTTGGGCAAGACCGTTGTTGTTGTGCTGCACGACCTGAATTTTGCCGCGCGCCACGCCGATCACATCATCGCCATGCAAGCTGGCAGGATCGTTGAATCAGGCCCCGCCAAACAGATCATCCGCGAAGACCTTTTACGGTCTCTCTATGACACTGAACTTAGCGTAACCACCAGAAACGGAAGGGTGTTTGTCGATGTTTTCGGCTGAAACCCTTCTTCAGAACTGCCCCTCCCGCCACTTGGCACATGCTGACAGCCAGACACTTCGGGCACCCCACACTTTCGAAAGGATTTAAGATGAAAAGTGTAATGAGAACCCATCTTGGGCGGACAGCAGGCGTCAGCGCCATTCTGGCCTCTGCCGCGCTGGGAAAACCTGCCTTTGCCCAAACTGCCGAGCCACTGCCCTTTGACCTTGGCTCGATCACAATTACCGCAGGCGGGTTTACCCAAAGTGTGACGGACGCACCCGCGTCTGTGACAGTTGTGACCAGTGAAGAACTGGAAAAGGGCAATATCACCAACCTGTCCGATGCCCTGCGCGAAGTGCAGGGCGTGACAACCACGGGTGTCGCAGGGGAAAAAGACATTAAAATTCGTGGCTTGCCCGGGGATTACACATTGATCCTGGTGGACGGAAAACGTCAGGGCACACGGGAAAGCCGCACCAACGGGTCGGCTGGGTTTGAACAAAGCTTCATTCCTCCTGTCGGGGCCATTGACCGGATCGAAATCGTCCGTGGGCCGATGTCCTCGCTTTATGGATCGGACGCGATGGGGGGGGTGATCAACATCATCACCAAACCGGTGTCAGCGGAGTGGGGCGGCTCTATCACGGCGGAAACGCGGATACCTGAAAATGGTGAAGACGGTGCATCGAACCAGTTGTCGTTCTATCTGAACGGGCCGCTCGTAAAAGATAAGCTGGGGCTGCAACTATGGGGACGGGGGCTTGTTCAGGACGAAGCAAACCTGATCGGTGGCCCTGCGGAACAGCGCGACATCGACCTGACGGGGCGATTGACCTGGACCCCTGTGCAGGATCAGGAATTTGCGCTGGAATACGGCCAGTCCAAGATCAAACGCTACACCACGCCGGGGGCTAGCCTTGATGTTATTGAGGACCCCGACCAGCAGGATAACTCCCGCGAGGATCTGTCACTAAGCTATGTGGGCCAATGGGGCCAGACCACCACAGAGCTGAATTTCCAACGGGAAGTGGGCGAGCGGACCAGTTATGACTGGACTGGTAGCGCACTGGAGGAAAGCCTGCGCTCGCCCGAGATTGTGAACACAGTGATTGACGGGAAGGTCACAGCGCCTTTCAGCTTGCACGGTGAGCATACTTTTGTTGGCGGGTTTCAGTTGCGACGCGCGGGTCTGACCGATCAGAACCCCGGTCTTGGCGACGGGATTGATCACAAGTACACCTCAGACGAATGGGCAATTTTTGCCGAGGACGAATGGTGGATCACGCCTGATTTTGCCCTGACAGCAGGCCTGCGCTATACGGACAGTGACGCCTTTGGCGGTAAACTGACCCCGCGGCTTTATGCGGTCTGGAATGCCACGCCTTCGCTGACCATCAAAGGCGGTGTGTCCACGGGGTATCGCACGCCCTCTATTCGCCAGACTGTTCCGGGGTATTTTTATACCACACAGCGCGGCGCTGGGGTGATTGTGTCAAATGCCGATCTAAAGCCTGAATCAAGCACTAATTTTGAGGTTTCGGCCCTTTGGGAACGGGATGCCATCGAATTTGGGGCGACAGTTTTCAGAACCGAATTCAGCGACAAGATCGAAAGTTTCAATACAGGCACGCTGATCAACGTGGGTGGCACAGATTATAACCGTTGGGAATATCGCAACATCCAGGATGCGACCATTCAGGGTGTTGAACTGACTGCGCGGGCTGATCTGTCTGATGCGTTGTCGATCCGTGGATCCTATACCTTCACGGATTCCAGCCAGAATTCAGGGGAGTACGCCGGATTGCCACTGTCCCGTTCGCCACGTCATGCGGCCAATGTGCGGCTGGATTGGATGACGCCGACAGACGGGCTAGATGTGTGGGGGGCGCTAAGCTATCACGGGTCTGAAGTGAATGCAGGCGCGCGGATCGGCACCAACGGCACGCCCTATGCCTATGATTCCGCAGGCACGGCGATTGCATATAAATATGATGCTTATACCACGCTCGACATTGGTATGACTTATGCGATCAATGCAAAAACCACGCTGAATGCCGCGATTTACAATCTGACCGATTCATCTGTTACTGAAATCGAAAGCAACACCTATCAACCCGGCCGTTCACTTTGGCTGGGTCTGACAGCGAAGTTCTAAGGCGCGCTGTTAACCGCTTCGAAAGCTGTGTCAAAGGAAAGCCCCGACTTTTTCAAGTCGGGGCTTTTTAATGTTTAGCCGTGTGCCGGAGTTGCGGCGGGTGCCGTGGTCGTTGGCTTGCGGCGGGAAAACACCTTATCAATCACCACAAAAAACACAGGCACAAAGATGATGGCCAGCGCCGTGCCGGTGATCGTGCCAAACAGCGTGGCGTAGCCGATAGCCTGCCGCGCCCCTGCACCTGCACCGGTTGACAGCACCAAGGGCACTACCCCCAGACCAAAGGCAAGCGAGGTCATCAAAATCGGGCGGAACCGGGCTTTGGCGGCGGCGCGTGCGGCCTCTAGCGCGGTTTCGCCAAGGGTTGCCATGCGTTCGCGGGCAAATTCAACGATCAGAATCCCGTTCTTGCCTGTCAAACCCACCACGGTCAGCATCCCCACTTGGAAATACACCCCGTTGGACTGGCCCCCGATCAGTGCGCCAAGCAGCGCCCCGAGGATGCCCACCGGCATTGCCATCAGCACGGCCATCGGAATGGTCCAGCTTTCATAAAGGGCTGCAAGGCACAAGAAAACCGCCGCCAATGCCAATCCGTAAAGAACCAAAGCGCCTGCTCCTGCCTCTTTTTCCTCTAGCGACATGCCGGTCCATTGCAGGTTAAAGCCGGGGGGCAATTGACTTGCCAGTTCTTCCATCACGGCAATCGCCTCGCCCGAGGTATAGCCTTGCGCGGGTGCGCCCTCTATTCCCATAGCCATCAGCGCGTTGTAGCGGCTGACCTGCTGTGGCCCATAGACCCATTCCTGTGTCGAGAAAGTCGAGAAATCCACAAAATCCCCGTTCACATTCTGAATCCGCCACAGGGACAAGTCTTCTGGCGCAGATCGCGCCGCTGGCTCGCCCTGTACAAAGACCCGTTTGACCCGACCTTCATACAAAAAGTCGTTGACGTAAGCACTTGACCAGATGGTGTTCAGGAAAGTGCCCACATCCGCAGCCGTCACACCGACAGCCCCCGCTTTGGCCCAATCAATGGTCAAGCGGAACTGCGGCGCGTCTTCTACGCCATTTGGCCGGACTGCCGTCAAAGCAGGGTGTTGCGAGGCCATGCCTAGCAACATATTCCGCGCTGCCAAAAGCTCTTCGTGGGTTTTGGCACCAGTGGCTTGCAGATAGGCGCTGAAGCCGTTGGAATTGCCAAGTTCGGGCATGGCAGGCGGGGCAAAAGGCACGACGACGGCTTCTTGAATGCCCCCCATCAAGGGACCAAAGGCCCGCCCTGCAACGGCTTGGATTGAATCCTTTGCGGCTGTGCGTTCTTCCCAATCATTCAGCCTAACGAACATCATACCCATGTTCTGACCCTGACCTGCAAAGGAAAACCCGCGGATCGAGAAAACGGAATCAACGTTTTCATGCTCGGCTGTCTGCCAATAGTTTTCAACCTTGCGCAGCACTTTTTCTGTGGCACCCGCTGTCGCGCCCGAGGGCAGTTGGATGATTGTGAACAGTGAGCCCTGATCCTCTTCTGGCAGGAAAGAGGTCGGCGCCCGTTGATACAGCACCACCATGCCGCCAACGATCAAGGCATAGACCATCAACATTCGCAGCGGCGCACCCGTTGCCCGTCGCACAGTTGCGGCGTAGCCGTTGGTCAGCCCGCCAAAATAGCGTTCAAACCCGCTGGCAAAACCGGTTCCCAAACGCGACAATAGACCAAGACGCTTGCTGCCTGCATGGGCGTGGGGCTTGATAATCGTGGCACACAGCGCCGGAGTGAAAATCAAAGCAACCAGCACCGACAAGCCCATTGCGGACACGATGGTCACCGCGAACTGCTTGTACATCTCACCTGTGGAGCCGCCAAAAAACGCCATCGGAACGAACACCGCAGACACAACCAAGCCAACACCCACCAGCGCGCCCGAGATTTCGTCCATGGATTTTTCGGTGGCTTCTTTCGGGTTTAACCCTTCATCATGCATGATCCGTTCGACGTTTTCGACGACAACAATGGCGTCATCCACCAACAGACCAATAGCCAGAACCATCGCCAACATGGTCAGCGTATTAATGCTAAAGCCAAGTGCTGCCATGATGCCAAAGGTACCCAACAACACAACAGGAACTGCCATAGTCGGGATCAAAGTGGCGCGGAAATTGTGCAAGAACAGCAGCATTACCAAAAATACCAGCACAATCGCTTCGGCCAAAGTGTGCAGCACAGCTTCGATCGAGATTAGAACGAAAGGGGTGGTGTCGTAAGGAATAACATAGCTGACACCCGCAGGCAGATTGTTGGCAAGTTCCTCGATCTTTGCTTTAACGATGTCAGCGGTTTCCAAGGCATTCGCACCCGAAGCCAGTTGAACCGCCATACCCGCCGCAGGTTTACCGTTGAAAAAGCCTGCGATTTCGTAGTTTTCAGTGCCCAACTCGGCCCGTGCCACATCGCGCAACAGCACCAGGCCTCCATCGGTATCCGCACGCAAAACGATGCGTTCAAAATCCTCGGGGGTTTTCAGCAGGGATTGCGCGGTGATTGTCGCGTTTAACTCTTGGCCTTCAACCGCTGGCATTGCGCCAAATGACCCAGCCGAAATTTGCGCGTTCTGCGCCGTGATTGCTGCCACAACAATTTCAGGGGACAGGTCATAATATTTCAGCTTTTGCGGGTCCAACCAGATCCGCATGGCATATTCCGAGCCGAATACCTCGACCTTACCAACACCCGTCAGACGGGACACCGGTTCCACCATGTTAGAGGCAAGGTAATCTGCAAGGTCAATATCGCGCCGTGCGCCGTCATCAGACACCAGCCCGATAACCATCAGATACCCCGTTGCCGATTTTTCCACTGTAACCCCTTGGCGGGTAACGGATTCCGGCAAAGATGCTTCGGCCAGCGCAAGTTTGTTTTGCACCTGAACCTGCGCAATATCGGGATCGGTGCCCAATCCAAAGGTCAAGGTAATGGTGGCCCGCCCTGTGGAGGTCGTAGAGGAACTGATATAGCGCAGCCCGTCCAGTCCGGTCATTTCCTTTTCGACGATCTGTACCACCGTATCGGATACAGTTTCTGCCGAGGCACCGGGGTAGGTGGCGCCGATAACAATGGAAGGCCCCGCGATGGATGGATATTGCGCGATGGGCATACGAGAGACCGACAGCGCCCCGACGGCCATTACGATGATGGCAAGGACCCAAGCAAAAATGGGCCGATTTATGAAAAATCGCGACATGGATTAGTTTCCTTCAGAGGCGTTAGGGGCGTCTGCGCCCTTGGCCGGCAAGATTTGAGCATCAGCTCCCGGTCTGGCTTTTTGAAAGCCGGAGGTGACCACTTGATCACCAGTTTTCAGACCCTCTGTTGTGACCCAGAACCGCCCCGATGAGCCAAGGATCGTGACGCCCCGTTCAGCGATTTTCCCGTCCTCAACAACCCAGACATTTGCATTGCCGTTGGCAACCCGCATCACGGCACTTTGGGGCACCAGAACAGCCTCGGCTGCGGCGGCTTGGGGGACTTCGACCTCGATATAAAGGCCGGGCAATAAACGATATTGGGGGTTTGCAACCGTCACCCGCATGGTGACCATGCCAGTGGTCGGTTCGACCTGTGGCTCTGCTGCCCTGATGTGACCCTCTTGGTTGTAGATTTCACCGTTTGGCAAAATCAGCGTTGCATCGACCCCTTTAAAAAAGGCCCGTGTTTCATCCGCACTGTCCCAGCCCAGTAGATCATTCACTGATTGTGTGACATCCACATAAATCGGGTCCAGCGTACGGATCGTAGCCAAAACTGCGGCTTGTTGTGCGCTGACAAGCGAGCCGGTTGTTGTGTCTGACAGGCCGATCACCCCCGTAACAGGAGCGGTAATTGTCGTGCGGTCCAGATTGATTTGCGCACTGGTCAGTTGTGCCTTGGCAGATTGCAAGGACGCAGCCGCCTGACTGCGGGTGGCCAAGGCTTGGTCACGGTTTGCAGCAGAACCAGCGTTTTTGGAAAACAGGTCTTCGGCGCGTCCTGCATCAACTTTGGACAGATCATAACTGGCCTGCGCCTGCGCCACCGCAGCGCTGGCGGCCTCAACTTCGGCGCGGTAAACATCGTCTTCTATCTGGTAAAGCGGTTGGCCGGTTTCCACCCATGCGCCCTCTTCAAACAAGCGTTTGCTGATGATGCCAGACACCTGCGGACGCACCTCGGCTACGGTAGAGGCTTTGACCCGACCAGGCAGACGCTTGGTGATGACATGTTCTACCACTTGCGCGGTCATTGCGGTCACTTGGGCGGCTGGGGCCTGTTGTGATACGGCTGCTAGGGGCCAAAGACAAAGGGCTGCAACGGCGAAGGACTGACCTGCCCGTGTGCGAAGTGATGTATGTCTCATGTGAGAACCTTTCTGGGTAATCGGGCATTTTGACACTGCCAAATGGCACGGTCAAAACGCCCCCTGATAAGAGGGACGGTGGCAGTTTTCTGGATGTTTGAGGGGCCGTTCGTCCAAGTGTTGTTTCGTAATTGCGTTCAGTCCCTTGGGTTTTGAACGCGGATGAATTCCATTTGTTTGCGCAACATTTTGCTGCCCAGTTCCGCAAGCGCGAAGCTTTTGTCACTGCGAAGCCATTCATTAAGCAGCCCTGACATCGAAGACATCAGCAACACGGTGGTTTCTTCCGGTGTGAAATCGGGATTCAAGCTGCCCTGCGCGCCCGCAAGTTCGGTCAGTTTGCGTAGGGTCTGACACAAGTCGATATTCACTTCGGCTGACCATTGCGAGCCGGCTTTATCCAGCATATGTGCGTTCATGATCCTGAACATGCGCTGCTGGCGCTGGTCTACTTCAAAGATCTCCAACATTTCGATTGCGGATTGTTCCAAAAGACCCAAAGGATCCGCGGGATTGTTTTCCGCTGCGGTGTGCATCAAGATTTTTTGCGGGGGAACACTGCGTTCATGAAGGGCGCGCAGCAAGTCCAGTTTATCCTTGAAATGCCAATACAACGCCCCCCGCGTTACACCGGCCTTTTTGGATATTTTTTCCAAAGAGACTGCTGCTGTGCCTTGTGTGCAGAACAATTTTTCCGCCGCATTCAGGATCGCGGTGCGGGTTTGTTCAGCGTCTTCCTTTGTTTTGCGCATGTGAGCCTCTTCTTTCGAGGCACTCTCTACAAACATTCATGAATGTATGTAAACGCCTTTCGAACACGGCGTGGATCAACAATTTGTGTACGGAATTTCTGGTCTTTTTCCCGCGCTGTACTATCAGTCGGCGTATGGGGTTTGCCGTCTGCGGGGCACCTTTTGCATCGCGACTTTGCGTTTCTGGCGGGCTTTAGCTGCGCCAGACCTCTACACTGCGGGCGAGTTTATCCAGCAATCGCAGCAGGTCTTCGGCTTCCTGCGGCTCCAGAATATCCAGCATCTTCTTTTCGGCTTCTTGAAAGGTTGCAAGGATCTGGTCATGCACGATCTGCCCTGCAGGGGTGATGTTCAACACCTGCCGTCTGGTGTCAACCGGATCGCGGCTGCGGGTTAGATAGGCCTTTTTTTCAAGCGACCCTACCGCGCGGCTGACGGTATTTGACGGCTGTTCTGTAACCTCGCAAATGTCGCGGGCATTCAGGTCACGCTGAAAGCTCAGGCTCATCAAAACGGTTAATTCCGGACGGATCAATCCCGTGTCCCGCTCCATTCTGCGCAACACGGGTTCGCGCCAGAAGTTGGTCAGAAAGGCCAGTCGGTACCCAATGGGAAACGGGGTGGCATCAAGAATATCAATAAGTTTCATCCCAATACGCTAATTCAAAAAAAAAGATTGCTCCATATGGAAATATAAATATATAGTTCCATATGGAGCAATCTTGGGGAGGAACATGGCTCAGTACCTTAAACAGATGTGCCTGTCGTTACTGGCTGTTGCGCTGATTCTGCTTATGGGCACGATTGTGTTGCAGGTGCTGTTCAGCGCAACCGACGTCAATCCCGTTGCGACTTTTTCACAGGCCCTGACCCTTGTCGGTACAGCCGTGACCCTGAATTCATTGCTGGATTTTCAATGGCATCTTCTGGTGGTTGTCGGGCTGATCCCTGCGGGTCTGGTGTGGTTGATGGATGGCCATGTGCGCGTCGATTTCTTGTACCAAAACCGCAGCCCCCGCACCCAAGCGCGGATAAACCTTTTGGGCAATCTGTTGTTTGCAGGCCCTTTTTTCGCGCTGGTTCTGCCTGCGTCCTGGGATTTCATGCTGCGGGCCTGGACCTCGGATGAAGGATCACGCAACGGCGGATTGAATGATTTGTGGCTGATTAAGGCGGTTCTGCCACTGGGTCTGGCCTTGTTTGCACTGGCGGTTCTTGTTGAAATACTTCGTCTGGTAAGGGCCGTAAAATGAGCGATAGTCTCCTCCCTCTTGCGATGGCGGCGCTGACACTGACGGGTATCATGGCGGGCTACCGCGTTGGCATGGTACTGGCGGGGGCTGCGGCGCTGTTCATCCTGATTTCCGATTTGCCCGTGGCCTTTTTCAACCTTTTGGTCAGCCGGATTTACGCCAATGTTCTGTCCAACTGGCTGCTGGTCGCGATCCCGATGTTTATCATGATGGGGCTGATCCTGGAAATGTCCGGTGTTGCAGAACGGTCCTTGCGGGCAGCGCAAAAAGCCTTGGGGGGCAGCGCGGCTGGCATGGGGATTTCGGTGCTGGTGATCGGTGTTTTGCTTGCGGCGTCTTCCGGGATTGTCGGGGCGTCGGTTGTGCTGCTGGCCCTGCTGGCCTTGCCCCGTCTGGCAGAGGCTGGCTACGACAAACCGACCTCGGCAGGTTTGATCGCGGCCTCTGGGACACTGGCGATTTTGATCCCGCCGTCGGTGATGCTGATCGTCTTGGGCGACCAGTTACAAACGCCTGTGCCTGACATGTTTGCGGGGGCGATCGGGCCGGGATTGATGCTGGTGGTGGCCTATGGGATTTACGTGATCTGGAAGGCGAGAAAACTGCCGTTCCTGCCCCGCGAAAGTGACGTGTCCTATCTGAAAATTCTGTTTGATCTCGGCCCCTTACTGGCCCTTGTTATATCGGTGCTCGGGTCCATCGTCGCAGGGGTTGCAACCCCGACCGAGGCCAGCGGTCTTGGCGCATTCGGGGCGGTTCTGATCACGCTTATATACGGGCGGTTCAGCTTTACCATGCTGCTGGGTGCGGCCACAAAAACCGTGATCGCAACATCAGTGGTTCTGTTTGTGATGATCGGCGCCACCTGTTTCTCTGCCGTCTTCAAAGGCGTCGGCGGCGCGGATCTGGTCAAGGCAGGCGTGATGGCGTTTGGCAGCGATCCCTTCACCGTTCTGGCGGTTGTTATGGGGGCGATTTTCGTGCTGGGCTTTGTGCTCGACTGGTTGGAAATCACCCTAATCCTGATCCCGATCTTTGCCCCAATCGTGGCAGGTTTGGACTTTGGCAACGGCCTGTCAGGCGATGCACTGATGATCTGGTTCGGGGTTCTGGTAGCGGTCAATTTGCAGACCTCTTTCCTGACACCACCCTTCGGCTTTTCACTCTTTTATCTGCGCGGGGCCGCCGGAGACAGCCTGACCACCCCGCAAATCTACCGTGGCGTTTTACCCTTCATTGCCTTGCAAGTGTTGGTTTTGGTGCTGCTGATCCTGTTTCCCGGATTGATCACCGGATTCACATCATGAAAGGGAGGAACCTCATGAAAAATACCATCCTTGCAGCCACTGCAACCGCAACCCTTGCCGCTTTTTTGGCCACTGGCGCTTTTGCCGACAGTTTCACCATGCAAAGCGCCTTTGGCGGGCTGCCTGTGCTGGACCCGACGGCGAAACGTTTTGTCCAGAATGTATCAACGCTGACCGATGGCGCGGTGGATTTCAACTATATGCTGGCAGGCGAATTATCCCCGCCGTTTGAAATCTTTGACAACGTCAGCGCGGGCGCCATTGATGCGGGTTGGTCCTTTGCCGCCTATGCCGCAGGGAAAGAACCTGCCGCCGCGCTGTTTGGGTCGGTGCCTTTCGGCGGTGATCCTTTGTCCTATATCAGCTGGCTGAACTTCGGCGGCGGGCAGGCGTTGTGGGAAGAGATTTACGAGCCCTACAACCTTGTGCCCATGGCCTGCGGTGTGATCATTTCCGAAGCTGGCGGCTGGTACACCAAAGAAATCAACACACCCGAAGACCTGCAAGGCCTGAACATCCGCATCGGCGGTCTGGGCGGGGCGATCCTCAGCAAACTTGGCGCGAATGCCATGTCCCTGCCTGCGGGTGAAATTTCGACATCGTTGGAAACAGGCCGTCTGGACGCCACAGAGCTGAGCTTTCCTTTGGTCGACAAGTTGTTGGGCTTTGATAAGGTCGCAAAGAACTACTATTTCCCGGGTTGGCACCAGCCCGCTGGTTTCATCGAATTTTACATGAACAAGGGCAAATGGGACGGTCTGACAGACAGCCAGCGCACGGCGATCAAAGTGTCTTGTGCGGATGCAAATCTTTATGCCATGGGTGTGGCCAGTGGGGCGCAAAGCCCGATCCTCGACGATTTTCGCGCCAATGGTGTTGATGTAAAACGCTTTCCCGACAGTGTCCTGGCGGCCTTGCGGTCAGCCGCAGACGAAGTCTACGCCGAGGAATCCGCAAAGGACGAAATGTTCAAACGGGTGATTGAAAGCTACCGCGCCTATGCTGCGGATTATAGCGAATATCAGGCCCTGTCCGATCTGAACTAATCGCAACACCTGCCCTCTGCGCGTTGGGGGGTAGGCCCTTTTGACCGGATGACCGCTTGACCTACCGACTTAAAGATTTTGGCTCTTACACCGCTGGCGGACGCCATGTGCATGTGACGCAGGGCGAACCCCAGATGGTTCAGTTCACCCGCAGCGCGGCCTATAAAATGGATCCGCGCGGCCATTTCGCGATTGAACATGCCTATGTGCAATATTTCATCCCTGAATCCCGCAACAGCGCCCCCCGTGTGGTGCTGGTGCACGGGGGTGGCATGTCTGGAAGTTGTTGGGAAACCACACCGGACGGTCGCGCGGGCTGGCTGCATCTGCTGCTCGATCGCGGCTATGAAGTGCATGTGATTGACAACGTTGAACGGGGGCGTGCGGGGTTTGCACCGGGTCACTGGGACGGCGCACCGCTGTTGCGCAGTCTGCAAGAAGCATGGCTGCTGTTCCGTATCGGTGCGACGCCGGGGTTTGAAACCCGCACGGCCTTTGACGGTCAACGCTTTCCTGTGGCCCACTTCAATACCTTCGCCCGCAGTTTTGTGCCCCGTTGGTTGGGCACAACACAGTTGCACACCGCAGCCCTGTTGGCTGTTTTGGCCAAGACAGGCCCTGCTACTGTCATCTGTCACAGCCAAGGGGGAGAGGTGGTGTTTGATGCCCATCACACCGATCCTGACCTGTTTGACAACATCATTGCCTTGGAACCCTCGGCGCTGCCCAAAGACGCCGCAGCCCTTGGGGACACGCCGTTGGTTCTGGCGGTGGGTGATTTTCTCGATGTCGAAGACCATTGGATCACCCGAAATCAGGCGTGGTGTGATCTGGCCGAAACAGGGCAGAACGTGCGTTTGGTCGGGCCGGAAACCTTTGGCTATGGTAACAGTCACATGCTGATGATGGATGACAATTCCAAAGCCGTTCTGGATGCCTTGCTTGGCTGAACAAAAAAAGGCCGCCCCTTGCGGGACGGCCCTTAAGTTTTAGCGTTTTATCAGGTCAGCAAGGCAATCAGGATGATGATCCAGATCGGGACGCCCAGCAACCAAAGCAGTATCGCTTTCATCGGTATTCCTCCTATGTCCAGCGGCCAAAGCGTGCAAAGACGCGGCCTTCATCACGGTGTTGTCCACCCATTCCAGCGGCCCAATACGCAGCCGCACCCGCGATCATCAAAGAAGCAGCCAGAATAAAGGCAGAGATGACGGAATATTTCCGTGCGGTTTCGGCAAGGGCTTTGGCCTCGGCTTCGCTTACGCCAGTTGTGGCTTGTTGCGTCGCTGTGGTGACGTTTTCCACAGCGGCCGTCACAGCCGTGGCGGTTTGGGAGGTGGCCTGAACGACTGTATCCGCACTTGCGCCCAACAGGAACGCGCCCAAAAGCACCGCAAGTCCCCATACTGCCAAGCCGTGGATACCATCGCGCACACTGACCTCATCGTCATTCACCGGATCAATCCGGCGGCGCATTCGACCCGCGATATAACCGCCTGCCATGAAGCTGGACACTGTGGTCCATAGCATCCAAGACCCGATGGCAACCACGGCGGCGAGGGCGGACCCATCCCCGTCATAAGGGGAGACAAGTGTTAACCCCACTGCTGCGCCAAAAGTGGTGAAGACAAAGGCGATGGCCGATGCCACCACGCCACCTGCAAGGATCGAAGGCCAGTCAACATAGCTTCCTTCAAACTGGGCCGTTCCGTTTCGCGCAGGGGGTATTGCGTCTGTAAGTTGCGTCATTTATTTATCCCTTCTATTTTTTATGGTTGGGAAACAATTGTTTGGCACTGAAAATGGCCAGCCTTAGCCAAGGCCGAGCAGGGACAGAATTGCCATGACAACAACGACGAGTCCGACGAGGTAAATAATTCCGTGCATCTGTTTTCTCCGTTTGGTTAGGGGGGCGCTACCATGTTGTTCAAGCGGTGCGCTGATGCAGAGTTAACGTGCCATTCACGAAAAAGTTCCCAAGCTGTGTGGGAAATCCGATGCGGAGCGCGGCGCGGAATGGATCGACCGCGCTGGCATTGCGTGATCCGTTCGGGCCGGAAAAAACCCGAACTGGCCTGTTTTCGCCGAGCGATAAAATCAACCGGAACAAAGCCTGCCTGTTGTGGGTTGACTGAGTACCTAACCCTAAAGGAGGAAAGAAAATGAATACCATATCTGCACACCCGCTTGTGTCTTCTTCTGATGTGAATGGCACGAATGTTTATGGCAATGACGGCGCAAAAATTGGCGCGATTGACCATCTGATGATCGACAAAGCCTCGGGCAATGTAGCCTACGCGGTGATGGGGTTTGGCGGCTTTATGGGGCTTGGTGAAGACCACCATCCGGTGCCTTGGGGCAAGCTGCACTATGACACCCAAAAAGAGGGCTATGTGGCCGATATTTCAGAAGCCGAGGTAAAAGGCGCGCCCGAACAATTCGAAGGTTGGTCCGCGGATCGGGATTGGGAACGCCGCACCCATGAACATTACGGTGTTCCGATTTACTGGTTGTAAACCGTTAAGCCAGTTCAAATAGCAGCCCCGTTTGCGGGGTCATGCCGAGCGAAAAGATACCGACGGTGAGATATCTCATCGTCGGTTCTTGGTTTAGGGTGCGCAGATTATCGACCTAGGTTTGCACCCAAAATCTACGCCCGCAATCCAGCGCTCTCTCGTGCCATGACCGCCGTCAACGCCGGACGATTGGCGCAGCGTTCTATCCAGGCTTGAATGGACGGCTTCTGGGGCGTGGCGTCGGGTAGCCATTGGAATGGGCTCGAAAGCAGCAAATCAACTGCTGAATAGTGCGCTCCGAGCAGGTAGGGCTTGTCCTCCAGCGCTGTGTCCAGACACGTAATAATGGCATCCAAGTCGCGGAAGGTTGCGTGCAGCGCGGGATGTTCGATCTTGGCCCAGTCGAGAACAAGCACAGGTTCCATCACCCCTTGATAGTAAAACAGCCAGCTTAGGAATTTTCCGCGCTGCGGGTGTCCTACGGGCCGACCGAGCCCGGACTCTGGGAACATATCCGTCAGGTAAGTTACAATTGCACCGCGCTCGCGCACATGGTCGTCCCCTTCAGTCAGATAGGGCACCTTCTTCTCGGGATGCGGATTACGTGCATCCGGGCCTCCATTGCCATCCTGTCGTGCAACCGTAACGTTGACTACGTCGATCTGGTCGGTGATGCCCATTTCCTCGATCAGGAGGAGGATCGACGTCGATCGGGAATTTGGGGCGTGGTAAACTGTCGGCATGGGAATATCCTGAAATTGAGTCATGCCTTGTCCTATCTGATACCTGTTGACAGATTGCGTCAGCACGGACCGAACCGATCGCCTAATGCGCCTGATGGACGCCCTGCGGCAAGGGTCGCTTGTCCTGCAAAGCAACTGTGGAAACTTGGTCAGATCGTTGTCGAATTTTCCACATACCCTTCCGCGAATCATATTCTTGGAACCTAAAATTTCGTCGGAATTCAGGTTTAAATACTGCTCGTAATTTAACGGGCTTCGTTCAGAGGCCTATGTCTTTCAGAGCGGAAAAGCGGCCCCACATGCGGGACCGCTTTTAAATTCAGGCAGCAACACGTTTCAAAGATTGCGCCATACAGTGAATGCCACCACCGGTTTTGGAAATCTCTTGCGTGTCCACGGCTGCCACTTCGAACCCGCGGGCGCGAAGTTGGTCTATCAGAGTTTTTGACGATGTGGGCGCGATCACCTTGTCCTTGCCAAGCGACATGAAATTGCACCCCAAGGCCATGGTGTCCTGGAACGGCACGTCGATGATTTCATGCCCCTTTGCTTTCAGCCAATCGACAATCGCAGGGTCCGTACAGGCAAGGCAAACCGCCGTCAGTTTTTCAGCGATGGGCACCACCATCAGGTCGATGTGCACATAGTATTCGTCGATAAAGGCCAGCCGTGTTTCCCAGCCTTCCGCTTCAAACCAGCTTTGCACCTGACGTGCGCCTTCCTCTTGGGTACGTGCGCCGCCACAACCGATCAACACGCAGCCTTCTTCGATCACGTTGAAATCGCCGCCTTCAAATGTGCCTGCGGTGACCATGTCGTAGATCGGGATGCCAAGGGCTTCATAACTGCGGATCGCGGCATAGTTTTCACCGCGCCGCCACCACTGTGACATGGCGGTGATGATTGCGCCGTAGGGGGTCATGACGCTGGAATCCCGCGCATAGACCTGCATGGGCAATTCGGATTCGGGTTTGTGAAAGTGGACTTTGACACCAAAATGTTCATAGGCCGACACCAGTTCGGCGTGTTGGGCCTGTGCCACCTGAATATTACAGGGCGCATCGCGCAGAAATTTGCGCGACAGGCTGGAGGTTGCAAGGTGGCGCAGGTGGGCGGGGGAGCCGAGCAGCACATCGCTGAGCGGGTCGGTTTCATTGGCAAACCCCCAGTGCGTCAAGGGCGCAGTGCCGCCGCCTTTGGCACGGCGTTGCAGGGTGAATGCTTCGGTTGCGGGGCTATCAAGTGACATTATAAATCCTTTCAGATCAAGCGCCGGGCATGGCAGAGGGAATCCACCAGTCGCGGCCTCGGGGGGTGGTTACATATTCGGGCCAGCGGAAATGCACCGGCGGGTCGTAATCGCAAAGCGGGGCGCACCAATCGGTGCCGCCAATCCCGCCACCAGTACGCTGTTTGAATTCATCCATTGCGGCATCGCGGGCAGTTTTATCTTGTAACAGGCGTAGGGCAGAGACCGCCAAGACCTTGGCAGCGGTCTGCACCATCGGGTCGATGGTGGCGGGAATTCCGCCCATGGCATTCATCACCCAAGCGGGATAAGCGCCTGCCCCTGCGGGGGATTTAAGCGCGGGGCGGGCAATATAAAACCGCGCGGTGGGGGTGTGCCACGTCATATCGGTGTAATCATCCGATGTGGAATTGCGCTGTGACGGGGGCAGGTCGTGGCGCAGGATTGCTTCGGCCTGTTCGGGGTCAATCAGGTTGGAACATGCGTCCAAAAACGGGTGGTCCATCGGGCTCAGTCCCAGATTTTTTTGGATGTCCTGCGCGATGCCGATGGCCTCTGCACCCCATTCTGGCGCGCCAACCGCCTGCAGCGACTCCCAAACTGTGCCTGCAATCGCATGGTTCGCCAGTCCGGGGCGGGATTTGCAAACCCAGTGGCGTTCCCAACGGCATCCGGTCATGTCTGCCGCCGCAGCCGCGTTGCGATCCAGTACGGCCGTCACCTGATCTACCATGGCAAGGGTGGGAACGCGCATCATATATTGCACTTCGGCCAGACCTGCGGGCAGATTGTCGGCGGTGGCCTGTCCTGCGGTCAAAATCGCCTCGGAAATGGACCAGCCGCCTTGATGGGGCAACATGGATTCGCGCAGCATTTTGGACGATTGATACATCATCACCAGCGCATCATTGGCCCCGGGGGCACGCACAGCGGAATGGGATTGCGGGATCGGTGCACCATCCGCAGCCCCCCAACCTTCGGGGGCATCACAGATAAAGCGGTAAATCATCGAATAGGCCGCGCCGCAGTGGGTATCCAGCCGCACGGTATTGCACATGGGCAGCATGTAAAACGGGTGAAACGACAACATGGCCGCCAACCCGTCATAATACCCTTTGGCCGCGTGGATCGGTTTGGACCCGCGCACTTTTTCCGCAGGTTCGCCCGTAAAGCGCAAACCACCACGAATGCCGTGTTTGATCATCGCAGATTTGGTGGCCAGCAGGCCGCCAAGCCCCGAAATACCAAGCCCCGAATGGGGATCGGTATGCCCGCCCGCTTGATACCCCAACCCTTCACGAGGCGCTTTGTGGGTTGTGGCGGCCTGACAGTTGCCCGGCACCGCATCGTATTCCGCATACATGCCGATGATCGGCATCTCTCCACTGCCCACGTCGTTTTGCCAGTCTGCGCAAAAGGCGGTGGGCATGCCCCCCGATCCTTCTTCAACGGTGAAGCCTTCGGCGCGCAGTGTTTCAACGTACCACGCAGCAGATTGATATTCGCGCCATGCGGTTTCGCCAAAGTCGAAAATGCGCGCGCACCAGTCGGACAGGGCAGGGGCCTGTGCGCTGACATGGGCGATGGCGTCTTTTTGGGCGGTTGTTAGGGGCATTGGTATTCTCCTCAGACACAGAGTTAGCGAATGGATGCCCCCGCAAGAAAGTGAAACCTTTTCGTGGCAACGGCAAATGATTTTCACCGATCTGTTGAAAGTTGCGATATTCTGCGGCTAAGTCACCCGATCAAACAGGAGAAGCGACCTTGCGGATACCCTCGACCCAAGCCATGCGAGCCTTGGAAAGTTTTGCCCGATTGGGCACCGTTTGGCGGGCAGCCGAAGACCTGAACATCACCCGCAGCGCCGTTAGCCACCAGTTGCGCCAGTTGGAGCGGGATCTGGGGTTCAGCCTGTATAACCGTGTGGGAACACGGCTGGAACTGACGCCCCAAGGCGCGACCTATGCGGCTGATATCCGCCGCGCCTTATCGACCATCGCAGGGGCCGCCTCGCGCAATGCAGGACGCGGGGTCAGCGGGTCTTTGACCGTCAGTTGCACACCGGGATTCGGGTCTTCGTGGTTGTGCCCCAAGATCGGCAGCTTTCATAAAACCTATCCGGATGTGGATTTGACGGTCGTGACCCCAAGGCGGCTCGATGATGTCAGCACACCCGAAGTGGACCTGTTCATCGCCTTTGCAGGCAGTAATTTGCCCGATATGCAGGTGGAGCTGTTGCAAGAGGTGGAATTCACCCCGCTGTGCAGCCCCGCGCTGATGAACCGCCTGAACCTGTCTGAACCCAGCGATGCGTTGCGGGCAGGGTTGATGCACCTGTCTGCCTATGAAGATTGGGAAACCTGGTTCCGCCTTGCGGGTCTGGCAGAAGCAAAGGCCCGTCAGGGGGTGGTGTTTTGTGACATGAACATGGTCTATGCGGCCTGTCTGGCGTCCCAAGGCATTGCCATGGGGGACGCGTTTATCTGCCACGATTCGATCACATCGGGCCAGTTGGTGCGCCCGTTTGATCTGGCGATCAAATCACCGAGATCGTATTTTCTGGTGATCCCCGGAGAATCCCCACCCAGCCCCGTTGTTGCGGCCTTTCGCGATTGGATGATGGATCAGATGCCCGATCCCTAACATCCCTCAACGGCAAACTAAATTTGTCAAAGCGGGGAAAAAAATTCAGTTGCCCGTTTTGATTTCCTGCTCGTATGGTCAGCAGAATACGGAGACACTTATGCCCCAAAAAACCACGGCTGCCGAAATCGGAGCGCAGGATATCCGCAAGACCTTTGGGACGTTCACCGCCCTAAAGGATGTCAGCCTGACCGTGGGGCGGGGGGAATTCCTGACTCTGCTTGGGCCCAGCGGGTCTGGCAAAACCACCTTTCTGATGATCCTTGCAGGATTCGAGGCCCCAAGTGCGGGCAAACTGTTCTTGAACGGCACTGATGTGACCCATGCGCCTGCCGAGGCACGGGGCTTTGGTATGGTGTTTCAGGGCTATGCGCTGTTTCCCCATATGACTGTTGAGCAAAACATCGCCTTCCCGCTTAAGGTGCAGCGCCGCAGCAGCGCGGAAATCAAACGCCGCACGCAGGACATGATTGAAATGGTCGGTCTGGGCGGGCATGGCCACAAGCGGCCTTCGGGCCTGTCGGGGGGCCAGCAACAGCGGGTCGCTTTGGCGCGGGCTTTGGCCTATGAACCCTCGGCGCTACTGCTGGACGAACCGTTTTCTGCGCTGGATAAAAATCTGCGCGGTCAGATGCAAGATGAGGTTCGCCGCCTGCACCGCGAAATCGGAACCACGTTTATTTTTGTCACCCATGATCAATCCGAGGCGCTTGCCCTGTCCAGCCGCGTGGCAATTTTTGATCACGGCCAGTTGCAACAAGTGGCCGCCCCGCGCGATGTTTATGAACGCCCCGCCAGCCGTTTTGTCGCTGAATTTCTGGGCGATATCAACATTCTGCCCCTGTCGAACGGCCAGTTCGAGGGCGGCGCGATTGTTGCAGGCCCTGATGCTGGCACGCCAAGCGGATTTTTGGGGGTGCGGCCAGAATACATGCAATTGCACCAAAGCAAACCCGCAGCGGGCAACGGTATCGCGGCCCGACTAGAAGATCTGACCTATCTGGGATCTGAAACGCGCTTGTCGCTGCGCACCAAAGGCGATGTGCCGCTGATCCTGCATGTGCCGACCGCCAGTCTACCCGAAGGATTGGCTACGGGTGCAGAGGTCTGGGCGGGCTGGCCCTCGGAACGGGGGTTGTATCTGTAAAATCCAAAGATTGGAGACAGACCTGAAAATACCAATCAAAGCAAAGACCAAACCAACTAGGGATCTATAAAAATGAAAAATAAAAACACATTAAGCTCTTCCAACACGATCACGCGGCGCGGGTTTACCCAGATGGCCTTGATGCTGATGGGGGCCAGCACGCTGGCGCTGAACGGCGCGCCTGTGCATGCAGACACTGGCCAACTGGTGTTTGTAAACTGGGGCGGCGATGCGGGCACGGCCTATGACAAAGCCTATGGCGCCCCGTTTGAAGCCTTGAACGGCGTTGTGGTGAAACAAGACGGTTCCGGCCCGACCGAAGGCGCAATTGCGGCCCAGCACGAAAGCGGCAAACCCAGCTGGGACATCGTTGATGTAGACCCGTTTTCAGCCGAAACTCTGGGTAAAAAAGGCATGTTGGAACCTATCGACTATGATGTGGTGGACAAAGGCAAAATGCGCGAGGGCTTCGGCTGGGAATACTCGGCCTCTAGCTATTTCTTTTCGTATATCATCGCCTATGACGCCAAAAAATTCGGTGACACCGCCCCAGCAGGCATGGCGGATTTCTTTGATACTGAAAAATTCCCTGGTAAACGGGCCATGTACAAATGGGGCGTTGGCATGTGGGAGGCCTTGCTGCTGGCTGACGGTGTTGCGGCAGAGGATCTGTATCCGCTGGATATTGAGCGGGCCCATAAAAAGCTGTCAGGGTTTAAAGAAAACGTGGTCGCCTTTTGGGGTGGCGGGTCTGAAAGCCAGTCCTTGTTGTTGAACGGTGATGCGTCCATGGCGCTGATCTGGTCTACCCGTGCCCGTTTGATCGAAGAAGACACTGGCGGTGATGTGAAATTCATCTGGGATGAAGGTCTGATTTCACCGGGCGCCATGGCGGTGCTGAAAGGCAATCCGGGCGGCAAGGAAAATGCGATGAAGTTCATCGCCGCAGCCCAAGACCCTGAAAAACAGGTAGTGATGTTTGAAATGTTGGGGCAGGGGCCAGCCAACCCCGCCGCAGACGCGCTGATCCCCGAGGATGAGGCGCGGTTTAACCCTGTGGACGCCGCCAATTTCGCCGTGCAACTGCCCCTTGATATGGCGTGGTACGAAGAAAACTACGGCGCGGCTTTGGATGAATACCTGAAGATCATTTCGTCCTGAATTTAGTCGCCCCGACCACCGCGTCGGGGCGATCCAACTGAAAGGCGGCGCATGAAATCCATCCCCCGATATATACTCTTGCTTGGGCCACTGTTGCTGTTTCTGGGGCTGACCTATGTGCTGCCTTTTCTAGGTGTCATGCGGTGGAGCGTGACCCAGCCTGACCTTGGGTTTGACCAATACGCCACGGCGCTGAGTGATCCGCTGATCTTGTCAGTCTTTCTGCGGACCTTGCGGATTTGTGCGCTGGTGACGGTGTTTTCAGTGATCGGTGCCTATATCGTGACGCTGTTGTGGATCAGGGGCGGGCCGGTTCTGCGGCTGGTGATGGAGCTGTGTATCCTGATCCCGTTCTGGATTTCCCTGCTGACACGGGCCTTTGGCTGGTTGGCCATGCTGTCCAATCGTGGCATTCTGAACGGCTGGATGGAAAGCATCGGCCTCATTAACGAACCGCTTGCCATGGTGCGCAACGAATTTGGCGTTATCGTGGGAATGAGCCATTTCCTGCTGCCCTTTGCGGTCTTCCCCCTTGCGACTGCCATGCGAAATCTGGACGAGCGGGCTTTGATGGCTGCTCGGGGCATGGGGGCCAGTCGCGCGCGCGTGTTTTGGCAGGTGTTTGTGCCAATGACGGGATCGGGCATTTTGGGGGCGGCGCTGGTGGTGTTTGTCTTTGCGCTAGGGTTCTTTGTGACCCCTGCCATTCTGGGCGGCGGGCGCAGTGTTATGGTGGCCGAGCTGATCTACCTGTATATTTTCCAAAACCCGAACTGGGGGCTGGCGGCGGCGATCAGTGTGATCCTGATGCTGACGGTGGGCGTGTTGATGGCGCTGTTGATGCGCATCGCCAATCCAGCGGGGCGCGGCAATGGTTAATCGTCCGGGCCTCTTGATGTCTGTTTTAGCCGCGCTGGTTGCGGTGTTCCTGTTGATGCCGCTGATTGCGGTTATCCCCGTATCGTTTACCCCGCTGCGTTATCTTTCGGTGCCAACGGATGACTGGTCTTTGCGCCACTATCGCACCCTGATCGACAATCCCGAATGGGGACAGGCGGTGTGGCTGTCGGTGCGCATCGGGCTGACCAGCGCGGGGTTGGCGACCACATTGGCATTGTTCTTTAGTCTTGGCATTTGGATGATGCAGCCGCGTTTTGCGGGGCTGATGATGGGGGTGGCCTTGCTGCCGATGGTGGCGCCTCCGGTGGTGTCTGCACTGACCCTGTATTTCTTTTTGATCTCGCTCGGGGGCTATAACGATCTGGTGGCTTATGACACATTTGCGGGTGTGGTTCTGGCCCATGCGGTGATGATCGTGCCATTCGCGGTGGTGCTGATTACTGTCGCCCTTAGCCAAGTGGATCGACGCATCGACCTTGCCGCGCGGGCGATGGGTGCTGGTTTGGGCACACGAATTTTCCGCGTAATTCTACCCAATATCCGCTTTGGGGTGATGGTGGCTTTCTTTCTGACCTTCATGCTGTCATGGGAAGAAATCGGCGTGACGATCTTTATCACCTCGGTGAATATCGCAACGTTGCCACGGATGATGTGGATGGGTCTGCGCGACAATATCGACCCAGCAATCGCGGCGATTTCTGTGGTGCTGATTGTGCTGGTGGTCAGCGCAATCCTGATCCGGACCGCGGTGCAAATCATAGCGCGCAAACGTGCGGAGGGGAAAACAACATGACGCTATCGACGGGCGAATATCTGACAAAACTGCTGGAATCCTACGGCGTGAACACTGTCTTTGGCATTCCGGGTGTTCATACGGTTGAATTGTACCGTGGGCTGGGCGGCAGTTCGATCCGCCATATCACGCCGCGCCATGAACAGGGCGCGGGGTTTATGGCCGATGGCTACGCGCGGGTCAGCGGCCAGCCCGGTGTCTGCTTTATCATCACCGGCCCCGGCATGACCAATATCACCACCGCCATGGGCCAGGCCTATGCGGATTCGATTCCGATGCTGGTGATTTCAACAGTAAACTCCCACGGGCGCATGGATTCTGGCGAAGGCTGGCTGCATGAAATGCCCGACCAGCGGGGCATGATTGATAAGGTTGCAGCGTTCAGCCGAACCATTCACCGCCCCGAAGAATTAGCCCCCGCACTGGCCCAAGCCTTTGCGTTGTTTGAAGGCGCGCGGCCCCGCCCCGTGCATCTGGAATTGCCGATGAATGTAATGCTCGCCTCTGCCGATCACCTGCCAACCCCGCGCCGCGCGCCGCCTTTGGCCCGCCCCGCCCCAGCCGCCGCAGCACTGGCCGAGGCACAAAAGTTGTTAGCAAGCGCTAAGTGCCCCGTGATCCTGACAGGGGGCGGTGCCGTGCGCGCCGCCGCCGCAATTCAACATCTGGCCGAGATGCTGGACGCCCCCGTGGTGATGACCACAAACGCCCGTGGCATTCTGCCCCCCGATCATCCGCTTGCGGTCAGCTTGACGCCGTCCATGCCCGAAACCCGTCGGTTGATAGAACAGGCTGACGTGGTACTGGCGCTGGGAACGGAATTTGGACTGACCGATTATGATTTCTACGAGGATGGCGGGTTTACCATTCCTTGCCCGCTAATCCGTGTCGAATTGGACCCGCTGCAAATCCGGCGCGGCCCCGTGGCCCAGATTGGCTTGATCGCTGACGCAGAAGAATCCGCAGTGTCTTTGGCGTTGGGGTTAAAACCTTCGGGGCGTACTGATGGGGCCGCCCGTGCGCAGCGTGCCATGACGGGTTGTGCCAATCTTCCCAAAGCCTTGCGCGGTGATCTTAAGATGCTGTCCCTGATGCGGGATATGCTGCCCGATGCGATATTCGTCGGCGATTCAACACAATTGGTTTATTCTGGCAACACAGGATTTGCTGCTGCAACGCCCAGTAGTTATTTCAATTCAGCCACAGGATTCGGTACACTTGGCTATGGCTTGCCTGCGGCCGTAGGGGCAGCTTTGGGCGCGACCAATCGGCCTGTGGTCGCTTTGGTCGGGGATGGCGGGTTGCAATTTACGCTGGCAGAATTAACCAGCGCAGTCGAGGCACAGACCCCCGTGATCCTGATGCTGCATGACAATAATGGTTACGGCGAAATCAAATCCTACATGCAAAGCAACGGTATTGCGCCGCTGGGTGTGGATATTCTGACCCCTGATATAGCCGCGATTGCGCTGGCCTGTGGTTGGGCGGTTGATCGACCAACCGGTGCGCAAGAATTCACCGATGCATTGGCAAAAGCCGCAAAATCCACCATGCCTGTTATGCTGATTTTCGGCGATGACCTGCGCGAAGATTTCCAGACCGATTAGGCCCGGTCAGACAGCAATTCCATACAGCGTTCATCCGTCAAACGCCGCCCCTTGCTGTGCTGCAAAACACTGGCCGATGGCAGGGAAATTGACCGGTTGATAATCAGGATATGGTCCTGCAACAGGTCATGGGCTGCATCAAGATTCCCGCCTGCGATAAAGTCGCGCATCTTGATATGCTCGGCGAAAGAGCGTTGCCAGAAATTGCCTTCACCCGATTGCAGACGGGCACGCAGCGCCTCTAGGGCGGTGGCGGTCAGGTCATAGGCTTTTTCCACATAGCGGTTGCCTGCCTGTTGCAAAATCACCCGATGAAAGGCGCTGTCGGCCTGACTATATTGCGCCCATTCCCCAGAATTAATCGCATGTTCCATCTGGGTGATCGCCACGGTTAACCCCTGCGCCAATGCCCCTGAATCCCGTTCAAAGGCACTGCGCAGGGCCTGGCTTTCCAGCATGGCGCGAAAACTGCTCATCTCAGCCACGTCTTGCGCGGAGGGGATGAAAACATAGGTGCCCGCTTGGGGGACGATGGTGACCAAACCCATGTCGCGCAGGTCCATAAAGGCGGCGCGCACGGGGGCTTTGCTCATGCCAAGAGCGCGGGCGATTTGCTCCTCGGACAGGCGTTCTCCGAATTCGAATCTTCCAGACACAATCGCGTCTTTTAGCCGATCACAGGCTTTTTGGGTCAGCGACACAGGGGGCTCCTTTTCGGTACGTCCAGCAGGCTCGCTAGCAGAATAGCACGCAATAGACTGATTTTGCGTCGTTATAAAACATTAAAAATACCGGATTGACAAGCTGTGTATATTCTAGAATTCTAGTATGTGAAGTTAACAGCCGCTCCCGCCGAGCGCCCCAAAGAGGTTCCCCATGTCCCGTTTCCGCCTGCTGACGCCCGATGCCCAATACCCTGACGATGCCCAGATTGAACGACAGACCACAGGGGATCAGGTGGATTGGGATATTTTCCGCGCGCGGTCACCGGATCAAATATCAGCCGAGTCGCTGAGCCAATGTGATGCCATGGTGGTCTGGCATGAAATGCCGGTTAACGCCGATCTGATTTCGCGGCTGGAACGCTGCAAAATTATCGTGCGGGCAGGGGTCGGTTTTGACCACATTGATCTGGATGCGGCGGCCAAAGCGGGCATTCCTGTGTGCAACACGCCTGATTACGGCACCAGCGAGGTGGCCGACCACGCCATCGCCCTGATGTTAACTCTGCGGCGCGGCATTGGATCGTACCACAGAAACCTGATGGAATCGCCGCAAACGGGGTTTGACCATGCGCGTGCGCCTTTGCTGGCGCGACTGCGGGGTAAGACCTTTGGTGTGGTCGGATTGGGACGGATTGGGATAGCTACGGCGCTGCGGGCCAAAGCGTTTGGGATGCGGGTGCTGGCCTATGATCCGCTGGTGTCACGGGGCACGGAAATTGCCGCAGGTGTGGATCGCTGTGACCAGCTCGAAGAGTTATTGGCGCAAAGTGATGTGGTCAGTCTGCACTGTCCGCTGACGCCGCAGACCCAAAACATGATGAACGCTGCGCAACTGGCGAAGATGCAGCCCCATGCCATATTGGTTAACACAGCCCGTGGCGGGATCATCGACATTTCCGCCCTGCTGGCTGCATTGCGCAATGGCACAATTGCAGGCGCAGGGATTGATGTGCTGCCAGTGGAACCCCCCAACCCATCCGACGAAATCGCTTTGGCCTATGCAAATGGCAAGGATCCGATCGTGGGCGAGCGGCTGTTTGTTACCCCCCATGCGGCGTGGTCCAGCCCCGAAAGCGTGTCTGACGCCAGACGCCTTTCGGTGGAAACAGCCATGCAATTTTTGACCGAAGGTCGGTTGCGCAACCTTGTGAATACACCTGTCCCAGCATCGCTAAGCGACGTTGCATGACAGCAGAAACACCGGAATGGTCCAAGGGTATGGGATCTTGAATACATGCCCAAACTAGGGAGAAGCACCATGAAATTTACCTCGTTAAGCGCGATCCTCGCGACCTGTTTGATCAGCGGCGCCAGCGTATCTGCGCAAGAATTTAAAATGACTTTCCAATCGGTTGACCCGGCAGGTAACCCGAACTTTGGCATTCAGCAAAAATGGACAGAACGGGTTGCAGCCATGTCCGGGGGGCGCCTGACCATTGATTTGCTGCCTGTCGGCGCCGTTGTGGATTACAACGAAACCCAAGACGCCGTTGGTGCGGGTATTCTGGACGGCCACATCACCGACGTCAGCTATTTCGCTGGCAAAGACCCCGCTTTTGGTCTGGTTGCAAACCCGACAGGGGCTTGGTCTTCACCCGATGAAATGTTTCGTTTTATCAATTACGGTGGCGGCTATGAATTGATGAACGCCTTGGAAGAACCCTATGGTTTGCATTTCATTGGCGCGACAACAACCGGTCTTGAAGGGTTTGTTTCCAAAATTCCTTTGGACGGTGTCGCGGATCTGAAAGGCTTGAAAGTTCGCGCCCCAGAAGGTCTTATCCAAGAGGTCTTCGCGGCCGCAGGGGCTGTTCCCGTTAACCTTCCTTACTCAGAGGTTTACACATCCCTTGATAAAGGTGTGATTGACGCAGCGGATTCCACTGTGTTTTCCACCAATCACCAGCAGGGCCTGCATAAGGTTGCGGTTCACCCCGTCTACCCGGGGTTTCATTCGATGCCTTTGGTTGAGGTGTCGATGAATTTGGACAAATGGAATGCTTTGCCGGCAGATTTGCAGGCGATAATGACGGTTTCAGTGCGCGATTTTGCGCAGGATGCGGTGGCTACTCTGTCCATGAACGACCTGAAAGCCTTTGCCGAGGCGACAGCCGATCCCGCCATCACCGTTCACAACTGGCCCGCAGAAGAGCGTGCAAAATTCCGCACAATCGCAATGGACCAATGGGCGAAAGTGGCCGCGCGGTCGGAAAATGCGCAAAAAGTCTATGACCTTTTGACTGAATATCTGGCCGATCAGGGCTTGTTAAAGTGATCCAAACCGTTCGGGCGCAGTGATACGCGCCCGAACCTTTCTTGGGCGCTGCCCAACATAAAACCACGATTTTCAAATGATTGGCTCGCTATGTCCCCGCCCCCTGATCCTGATCCCCTGTCCCTTACGGCGCCCCATGTCAGCACGCCGGACCAAGAATCTTTGCCGCAGGCTGGATGGCTTGGCTGGTTGATCACCCGCATCGCGCGCCTGTTTGCCGTGGGTATTCTGGTGGCCATGGCCGTGCTCGTGATGGAGGTTTTTCTGCGCTATGTGTTCAACAGTCCGACGATTTGGGCCCATGAAACCACCACTTTCCTAAGTGCGATCACCTTCATTTTCGGCGGTTTATACTGTGTGGCCCGCAACTCGCACATTCGGGTTGTGCTGGTTTATGACCTCGTCAGCCCGCGCCTGCGCCGTATTCTGGATGTTCTGATCTCCATCGCCTGTCTGTGCGCCAGCCTGTTTTTCGCTTGGGCGTCGTGGCTGATGGTGAAAAAGGCGCTGTTTCGCCCTGATGGAAACTTCTTTTTGGAAACAAGCGGTAGCGCGTGGAATTCGCCAGCACCCGCCTTGTTGAAACTGTTCTTACTGCTCGTCTTGATCGCTATGAGCCTACAGTTCCTGATCCTGACTTTCAATTATATGCGCCGCCCAAAAGCGCCACAAGGCTATGACGATGTATGACCTTCTCGATTTCGGATTGAACCTAAAGGCGCTTGGCATCGGCTGGGGAACATTGCTGATGTTCGCCTTGCTGGTCGGCCTGTTGCTGACGGGCGCACCCTTGGCCATGGTCACGCTTTTTGTGGCGCTGATCTTTGCGGTGGGCTGGTTTGGCCCGAACGCGGTGCCGCTGATTACCAGTCGCGTTTACAGTTTTGTGTCGTCTTTTGTTTTCGTTTCCGTGCCGATGTTTGTGCTGATGGCAGCGGTGCTGGATCGATCCGGCATCGCGCGGGATTTGTTTGATGCGATGAAACTGATCGGCGGACGCCTGCGCGGTGGCGTGGCGATCCAGACGATTTTTGTGGCCGTGATCCTTGCGGCCATGAGCGGGATCATCGGTGGCGAGATCGTCTTGCTAGGGCTTGTGGCGCTGCCCCAAATGCTGCGGCTGGGATACAACCGCCGCTTGGCCATTGGCGTGGTTTGTGCGGGGGGCGCGCTGGGAACAATGGTGCCGCCGTCCATCGTGTTGATCATCTATGGTTTGACCGCAAATGTGTCAGTGGGCGATCTGTTCACGGCGTCTTTTTTGCCGGGGTTCATGCTGGCGGGGCTTTATATTCTTTATATTCTGTTTCGGTCCTATACGGACCCGAATGCCGCCCCCGCACCCCCTGAAAACCCCGTTATTCTAAAAGACCACCTACCACTGCTGCGCGGCTTGTTCCTGCCTTTGTTGGTGGTGTTCTTCGTGCTGGGTTCGATCTATGGCGGCATTGCTTCCGTGACCGAGGCTTCGGCCATCGGGGTGGCGGGCGTGATCTTTTCAACCATTTTGCGGCGTGAGTTTTCGTTCAAAATGCTGCTTGATGCCTCGCTTCACACGTTGGCGACGGTGGGGATGATCATGTGGATCGGCATCGGCGCCAGTGCTTTGGTCGGCGTCTATAACCTGATGGGCGGCATCCGGTTTATTTCGCAATTGATTTCGGGGGTTTCGGATTCTCCGACGGTTATCATCTTGTTTATGATGCTTATTCTGTTCGTCTTGGGCATGTTCCTTGACTGGGTTGGCATTGCGCTTTTGACCATGCCGATCTTTGTGCCGATCATCAAAGACCTTGGCTACGATCCGGTCTGGTTCGGCGTTTTGTTTGCCATGAACATGCAAGTGTCCTTCCTGACGCCGCCCTTTGGCCCCGCGGCGTTTTACCTGAAAAGTGTGACGCCGCCGGATATCACCTTGGGTGAGATTTTCCGATCACTGGTGCCATTCATCGTCTTGCAAATGATCGCTGTTGGCCTGTTGGTCGCCTTTCCGGCCATCGCAATCCACTGACGCCACTGCCCCTAAAATCAAACTTCGGATTACCAAATGACACGCAGGTTAGACGGCGAATACGACTATATTATCATTGGTGGGGGTACGGCAGGATGTGTGCTTGCAAACCGCCTGTCGGCCAACCCGCGCAATCGGGTTCTGCTGATCGAGGCAGGCGGAAAGGACAGCTATCCTTGGATTCATATCCCCGTTGGTTATCTGTATTGTATGGGTAATCCGCGTACGGATTGGATGATGAAAACCACCGCAGAGCCCGGATTGAACGGGCGGGCGCTGGCCTATCCGCGGGGCAAAGTGCTGGGCGGGTGCAGTTCGATCAACGGTATGATTTACATGCGCGGTCAAGCGGCGGATTACGACGGTTGGGCGCAAATGGGCAACGCGGGATGGGGTTGGGACGATGTGCTGCCCTATTTCATTCGCTCTGAAGACCGCGCCGAGGGGGAAAGCCTGCTGCACGGAGCAGGGGGGGAATGGAAAGTCGCGCGCCAGCGGTTGAAATGGGATTTGCTGGATGATTTTCAAACGGCGGCGGCGCAAATGGGCATTCCTTCCACTTCGGATTTCAACAGCGGCAGCAATGAAGGTGCGGGTTATTTTGAGGTTAATCAGAAAGCTGGACGTCGATGGAGCACAGCCCGTGCCTTTCTAAACCCAGCTTTGAAACGCCCCAATCTGCGGCTGCTGACCCAGACCCATGTGCAGCGTATAACCTTTGAAAATGGCCGTGCCACGGGGGTTCAGATGTCCTGTAAGGGCGAAGATCTACGGGCCACTGCAAAGGCTGAAATCCTGTTGGCGGCCGGGGCAATCCATTCGCCTGCCGTGTTGGAAGCCTCGGGGATCGGCCAGCCGCAACGGCTGAAAGATGCGGGCCTAGAAGTGCAACTGGACTCTCCCGATGTGGGGGAGAACCTGCAAGACCACCTGCAATTGCGTATGGTGTTTCGGGTGGAAAATGCCCGCACATTGAACCAGATCGCCAATTCCCTGTCTGGTAAAATCGCTATGGGCGCGCAGTATTTGTGGAACCGCTCTGGTCCGCTGTCGATGGCCCCAAGCCAGTTTGGGATTTTCACGCGCAGTGACCCCAGATTGGCCACGCCCGATTTGGAATATCACATTCAGCCCCTGTCTACAGATCGGTTGGGAGAGCCTTTGCACCCCTATCCCGCCGTGACGGTGTCCGTGTGCAATTTGCGCCCCGAAAGCCGTGGATCGAGCCATATTTCCGCCAAGGGGATTAGGGGGATTGGGCATTCCCCTGATATTTCCCCGCGCTACCTAAGTTCCCGCGCGGATATTGATGTGGCGGTGGCCTCTTTGCGGCAGGCCCGCCGATTGATGACCATGCCTGCTTTGCAAAAATACGCACCTCATGAAAATCTACCCGGTGCGCAGATTGCTGATGATGCTGATCTGGCACGCGCCGCAGGGGACATCGGCACGACCATTTTCCACCCTGTCGGCACCTGCCGTATGGGGGGGGATGATCGCGCGGTGGTTGACCCTGAATTGCGCCTGCGCGGGGTTACCGGGCTGCGGGTGGTGGACGCCTCGATCATGCCACGGATTGTGTCGGGGAACACGGCCTCCCCGGTTGTGATGATCGCGGAAAAAGCCGCTGATATGATCCTTGGTACAAAGTAATCGCACGATAAATACCCGTTTTTGAAAGGAAAAGTGATGAAATACCTCCGTTTTGGCCCAGTGGGTCTGGAAAAGCCTGCGTGTCTGGATGCACAGGGTCAAATCCGCGATCTGTCAGGTTTGATCGCAGATTTTACGCCTACGACTGTCACGATTGAGACGCTGAACAAATTGGCGGGCACCGATCTGTCAACGCTGCCCATCGTGCCCCCTGAAACCCGCATTGGCGCTTGTGTTGGGGCGGCGCGAAATTTCTATGCGGTTGGTTTGAATTATGCCCGCCACGCCCGCGAAACCAACAACCCCGAACCCGCAGAGCCAGTGCTGTTCTCAAAAGCCACCTCATGTATTAGCGGCCCGAATGACCCGATTATTCTGCCCAAAGGGTCAACCAAAACCGATTGGGAGGTGGAACTGGGCATCGTGATCGGTCGCAACTGCGATTATGTCAGTGAAGCCGAGGCGTTGGATTGTGTGGCGGGGTATTGCACCATTAATGATGTCAGCGAGCGGGCCTATCAATTGGAACAGGGCGGGCAGTGGATCAAAGGCAAATCCGCGCCGAGCTTTGGCCCCATCGGCCCGTGGCTGGTCACACCGGATGAGGTGGGCGATCCGCAGAACCTTGCGTTAAACCTGTCGGTGAATGGTACGATGCATCAAAGCAGCTCCACCGCTGATATGATCTTTGGCGTGGCTGAAATCATTGCCTATATGTCCCGTTTCATGCGCCTGCTGCCCGGCGATATTATCGCAAGCGGAACCCCCGAAGGGGTGGGGCTGGGCCTGAATCCACCGCAATTCCTGCGCGATGGGGATGTGGTTGAACTGTCTGTTGCGAGTCTGGGGACGCAACGTCAAGTTGTCCAAAGGCAGTGAAACAGGCCCCCGCCCATCAGTTGTGACGTGCGGGGGCTTCGTGTCTTGCGTAATTTTTGTGCAGCTTTGGCCTTCTTTGGCTAGGGGATACCCACAGCCACTTCCAAACCCAACCTATGGAACTTCTTTTCGGGTTCAACTCGCTTAGCTGAAACTTGCGTGTTAGCTTTTGAATTGAAACGAATTAAAACAGGCGAGTATTGGAAGCATGACAGACACCGCGCGTTCCCTTGGCCCGAAGCTGGCGTCTATTTTACAGCGGATCTATCCTGACCTTGATGCGGATATTCTGTCCTCGCTGGTGATTGAGGCGTTCTGGCCTGAAGGATCATCGCGGCGCAAACGGGGGCGGGTTCCGGGCAATACGCTGTGGTCAGAGCAGGACGCCCTGCTGATCACCTATGGCAATTCGATTGTGGATGGTGCCCATAAACCGCTGGATTTGCTTTATGATTTTTTGGGGACTTATTTGGAAGGTACGTTAAACAGCGTCCATATCCTGCCGTTTTTTCCCTATACGTCGGATGATGGATTTGCGGTGTCTGATTTTCGCGCGGTCAATCCGCAACTGGGCGACTGGCCTGATATTCAGCGTATTGCGGGTAAGTTCAATCTGATGTCTGATCTGGTGCTGAACCATGTGTCCAGTCAGGGCAGTTGGTTTAATGCCTATCGCCAGGGTCAAGCGCCTTATGACCGCTTCTTTTTCGAAGCCTCGCCCCAAGATGACCTTAGTACCGTGGTGCGCCCCCGCACAACGCCCCTGCTGCAAGAGGTCGAAACCGCCAATGGGCCGCGCCATGTGTGGTGTACTTTCAGTCATGACCAGATTGATCTGGATTTCCGCAATCCAGAAGTTTTGTTAGAATTCCTGCGCATTATCCGCCTGCATGTGGACAATGGGGTGGAAATTATCCGCCTTGATGCGGTGGCCTTCCTGTGGAAGGAAATTGGGTCTCCGTCGATCCACTTACCCCAGACCCATGCGGTGATCCAGCTGATGCGGGTGCTGTGTGATTACGCCTCGGAAAAGATCATTTTGCTCACTGAAACCAATGTGCCAAAGGCCGAAAACCTAAGTTATTTCGGTGCGGGACGTGAGGCCCATGCGATCTATAATTTCCCGCTGCCGCCGCTGATTTTACATGCGATGATGTCTGGAAACGCGCAGTATTTGCACAAATGGCAGCGCGCCATGCCCCCCGCGCCAATGGGCTGTGCCTATCTGAATTTCACTGCTAGCCACGACGGCATTGGCATGCGCCCGGCCGAAGGATTGCTGCCCGAAGACGAAAAGCAACAGGTGATTGACACTGTCAAAGACCTTGGCGGGCTGGTGTCTATGCGCAGTTTGCCAGATGGCGGAGAAAGCCCGTATGAGCTGAACACCACCTTTTATGCCGCCATGTCGCGCACCTTTAACGGCATCGACGCCCACCATCACGCGCGGTTCATCTGTTCGCAAACCATCGTCATGTCGCTGGAAGGTATTCCTGCGTTTTACATCCACGCGATGCTGGCCACACCCAATGATCACGAACAGGTCGAACACCGCGGCATGAGCCGTGCCATCAATCGCCACCGCTGGGATTACCCCACATTGCGGGCCTTGCTAGCAGATCGCGACAGCCCACAAGCTCTTGTTATGGCGTCTTTATCTGAACGGTTGCGGATCCGCAAAAAGCAAGCAGCCTTTCATCCAAATGCGACGCAGTTCACCGTAAACCTACATGATCTAAGGGTGTTTGCTGTCTGGCGGCAAAGCATTGATCGCGCACAATCTATTTTTGCGCTGCACAATGTCAGCGACGAAACCATCAGTGTATCGGCGGCTTTGTTGAACCTGATCGAGGATGAAGACTGGGTTGATCTGCTGGGGGATGCCAGCTTTGACGCAGGGGCCGACGGCATTACGCTGGCCCCGTATCAATGTATGTGGATCACTAATCGACGCTAGGAAAACTCCGCCTCATCCGCAGCCGCGGCACGGTGCAATGCTGCCAGAAAACCGGGTGCTGCGGCGTGAATCCGGTTCCATGTGGGGATAAACGGCGTTTCATGGGGGTTGTCCAAAAAGAACTGTCCAGCCCGCATGATATTTTCGGTAAACAGTTCAATCGCGCGTTCCTCGGCATGACGATCAATGCTCAGCCCGTTCATTTTCGCATCGTTATAATAGGCGTCCAACAGGTCAAGTGCGCAGCGATAATAGGTGGCCTTTAGGGTGCGGAACACATTTGGTGTAAACACCGTGCCATCAGCGGCCAGTTTGCGGAACAGGGCCTTACAAATATCAGTAGACATGCGGTTCAGCCCCGCGTTCACGTCCGCCTCGCTTAGGTCTTGGTGTTTGTGGTCGTAATTATCCGCAATTTCCACCTGACAGACGGCTTTCGGGGCCAGATTACGCCAAGCTTCTGACAGCACGCCGATTTCCAGACCCCAATCGGACGGAATACGCAAATCTGGCAGAATGGATGTGCGCATGGCGAATTCGCCTGACAGCGGATAGCGGAAACTGCGCAGGTAATCGATGTAATCCCGATCCCCCACCACCCGTTTCAATGCAATCAACAGCGGGCTGACCAGCAAGCGGGACACACGCCCGTTCAGCTTGCTTTGACCCACGCGGGCATAATAGCCCTTGGCCACTTGATAGGGGAAATTGGCATTGGCCACGGGATAGATCAATCGCGCCAGCAATTCATTGGTGTAGGTGACAATATCACAGTCGTGAATCGCCATCACGGCGCTGTCTTCACAGGCAATCAAATAGCCAATGGCCGTCCAGACGTTTTTACCCTTGCCCTGTTCAGAGGGAGCCAGCCCCATTTCGGCCAGTTGTTGTTCCAGCGCCAACATGCGGGGGCTGTCGTTCCAGATCACGATGTGGTTTTGCTTTAGCCCTTTGAAGAATTCTTTGGCGTGGCGAAACTGGGCTTCATCGGCGCGATCCAACCCGATAATAATGCGGTTCAGATAGGTGACCCGCGACAATTCATCGAGGATTTTGGGCATCGCATCGGTTGCCAATTCGCTGTACAGACAGGGTAACACCAGCGCCATCTTGCGATTTTGCGCAAAAGTTTCAAGCTCGTAGGTCATTTCTGCCAGTGACTGCGTGCGCAGGTTATGCAGCGTTGCGATATTTCCGTTCTGATGGAAATCAGCCATAGGTTTTCTTCCTTATTTCATATCGAGTTGCTTGATCAAATCAAGCATCGCCGTGTTCCAACCCGCAGGACCGACTTGTGTGGTGCGAATGATCCGACCGGTCTTTTCGCCCGCCAGAACGGGCAAAGGATCACGGTGCGGGTTTGCAATAATGACCCCGAAATCGGCGGTCTCTAGCATTTCAACATCGTTGGGTGCATCCCCAAGTGCGACCGTGGTATGCGGTTTATATGCGGCAATGATCTGCGCCATTTGATCGGCTTTGGTTTGGCCAAAAGACAGGGTCAAAAACCGCCCGCCCTCGCGCCCTGTGACACCTTGTTCGGCGAGGGCGTTCAGAAAGTCGCTGCGCTGTGCGGCGGTGCCCGACCACAGGCCAGGCTCGGAAAATGCCCGCTGCCGCGCAAGCCTGGCATCCGCCGCGTTTAGACCCGTTAGCGTTGCGATTTGGGACTCATCCATATCTCCGAACCCACGAAAGGGCGCTCGCAGGTTTGCTGGAAGGCCGTTCAGGATGGCACGTAACCTAGCATAGGCTGTATTTTCAGGTGCACTTTGGCTGTTCGGTGCCAATACCCCTGCGCCATTTTCAACAATCGCAGGCCAGTTTTGCAGGCTAAGCTGTTGTCGCAGCGTGATAATCTCGGGGGCGGTCTTGCTGCTGGCCAATACAATCCCAGCCCCAACCTCCCGCAAAATATCCAAGGCAGGCGCGGCGGCATCCCAACGATAATCAGTGTGGGAGAGTAAACTTCCGTCGAGATCGGTAAAAACAAGCAACGGTATTTTTGGGTTCATGCCGTTGATTTAGCGCCGAATGAAATTTCGTTGCAACAGGGTAGGGCTTACGTGGGGTTTTCGCAGACTTATCCCTGTAGATTTGGGCGTAAATTGCACATTTTATAGGCAAATGCCCAATAAGCACACAGATCTGGCACGGTGCAGGTCGGTTTGACGCGCTAATGGCGGTTTGGGGCAAAGTCTAAAATCGTGGTGTCATTCCCCCAGCGGAACACGTCGCGGGCGGCCCAATTCGGGGTCTCTCCCGCGAACAGATCAAGAAAGGGAATGGCGAGACTTGGATCTTCTGTCACGTTCTCGCGGAAGGATTGCCATGTGCGGATATCGTCCCGTTCGGCGGGGCGCGCGGCTGAATTCAGGGTGTCTTCACCGAATTCTTCGACCAAAATGGCAGCGCGTATGGCCAGACAATAGCTGACATAGGCATGGCCTTCGGGCCAAAAATCCTGTGGTGCGGAAAGGTCGTTTTTCCCATATGCTTGCGGGCAGCAGAGCGGCTTATGGCGGATCATAGAGCGCAGCATCAGACCTGCGGCAAAGCCGATAAACCTTTCCCGCTCAGATGGGTCTTGCGGGTTTTGCGTTACAAAAGCTTTGCGCCAATCCAAGAATACCCGCCCCATCGCGTGATCCGAGGTTTCATACACCATGCCCGTTGCGGCAGATTGCGCGGCGATTTCAGTTGTGAACGAGGCCGTAAACCAGCGGAACCGTTGCAAAGCACGGCGCAGCGGCAAGTGAACTGGTTGCCCGAATATCTGTTCGACGTTCATATCATATCGGCGTGCTGGCGCAGGAGAGCGGCGATGTGGGTTGCGTTATCCACAGGCTCTGCCGCGGCATGGATTTCTGCGGCGATCAGATCGGTGATGGTGATGGCATAGCTTAGAATGCGGATTTCATCGTCCAAATCAACAGAGCGTTCAGCCAGCAAAAACAAGGCGGCGGCAAAGGCGGCGCTGCGCAATTGGGCAATGCGTTCCGGCGTCATGCGCGGGGACGGGAATGTGTCGGGTGACGGTCCAAGCCCATGGGACACTACCGCAAACATCGCGGCTGCAGCACGGGCAGACGGGTCTGCATCGGTTGCGGTTTTTGACAGGGCTTCATCCAGTGCCAATGTCACGACAGTTTCGCTGATGAAAAACTGCGGGGTGTTATCTTGGCGGGCCAAAGCCACTTCTAGCGCCCAGGCAACAACCCGTCCAGTTGCGGCCAAATCCGACGGATTAGCATCTGTCAGAAAGGCCGTGGCCTGCCGGATTTCCGATGCAGAGGGCCGCCAGATGGTCAGGCTGTCATTGTAAATCACTTCGGCGCGCTGTCCGATCTGGGACAGGGTATCGCGCACCGGATCGGGCAGGTGGGACACAACGGGCTGTGCCAAAGCCATCGGAATCCGCGCTGCCTGTTGCACGCCACGGAACAGGTCACGCAACGGTATCGCAAGGTCTTCGGGTCTTGGAATGCGCAACGGGGGACGCGGTGTCATTTGCATAAGATCCTTATGGTCTGGAGCGCCAGAAAAACACCGCACTCCAGAGCTGTTTTATAGCATAGAGGCGGGGGATGTGGAAGTGAACATATATATTGACAACTGAACGAAAGTTCAATTTAGTTAAAGGCTAAAACCCACAGAGAGGAAATGAGTCATGGCAAGAAATGTCGCCCTGACAGGCTTTGCACGAGAATTGTCAGACCGTGCAAAACCGGTGCGCATCGGCTTGATTGGCTCTGGCGAGATGGGCACGGATATTGTCAGCCGCACGGCCATGATGGACGGCGTTGATGTGGCGGCCATCGCCGAAATTCGTCCCCAAGCGGCCCATGATGCGGTGGCTACGGCTTACGGGGAAACCGGCCACAGCGTTGATGCCAGTTCCACCGATGCGCTGAATCGTGTGATCGAGGATGGTCACATCGCCATCGCATCAGACGCCATGCAAATGTTCGAAAGCGGGCTGATCGACGTGGTGATTGACGCCACGGGTGTACCTGCCGTGGGGGCCGAACTAGGCTTGGCCGCGATGGAGCGGGGCAAACATCTGGTGATGATGAATGTGGAAGCTGACGTTACAATCGGCGCCTTCCTGCGGTCCGAGGCCGAGCGTCTTGGTGTGGTCTATTCGCTGGGCGCAGGGGATGAACCGTCCTCCTGCATGGAGCTGATCGAATTCGCCACATCCATGGGTCATGACATCGTTTGTGCGGGCAAAGGTAAGAACAATCCGTTGAATTTCGATGCGATTCCAGATGATTACATGGCCGAGGCCAAGGCTCGCAACATGAATGCCCGCATGTTGGTTGAATTTGTAGACGGGTCTAAAACCATGGTGGAAATGGCCGCAATCGCCAATGCCACGGGCTTGATCCCTGACCGCCCCGGCATGCATGGGCCAAACGCTGGCCCCAAAGAACTGGCCAATGTGCTGATCCCCGAAAGTGACGGTGGTATCCTAAGCGGTTCGGGGCGGGTTGATTTTTCCGTGGGGCAGGGGCTGGCCCCAGGTGTGTTTGTTGTGGTCCATGCCCAGCACCCCCGTATTCACGAACGGATGCGCGATCTGAAAATGGGCGAGGGTCCGTATTTCACCTTTGTGCGCCCTTATCATCTGACCTCACTCGAAGTGCCGCTGACCTGCGCGCGTGCGGTTCTGCACGGTAAAGCCGATATGGTGCCGCTCGATCGTCCCGTGGCCGAGGTTTGTGCGCTGGCGAAACGGGATATGCAAGTGGGCGAAACGCTCGACCAGATTGGCGAATATTGCTACCGCGCTTGGGTGATGGAAGCAGGCGAGGCCCGCTCCCTTGGGGCCATCCCCTGTGGCTTGCTGACAGGGGGGCGTGTGACCGCGCCAATCCGGAAAGGTGAATTGATCACCACCGCCAATGCTGCACCGCCTGTTGGGTCTGGCATCGCCGCTATGCGTGCGAAACAAGACGCAATGATCTTTGGGGCTGGGCACAAATGAGCGACGCAAACGACCCTTGGGCGATCCGCAAGCTGACGCCCGAAACCCTGCGTGAATCCCTGCGCAAAATGTACCTGATCCGCAAATTCGAAGAGGGCGCCGAAGACAGTTACACCCGTGGCTTGATCCACGGCACCATGCACCTGTCCATCGGCCAAGAGGCCAGCGCGGTCGGGGCCTGCGTCGGACTAAGCGACAGTGACAAGATCACATCAACCCATCGCGGACATGGCCATTGCGTGGCCAAAGGCGCTGATATGGGCCGGATGTTTGCGGAGTTTTTTGGCAAGGAAACAGGCTATTGTCGCGGGCGAGGCGGCTCCATGCATATCGCCGATGTGGAAAAAGGCAACCTTGGGGCTAACGGCATTGTCGGGGGCGGATTGCCGATTGCTGTGGGCGCTGCCCTTAGTGCGAAACGGCTCAATACGGGGGCTGTAACCGTCTGTTTCTTTGGCGATGGGGCCAACAACGAAGGCGCATTCCATGAGGCGTTGAACATGGCCTCGGTCTGGAAATTGCCTGTGGTGTTCTTCTGCGAAAACAACCGCTACGGCATGTCTACATCCACCGAACGATCAACAGCGGTGAAACAAATCGCTGACCGCGCGGCGGGATATTCCATGCCAGGTGTCACCGTGGACGGCAATGATTTTTCCGCCGTAGCGGAAGTCATGGCAACCGCCACAGAGCGTGCAAAAGCAGGGAACGGGCCAAGCCTGATTGAATCCATGACCTATCGCTGGCGCGGGCATTCCAAATCGGATCGCAACCGCTATCGCACCAAAGAGGAAATTGCTGACTGGATGGACCGTGACCCGATACCGCGGATGGCTGAAATGCTGATCGCCCATGGTATTATGGATGCACAAGGCGTTACCGCGATGGAAAACGACGCCGACCAAACCATTGCCCAAGCCATTGAATTTGCCGCCAGCAGCCCTGCGCCCAATCTAGCCGATCTGACCTGCGACGTTTACACAAGGCCCCTGATATGAGCCGCGAAATTTCTTATGCCGAGGCTATCCGCGAGGCCATGAACATTGCGTTATCCGAGGATGAACGCACTGTTTTAATGGGAGAAGACATCGGCGTTTACGGCGGTGCCTTTCAGGTCACAGGCGATCTGATTGACACTTACGGGCCTGATCGGGTGATGGATACGCCGATTTCAGAACTGGGCGGCGCTGGCGTGGCTGTGGGCGCGGCAATGACGGGTCTGCGGCCGATTTTTGAATTCCAGTTTTCCGATTTTGCCGCGCTGGCCATGGAACAAATCGTCAACCAAGCCGCCAAACTGCGCTTTATGCTGGGGGGGGCTGTGTCAATTCCGTTGGTGATGCGGTTTCCGGCTGGCTCTGGCACGGGGGCGGCGGCGCAACACAGCCAAAGTCTCGAGGCATGGCTGGCCCATGTTCCGGGTTTGAAAGTCCTGCAACCTACCACGCCGTATGATGCCAAAGGCCTGCTGTTAGCGGCAATCGACGATCCTGATCCGGTGATGATCTTTGAACACAAGCTGCTTTACAAAATGAAAGGCGAGGTGCCAGAGGGGCGTTATACCGTACCTATCGGCAAAGCTGCGGTGCGCCGTGAAGGCCATGATGTTACCATCGTTGCCACCTCTATCATGGTTCACAAGGCGCTTGAGGCCGCAAAAACACTGGCGGAAACCGGGATAAACGCCGAGGTGATCGACCTGCGCTGCATCCGCCCCATTGACCGCGAAACCGTGCTTGGTTCTGTGCGTAAAACCGGACGTTTGGTCTGTGTCTATGAGGCGGTGAAAACCCTTGGCATTGGCGCGGAAATCAGCGCGATGGTGGCAGAAAGCGATGCGTTTGATTACCTTGACGCGCCGATTGTACGGCTGGGCGGGGCGGATTGCCCGATCCCTTACAATCCTGATCTGGAAAAGGCCGCAGTACCACAAGTGCCTGATATTATTACAGCTGTGCGCGATCTGGTTGAGGGCCGCCGCTGATGCCAACCACTGTCATCATGCCCAAAGTGGACATGGATATGTCCCACGGCACCCTGTCTGTCTGGCATGTGACCGAAGGCGCGACTGTCTCCAAAGGGGATCCGCTTTTTGACATCGAAACCGACAAAGCCGCGATGGAGGTGGAAAGCCCCGCCAGCGGTACGTTACACCATATTATCGCGCTTGAGGGCGCTGTTATTCCCATCGGACAAACCGTGGCATGGATTTATGCCGAAGGAGAGGACGTTGGGGACCCCCCTGCAGCTTTGGCACAAAACGACACCGCCCCCCCCGCCAAAGCTGCAGAGCCCGAGGTGACATCGGCCCCCCCACCGCCGCAAAAACAAAACAGCCCTGCTGAACCGGTTATTGCCACAGGTGCGGGTCTGCGCGCGACCCCGTTGGCGCGCCGGCTGGCCAAGGAACGGGATTATCCCCTTTATGACATCACAGGCAGCGGCCCACGCGGGCGTATCCAGGCCAGCGATGTTCCTGACAATACCACCCGCGCGCCTGTGATCCACACGCAGGGGCGCGATGTTCCCTTGGTTCTGATCCATGGCTTTGCCAGTGACCCTGCCAGCTGGGCTCGTCTGGAACGGGAACTGGCTGGGCGGCGTGTGATCCGCATGGAACTGCCGGCCCACGGGCGATTGATCCACGATGTACCGCGCAGTTTCGCTGATCTGACCCGCCAGATGCGGCAGGCGTTTGATGCAATTGGCGAGGAAACCGTCCACCTTGTCGGGCATTCCTTGGGCGCGGCTGCGGCGTTGGCGATTGCTGACACTAGATCGCGCCGCGTATCCCGGCTGACGCTGATTTCCCCCGCGGGTTTGGGGCCTGAAATCAACGGGGCGGCCTTGACGGGGATCGCCAGTGCAAGCCGTGTGGAAAGCCTCGGCCCTTGGTTGCGCACATTGACCCATGACCTCGCTTTGATCAGCGATGGTTATATACGCGCGGTGATGCAACAACGCCAGAACCCCGATTTGCGGCAGGCACAGCTAACCCTTGCAGACGGGGTTTTCCCCGAAGGCGTGCAGGCATTTGATCTACGCGCCGCCCTTGATCGGGTGGAAATGCCCACGCGGATCATCTGGGGGAAATCAGATCGGATCATCCCCTGGAAACACGCCTTTTGCGCGCCGGGGCGGGTCTCGTTGAACCTGTTTGAACACACAGGACACATGCCGCAGCTAGAACGTACCGCAGAGATCGCTTTTCTGTTGCGACAAGAGGCTGAATAAAGTTCCTTGGGGGCACACAACCTTAACGGATAGGAAGGCCACTGTCCCATGGCACCACCGCACGCCCAAAGAGCCCGCACAAAATCCGATGCCGGAGACGAGCTGCGCCTGCGCGCCGCGTGGATTTATTATATGGAGGGCGAAACCCAAAGTAATGTGGCCGCCATCCTTGGGGTCAATCGCATCACCGTGACCCGCCTGTTATCAGAAGCCCGCCGTCGCGGTGAGGTCACGATTCAAATCAAAGGCGAACTGGCCTCACTGATTGAATTGCAGCGGGATCTGGAAAAACGTTTTGGGCTGGAACGGGCGATAGTGGCGCCTGTATCTGATGCAAAAGCCGATCCGACTGCGGTGATTGCGGCGGCGGCAGGGGCCCATATTTCGGCGTTGATGCGGGCGGGATTAACCATTGGCGTTGGCTGGGGGCGCACCTTGCACGAAAGCCTGCCCCATATTGAGGGGCGCAATCTAAAAGACGTGCGCGTGGTGTCTTTGTTGGGTGGCATAATGGAGGCGCGGCGGTTTAATCCAGCGGAATTCGCATGGCGGTTCGCGGAATTATTTGAAGCAGAAGGCTACCTTATCCCCGCACCAGCCCTTGTTGATAGCGCGGATGCCCGAAAGGTTCTGCTGGATCAATGCGGCTTGGAACATGTGTTCAAAATGGCCCAAACCGCCGAAATTGCAGTCTTTGGGGCGGGCGGAATTTCTGAAGGTTCGACCACGTATAAACTGGGCCATCTTAACGAATCCGAGCGCAAATCGTTGACCGAGGCCGGTGCTGTTGGCGATGTCCTTTACAACTTTATTGACGGGGACGGGGTTCCGGTAAATCATCCGATCAATGATCGTGTGATTTCGGTCGATCTAGAATCCTTGGCGAATATCCCGCAGCGGGTCTTGGTGTCTGGCGGCAGTGATAAAACCGTGGTGATCAAGGCTGCAATCCGCGCGGTTTCGCCAACGGTTTTGGTTACAGATGAATTAACCGCGCGCAGCTTGTTAAAAGCTTAACCCCTACAAATCAGCGCGTTCAAATCCGATAAAACCATCTGCGCCCCAGCAAAACGCAGGGCGTTTCTGTCACCGATCCGTGCTTTGGGCGCAAAGCCGAAAGCCGGCATAAATCCGTTTTGTGCCATGCCGATTCCAGTACTACTGGCGTCGATCAAAAGGGTGTTTCGAGGTCCATGTCCATAGGTGTTTGCAACCGTTGTCAGACGGTTTTCGGGGGTTAGAAAGTGGATCGGGCCGAAAGGTTTCAGCGCCGCCAAGGACGGAAGCTGTTGCGCAGCATTCACCCTTTGGGGACGGCCATAGGATATGATGCCAACGTCGATCCCACCGCTCAAAAGCCTTTGCAGCAGGTCTTGCAACCCTGGCATCACTTCCAGTTCCTCTGCGTCACGGGCGATAAGCCGTTGATCCAGTTTCGTGGCAAAACCACCCGGACAAAGTTGGCCTGTTCGCTCCGCCACATAGGTCATGGCGGCTGAAATCGGTTGCCCGAAAAACCGGTCGTGCGTCTGATCTGGCGTCAGTTTGGCGTTATATTCGTTCAGCAGAGAACATAGTTCGGCAGCGTCGATCCGGCTGGTATGTGCCGCCACCCCTTCAAAGGCGATCAGCACTAGGCGGGTGGCAGGTGGCAATTCTACCTGATCAGCGTCAGACACAAGGCGCAGTCCGAAATTTTCAGATGACTGAGCGGGCAAATCGGGTTGGGTATGTCGTTCGGCCAGTTTCCACAGGCGATTGCCAAAGCCCCCTGCGGGATCATCGGTCATTGGCAGTTGCAGGGGCGAAGGCTCGTTTGCGATCTGTTCCAGAAAGCGGATGGCGGCGCCGCGATCCATGGCGATTTCTTCGCTAAAATCCCGCCACAGTTCCGGATCATCCAGCCGATCCGGTTTGCGCGTGTCGAGCCAGAAATCCTGCCCCAGTATGGCTTGGCGGATGGTGTGGCAGTAGCTGGCGTAAAGGTATTCCTCGGGGTGCTGAAAGGCAGGCGCGTTTGAATCAACCTGCTTGGGCAGGGCATTTACCGTCACGGGTTTTTTGCGCAGCAGTTCATGAAACATCATGCCCGCCGCAAATCCCACATAGCTGCGCCGCACCATTCTGGATGCGGGTTTTTGGCTATCAAACGCGCGGTGCCAAGACAAAAACGTATCCGCCAGCAGACGGTCGCTGAGGTTATAATCCACCCCGATTTGCGCTGCCATTGCTGCCATCCGCGCCCGAAACGAACGTTCGAACCATCGCATTTGCCGCACGGATTTCCGTGTGGGCAAAGGCATTCCCGTGGTTTCATCAACTGCGGCAGAGCACATGGCGCGGTCTCGTTTGTGGTGGCGTTTTGATCAGTATAAACCGCCCGTCGCAAAGTTACACGCCCTGTCAGTTTCAACTGTCAGGCAGTTTTTCCATTACTGCCTGCGTCACATCCGTATGGCCCAACCAAGACAGGCGCGTCAGCGTTGCAAAGCCCTGGCTCATCAAGTGGTTTTCATCCCCGGGGCTACCAGCCCCCGCCCGTCCACGGGGCACCATAAGTTCTGTTCGCGCTCCATCTGTGGTAATAACGTCACTACGAGATGCAATTTTATCGCGGCCAATTTTAGCCTGACGGATTTGCGCGGGCAGGGTGGCGGGCAGGTTGATTGACATCCAATGCCCGTCCAGAACCCAGTCTTGCCGCTGCTCCCATAATTGCTCGATCAAGCGGGCAAGATAGGCTGCATCCCCTTCCGCACGGTTCGGGTTCTTAACCCGTGACATGCCGATCGCAGGAAGGTTCCAAAATGTTGCTTCGCGCGCGATGCCAAGCGTGCCGGAATAGGCGATGTCCTCGGCCACGTTCGGGCCGTCATTCACGCCAGACAAAACCAGATCGGGCTGCTTTTCGTCCTTGAACAGCCATGTCATCGCCATAACCACGCAATCCGCAGGGGTGCCAGAACAACTGTAACGCTGATGCCCTGTCTTAGTCATGGTTAATGGACGGCCCAAAGTCAGTGAAGAGCCTGCGGCGGTTCGTTTTTCTTCGGGGGCCACAACCCAAACGTCATCGCTTAATTTACGGGCTGCTTGTTCGGCCAGTGCAATGCCGGGGGCGTCGATACCGTCGTCATTGGCGATCAAAATACGCATTATTTGAGGGTTCCTTCTACGGTATGGGTCTGGCCCGTGCGGACCGTTGTGTTCAGATTTGTAATATGCGTGCCAAGATCAACCATGTCGCCAGCACTGCAAGAATGTCCGAACACACGCGGTGCGGCGCAGTCGGTCCAAAGCCGGATATTCTCATCAAGGGTTGGATGGGTTGGCAAGCGAATCCAGTCGGCTTTAGCGTGCTCATAGGCTATGGCGGCGGGTGAACCGTCGGGCAAATGCCCTGTAAACAGCATGGGTGTTTCTGTTTCCAGTGCCTGTGGAATGGCCGTTACCGCAGGGCCTGCAGAGCCCATTCCGTCATGAACCAGTAGGGGCATGGTTGGGAAGCTGGTGCCCTCGCGCCACAGGTGAGCGGCGCGTACACGATCTGTTAACTGCTGCGCCATAGTTGGATTATAGCCGGAAATCGCATCAATCTGGGCCATCAGGGATTTGGTCATACCCGCGCCAATGGCAAAAGGACCGGGCTGGATCGCGATCAGTTCAAGGGAACGTCCCGACAAAGGTGTCGGCAACAAACAACCATTTGGGCGTGCCGCAATCCAAGCCGCAATTGATGTGGCGCGGGTTTTGGCAGGCACCGCGTCCGCCCCGTAAGAAGCATCTAGCAGCAACAGATCAGAGACAGGCAGCGGCGTCATCGGGAAAACTGCACTGTAAGGCACAACATCGCCGCAATAGACGATACTAGAGGTTTCCGCCGCCACAGAAATCCAGATGCCCCCTGCCACATGGCCGGAATGACCCGTGTTCAGGGTTAAGGGGCCAATGGCAAATGGTGTTGCGATTTCAACCAGTTGGATGTTCATTTTTTCCAACGGAAAGGCCGCCAGATCGTCAGGTCTGGCGTATTGGGCAAGGGTGGTCGGGGTTTCGGACAGGGTTTCGGCGGTCATGTAAATTGGACCAGAAAATCCTTGGCCAGCCAGCCAGCACAATGCGCCCACATGGTCTTCGTGGGCGTGGGTGATCACAAGGGCGTCGATGTCTTTGGCATCAACCGCAAGGCGGGGGTGATAGCTATCATCTGGGGCGCCGACTTTGATCCCTGCGTCCAGCATAACAGTGGTGCCGTCAGCTTGCAGGCAGACACTTGTGCGGCCTTTTTCGCCAAATCCGCCTTGTAAATGAACCTGCATCATTGTTCGTCCTGACGAGGGATCAGCCAGCCGCCTGCAAAGGCCAGTCGTGCAGGTTGGTCGGGTTCCAGTGTGACGGGATCGGGTTGTACAAAGTGTACGGTCAGGTCTGGCGCGGCATCGGGGGCAAATTCGATCCGCGCAAGCCCGCCTTGATAAACCACACGGATGATTTTGCCGTCAAAGCCGGGGTCATTTGGCCCGACAATCCGTACCATTTCAGAACGGCAACAGGCTTGTGCAGCCCCTTTTTGTGCGTCGCTTGGACGGCAGCGTAGGGTGATCGGCTGGCCAAACAGGGTCGCTGTGCAAGTGCCATCGACGCCTGAACCTGAAACCTCAACCGGTAGAACCATCCCTTGTGAAATGAACGAAGCCACCATCGGTGTCGCGGGTTCATGGTAGAGTTTATGGGGGGTGTCCAACTGCACCAAACGGCCTTGGTCCATTACGGCGATCCGGTCTGCTAGGGCCATAGCCTCGGATTGGTCATGGGTGATGTAGACAATTGTTGTGCCTGTACGTTTGTGAAAATCGGCGAATTCGTCCTCCATTGAGGCGCGCAAATGCACGTCCAGATTGGCCAGTGGTTCGTCGAAAAGCACCAGTTCCGGCGTTGCCACCAGACAACGTGCAAGCGCGACCCGTTGGCGCTGACCGCCCGACAGATTGGCAGGCGCGCGGTCTGCGTAGCCTTCCATATCCACCAGTTTCAACGCCTCGGCCACGCGGTTTTCCCGTTCGGCAGCGGGGGTTTTGGCGATTTTCAGGGAGTAGCCGATGTTTTCAGCCACGCTCATATGAGGCCACAGCGCATAGTTTTGAAAGACAATCCCTATGCGGCGGTTTTCGGGTGCCACGTTCAATTTTGGCGAAGATACCACCTTGCCGCCAATGCTGATTTCACCTTCACTGACCTGTTCAAACCCTGCGATGATCCGCAGCATTGTGGTTTTGCCACAGCCGGACGGGCCAAGAACGGCAAGGAATTCGCCCTCGCGCACATCAATTGAAACGTCTTTAAGGGCTTCAAAGGCTTGGAATTTCTTGGTGACATTGTTGATGGTTAGTCCCGCCATGGCAGCACCCCCTTAGGTAATTTATGCGCAAAGAGATTGGCCGCCAGCATCAACATAAAGGTGAAGGCAACTAAAAGGGCCGAAATGGCAGCGGCGTATTTTGTGTCTCCGCCTTGTTCAAAACTAAAGATTACAACCCCGAGCGTTTCCGCGCCGGATGACCACAACAGGGCAGACACAGTAAGTTCGGACAGGGCCGTCATAAAGATCAACAACCCGCCAGCCATGGCAGCAGGGGCGATCATCGGGAAGATGATGGTGCGCATCCGCGTCAACAGCCGTGCGCCACCGATCTGTGCGGCTTCTTCTAAGGCGCGGTCGATTTGCAGATAGCCGTTCACCACGGGGCGGACGCCCAGCACCAAAAACCTAGCCAGATAGGCGAACAGGATAATCCAGACTGTGTTATACAGCTGCACGCCCAGCACGGGGATCGGTTTGAGGAACAGCAGGATTGCTGCAATCGACAGAACTACGCCGGGCAGGGCATAGGGCATTTCCACCACGATGTTCAGGATTTTTGTCCAGCGCCCGCGGTGCCATGCAATGACATAGCCCAGCGGAATTGCTACGAACATGGCGAATACGGCTGCCGCGACAGACAGCATGAAGCTGTTGGCAAAGGCCCGTTGTGCAGCGGCATGTTCCACCATCACAAAACGATAGTTTTCCAGTGTCACGCTGTCAGCGGTGAGGGTCACGCCGTAACCGCGCACCAGTGATGTCAGGATAAGACCGGTCAAAGGCAGTACAAGGATCACGGCCATCAGCAGCCACATCATCGCCTCAACAGGCAGGCGCCAACGGCCCAAAGCATAGGGGGCAAGTGCGGCTGAGGTGCCTGAAATTCGATAATCGCGGCGGGAACTAAAGTAATCTTGCAGGAAAATCCCGATCATCGCGATGATGGCGATCAGAATGGAAAGAACGGCGACCTCGGCCAGCACGTCGGGGCCCCCGCCTGCGAGTCGTTGAAAGATCAGCGTAGGCAGCACCAGATAATTGGCCGGAATCCCAAGGAATGCGGGAATGCCAAAGTTGCCGACGCAGGACACAAAAGTCAGCGCGGCGGCGGCCACAATAGCGGGGGTTGCCAGCGGCAGAATGATCGTGGCGATAATCCGGAACGGACCCGCACCGCCGCTTTGGGCGGCCTCGACCAATTCACGGGGCAATTGGCGCAGACCCGCGCGTACAATCAGAAACACCAGAGGTGAATACTGGATCGCCAGCAGCAGGACGATGCCTTCGGGGGAATACAGCGGGTTCGGCGTGCCAAGCGGTGGCGCCAACCCGACGAAATGCAGGATCGGGCTAGAGGGGCCAAAAACCTGAAGCCACGCCAATGCAGTCACCTGCGGGGCGATCATCAACGGCGTCACAAAACACAAAACCAGCGTCTGGCGCAGTCGCACATCCGTTAGGGTGACGATCAAAGCCACCGCCACACCCAGCACAACGGATGCAACCGTGCCCCCGATGCCCACAACAATTGTATTTCTGGTCGCCCGCCAAACCGTGTCATCCGCCAGACTGTCGCGGATCGCACTCAGGGAAAAATCACCACCTGGAAAGGCGGCCTCTTGCAGCAGGCGCAGCAACGGCAGGAAGGACAGCACGAAGACGATGATGCAGATGAAAGTAATCAGGGCCAAAAACTGGCCCCGATCCTTATTGCCACTTAAACTCATGGCGTTGCTTATCCGCCAAACATATCGGCAAAGCGTTTCTTATTGTCTGCGATTTTCGGAGACACAGTAGACGCGGAGATATCCATCACTTTGACGTTCACACCTTCTGGCAGCCAATCGGGTGTGCCAACAGATGCTTTTGCAGGCAGGTAGCCTTGGCTTAGCGCCAGTTTCTGGCCATCGTCTGACAAGATGAAATCCACGAATTTTTGCGCGTCTTCTACATTGTCGGCTGTGGACATGATCGCAACAGGTTCTGTCACCGCTGGAACGCCTTCTTCGGGGAAGACGAATTCAATCGGGGAGCCGTCTTTCTTTGCGTTCATCGCAAGGAAATCAACCACAACACCGTAAGCGTTTTCGCCAGACGCAACGGATTTCAGAACCGCACCGTTGCCGCGCACAGCCGTCAGACCGTTGGCTTGCATTTTTTCAAAGAAATCCCAGCCCAAGGAAGGGTCTTCGACAAAACCGGACAGTAAGAAGGCAGCGGCACCCGAATACAGCGGGCTTGGCATCACAACCAGATCTTTATAGGCGTCGCCTGTCAGATCAGACCAATGTGCAGGCTTTTCACCAGCAGCGGTGTTGTACATAATGCCTGTGGTGATCAGCTTGCTGCCGAAATAATAACCTTCGGGATCAATGGCATTTGCATCAAACCCTTCGGTGTTGGCACCTTCATATTTCATCAGGCGATCGTCAGCTTTCAGGGTTTCCATGCTGACAGCATCTGCAATCAACAAAACGTCGGGCTGGGGCGCACCTGCTGCAAATTCAGCGGCAAGTTTGCTCATCAAATCACTGGTGCCAGAGCGAAAGATTTGAACCTTAACGCCGGGATTCGCGGCCTCAAACGCTGCGACTGTTTCAGCAGCATCCGCATCTGGTTGCGATGTGTAGAGTGTCAGATCACCCGCAAACGCGGATTGCGCCAGCATTAATGCGGCCACGGTGGTGACTGTTGTCTTGATTGAAGGTATGTTCATGTTTTCCTCTCCCAGGATAGTGACACCTCTAAGCTTTCCAACCTTAGAGGAATGTCCAATTGTTTTTCCAGCTTGGCAGCAAAAGCTATCGCACCGAAGGGTATTTTCTTCTTTGGACTACAATTGTAACACTTATACTACAAATGCACACAATTGATGATTCGCGTCAAACTTTTTTCAAATACCGAGTTTGTATCGCCCGAAACTTCAGGTAGTTTAGCCCGTTCATAAAGGGGATTTCCCATGCCAAACATCTATCCGTCACCCCACCACACCCTGAGCGTGACTCTACAGTGATCATTCTGTCCTTCGTTATACATCTCGCCGGGGCAACCATGTTGCTGCTCTATGCGGTCAGATTGGTGCGGACCGGAATTGAGCGGGCTTACGGAGCGTCTTTCCGCCGCCTGATGACGCGCAATTCCAATGTTGCGGGGGCTTCGGCCACGGGGCTGGTGCTGGCGGTGATCTTGCAAAGTTCGGCAGCTGTTGGGCTGTTGGTTGCAGGGTTTGCAGGCACGGCCGCGCTCGGGTTTGGCGAGGGGCTTGCGATGACTCTTGGGGCGGATCTTGGCTCGGCGCTGCTGATCCAAGTGCTGTCGTTTCCGCTGGACTGGTTGGTGCCTTTGCTATTGGCCACGGGCGGGGCCACGTTTATCCGATCCACAGGGCGCAATGCGAAACAGGCAGGGCGGATCATTCTGGGCATTGCTTTCATCCTGATTTCATTGCGTTTTCTGCGTGAAACTATGGACCCGATCCGCGAAAGCGATTTCTTGCCCGCCTTGGCCAGCTATCTGGCGCAAGACTATATTACCGCCTTTATCGTCGGGGCTGTTCTGGCGCTGGTGATGCATTCCTCGCTGGCGGTGATCCTGATGTGTGTGACGCTTGTCAGCCTGAATGCTGTCCCAGTCGAGGCTGGTGTATCGCTGGTGCTCGGGGCCAATCTGGGGTCATCGCTTATTCCTGTCTGGTTAAGTCGTGGCATGTCACCAGAGTCCCGAAGGGTCCCGCTGGCCAATATGCTGATCCGTGGCAGTTGGGCGATTGTTGCGCTGCTGCTGGTGAACACCCTGCCTATTTTGCCCTACCTTAGCAGCCGCGTGGCAGGGCAGACTTTGGTAAATGTGCATATCGCCTTTAACCTTGCACAGTTGGCTGTTCTGCCGTTTTGCCGCCTGTTAAACGGACCAATGACACAGCTTTTGCCTGATTCCGTTTCGACCGGGCCCAAGACACCGCTGATCCATCGCAGTGTTCTGGACGACGAAGCACTGGTGTCTCCGGCCTTGGCTTTAGCCTCGTTAAAGCGGGAAGCCCTGCGGATGACCCAGATCGTAGAGGGTATGATGTTGCCCGTCATGGAGGTTTATGCCTCGTATGACAGGGGGCAGGTCAAGGCGCTGCTGACCGAGGATCGCGCGCTGAATCACGCACTCGACAGTGTGCGGCGCTATGTGGCGGCGATCCCCCAGGACACCATGCGCAAAAAGGAAAACAAACAGGCCCGCGAATTGACCGAATATGCCATCGCGCTGAAATCGGCCGGGGATATAATCGTCAAAAACCTGCTGCCCCTTGCCGAAGAAAAGAACGAAGGCAGTATCAGTTTTTCGGTGGCAGGGCAGGCCGAACTGGTCTCTATGCACGAACGGATTCTAGCGAATTTGAAACTGGCCTCGAATGTGCTGATTTCCGACGATCTGGCCAGTGCCCGCCTGCTGCTGGAAGAAAAAACCGAAATGACCCAGATGGAACGCACCAGCCGCAAGAAACACCTGCGGCGCCTAAGTGAAGGCACTGCAAAAAGTTTCGAATCCAGCGACATCCATCTGGAAACCACCCGTTCGCTAAAGGAATTCAACAGCCATATTTCTGCAGTGGCCTATCCGATTCTGTATCGGGGGGGACAATTGCTGGAAACGCGGTTGATTGAAACCATGGAACGGGACGACTAGGCCGCAAACCTAAGTTTCCATTCTGAAACCCTGTGCATTTTGGCTTTGGCTCCCCCTGAAAAGGGGCCAAAGCCTGTTGTCGTTTTCGTGAGTTGAACATACTACGGGACAATATTATATGTGTCCGTAGTAAATAAAAACTGGACTCACTATTATGCAAAGTCTTGGGCTAATGCTTCACGATGCAGCGCGTTTGATCAAAAGCGAGTTTGAACGGCGGGCGCGGGGGCATCGGCTGTCCTTGATGCAATGGCGCACTTTAGGGGCGTTGAACCTGACCGATGGCCTGTCCCAAGTGGCCTTGGCCGCAAAGGTCGAAGCCAGCCAGATGACCATGAGCGACATCATTGATCGCCTCGAAAGCGAAGGTCTGGTGCGGCGCGAAAGTGACCCCGCTGACAAACGCGCGAAACTGGTCTGGATCACACAGGCCGCGCGCCCCGTTGTCGAGGAAATGCGCAGCATCGCCACCGAGGTTTATGCTGCCGCATTGGCAGGCATCGCGCCCGAAGATCTGGACGGGTTGACCAATTCTTTGCAGCAGATTGTGACCAATCTTGAAACAGATGATACCGAACAAAAGGAAGACGTGGCATGAATGCCCCTTTAAAACGCGTTGATCCGGACGCTGAACCCACCGCCCCCGTTCTCCCTTCTGAAACAGAAGCAGAGCCAACCGCCACAGAACCGCAAATGACTACAGAGGCAGAGGTTAAACCCAAAGGCCGTCGCCGTCTTTTGATGTTTTCCGTGCCTGTGCTGCTTGCGTTGGCGGGGGGCTATGTCTGGCTGACCGGCGGGCGCTATGTGACCACGGACAACGCCTATGTTCACCAGCCGATGGTCAGTATTTCTCCCGATGTGTCGGGGCGGATTTCCGAAGTGGACGTGATTGAAAACCAACTGGTTCAGGCGGGAATGCCGCTGTTCCGACTGGACCCCGAACCCCTTAGCATTGCCCTTGCCGAAGCTGAGGCCGCCTTAGCCTCGGCGCAGCTTTCCGTTGCGCAACTGCGGGCCGCCTATGATACGGCGCAGGCAAAACTGGCCGCGACATTGCATATCAAAGACGTGCGCGACCGTGAATTTGACCGCCAGAAAGAACTGGCCTCGCGGGGGATTTCGTCATCTGCATCTTTGGACGAGTCCACGATGGCGGTCTACACATCCGAAAATGATGTCAGTCTGGCTCGCGCGGCCGTCGAATCTGCCGCGGCGGCTTTGGGCGGCGATCCGGCGATCAAAACAGATGACTTTCCTGCGGTCCGTACCGCCCTAGCCAAACGCGCAGCGGCCAAACGCAACCTGTCTAAAGCCGAGGTTCTGGCCCCCGTAACAGGGATCATCAGCCAGATCGAAAGTCTGAATGTAGGCCAATATGTGACCCCCGCTGCCACTGTCGCCAGTATCGTTAAAACCGGCGAAACCTGGATTGAGGCGAATTATAAAGAGACCCAGCTTGAAACCCTGAAAATCGGCCAGCCCGTAGAGGTCGACATCGACGCCTACCCCGGTGTGAAACTGGACGGAATTGTCGAAAGCATCAGTTCGGCCACGGGGTCGCAATTTTCCTTGATCCCAGCGCAAAATGCGACGGGGAACTGGGTGAAGGTTGTGCAACGTCTGTCGATCCGTATCGGGGTCACGCCCGACCCTGCGCATCCGTTGCGCGATGGGATGAGCACGAGTGTTTCAATCGACACTGGCCTGTCGCGGCTTGATAAATTGAAATGACCAGCGAACCCATCCTGTCAAAACCCGCGATTGTCGTCGCACATCCGGGTTGGCTGACGGCGACGATTATGCTGGCAACGATCATGCAAGTGCTCGACACCACCATCGCCAATGTGGCGCTGCCCCATATGGCGGCCAGTCTGGGGGCGGCGCAGGATGAAATTACCTGGGTGCTGACCTCGTATATTGTGGCCTCGGCCATTGCCACGCCTGTGACGGGCTGGGCCACGGATCGCTTTGGGCGGCAGATGGTTTTTGCGGTGGCTATTGGCGGGTTCACACTGGCATCCTTGGCCTGCGGTGTGGCGTCGAGCCTTGCGGAAATGGTGGTTTACCGCATCATACAGGGCATCTTTGGTGCGGTGCTGATCCCGCTGGCACAGGCGGTCATCCTTGACATCAATCCGCGTGAACGGATCGGGCAGGCGATGGCGATTTACGGCGCGGGCATTATGGTCGGCCCGATCATCGGGCCAACCCTTGGCGGCTGGCTGACCGAGACATTTAACTGGCGTTTCGTGTTTCTGATCAACCTGCCTATCGGCCTGATTGCACTGGTCGGCATCCTGATGTTCCTGCCAAAAGCAGCGGTGAAACAACGTCGTTTCGACTTTTTCGGCTTTGCCATGCTGGCCATGGGTGTGGGCGCATTACAACTGTTGCTGGATCGTGGGCAGGCCGTGGATTGGTTTCAATCCATTGAAATCTGGATTTATTTCGGCCTGACGATTAGCGGCTTTTGGGTTTTCATCGTCCATTGCTGGACCGCAGAAAACCCGTTCATCGACCTGAAAATATTTGGCGATCGCAACTTTTCCATGGGGTTGATTTTTATCTTTATCATCGGTTTAACCCTGTTTTCCGGTCTGGCGCTATTGCCCCCACTGCTGCAAAACCTGTTGGGCTATCCGGTGATCACAACGGGGCTAGTGATGGCGCCGCGCGGGGTGGGAACCATGCTGTCGATGATCCTTGTAGGGCGTTTGGTTGCCAAATATGACGCAAGGGTGTTGGTGACTTTCGGGTTGGTTCTGACCGCGTGGTCTTTGTGGATGATGTCGCGGTTTGACATTACAATGGGCAGCCAGCCGATCATGATTTCAGGGGTGATCCAAGGCTTTGGTCTGGGGTTTGTCTTTGTGCCGTTGTCCACTTTGACCTTTGCAACTTTGGCAACAAAGTATCGGGGCGATGCGACGTCTTTGTTCAGTCTGGTGCGTAATGTGGGTTCGGGTGTTGGCATATCTATTGTGACCACAGTTCTGGCGCGTATGGCCACTGTGAACCACGAAGAACTAGCCTCTCGTCTGACCGCCGATGCGCCGCAAGTGGCGCGCCAAGTGCCGGGGCTGCTGACAGGGAACCCGACCCTTATGGCGCAGATCAACGGGCTGGTCGGCCAGCAATCGGCAATGATTGCCTATGTGGATAACTTCTTGCTGATGCTGTTCTTTACGCTGGCAGCCTTTCCGATTGTGTTTCTATTGCGGCGGCCTGACACAGGGAAATAGCCTAATAAAAAAGGGGCGGAGGGATCAGCTGATCCATCACCACCCCGATGTTTTTGGGTCTGGTCGCTGTGGGTTAGACCCTATAAGGACAGCCCCAGAATTTCGCGCGCCTGCTGCCATGTTGCAACGGGGCGCTCGTATTTATCACACAAATCAACGGCGCGCTGTACCAGTGCCGCGTTTGATGGGGCAAGGCGTTCACGATCCAGACGGACGTTGTCTTCAAGTCCCGTGCGGGTATGGCCGCCTTTGGAAATCGACCACTCGTTGATGGTCAATTGCGCAGGACCGATACCCGCCGCACACCACTGCGCATCAGGGGCCAGACGTTTGAGCGTTTCGATATAAAAGTCAAAAATCGGCTCGTCTGCTGGCATGGAATTTTTTACCCCCATGACAAATTGCACATAAAGCGGGCCTTTCAGCCGTCCATCTGCGGCCATGCGCGTGGCTTGCACGATATGCCCAAGGTCAAAGGCTTCGATTTCGGGTTTCACATTATGGGTCAGCATTTCAGCGGCCAGCCAATCTACCAGATCGGGGCTGTTTTCATAGACCCGCGTGGGGAAGTTGTTCGAGCCGACCGACAAGGAAGCCATGTCAGGGGACAGGGACAGCATCCCGCCCCGATCCCGCCCCGCACCAGAGCGTCCACCCGTGGACAGTTGCACGATCATGCCGGGACAATGTTTTTCCAGACCCTCTTTCAGCTGCGCAAACCGTTCAGGGTCTGATGTGGGTTTGCCCGCATCATCGCGCACATGGCAATGGGCGATGGATGCGCCAGCCTCGAACGCCTGATGGGTGCTTTCGATTTGTTCGGCAATGGTGATCGGCACCGCCGGATTGTTTTCCTTGGTGGGCAACGATCCGGTGATGGCAACGCAGATAATGCAGGGGTTGGTCATGGTGTCCTCAAATATCGAAAAAGATGGTCTCGTTTGGACCTTGGAGATGGATGTCGAACTGGTACGCACCTTGGTCCGTCTTTTTGGCCAGCAGGGTGGGGATGCGGTTCTGATGTTCAATTCGTGTCAGGATGGGATCGGCGGCATTCGCATCCGGTTCATCATCGAAATAGATGCGCGTGTGCAGGCCAAGGTTGATGCCCCGCGCAACGATCCATGCTGTGATATGGGGCGCTTGTATGCGGCCATCAGGCCACGGCACGCCGCCGGGTTTAACGGTTTCAAAGGTGAATTCACCGGTGTTCATATCTCCGGGTGATCGCCCCCAGCCGGTAAAATTTGGGTCCGCTGTGCCTCGCGTTTCGTTTTCGGACGGGAACAGACCCGCAGCATCAGGCTGCCAGATTTCGATCATCGCATCCTTCAACGGCGTCCCCGTGCCATCAAAAACCGTGCCTTTGATGGTGATTTCCTGACCCTGCACAGGGCCGGTTTTCATCCGCGTGCCCAGATCGCCGCCATAAATATCAATGCCGGTGAAATTCGGCGTGCAGCCGATGTGTACATAGGGGCCAGCGGTCTGGCTTGGACTTTCGCGCAAATAGTCGATTTTCTGAACCATAATTACATCCCCTCTTTGCGGTTTTCGAAATAGGTCTGGCGGCGTCCGCGCAGAACGATATCAAACTTGAAGGCGCGGCTGTCCATCGGGACCGTGCGGTGCATATCCAGCGGGGCAGTCAGGGCGTCTATGGCTTCTTGGGATTTTAACACGCCGACGATGGGGCACAGGCGGATATGGGGATCGCCTTCAAAATACATCTGGGTAATCAGGCGCTGTGCAAAGCCGTGACCAAAAACCGAAAAGTGGATGTGCGCGGGACGCCAGTCGTTCATGCCGTTGGGCCAGGGGTAGGGGCCGGGCTGGATGGTGCGGAATTCATAAGATCCGTCATCACCTGTGATGGTGCGACCACAACCGCCAAAGTTCGGGTCCAGCGGGGCAAGGTAAGATTCCTTTTTATGGCGATAGCGCCCGCCCGCATTGGCCTGCCAGAATTCCAGCAATGCCCCCGGCACCGGACGCCCCATTTCATCAAGCACGCGTCCGTGCACAATAATGCGCGGGCCAATGGCGGATTGCCCATCGGCGGCAAAATTGTGAATCAGATCGTTATCAAGCGCACCCAGCATACTGTGACCGAACACAGGCGAGGTTTCTTCGCTAAGCGTACTTGGAAACGACAAAAGCGCTGCATGGGGGCTGCGTTTGACCGAGGTTTTATACTGCGGCGTCAGCGCATCGGGCTGCCATGCACGATCGCGCGGCACGAACCCCCCGTTGGCAGTTGGTTTGTTCGTCAGGCTCATAGCTCTACCCCCAATTCGGCATAGGTTTGTTTGGCCAGTTTAATGGCGTGATTGGCCGCTGGCACGCCTGCATAAACCGCCACGTGCAAAAACGACTGCAACACATCTTGGGGCGAGGCACCGGTGTTGCGACTGGCGCGAATGTGCATTGGTATTTCTTCGAAATTACCTGTCGCTGCCAGCAAAGCAAGGGTCAGCATCGAGCGTTCCCGATGGGGAATACTGTCATCAGACCATAAAGTCCCCCAAGCACCCTCGGTAATCATGGTCTGGAAGGGTTGATCAAAATCCACCTTTGCGGCTTCTGCGCGGTCCACATGGGCATCGCCCAGAACCTTGCGGCGGGTTTTCATTCCGGTGTCAAATCGCGTGGTCATCAAGGTCTCCTTAATAGGGCAAGCCAACATAGTTTTCGGCCATCGCGGTTTGCGCCGCAGTGTTGGACCGTAAGAATTCAAGTTCCGCAATCTGAATGCGGTGATCAAAAGCCGTCTGGCGGGGATAGCGGTGCAGTAGGGACGAGAACCACCAAGAAAAGCGTTCAGCTTTCCAGACACGGGCCAGGGCCTTGGCCGAGTAGCCATCAATGCCCGCTTCGCTGTCGTTTTCATAATAATCACGCAGGGCATTATACAAGTAATGCACATCAGATGCAGCGGTATTCAGGCCCTTTGCCCCTGTCGGCGGCACAATATGGGCCGCATCGCCGCATAAAAACAACCGCCCCCAGCGCATCGGTTCGGTCACAAAAGAACGCAACGGTGCGATGGACTTTTCGATGGTTGGGCCAGTGATCAGGGTTTCCGCCTGTTCGGGCGGAATGCGGCGTTTCAATTCCTTCCAAAAGGCGGTGTCGGTCCAATCGTTCGGGCTGTCAGACAGGGAACACTGGATGTAATAGCGGCTGAGGTTTTCGTTGCGCATGGAACACAGCGCAAAGCCCCGTTCGGAATTGGTGTAGATCAATTCGTGATTGACGGGCGGGGTTTCAGACAGGATGCCAAGCCATCCAAAAGGATAGACTTTTTCATATTCCCGCCGCACATCACCCGGGATGGTGTTGCGGCTGACGCCGTGGAACCCGTCACATCCTGCAACGAAATCACAGTCAATCCGGCGGGATTTTCCACCCACTTCATAGGTCACATAGGGCGCTTTTGAATCGGCCTCATTGATCACGACGTTTTCTACGTTGAATTCGATTTTTCCGTTGGCGGCTTCCCGGGCGGCATAAAGATCGCGGGTCACTTCGGTCTGGCCGTAGACCATGACGCCGTGGCCCGTAAGTTCTTTGAAATCCATGCGGAACATTTCTTGCCCGTAAGAAATCAGCGTGCCGTCGTGGGAATATCCTTCTTTTTCGACCCGCTCGGCCACACCAGCCTCGCGCATCAGATCCAAAAGACCCCGTTCCAGCACACCTGCACGAATGCGGCCCAACACGTATTCTTTGGTTTTGCGTTCCAGCACCACAGAGTCGATGCCCCGTTTGTGCAGTAACTGCGACAGCAAAAGCCCGGATGGCCCGCCCCCGATGATGGCAACCTGCGTTTTCATGGCATCCTCCCTGATCCGATGCTGCTTTGACCCTTGTATTTCCTGATTGCAAAGCGAAAGTAAATTGATAGTTTTTATATCTTACTTGCCAAATATGGAAAGAAAATGGATCGCAGGATTAAATTTCGACATCTAGAGGCTTTTGTGGCCATAGCCCGCGCCAAACGGCTGAAGCGGGCGGCGGAACAGTTGAACCTGACGCAGCCTGCGATTTCAAAGACCCTCAAAGACCTCGAAGAGATCCTGAACGTCAGCCTGATGACCCGTGATCGGGCAGGGGTGCGGCTGACCCCCGAGGGCAAGGTTTTTCTGCAATATGCCGAACAAAGTACCGCCGCGCTGCGTCAGGGGATTAACAGCATTGCATCGCTGAATGAATCGGGTGGGGCGGTGTTGAAGATCGGCACATTGCCCAGTGTGGCAGCCCATGTGCTGCCCTTGGCCGTCGAACGCTTCCGCGCAAACTCGCCAAAAACCACACTGCATATCGACGAGGGCTCCCACGGGTTTCTGACCGATCGGTTGCGTAGTGGTGATCTTGATCTGGTGGTCGGTCGCTTGGGGGATGCCAAGACGATGACCGGTCTGTCGTTTACGGCGCTGTATTCGGAAAAGGTGGTGGCTGTGGTTGCCCCCAACCATCCAAAAAGCGACGCAACGCGGCTGGACCAGATCGAGCGTGATTTAATCATCTACCCGCCAGACAGCGCAGCCATCCGCCCTTTGATGGCGCGGCTGATGCTGTCACGGGGATTGCCGCTGTTTGAAAACAGGATTGAATGTGTGTCTGGCGCGTTCGGGCGCGCGCTGACTTTGGGGCCATTGCAGCCGATCTGGTTCATTTCCCGAGGCGTGGTGGCAGATGATCTGTCAGCCGGGCGTCTGGTGATGCTTGATATTGATATGGGAATTACGGATGGCGCAGTGGGGCTGATGGCCCCCTCAGAAGACCGCCCAAGCGCCCTTGTCGGCCTGTTCCGCGACGTACTTTTAGACGCAGCGCAAGCGATAGAATGACGGTTGGGTGAATTCGGTTTCTATTTCAATCACCGGTTCCGTTCATCTTTACGGATCGCCCGAATATTCCGTCTTAACCAATACTGCGGCTTACAGTGCAAAGACCGTTTGTCCTTTCCAGACTGTTTCTTGGACTTTCATGTTTGCAATCTGTTCAGGGAATAATCCGCGAATATCTTTGGACAGTATGATGAAGTCCGCCCAAGCGCCGGTCGTCAGGATGGATGTTTGCCCTGCCAGCCCTATTGCGCGCGCAGCGTTACTTGTGAAGAGCGTTAGGGCTTGGTCCAGCGGGATCGCCTGATCTGGATTCATGGCCCCCGCATAAGTGCCGCTGGCGTCCTGTCTGTTCAGCATCCCGGCCAAGCCTGTCCACGGGTCCGCATCCGGGGCACTTGCAGGCCAATCCGTTCCAAAGATCACTTCTGCGCCTGCTGCAATCAGATCGCGGATACGGTGAAGACGGCTGAGTTGTTCGCTGCTAAGGACGCCGCGCTGCGAGGGAGTGGCTGCGTTGGGCATCCATAGTTTGGGGGAAACCTCGGCAATGGCATCAAGCTGTGCAAATCGTGGTAAGTCCGCATCACTTACAAATGCGGAATGTGCGATTTCATGGCGCAATCCAGAGGGGCCGTTTGCCCTGCGTGCGGCTTCAATCGCATCAAGACCTTTTCGGATCGCATTATCCCCGACGGCGTGCATTTTGACCACATAGCCGTGATGATCCAACTCCGTCACTTTGTCATTCAGTGCCGCAGGGGACATGAGCAAGGTTTCATCGGGATCATGGGCTGACGGATCATAACCCTCGGCAGGTTGATAGGGATCCAGAAACGAAGCGGTGTGCGCAGGGGCAACGCCATCTATAAACAATTTGGCATAGTTTAAAGCCAGATCATCGCGGGCATAGGATTCACGCATCCTGTTGATGTCATTCATAGGAACAAGCCCGCCAGCCAAGGGCGAAAAAGCATTGATATGCGCGGCCCCATGCAAGGTCCAACGACCATCGTCACAGGCTTTAGCATATGTGGCCAAGATTGTTTCGGAGGCGGAGGGTTCCTTGAAGCCAGTATACCCCAGGCTGTTAAGATAGCGGAGCGCATAGTCGCAAGCTTGCCGCAGTTGAGCAGGGGTTTCCACGATAGAGGCACGGATTGGCGAGAGGGCGGCTTCAGCCATAAACCCTGTCAATTTGCCCTGATGATCGCGCTCTATCAAACCACCTTCAATCGGCGGGCTGTCATCGGTGAAACCCGCCCGCGTCAAAGCTGCGCTGTTGCACCATACGGAGTGCTGGCTTGTATCAAACAGGGCAACGGGGTGGTGGGGGGCTAGGGTGTCTAACCATGCGCGCGGGGTCGTGCCAAGGTCTTCGCGCATTTCATAGCGCCACGGGCCACCGCTGATCCAATCCCCTTTCGCAATTTCACCGGCACGCTTTTGCACGGCATCCGCGAGCTGTTTGGTGCTGGCGCTGTAACCCACATAGATATGGAACAGATCACGGCAAGCCCCCCACAGCGCATGGGTGTGGGATTCTATCAATCCGGGCATAACAAAGCGGCCCCCCAAAGAGATACGGCGTGTGCCCGGCCCGACAAATGGTTCCAAATCATGACGGGTGCCACAGGCTAGAATGCGCCCTTCGGCTACCGCTATGGCGTCAGCAATCGGGCAGGCAGGATCGAGTGTCAGGATCGTGCCACCTTCAAATACAGTATCGGCTTTTTGCATTTTTCTTGCTCCGCGTGGTTAAGAAAGATGGGTGATATTGGGATCAATCGGCCCCTGCGGGCCGCCCATGGCCAGCTCAACGGCGCGGGCTGCGGCCAAAAGCGCTGCCTCGCTGCGTGGCTTGCCGATCAGTTGCAACCCAATGGGCAGGCCGCTGGGACCGTGACCCACAGGGATAGATATGGCGGGTAATCCTGTGACTGTGGCCAGAAAGGAAAAACGCAGCCAATGCAGATAATCTTGCAACTGTTGTCCGCCAATGGTCGCAACCCATTCTTCGCTTTGGGCATGGGGCAGGCAGCCCACCGTCGGGCAGGCCAGCACATCGAAGGTTTCAAAAATCGACAGCATATTGCCATAAAGGGCCGAGCGGTGGCTGTGGGCAAAGACCACATCGGTCATCGTCAACGCCTCGCCTGAGGCAAAGTTATCCTCAAGCGTTTGTTTGAAATGGGCGCGGACTTCCGGTTTGATCGTCCGCGCCATTGTGGCCCACATGGTTCCCCTTATGGTGCGGTAGGTTGCGTCCAATTGTGACACATCCGGGCAGATTTGCTCGATGACTGAACCCTGTTTTTCCATCAGATGCAAAACCCTGTGAAAGTGTTCTGCAATCTCGGTGTCGATGGGGGCGAAGCCGTCTAAATCCGCAGTATAGGCGATCCGTGGTTTGCCATCTGCACGGATCACGGCGTCCTGAAACGAGCAGTCAGGCGCGGGAAAAGACAAAGGATATCTTGCGTCATATCCAGCCATGGCATCCAGAAACAGGGCGCAGTCGCGCACTGACCGTGCCATTGGACCTTGGGCACCTTCGCCCATAAAAGCGTTGTCGCGTGAACCGCTGGCGACCCGACCAAAGCTGGGGCGCAATCCCACGATACCACAAAAGGAAGCGGGGGTGCGCAGGCTGCCTGCATGATCGGAGCCATGGCTTAACCATGTTTCCCCGACGGCCAGTGACGCCGCCGCACCACCAGACGACCCGCCCGCGTTCAGGGTTGTATCCCACGGGTTTCGTGTGGGGCCGAAGACGTCGTTAAATGTGTTCCCCCCTGCACCGAATTCTGGGGTGTTGGTTTTCCCGACGACCAAAGCGCCACGCGCTTCCAAACGGGTGACCATCGGATCGCTGGCGGGGGGGATGTTATCGCTTAAAGCTTTGGTGCCAAAGGTTGTGCGCACACCTGCAACAGGGGTCAGGTCTTTTATGCCGATAGGCAAACCCGCCAGATACCCCGGGTGATCCGAAGGAAAATCCGTCAGGTGGTCTGCTGCATCAAAGGCGCGCCTTGGGCATGTTGTCGGGGTTGCGTTGATCGCCGGGCTTACAGCCTTAATCCGTTCAAAACTCACCTCCAGCAATTCTTGGGGGGAGACCTCCTTCCGCTTGAGCAGATCAACGGCTTCATAGGCTTGAAGCCTGGAAAGGTCGGACCCTGTGAAGGATGGAGGAGAGTGTGTAGACATGAGTGACCCGACAGTTTTGTGAATTCAAAAGAAATGCGCCGTGGATCAAATCTTTGATCAATCCACGGCGACGGGAGGGTATTGTCGGTTAGTTCGATTTACCGAAAGTTGTGGCTTCCGGGATTTCCCAGCCCATTTCGCGGTAATAGCGTTCTGCACCCGGGTGCAGGCGACCCGCGATCAGTTGTAATGCGCCTTCTTTGCGAATTGTTGAGGGCATCCAGACCGCTGTTTCATGCAATTCGTCGAGGTTTTCCCAAATCGCTTTGGTCACTTGGTAAACCACTTCTTCATCCACATGCATGCCAGCAGAGAAGTTTACAATTGCGCCATGGGTGCGTGCATCGCCCCCGATTTGATTGCTACCATAAGTGTCACCGGGGATAACGTTCAGCGTACCGCCAGAAGGAATGTTCACTGTCAGTTTGTCCGTATTCACATCAATGATGCGAATTTTTTTGGTTAGCGCGAATTGCTGGATTGACGGGCTTGGCAAGTTAGTTGGAAGCACGATGACATCAATTTTGTCATCCTGAAACGCCTGAATCGCAGCATCATATCCAAAGGTTTGGACGTTCATTTCGTCCGCTTTTACCCCTGCCATTTCCTGAATTGCCCGCAATACAACACCTTTTGCTGCCCCGCCGGGAGGGCCTGCAAAAACCGTGCGACCTTTCAGGTCTTCAAGGGTTTCAATGCCAGAATCCGCGCGTGTTACATAGTGATATGGGCCGATCTGATAAGAGAAGATCATCCCGATATTTTTTTCCAGTTCCGGCGCATTTTTCATGTCTTTGAACGGACCGATGTTCTCTGCCATCAGCCAGTTGATCGTGGAAGAGCCAAAAAGGAAATCAACCTTACCGCTGCCTGCATCCACCATATGTTTGGTGGCAGCACCAGTCGCGCGCACTTGGAATTCCACGTCTTTCACATGGCCGTTCACAACTTTTGCAATTGCGGTGTTAATCACAAAGGGTGACATGCCCGGTGCGGTTGAAGTCACCTTGTAAAGCTCGGCCATTGCAGCGCCAGCAGGCAAGGTGAGTGCCATAATGCCCGCAAGGGTGAGTGCCTTTGATCTATTTAAAAATTTCATCATTTTTTGTTTCCCTTTATGTTGGTATTTGGATTTTTGGTTTTGGTGAGAACAGTCCGACGGCCAGTGTCAAGATGACGGCAGGCATCCAGAAATAGGCAATGGGAAGCATCGCCGCTGCCCCGATAACCAGCCGCAGGCTGCGTTGTCCTATGCCTAATATGCCTAGCCGAGGATCTGCACCGCCAAAGGCCGTGGCCAACATCCATACCGCAGCAAGAAGACGGGTTATGGTGAAGGCCAGTTCGACCCATGTGAATCCGTCTGCGACCAGTAACATTGAAGGGGAGTAGACGAAGACATAAGGCACCAAGAGGCCGATAATCGAGATGCGCAGCGCCACAAAGGACGTGGCAAGCGGATTGCCCCCGGCAATGGGTGCCGCAACATAGCAACCATAGGCAATGGGCGGAACAATTGACGAATAGACCGCGAAATACAGCACAAACATATGCGCAGCGATGGGTTCCACGCCTGCTTTGATAATTGCAGGGGCGATCATGATGGCGATTATCAGATAGGCGGGCAAGGTCGGCAGACCCATGCCAAGGATTAACGCGCCAAACATGGCCAAAACCAATGCTAGAATGAGGCTGCTTTCGCCCGCAGCGGCAATGGATGTGGCAAAGCGGATCGCAACACCTGTTTCATTTACAACAGCCAAAACAATACCAATCACCCCAACCGCCAGAATAATCTGCGCAGCACTGACACCGCCATCTGCCAACGCCGAAACAATGCGTTTGGGCTCTCGGCGGAAATCAGGGTTCAAAAGCAAACCCATGACTATGGCCGTGATCAAACCGTATAGCCCGGCCGTGGCGGGGCTTTTGCCAATGAAAAAGGCAATCATCAGCGCGGCAATGGGAACAAAGACCAATGCGGAATTCAGCCAGTCACGGGCGGTAATCGTCGGGATTTGATCTTCGGGAAGGTTCTGGATGTCGAGGCGCACGGCTTCGGTGTAAACTTGGGCAAACAGGCCGATGTATTTGAACAGCGCGGGGATTGTCGCGGCGGCCATCACCATAACAAAGGGCATTCCCACAAGATCTGCCATGACAAAAACCGCAGCGGCCATAATCGGAGGTGTCAATTGCCCGCCTGACGAAGCGGCTGTTTCAACGGCCCCTGCAAAGTTCGCGGAAAACCCTTGTCGTTTGATCATCGGGATCGTGAAAACACCCGTCCCCGCGATATTCGCAGCGACACTGCCGCTCATCATGCCAAAGATGGCCGAAGCAACGATGGCCGCATGGGCCGCGCCGCCCCGAATACGTGCGGTTAGTGCTGTTGAAAGATGGATCAAACTATCGCCTGCGCCAGTTCTTTCGAGGATTGCACCGAAGATCAGAAAGATCAGAACATTATCCGCAACCAAGCCGGTGACCCGTCCGAACACCCCGTCAAAGGAGTACCAGCCAATTTGCAGAAAGCTGGCCCAGTCCATCCCGAAATGTTCCAGAATGCCAGGCAGATAGGGGCCTGCAAATCCGAACATGATAAACAGCACTGCCATGATGGCCAATGCATAGCCCCAGGCCCGCATTGAAAGGACAATGATCGCAAGCATGCCAACAAGGCCCGCTACAATGTTTTCCGGGGTTGCTGTGTAAAAGCCGGTGTAAAGGTCCTGTTTGACTTGGAAAAACCACAGCGCGGAATATGCAAACGCGACGACCATGCCCAAGTCTAAGGCCCAGCCCAATTTGCCCATGCGCCCCTTGTCAGAGGTGAGCGCGACAATTGCGATGCTGGCGGCCATCACGCCAAATCTGGCGTTTGCCTCGTCGATTACGAAAAATGCAATGACGGCAATAATGATCAGAGAAAACGCGACGGCCAATGCGCGCCCCAATTTCTGAAGAGGATTAAGTGGCAGTGCGATCGTGTTAGTCACCAGTGTAATTCCCTTGTTTCAAGAGTTCAGCGTTATGGTCAATCATCAGATCGAGCATGCGGCCGAACGCCTCTTGCTCTTCTGCGCTCAGAACTGACGCCATTGAGCTGTTCCGTTCGTCTGTGAATTGGATGCAAGCCTGATGTAAGGCGCGCCCTTCATCCGTCAGGAAAAGCAGCGTCTGCCTGCGGTCTTCGGGACTGGGTTCGGTGATGAGCAGGTTGCGAGAGCAAAGCTCTTTCACTGTGCGGCTTAACAATCCGCGATCCAGCAAAAGCATTTCCCGTATTTTGGAAGTTGTGGCAGGGCTGCTTTCTGCAACCAGCCCGATGACCCGCCATTCCGACAGGCTAAGCCCAAATTCATTCTTAAAACGATGTGTCCCTGCACGTTCATTAATTGCTGCAAGTCGGGATATCCGAAAGCTCATAGCTTGGGAGAGCCGCTCAATTATATCGGGTTTGGGATGTGGCGGATTGATCTTGCGAGCGTTCAGATTTTTCAATGTGTGTCTCCTGTGATTTCAAGCTTACGGAGCAATCGTTGATATTGTCAACAAAATTTAACGCACACGATTGCAGGTAAGCCAATTCCGCGGTTTGTGATGGGCCTGACTGTGGGGGGCGAGTGCCGCCAAGTCTCTGGCTGGAAAGCGAATTTTTTGCAGGAACGTTGATAATCCGTTGATTTCATCAGCCCTGCTTGAAGCGATGCCACTTCGTACACTTCACCATTTTGACGGGGTTTGGGGATGCAGTCGCTCTGTGCTCGCCCTGTGAAATGTTGAGAATCCCTTTGCCAAAAGTCGCATCGTTTTGCGATGCAAGTTCGTGAGGGGCGGGCATAACCCAATGCCAAAACGATCCCCGCTGAAATCGCTTAAATTTTAAAAATCAACTGACCATTATCAATGACCGTCTTCCCTGTGTCACTGGAAAGGGCGCGAAAGTGCACGGTGTTTTCGCAGTCCCACATCAAGACGCGAAGGGTGTCACCAGGGTAGGTAGGGGCGCTAAAACGGCAGGAGATTTGTGTAACGGCTTCCGGCGGGCAGGTCGTTTCCCATATGGCACGTGCTGCAAACGCCATAGTGCACCGACCGTGCAGGATCGGTTTTTCAAAACCTGCGGAGAGTGCGTACACAGGGTCTATGTGCAGCGGGTTCAAATCTCCGGATAAGCGGTACAAAAGGGCTGCGTCTGGCCGTATTTTGACGGCAGCTTCGCGATTGAAGGGGGTGTCAGGAATCGCGCTTGTTATAGCAGATGACACTCCGGCGCTGCCGCAGCCACCATCCCCACGGCAAAAATTCTTCATTTCGACCGTTGCAAAAGCCGTGTTGCTGTCCTCTTGGCGTGTGACCCAGCGGCAATGCACTAACGCGCCGCGGCCTTCGCCTTTGTCTTGCACGCCCAAAATCTCAAATTTTGACAACACACGCCCTTCAGTCGGGATCGGCCCGTGCAAGGTGATCCGGTCCTCACCGTGCACCACACGATTTACATCCAGCCCCAGCCCAGGTGTTAACACCCATCGGAAAAAGCCCATAGTCACGGGCTGCGTCGGTGCGGCACGAAAGTTGATTTCACCGCAGCCGTTCTCGTTCACAAAGGCCAGTTGGGCAGGATCTGTAGCCTGTTCCCCGATCCCGATCCCAAGCGCATAGAGGCAGGCATCCCGTGGGGTCAGGTTAGTTTCAATCTCGGGGAAGGGGTAATTCATCAATCTGTTAACGTCGAGCGTCATAGTGTACTCCATCTAGAATTGTTTTTCACAGGCTTAGCGTCCGTTAAAAACCGGTTCGCGTTTGTCAAAAAATGCAGAGATACCTTCTTGTAGGTCGTCCGTGTCAAACAGGATTTGCACGGCGCGGCGTTCCAGCGCCAAACCGGTTTCCAAGGGTCCATCCATTCCAGCGAGCGAGACTTCTTTAATAAGGCGCTGGGAAATCGGTGGCAGTTTAGCGATCCGGGCTGCTAGGGATACAGCGGCTGGAATGGCGGAGCTTTCCTCTACCACTTCGCTGATAACGCCCGCGCGAAATGCTTCTTGCGCGTCAAGTCTGTCCCCTGTCATCAATAGCCGCATTGCGCGCGCTTTGCCTACGGCGCGGATCAGCCGTTGTGTTCCACCACCACCCGGCATCAAGCCAAGAGTGACTTCAGGTAGGGCGAATTTTGCGCCGCGCGATGCCAGAATGATATCTGCATGCAACGCTAGTTCAAACCCGCCGCCGAGCGCTAAACCGTTTACCGCCGCGATCAACGGTTTTGGAAATTGCGCCACCGCACGCCAGTGGGTTTCGATGTTCCGCAGTAGCATATCGCGCGGTCGCATTGACGCCATTTCACGTAAATCGGCGCCCGCTGCAAATATCTGATCTCCTCCGGTAAGGACGACGGCACGCACCGCTTCATCGCTGGCACAATCAGACAGAGCGCTGGTTAGGTGTTCACGCAATTCAAGCGAGAGCGCATTTCTGGCGTCTGGACGGTTCAATGTCAGTAGCGTGACACCATGTGCTGGTTTTTCGATTCGGATAACTGTCATGACGTCCTCATAAATTACGGATATAGTAATTATTTGTGGCGTAAAGTTTGCCAGTGGCACGCGGATCTTTCGAGCCACTCGTAAGGTGCCGTTTCAGGAGTGATTCCGAATATTTGGCGTATATCATTGATTTAAAGCATTTTAATTGCATGTATTTTTTCCAGATTTAGCTTGTTGCTCTGATCTTTCTGAAAGTATGGAAAAATAATATTACTGCAAATAGAAAAATTTCTTGCAGAATAATTTTCGTGCTTTTACGTAATGGGTAACAAAATGCCTTGTGCACTTTGAGGAAATTTAAGGGGGGAGCCTTGATGACCAGACTGTCAGACAACACTGGGCCTTTGGCTGGGTTAAAGGTTTTGGACGCTGCTACAATCATTGCAGCCCCTTTTGCAGCAGCTTTGCTGGCGGATTATGGTGCAGAGGTGCTGAAGCTGGAGCTGCCTGATGTCGGGGATGGTGCGCGGGATTTTCCACCTTTCAAGGATGGAAAATCGCTCTGGTGGAAAGTAATCAACCGGAACAAAAAATTTGCCACGTTGGATCTGCGTCAAAAGGAAGGTGCAGCGCTTTTTCTGAAGTTGGTTGCGCAGCAGGATGTTCTGATTGAGAATTTCCGCCCTGGCACTTTGGACCGCTGGGGCCTAACCCGCGAAGTGCTTTGGGAGGCAAATCCGTCTTTGGTGATCTTGCGGGTTACTGGTTTTGGCCAGGACGGGCCTTACAGTTCGCGCCCTGGTTTTGCGCGGATATTTGAGGCTATGGGCGGTTTGACCTATTTGACAGGTGAACCGGACGGGCAGCCAATGCATTCGGGCTACCCGCTTGGGGATGCAGTGGGAGGATTGTTTGGGGCAACGTCAATCCTAGCCGCGCTTTTGGCCGTGAAAAACGACCCGGAACGGCGGGGCGAGGAAATTGATCTGTCCCTGACCGAAGCGACATTGAAGTTGCTGGAGTTCCTGCCAATCGAGTACGATCAAACAGGTGAAGTACGGGAAAGGGTCGGGAATGCGAACCTTTATTCGGCGCCAGCTGCGGTGTTTGAAACCGCCGATCACCGTTGGGTGTCCTTGTCTGGCAGCACCAATGCAGTTTTCGCACGCAACTGCGTGGCAATTGGTCAGCCAGAGCTGCCAAAAGACCCACGCTATGCCACCAATTCATCCCGCTTGGAGTATACCAAACAGTTGAACGGAATGTTTGCGGATTGGTTCGCAGGCCAGACGCTCGATGATGCGCTGGACGCGTTTCAAAAGTCGGGGGGCACAGTTGCGCCCGTCTATGCAATTGACCAGATTTTTGCAGACCCACAGATGAAAGCGCGCGATGCAATCACACCCGTTCCGGATGACGACTTTGACGAAGTGCGGATGCAAAATGTGGTGCCACGTTTTGCAAAGCGTAGGGCCGCGCATCGCCGCTCGGCTGGGGCTTTGGGGCGGGATACGGATGAAGTGTTGCAAGGCTTGGGAGTGACTGTTGAGGACATTTCCGAACTTCGCGCCCGAAAAGTCGTCTGAACACGAACGCATAGAATTGAATTAAGGGGGGACATAAGATGAAAACACAGGCTTGTAACGTCATGGGAATTGAGCTGCCGATTTTTGGCTTTTCCCATTCGGTTGCGGTGACGGCGGCCATTAGCAACGCGGGGGGGCTTGGGGTTTATGGGGCAACCCATCACCAACCGGACGAGATTATCGAAGTTGCAAAACAGTTGCGCCAACTTTGCGGCGACCGTCCGTTTGCGCTTGATTTGTTGTTGCCCCAGACGGTTGGGGACGAAACTAACCTGCAAGCTGTGCGGGATGGTTTGCCTGCCGAACACAAAGCTTTCGTTGCAGGCTTGGCGCAGAAATACAAAGTTCCTAAACGCACAGAGGCGGATTTCTTTTCGGATAATGTACGCTCGCAAAGCCTGTTTGCGAGGCAGGTCGAAGCTGCTCTTGCATCTGAAGCGGATGTGTTCGCAGCAGCGGTCGGGGTGCCTGCCGAAGTGATTGAGCGGGCGAAAGCGGCTGGAAAAAAGACCATCGCACTGATCGGCGCGCCACGCCATGCCCGTAAAGCACTAGAAGCTGGTGTGGATTTGTTGGTGGCACAAGGCCATGATGCAGGGGCACATACAGGCAAGATCGGCACGTTTTCTCTAGTGCCTCAAGTGGTTGATATTGCGGGCGATATACCTGTTTTGGCCGCAGGTGGAGTCGGTACAGGACGCCATCTGGCAGCAGCACTTGCCCTTGGGGCGCAGGGGGTCTGGATGGGAACCGCTTGGTTGACCACTATTGAGCACGGCATTGATGATATAGTGTTGCAAAAATTGCTTGCAGCGCAAAGCGAAGACACGCTGATTTCGCGGTCCTATAGCGGCAAAACCCTTCGGATGATCCGTACGGCCTGGTCAGATGAATGGAATGCGCCAGATGCCCCAGAGCCTTTGGCTATGCCCTATCAACAGGCACTGATTGGCGAGTTTCTGGCAGGTATCCGTCAAAACCGCGTCGCCCCTTTGATGTGGGAAGCGGCTGGCCAAAGCATCGCTTACTTCAACGAGGAAACTACCGTAGCTGACATAATCAAACGTACCATGAGCGAGGCAAAGGCCGCAGCGCGGGTGTTTCAGTCAGCAGAAACGGTGCCAGCATGAGCCGCGAAACTCACGGAAACACAGCGAAACATGACGCGCGAACCGTGCGAGCTATGCTGTGTCATAATTTGTCAGGGCCGGATGGTCTGACAATAGACCGCATTCCACGCGAAGCCCCCAAATCTGGGGAGGTTCGTTTGAAGGTACGGGCATGCGGCGTGAATTTTCCAGATCTTTTGATGACCCGTGGCTTATATCAATTCAAGCCGGATCCACCGTTTTGCCCTGGCATGGAGGTGTCTGGCGAAGTGTTGGAACTGGGCGCTGATGTCAAAGGATTTGCTGTCGGGGATCGGGTTGTCGCCCGCACCATGTCACTTTACCCTGGCTTTGCCGAGGAAATTACACTTCCGGCCAGCTACCTTTTGTCGATCCCCAAGGCGATGAACGATGTGACCGCAGCGGCACTTTTTGTCACTTATTATACCTCTTATAATGCGCTGGTTGAAAAAGCTCGCCTGCAATCGGGTGAAACAGTTCTGGTGCATGGGGCGGCGGGCGGTGTCGGGCTGGCAGCGGTTCAAATCGCCCATGCCTTGGGCGCTAAAGTGATTGCCACTGCTGGTTCTGCCGAAAAAATTGCGTTTCTACGCAAACAAGGCGTGTCAGATGTAATAAATTATTCAGATGAGGATATTCGAGCGCGGGTGAAAGAGATCACTGGCAGGGCAGGCGTAGATGTGGCGCTTGATCCAGTGGGGGGTGCCGCATTTGACGCATCGGTGCGCAGTCTTGCACCGGGGGGGCGTCTGTGTGTTGTGGGGTTTACCTCGGGCAGCATGGGGTCGGTTCCGTCCAATATCGTTCTGATTAAAGAAATATCCGTGATCGGCATCCGTGCGGGCGAATTTGCTCTGCGCCATCCAGATCGCATGCGCGCAGGGTTTGCCCGCCTCTGTGATTGGTTCGAGGCGGGTAAAATTGCTCCGGAAATCGCGCGAAAATTCCCTTTAGAACAGGCCGCAGATGCATTGCGCGCCCTAGAGGAACGGTCGGCCATCGGTAAGGTGGTCGTCACAATAAGCTGACCCTGCGGAGGAGTGGGGAACGCATATCAGCCGGACTAAGCGGCGAAATCAAAACTAGGAGGAACACATATGAAACTTACCAAACTGGTGACACTCGGGGCCGCAACGCTTGCGTTTTTTACAACGGCCGTTCACGCTGATGACTGGCCGACACAGGCTGTTCATGTCATTGTACCTTATTCTGCAGGTGGCGGCACAGATACCACGATCCGCACACTTGTCCCTAAAGCCTCTGAAGTTTTGGGCCAGACCATTGTTGTTGAAAACAAGCCGGGCGGCGCAACCATTCCTGCCACCGAAGCGGTTTTCCGCGCCAAGCCAGATGGCTATACTATCGGGGCTGCTGCCGCACCTTATACGTTGAACACAGCAATGGGCAAACCAACGCCCTATAATCCGGTTGATGATTTTGAACATGTTATAAAACTGGTCGATCTTCCAATGTGTATTCTGGTGTCCCCAGACCATCCGGCCCAAAGCTTTGACGCGTTTGTAGACTGGGCTAAAGCCCAAGAAGATCCGGTGCTATATGCCACTGCTGGCGTCGGCAGTATGCCCCATCTTTGGGGACTGGCCTTTGCAAAATCCATGGGGTTCAAAGTGGAGCATGTGGGCTACAAAGGATCAGCACCCGCTATTCTTGATGTGATGGCGGGCAATATTCAGGTTATGTTCGACGGGGTCACACCTGGTTGTCTAAAGGGCAAAACCGGCGAAGTTCGTGTATTGGCCAGTGCTTGGGATACGCGACTGCCCTTGCTGCCTGATACGCCTACCCTGAAAGAACTAGGCTATGACGTGCCCCGTGGCTCAGCCAATTTTAGTCTGTTTGCCCCCAAAGGTACGCCCGCAGACGTTGTTACCAAGATCAACGCTGCGTTTCAGGCAGCGCTTGATGATCCAGGCACAATGGAAAGACTTGCTAACAGTGGCTTGTTGCCAGCAGGGGGATCTCCTGAGGATTACCATAATTTCGTCACATCCGAGATCGCGTTTTGGACCGAGATTTCCAAAGGTGCCGGCGTGACGTCGAATTGATCCCAACAGGCGGCGGCACATAAGCCGCCGCCTGTTCTTCTTGGCGTGACTGATAACGCCACTTTTAATGCTGGCCAGATGTTATCGCCACAGTCAAACAAGGGCAGACCCCGATGGATTTCGAATTTTCAGACCGCAGCCAAGACATCACCGCCCGAGTAGGGGCGTTTTTTGAGACCCATGTGTTGCCGCGCAATCGTGACTGGCGTGACTGGAGCGAAAACAACAGCGGCGATCCCGTATGGCTGGAAGACCTGCGCGCAAAAGCCAAAAGCGAAGGTTTGTGGAATATGGGCTTGTCGGGTTTGCCAGAGAGCAAACCGGGGCAGGGGTTAAGCAATCTGGAATTTGCGCCGATTGCGGAGATCATGGGCCGTTTGGCTTGGGCACCTGTGGTGTTCAACTGTCATGCACCCGATGTGCCCAACATGATCACCTTGTTAGAGGCCGCAACGCCGGACCAGCAGGCGCAGTGGCTTGATCCTTTGCTTGACGGCAGCGTGCGGTCTGCTTTTGCGATGACAGAACCGGCGACCGCTTCGTCCGATGCGCGCAATATTGCCATGCGGATCGACAAGACAGCTACGGGGTATGTGATGAACGGGCGTAAGTGGTTTGCTTCGGGCGCTGCCCATGCAAACTGTAAGTTTATGATAGTCATCGGGGCAATGTCAGATGCAGCCCCGCGAAGCGGTCATACTGCGCTGATCGTTCCAATGGACACAGCTGGCCTGAAACAAGTTCGAAAACTGCGTTTCATGGGGTGGGACGAGCCCTGCTCTCCGATGGCGGAACTGGAATTCAACAATGTAGAAGTACCGGCGTCAGCGCTGCTCGGGGTTGAAGGGCAGGGCTTTGCTGTCGCCCAAACCCGCCTAGGCCCTGCGCGGGTACATCACTGTATGCGCGCCATTGGGCTGGCGGAAACTGTGATCGAAATGATGGTTGCTCGAGCCTCGGAGCGGCGTGCTTTTAACAAAACATTGGGCGAGTATGACACGGTGCAGGGCTGGATTGCCCGCTCGCGTATTGAAATTGAACAGGCACGGTTGATTGTGCTGAAATGTGCTTGGCTACTGGATAAAAAGGGTCACCAGTCTGCATGGCGGGATGTGTCGATTGCCAAAGTTGCGGTTCCGGCCATGCTGAACGGGGTGATTGACCGCGCGGTGCAATTGTTTGGCGCGCTTGGTGGCACCGACGACACGCCTTTGCCCGCTGCTATGGCATGGGCCCGTGCGTTTCGAATTTTTGATGGACCGGATGAAGTACATTTGCGCCAAATCTTCCGCCAAGAAAAGCCCGCATCCGGCCCGCTGGCTGACAGTCCGTATCTAAGCAAGCCGATCTAGCGATTACCGCTCCGGGAGGGTGCGTTCGGATCACAACAGAGGAGGAACAAACAAGATGTTAAAACAGGGGATGAAGCAATCGCACGTTCTGTCTGGTCTTGCCGGTCTTTTGATCGGAGCGTTCGCATTATTTGAAGCATGGAATTATCCGATAGGCAGTGTGACACGCATGGGGCCTGGGTATTTTCCGATCATTCTGTCTGTGCTGTTGATGGTGCTTAGTCTTGGGGTCTTGTTCATTGAAGGGCGAAGCGTGGACGGACCGGATATTGAACGCCCGTCTTGGCGCGGTCTGGTCTGGATTGTTCTGGCGGTTATGGCGTTTGCAGCATCGGTTGAAACATTGGGCCTCGCCCCTGCAATCCTTGCCGCAGTGATCTTAAGTGCGCAGGCGGATGATGACCTGCAGCTGAAAGAAACACTGATCCTTGCGGCCAGCTGCACGGTGATCTGCGTTGTAATCTTTATTTACATCCTCGGGCTGCCGCTCGAACCGATCGAGTTTTAATCCCATGTCCATATTTGAAAACCTCGCGCTTGGTTTCAGCGTCGCGCTGACCACCAAATCCTTGTCCTACTGTTTCGTTGGCGTGACATTGGGAACCTTGGTTGGTGTGCTGCCCGGTCTTGGAACCTTGGCTGCAATCGCCATGTTGCTGCCTTTGACCTTTCAACTGGACCCTGCCACTGCGCTAATTATGCTTGCGGGTATTTATTACGGGGTGGCTTACGGCGGATCTACCGCGTCGATCCTGCTGAACTTGCCGGGCACACCTAACACGGCTGTAACAGCATTGGATGGCTATCCCATGACCAAAGCGGGGCGTGCAGGTGTTGCCCTGTTTATGACAACAATTGCGTCTTTCTTTGGCAGTGTTGTCGGTATCATTGCACTTGCTGTCGGGGCGCCGTTGTTAGCGAATGTGGCGTTGAATTTCGGCTCTCCGGAATATTTTTCCCTTCTGATAATGGGGCTGCTGGCGGCGGCGCTGCTGTCTTCTGGGCGTCCGTTTCGGGCGGTTGGTATGGTGGTGATTGGCTTGCTGATTGGCACCGTTGGCATGGATTCCACCAGCGGCTATGCGCGCTATTCGTTTGACATTCCCGAGTTGTTCAATGGTTTCAATCTTGTAGCTGTGGTTATTGGTCTGTTTGGCCTTCCCGAGGTGATCCACAACGCTGGGAAGATCAAAAGCAGTATTGTAAACGCACAAGACGTGACTCTTCGATCCATGATCCCGACACGGGATGACTGGCGGCGCTCTTTTGGCCCCATGGTTCGAGGCACGGGAATCGGTGGTTTCTTTGGAGCGCTGCCAGGGACTGGTGGTACGGTCGCGACCTTTGTGTCCTATGCGGTTGAACGCAAGATCAACAAAGACCCCTCTCGGTTTGGAAAGGGCGCGATTGAAGGCATTGCCGGACCTGAGTCTGCGAATAATGCCGCGATCCAGACGGCGTTTATTCCCACATTGACCCTTGGTATTCCGGGCGACGTGGTGATGGCGCTGATCCTTGCCACCCTGATCATCCACGGCATCCAGCCAGGCCCCGCCATGATTCCCGAACACCCTGAATTGTTCTGGGGGTTGGCGGCCAGTTTTCTGGTGGGAAATGTGATGCTGCTTGCCCTGAACATTCCGATGATCGGTATTTGGGTGCGGATGGTGACGATCCCTTATAAATACCTGTTTCCGATTATTACGGTTCTGGTCTGTATCGGGGTCTATTCCATTTCGAATTCCACGTTTGATGTGTGGATGGTGGTTCTGTTTGCCCTGCTTGGCTATGCGTTCCGGCTGTTGAAATGCGAACCCGCGCCGTTGTTGCTGGGATTTATCCTTGGCCCCATGCTGGAAGAACATCTGCGCAGGGCCATGCTGATAGCGCGTGGCGATGCCACGGTATTCGTTACCCGCCCGCTAAGTGCGATATTTTTAGGTATTTGCATTGCGCTGGTGGCTTTGATGCTCTGGAGCGGGCACAAGCAACGTAGATTGCTTAAGGCCCGCAGGTTGGCCGAACTCCAGGGGGAAACATGAGCGAGAAAAACTACCAGTTGCAAACCCTGTCCCGCGCATTGGACGTTTTGGCGATGATTGAAGTATCGGCTGAACCGCTAAACCTTACGGCAATTGCCAATCGCTTGGGTGAAGCTGCACCGGTGGTATTTCGTATCCTCAAAACTTTGGAAACAAAGGGCTATGTGCGCAAGGACGGGTCCAGCAAAAACTACCTGCCAGCCGAAGCCCATGACCGGATGAAAACCGCCCGTCTTTTGGTGCGCGCGTTGCATGATCTGTCAAACCGACCGGACCGCAGTATCGAGGATGTGGCCAGCGATCTGGATGCGGATGTTCACACCACGGAACTGGTCCTGCGCACCATGAAGGATTCCGGCCTAACAGTTGTGTCCGCCGCCGGAAATTGGTCGCTCTCCCCCCATTTACCTGCGATTTCGCGTCCTCAATCTACTGCGGAACTGTTAGAGCAGGTGCGCCCCATTATGGAAAACCTGCGCGGTGAAACCGAAGAATCCACCACCTTGTTTGTTCGCAATGGGGGATCGCAAGTTGCTCTTGAAGTTTTGTCGTCACATCATCCCTTGCGCTACACGTTAGAGGTCGGGGCGGTCTTTCCTGTGACGCGGGGCGCGGCAGGGAAGGCGGCACTTGCTTGGTTGCCCGAGCCGGAAATCACAACAATCCTGTCAGACCCTGCATTGTCAGGCGAGGACATCAATCCGCCAATGTTGTTGCAAACCCTGCGCAAAGTGCGTCTGCAAGGGTACGCCTGGTCGTATGGCGAGCGGATTGTCGGGGCCTCGGCTGTTGCATTACCAATCCTTGATCGTGTGGGCGAGGTGCGCGCTGTGTTGGCAATTACTGCGCCTGAATTCCGCACACCAGAAGAAAAACTCCATGAATACGGTGCATTATTGCGTTCGCAACTGTCCGCCGCTGGGCTGTTCGTTTCTGACACACAGCCTGAAATCGTAGAATAGCAGATTGAAAGTGACTGACCATGATCCGGGAAAAAGACAGACATGCGGCTTTGCTGGATCGGGTTCGCCAATGGGTCCGCGACACTGCCATTCCAGCTGAATCCGCCGTGGCCGAAGCGGACCACATTGACGCAAGTCTTGTGCAATCCATGCGGGACGAAGGTTTCTTTGGGTGGAGCATCCCTGAAGAATACGGCGGCAGGGGCATGACAGCGGAAGAGCTTGTCATGGGTGCAATGGAGTTGTCGCAATGTTCCACCGCTTTCCGGGCGCGGGTGGGCACAAACACAGGCATCGGTTCCGAAGCGCTGGTGGTGGATGGGACAGCCGATCAAAAGGCGCGGTATCTGCCGGCCCTTGCCGCAGGCGAAATAACCGGTTGTTTTGCTCTGACAGAGGTCGAAGCCGGTTCAGAGGCCACCAATTTGCAAACAACTGCAATGCGCGACGGCGATGAGTGGGTTCTGAACGGATCAAAACGTTTCATCACCAATGCCCCGATTGCCGATTTGTTCACGGTTTTCGCCCGTACGGACCCTACCTCCAAAGGATCAAAAGGTATTAGTGCTTTTCTGGTGGACGCAACTGTTACGGGTATAAAAGCGGGTCCAGCCTACCGCAAAATGGGGCAGTCGGGCTCGCCTGTGTCCGACGTAGTCATCGAAAACTGCCGCCTTCCCGCCGCCGCCTTATTGGGCGGTCAAGAGGGTGCGGGATTTCAAACCACCATGAAAGTGCTGAACAAACAGCGGTTACATCTGGCGGCCCTGTGCATCGGCCCCGCTATCCGTATGCTGGAGGAGGCAATAACCTATGCCACAGGCCGCAGTCAGTTTGGAAAACCCGTGGCCCAGCACCAATTGGTACAAGCGATGATTGCGGATTGCCAAACTGAAATAGCCGCCGCACGTGCGTTGGTGCTGCAAACCGCGCGCAAACGGGATCAGGGTGAGGACACCAAGCTGGATGCCTCAATGTGCAAATATTTTGCCTCGGAAATGTGTGGACGCGTGGCTGACCGTGCCGTGCAAATCTTTGGTGGCTCTGGCTATGTGGCCGATTTTTCCAGTATCGAACGGTTCTACCGCGATGTGCGCTTGTTCCGGCTGTATGAGGGCACAAGCCAAATACACCAGTTGAATATTGCAAAGCTGACCTTGGCGGAGCATGCAGCATGACTGTTTCGCGCAATCTGGATCGTCTTTTTACCCCCCAAGCCGTGGCCGTTCTGGGCGCATCGGCAAATCCCGAGGCGATTGGCGGACAACCCGTTGCACATTTGCAAAATCAAGGGTTTTCGGGGGCAATTTACCCGATCAATCCCAAATACTCCGAGGTGGCAGGGCTACCCTGTTATGGCTCTCTGGCTGATACCCCGACAGTGCCCGATGTGGTGATCGTTGCGATCCCGGCGCAGCATGTTGAGGCCGGGATTAAGGCCGCAGGCGAAAAAGGTATCCCCTTTGCCATCGTGTTTTCCGCAGGCTACGCCGAAGCAGGAGAGGCGGGTGCAAAACGTCAGGCTGCGCTCTGTGATATAGCCCGCGCGGCTGGGGTTACTTTGATCGGGCCGAATTGTCAGGGTTTGATGAATATTTCTGTTCCGATCCACATGGGGTTCGGGGCACCTTATGGTTTATCCTACGCCAAGGGTGGTTTTGCACTGACCTCGCAGTCCGGCGCATTTGGCAATTCACTTGTGATGGATTTGAACGATCGCGGCATTGGTTTCGCGCGTTATATTTCCACCGGAAATGAGTCGGACCTAAGTTCAATAGACTGTCTGAACGCCTTTCTGGGCATGGATGAAGTCACCGCAATCGGTGCCTATGTTGAAGGGTTCAAAGATCTCAACCGCTTTGCGGATCTTGCACGGCGCGCGCAAAGCCTTGGAAAGCCGATTATGCTTTGGAAGGTTGGGAACTCTCCCGCGGGGGCTTTGGCGGCACAGGCGCATACTGCGAACCTGTCCAAGAGTTCGGATTTTGCGCCAGATTCGTTCCGTGCCCTTGGCGTGATTGATGTGCAGGATGCGCGGGATATGGCCATTTGCCTGAAAGCCTTACAGGGTCGAAGGAGCCCCGCTGGCCCCAAAGTCGGTGTGGTAACCGTGTCAGGCGGCGCGGGTATTTTCATTGCGGATAGATGTTTTGAACGTGGGCTGGAAGTGGGCAAACTGTCTGAAGACACGGTTGCGCAGATGCGACCCCATTTACCAGAATTCGCCAGCCTGCAAAATCCGGTCGATGTTACGGGATCGGCCGTAAACGCACCGGCAAGTCTGGCGGAATCCCTGTCTGCTGTGTCACAGGACAGTGCGGTAGACAGCCTTATTCTGGCACTGGCCGCCGTTACAGGAACCGGCGCAAGGCTGGCAGCCGAGGAGATTGCACGCATTCAGGACATCTCGCCCAAACCTGTGGTGGTATGCTGGAACGGGCCACGCAGCATGGCGCAAGATGCTTATGACATCTTTGATGCGGCTGGTGTTCCGGTGTTTAAATCCCCAAGCGATGCCGTCCGCGCAATCGAGGCCATGTGCATCTTTGCAAAAATCCCACTCTCCCCCAACCCATACCCGGCGTAGGGGCTAGATGACTATGTGTGCGGATCCGAACAAGGCGAGCAGTTAAGTCATGGAGGTCATCCTTGCAATCGCGCCCGTGTTTGGCGTTATGGTCCTGGGCCATGTCCTGTTTCGGCTCGGCCTGCCTGGTGATACCTTTTGGGTTCAGGCGGACAAGCTGGTGTATTGGGTATTGATACCGGCCCTGCTATTCCACATGAATTCAACCGCAGAATTCGGCGGTGAACGCATACGGTCCTTTGCGATTGTGCTTATCAGCGCTTTTTTCCTAGTCGCGGCACTGGCCTTTATCGCTTGCCGAATTTTGCGAATTGGGCCGGATGAAACCAGTTCGGTGCTACAAGGCTCAGTGCGCCATAACGCTTTTATCGCGCTTGCTCTGTGCGAAAGTCTTTATGGTAAAACGGGTCTGGAAACGGCCACTCTTGCGACCGCAATTCTAGCGCTTGTGACCAATGTGTCCATTGTACCGATGATGATCGGCTTGCTGCCAAAGCCCGAAGGCATGTCTGTTGGCGCGCGTGTTCTAAAGGATACGGTGCGCAATCCAGTTGTGTTGGCGATCTGTCTGGGACTGTTAACCAATCTTGTGACCGATGCGCATATACCGTTTGTTCATAGCATGACCTCACTTGTGGGCAGTGCGGCTTTGCCACTTATGCTGATGTGCGTCGGAGCAAGTGTCAGTTTCAACGGGGCCAGAGGCAAAACTGTGCCACTGGTTGTATCTATGGTCGGTAAATTTTTAGTGTTTCCGCTGATTGTTTTGGGTTTGGCCTTATGCGTGGATTTGTCAAAAGCAGATATTATCATCCTTGTGATTTTTGGATCAATCTCCACCGCGTCTTCTGCGCTGACACTTGCGCGCCAATTGGGAGGCGATGCGCCATTGATGTCTACGATTATAGCTGTCCACACGATTTTCGCGTTTGTTTCCCTACCAGTCACATTAATCCTGACTGGAACGGCTTTGGGTTAAATGTAACGGTGGGTGTAGAAAGTTTGTTGAGATTTGGGTGAACAACATGGCTCCACACCAGAACGTTGATGGCTTATTCAACAACAGGACGATGCGGTCACCCCTTTCAGGGTGACCGCAGGGATCAATCACTCGACCTTGATCTTTGAATAGACTTCGTCGCGTAGCAACTGTGCGTAGGCCTCGGGTGTATCGACGCCTTCCACCAGAGCCTGCCACCGTTCGTATGTTGCAAGGTAGCGGTCAACCAATGCTTGTGCATCTTTCACACCAGCGTCTTTGGCGGTTTGTACAGCGCTGACCACTTGTGTTTCGATCGCCGTATCAATGATCGCTTGCAGATCTGCGCTGGCTTCGGTCACGTTGAACTCTACGCCTGGCCGTTCAAGCGCACTTATGTCTGATCCTTGTGTTCCGAACAATGCACCGGCCACTGCCATGGGGGCTGCGTCCAGCAGCACCTGTCGTTGCGCCGTGGTCAGCTCGTTCCACTTGTCACGGCGAAAGGCGAAGGCCGCAGCGGATGGGATGGTGCCCGCAGAGACCATTGTTACATTTTGCACCAACTCTCCCAATGCGTATTCATCCAACCATGCGATGGGCGCAAAGACACAGTCGACCTGACCGCGCTGGACCACTTCATAAACCTCGGACGAGGGGACGTTTGTGGGCGTGGCGTTCATCGCGTTGACAATAGCAATGGTATGACCGGCGGCGCGGATACGAAGACCGTTCACATCTTGTGCCGTTTTTACCGGCTTCGCACATAACAGGCGGTAAGGCGTCAGCGACCAAGACCCCAGATCGACGAAATTCATCTTCTCGCCTTCCGCTTCACATTGCGGACAGTCCAGCTTGGATACCTCGATGATCGCACCGATGGCCGCAGGTACGTTAGACATCGTTGCCCCCAGATTGACGAAAACATTCGTCACGGGCAGTTCAGCCGGATAGTACACCGCAGGAATATAAGTCAGGTCTACAACCCCGTCAGCCAACCCCGGTAGCGTTGTGCGGGCTGTTACAACGGCCCCGTCGGTCAGGGATGTGACGTTGAATTCGCCACTGTCTTGCAGGGTTTTGACGTAGGGGTTGAAGCCCGCGATATTAAGTTGGGTTGTGTCTGACACATAGGTGCCAAACAGCAGGTCAGTTTCTGCCGATGCCGCCGTTGCAGCGGCAACAGCCATCAGTGCAAGGGCGGAGCCATGACGCCGGATTTTCGTGAATTTCATTAGGGTCTCCTCTCTGTTTAAAAAATCTGGCGTTTGCATTCTTGGCACACGCCATAGGGTAATAGGGGTCAGCCGATCATCATGGACGGCAGGAACAGGATTACGGACGGGATAAGAATTAGGATTGCCATGATCACCACCTCGACGAGCAGAAACCAACTGACGCCTTTAAAGATGGTGCCCAGTTTTATGCTGTCCGCTGAAACGCGGTTCATAACGAATACATTCATCCCCAAAGGCGGGGTGAGCAGCCCGATTTCCAGCATCTTGACCAGGATCACTCCGGCCCAGATTTCGTTCACACCAAGCTGTTTGAAGATGGGAATTAGGATGGGCAGGGTCAGCAACATGATCCCGATCGTGTCCAGAAACGCGCCCATCACCAGATAGATAAGACAACAGATCAAAATGATGGCCACATGGTTTGTGGTGATGTCCTGCAACGCAGCTGAAAGGAAACGCGGCACACCGGATAAGGCCAGAAATTGGGCCAACAGGGTGGCACCTATACCGATCAGCAGCAGCGTTGCTGTGATCACCACTGTTTCCCGTGCGCATTCCATCAGACCTTTGCGATCAAGGGTGCGCTGGGTAAAGGCAACCAAAGCAGTGGCGACTGCACCGATTGCGCCTGCCTCGGTTGCGGTTGCGATACCGCCATAGATCACGCCCACAACCATTGTGGCGATCAGACCCACCGGCCAGATGCGGCGCAGGCTGGCAGCTTTGTCCCGCAGGGTCACACCAGACATGTCAACTTTGGGTGCAAGGCTTGGGTTCAAATGGCAACGGATCCCGATCATCAGCGCATAGGCAAGGGTTGTCAGCAGGCCGGGCAATAGCCCTGCAACCAGCATTTTTCCGACTGAAACCTGCGCGAAAAGTGCATAAAGAACCATCAGGATTGAGGGCGGGATCAACGCGCCGACAGTTCCGACTGCCGCTGCACAGCCTGCGGCAAGACTCTTATCATATCCTGCCTTTACCATTTCCGGTACGGCAATGCGCCCCATAGCAGCGGTGGTGGCCAGCGAAGAACCACAGATGGCCGCAAACCCCGCGCCCGCAAAACTGGTGGCGATGGCCAGCCCGCCGGGCAGCCGTCCAAACCAAAGCCGCATCGAAGCATAAAGATCGGCTGTCAGGCCGGAATGGGAAGCAATCGCACTCATCAGCACAAACATCGGTACCGCGGAAAGCGTCCAGTGGGCCGTGAAATCAAACGGAACAGAACGCAGCATCCCAAAAGCGGGACCAAAGCCGCGCAAATAGTAGATACCGCCCGCACCCACAGCAACCAGCGCGATGCCGATTGGCACTCGCAGGGCAAGCAAACCCGTAAGAATAACAAGAGCGGCAAGTCCAACTTCTACGTTCACAGCGCAACCTCCGGCTTGGTTAAACTGTTGGTCGGCAAGCGGCGGCGGCTGATAATTTGCACAAACAGGACAAACACCATCGCGCCACATCCCAAGGCCGCCAGCCAGCGTGCGGGCCAAACCGGCAGCCCGAACCAGCCGGTTTCAACGATCTGGCCAAGCGCGCTCTGGCGCAGTGCCATGCTGACCAAGGCCCAGCAGATTACGCCTGTGACAGCAGCCGAAAACAGATCCACCGCAAATTGCAGCCAACCCAAAACGCGGTCGGACAGCAGTGCTGTAAGCAGGTCAACAGTCACATGCTCGCCCAGTTTTTGCGCCATCGACCACGGCAGGAAGGCGACCAGTACCATGTAATAATACATCACAATTTCGACTGTGCCCGGCAGCGTAATGTTCAGCACGCTGCGCATCAACGCCGAGACACTGACGTGCAGGCACATGATGATGACTGTGACTGTGGCAATCCAAGCGGTTACGGCCACGATCCTGTCGGCGATCCGCGCCAGTGCCCGCATTGGTGCCGTGTCCATTGGCCTGCTTCTGCTTTGCATCTGCTGTGTCCTTGCTAGGTTCTGTCGGTGGCGGCTTGGTGTTTGTGACGGTCGCCAAGGCGCGCTTTCACCTCGTTTCGCAGCAGGTGCTTTTGCACCTTGCCAGACGCGGTGCGGGGCAGGGCATCAATGCTGAAAACATATTCAGGCCGCTTTTGCGGTGCGATACCTGCGTGTGACAAAAACTGCCCCAAAGCGGCGGTATCAGGCATTTCATGACCGTCAGCCGCTACGACAAAAACCGCAACACATTCGCCCAACCGTTCATGGGGTGCCCCCACCACAGCCAGATCCGCAATGCCAGTGTGCAGGGCAAGGGCGTCTTCGATTTCCTTGGCTGACAGGTTTTCACCGCCTCTGATAATCAGATCCTTTATGCGTCCGGTGACGGTAATGATCCCATCGTCGCTTAACCGCCCAAGGTCACCGGTGTGGAAATATCCTTCGGTATCAACAGCTTTGGCGGTTGCGTCTGGATCGGTGTATCCCAGAAACATTGACGGTCCGCGGGCGATAATCTCGCCTTCGCTACCGTTGGGGATGTTGCGGCCCGCTGTGTCTATCAGGCGGACGTCATAGCGAAACACACGCCCGTCGGTGGTGGCGGATAATTCAGGGTTTTCGATGCAGCCTTGCGTGACCATGGGAACTTCTGAAGCGCCGAAAACCCGTGTGGCAACAGCATTGGCAAACCATGAATTGGCGCGGCGGATCAGATCGGGCGGGACTTCTGCACCGCCACAAGCGAAGACCTTCAAAGATGGCAGGTGCGTTTGCGCGCTCTGTGCCGCCTTGAGGGTTTCAGAGAGAAACGGGGTTGCGCCTATCATGTATGCCGCGCTGTATTGGTCAATCAGCGCGACCGCTTCAGCGGCTTCCCAACGCTCCATCAGGATTGTCCGCGTGCCCAGCAGAAATGGGCCTTCCAGCCCGTGCGCATATCCGGTTACATGGGTAACCGGAGTTGGAACCACGGTAACGGTGCCATCCGATTCAAGGCCCCAAGCGTCAAACGAATAGGCGATTGAGGCTTTGGCCTGTGCGTGCCCATAGATCACACCCTTCGGCAAACCCGTTGTCCCCGACGTGTAGATCAGCATCTTGGCGCTTTCGGGTGGAACCTTTGGCAGAGGTGTCTTCAAAGTTCGGCCATGTTTGATCAGCGGCTGTAACCCGTCACCGTCGCCACGCACCTGAACAACATGGGCAAGCTCGGGCAGATCAGGGCGGGCTTCGGACAACATGGCGCCAAAGTCTACGTTGCGAAACACCTGAGGAATAAAGATCAGCCGTGCGCGTGCGTCCTTAAGGATAACGCGCAGTTCGGCCTGACGATAAATTGGAATGACAGGATTGACCACAAGTCCCGCGAAAGCACAGGCAAGGTTGATCACGGCCGTTTCCAACCAGTTCGGCAACTGAAACGCCAGCGTGTCACCGGGTCGAAGCCCAAGGTCAAGCAGCGCGCGCGCCAAGGCCTCACCCTGCTCGACGGCGTCGGAGTAGGTCAACGCGCCGTTTTCAGCCTGCAAAGCCACCCTGTCGGGCGTGCGGCGGGCACGCTCGCGTGCGGCTTCTGCCACCGTCACCTGCTCCCACGCGCCCGAAGCGAAATAGGCTTCGGCCTGACCCGCAGGCAGGTTAAGCTGCCAATTGTTTTGGTGTGTGTAGAGATCCGTCATAGTGTGACTCATTTCCGATCGCGGATTATCAGCTGCCAGTGAACACAGGCTTGCGCTTGTCGCGAAACGCGGCAACAGCCTCGGCGTGGTCCTTGGTTTCGTTGGTCAGCACCTCATAGCCGATCCCTGCATCCGCATGGGCATGCACAACCTGTTTAAGCGCGAGGTTGGTGACAATCTTGGTGTAGCGGATCGCTTGGGTGGCACCTGCGGCAAGGCGTCGGGCCAGATCATAGACCTCTGTATCCAGCGTGTCGTCAGGAACGGCCCGTGTCAAAAGCCCCATTTCAGCGGCTTTTTGCGCCGGAATGGCATCGCCTGTCAGCAGGTATTCGCGGGCGCGCATATAGCCGATCATCTGAGGCCAGAGCAGCGCACCACCATCCCCTGCGACCAGCCCGACAGCAACATGCGGATCACCGATTTTGGCGGAGTCTGCTGCGATAGCAACGTCACAACACAGCGCCAGACTGGCGCCCAACCCCATGGCGTGGCCGTTGACCCTTGCGATCAGCGGTTTTTCCAGATCAAGCTGTGAAAACAGGATGCGTTTGGCCTCGATAGCTGTTCGTTTGAAGGCCGCCGGATTGTCCACAGCTTCCTGCATCCAGTTGATGTCACCACCAGCAGAAAAACAGCGTCCAGCGCCAGTCAGTACAACGATGTCGCTTTCAGGGTCTTCATTCGCGTCAATGAACACGCGCGACATTTCTGAATGCAACTGCCCGTCCATCGCGTTCAATGTGTCTGGCAAATTCATCGTGATGGTCAGAATGCGACCCTCCCGAGAGAAACTGAGAGCTTCATAGTTATCAAAAAGAGGCATAGAATTGTTCCGTTTTTGTTTCGTCAAAGGGCTTTGCGCAATGCAGCCCAGTTGTGGATTTCACCGCCAAAGCGGCCTTGTAGGATTTTGAGGTTTCGAAACCCGCGCCCAAGCGGCATTTCTTCAGACATACCGATGCCACCGTGAAGCTGAATCGCCGCGCGGCCAACCAAAGCACAGCGCTCAAGTACCCCTGTGCGGGCCATGATCAGGTCAAGATCGGGGCCGTCACTTTGCAGGGTGTGGCGTGCCATGTCGATCAGTGCGCGGGCTTCCTCGATGGCAATCATCATGTCGGCCATCCGGTGCTGAATAACTTGAAAACTGCCGATAGGCTGTCCGAATTGTTCCCGTACGCGCACATAAGCCAAAGTTTCGTCAAACAGGCTGCGTGCGGTTCCCAGCGCTAAAGCGCAGGCCGCATGCAGTCCCCGGCGCCATCCAGCTTTGATCGCTTCTGCGGCATGCGCGCCCTCTGCCAGAACGGTTGCCGGTGTGTCTTGAAACTGTAGTCGGACACCGGTTTGGCCACCCATCATCGGTTGCAGGTCGGCGACGTGCGCCGTTACTTCGGCCAAAACCAATCTGTCGCTCTCTAGCGCCGAGACAAGGATCTGCGATGCGCCAGCCCCGCTTGGGACCAAAGATTTACTTCCGCTCAATATACCATTTCGAAATTGTAATCGCGGGGCAGTTCCTTCTGGGTCATTTTCTTCGGCAAAGGCTGCAATTGTCATCGTGTCGCCTGAAACGATTTCTGCCAGACGATCGGGGTTGATCTTTGCCAGTGCGGCACCCGGAATGGCCAGCGCGTCGATCAGTGGTTCCGTGCGGCGGTGCTGTCCGGCGGCTTCTAGAACCAGTTCCATTTCGCGCGGGCCGCCGCCCAAACCACCCTCGTCTTCGGTGAACCCGATCCCCAAGGCCCCCAGTTCGGCAAGCGCCTTCCAGCGTTCGGTCATGGGGGTGTCGCGTTGGCCTGTCTCCATGAAGCGGCCCAAAGTGTCCCGCAGGATGCGTTGTTCTTCTGTGAGAGTGAATTCCATCACCGTAATCCCAATTCGTGTTTTGCGACGATACCGCGTTGGATTTCATTCGAGCCGCCCCAAATTGTCGTCGCTTTCTGCAACAGCATGTCCCTTGCGATCCCCGACAGCGGCGTTTCGTCATTTTCTGGTTCAGCGATGTCAAACGCGCCGCCCTCAATTCCCAAAACGTCAAAAGCGTATTCACCGATCCGTTGTTGCAGCTCTGTTCCGCGAATTTTCAACATCGAGGCTTCAGCCCCGGGTGCGCCCTGATCGACGGTCTGAACCAAGCGTAAAGTTAGCCATTCCAGCGCCTTCAGGTCGATATTGAACCGCGCCATCTGTGTGCGGTGACCCGGGTCATCGCGCCATCCCCGTTCAGCGGCCAAAACCTCTGCCCGTTCAAGATGACGCCGGGTTTTTCCGGTTTCCGCCGAAATCATACGTTCATGACCCAGTAGGAATTTGGCATAGGTCCAACCCATGTTTTCTTCCCCGACAAGGTTCTCCACCGGAACCTTCACATCCGAGAAAAACACCGCGTTAACATGATGATGCCCTTCAATTGTGGTGATCGGCTGGACCTCAATTCCGGGGGTTTTCATGTCGATCAACAAAAAGCTGATCCCTGCCTGTGGTCTGGCGTCCGTATCGGTCCGAACAAGGCAAAAAATCCAATCCGCAAAATGCGCGTGACTGGTCCAGAGTTTTGAGCCGTTAACGATGTAGTGATCGCCGTCTTTCACTGCGCGGGTGCGTAAACTGGCTAGGTCCGACCCGGCGTTCGGTTCGGAATATCCCTGACAGAACCTCACTTTATTTGCCACGATGTCGGGCAGAAACCGCGCTTTTTGCGCTGCGTTACCATAGGTGAAAATCACCGGACCAACGTAATTCACACCGTAAGGCAGCACCCAAGGAGCGCCGTGATAGGCGTATTCGTCATTGAAAATAAAGGTTTGCGCAGCATCCCAGCCTTGCCCGCCGTATTCCTTTGGCCAGAACCCCGCATACCACCCTTTCGCGGCAAGTGCGTCGTGCCAGTCTTCGTGATCCTGCCGGGACAGTGCCAGCCCGTTTCTGACCTTCTGGCGGGTGCCCGCTGACAGGTTCTCACGCAGGAAATGGCGGACCTCGTCGCGAAAGGCAGTCTGTTCTGGTGTCCATAACGATGGCATACACGGCTCCTTTGCTCCGGCTGGCATCCGGAGGTATCTTCTGTTGATTGAATGTTAAGGTTTGTCGGGGTCGGTACCGTCCTGACGCCCGTAGGTTGCCTAATTCGGGGGGGCTTCACGCACAATTCGCAGGGCAATGTCGCCCTGCGCGGCAGCGACAGCTTCCCGCCCGAGCCTGCCGCTTGGCACGTACCAGCGCCTGATCCAGCTGACCATGCCACCAATCGCGAAAACTGCAGACGGGATATCGTCACAGTCAAAATCGCCGCGTTGGTTGCCTTCGGTAATAATGCGCGTCAGCATACGGGTAAGGTAGCCCTGATAATCCAACACCACCTTGCGCGTTTCTTCGTCGTGATACTTCTCTTCGCGATCAAAGATGTTAACGCTTTTCTGGTTGTCTATCACAGCCAGAGCAAGTCCTTCGACAGCAGCACGAAGCTGATCCCGCGGAGTATCGGATTCAGTCACTGCGGTGTCGATGGCAGCTTTTGACTGGGTGAGGGAGAGCAGACAAATCTCAACCAGAATTTGAGTTTTGTTCGGAAAGTACGAATAGACAAACGGTTTGGTATACCCGAGGTCTTTTGCAATGGCGTGGACGGTTGTTTGTGAAAATCCGTGCGCGTCAAACAGCGAGATTGCGGCCTCAAGGATGCGCTTGCGTTTATACTCGGCTATTTCATCCTTCATATCCAAGCTACCCTCCCCTGCGTTTTCTTCGATGGATAGATCCGGCACGCCCTGCGTCAATGTATCGTTTAGCATCAGATTAGACGCAAGCACACTGTCTATCAGACGCACCGAACCCTGCAGGCTATTCGTGTTGGCCCATCTTATTGCCGTGCCACTACCATTCATTGCTTTCCCTCCCGAACGCAACAGACTTATCGATCACATCGTATCGAATATACCATCGGGTATTAGTAATCTACCCTTCGGTATATTGACTATTGATTAATCCTTTCACCTAGTCAAGTAACTTTGAGCATGAAAATCTCTATGCTTGTAAATTGTTATAAAACAGATAGTTAAGCGAAAAATTTCACGGAAGCGGTTGGTGAGAAGGGTTTGAAATGCTCGGGGGCCGTTGAAAGGACAATATCTTACGGCAAGACACAGTAGGGTGAAATGCCATCATTCATGATGTCAACTGCACCAGAATGTGTGGAAGTCTTAGTGAGGATTTTGCCGTCAGACGAGGCTTTTACCATGCCGTCCAAATTTGCACAAAAAACGCATAATCTAGATTATGTAAACTACTGACGCCTTCAAGCCGTCAGTCCACCATCCACCTTCAATTCCACCCCCGTCACATAGTCAGAGTCGTCCGAGGCTAGGAACAGTGCGGCTTTGGCGATGTCCCATGCGGTTCCTTGGCGACCCATGGGAACCATGGCGGCGCGGCGTTTGGCCAGTTCGGTGGGGTCGGTTTTCTGGTCTACAAATGCGGTGACGTGCGGGGTGTCGATTACACCCGGCAAAATAGTGTTTGCGCGGATTTGATAGGTGGCATTTTCGTGGGCTACGGATTTGGCAAAGCGAACCAGTGCCATTTTGGACACTTCATAAGACACGTAACTATAGGGTGCGGAATACACCGCAGCCAGAGAGGAGACATAAATCAGCGCGCCACTTTTTTGCGCCCGCAGCATCGGCAAGACGGCCCGGGTCATGCGCATGGCACCTGTCAGGTTGATGTCGAACACGCGGTCCCAATCCGCATCAGTGGTGTCAAGGACGCCGCCTTGCTGGCTGATGCCTACGTTGTAATCGAACACATCGATCCCGCCCCAGAGCTTGGTTGCTGTGTCTGCCACCAACTGGCCTGCATCGGGGTCTGAAACATCAGCTACCAGAACCTCGGCCTGATTGCCCTCGCTGCGGATGATTGCGGCGGTTTCTTGGGCGGCAGCTTCAGAGCGGTCCACACACAGTACGCGCGCTCCCTCGCGGGCGAACAGAACGGCTGTGGCTTTGCCATTGCCCCAGCCTTCCCCTGCCGATCCTGCGCCAATGATAACCGCGCGTTTTCCGGCAAGGCGGGTCAATGCCCCAGCACCTTATTTGGCAGCCACATGGCCAGTTCCGGTTGCCAGATCAAGATGAACAGCACTGCCACTTGCAGCAACACAAAGGGGATGATGCCTCGGTAAATGTCGCGCATTTCCACCAGATCACCCGCTGCTCCTTTCATGTAAAACAGCGCAAATCCAAAGGGCGGTGTCAGGAAAGAGGTCTGTAAATTCACGGCCACAAGAATGGTAAACCAATAGACCAGATCAGCTTTGGCAATATGTTCGCCCAGATCCATCAGATCGACGATGGGTGCGAAAATAGGCAATAAAATAAGCGTGATTTCGATCCAGTCAAAGAAGAACCCCATGACAAAAACCATTGCCATCATGGTAAATAACAAGGCCCAGTCCCCAAGGTTCAGGCTGCGGGCCAGATCAACGATCAGGTCATCCCCGCCAATTTTACGAAAGATGTAGGAAAAGGCGGTGGCGGTGGCGAAGATGAAGAATAGCAGTGCAATGGTGCGCAGGGAACTGTCCGTGGCGTCGCCCAGAACTTTCCACGAAATGCGACCCCGTATCAGGCCCAGCAAAAGGGCCGCGAACGCGCCGACGCCAGAGGCCTCGGTCGGGCTGGCAAAGCCGCCGATGATGGAGCCAAGGACTGCAACGATCAGGATCAACGGAAAAGAGACCGAGATCAATGCTTCAAGCCACAGGCCGTCTTTTTCGTCAACCGACAGGGATCGGGGCACAGGTGTTTCACCTGGGCGCAGCAGGGCACGGACAAACAAATAAATCAGATAAACACCGGCTAGGAACAGCCCCGGCAGGAAAGCTGCCACAAACACTTTGGCAAGATTTAGGGACAACAGATCGGACATAAATACCAGCATGACCGAGGGTGGAATGAGAATGCCCAAAGTGCCCGCACTTGCCACCGTGCCAGTAGCCAAAGGGGCAGAATAACCCGCCCGCATCATGGTGGGCAGGGCCATCACCGTCAGCATTACGACTGATGCCCCGATAATACCCGTTGCCGCTGCAAGGATTGTTCCCATCAGAACAACTGCCAATGCCAGACCACCGGGCACCCGCACCAACAGTTTTTGCAGGGTCAGTAACAGGTCCTCGGCAATGCGGGTTTTTTCCATCACCACGCCCATAAAGATGAACATTGGAGCGGCCACCAGCACGGCGTTGTCAATGACACCGCCGTAAATCCGCGTGGGCACCAAAGACAGATGCACAAAGCGCATTTCGCCCAAGGCCAGTGCGATAATGGCAAAGATCAGCGTGATTGCAGCCAGTACAATTGGCACGGGCAAAGCGGTAAACAGCCCTGCAATCAGGCTTAGAAACATAATTGCGGGCAGGAATTCGGTTAACGTTTCCATAGGCCTCTTTCAACAAAGGCGGAGGTGATAAGGTCGGGGCGTTTCAAAACGGCAAACAGGCGCAGCGCTACGGCTGTGCAGCCTGCAATGGTCAGAAGTGCCGAAATCGGCACGGCTGATTTGATAATCCAGCGGTTTGGCAACCCGCGCCCGCCGTTTGCGCCTTCGCCCCGTTCAAAGGCGCGCAGGGCAAATTCATAGCCGTACCACGCGATAAACAGGAAGAAAGGGATCACAAGCAGTACCACCACAGCCAATTCCAGCCATAAGCGGAAGCGGCTATTCATGCGGTCTGCAACCACGTCAATACGCACATGGGCATCACGGGTATAGGCATAGCCAAAGGCAAAGACGGCAATGACGCCGTGGATGTGCCATTCCAGTTCTTGCAGAATAAAAGACCCAGTTGAAAAAAACTTGCGTCCGACCACGTCATAGATGATGACCGCGACCAATGCGAACAACAGCACCGCCGCTAGCCGCGCCGCCCATTCGCACAGGGACGTCAGTGCCGCTGCAATTTTCAGGCTTGTTTCCATGTCCCTCCCCTTGTGGGCAATCCGATCTGGCAGGAAATGCTGCCAGATCGGGATGTGAACGGCTTATTTCAGGTAGCCGATGTTCTTCCACTCTGCGTAGTTTTCGCGAAAGGTTTGAATGTTCTCCCAAGTGGTTTTGAAATCTGCATCCGCTGCGGATTTTTCTGCCGCAACTTCGGTCCATGCGGATTCGTAGGCGGACAGGATTTCAGGTGGCCACTCATGCACCATCACACCGTTTTCACGCTGCATTTTGGCGAGGGGTTCTAATTGAACCGCTTCACCCTCTGCCATGGTTTTTAGCACTTGGGCTTCACAGGCGGTTTCAATAATCGCCCGTTCCTGCGCGCTTAGGTCGTTCCAAGTGTCCAGATTGATGATCACGCTTAGAAAGCTGGTTTGCTGATGCCAGCCCGGAAAGTAATAATGTTTGGCGTGATCGAACATGCCCACCATATTGTCGAGGAAGGGAAAGCCCAGTTCCGCACTGTCAATCGCACCGGTGTTCAGGGCAGACATGGTATCGGCCAGCCCCATGGATTGGGCTTCAACACCCAGTTTCCCCATGACCGATGCGCCCAGACCAAAGAAGCGCATTTTCTTGCCCTTCAGGTCATCCAGCGTTTTGATTTCATCGCGGAACCAGCCGGATGCTTCGGGCACCAAGGTGGAACAATGCAAGGTCTTGATGTTGTATTTCGCCTCGGTGATACCAGCCCAAGTTTCCTGACCGCCGCCGTAATACCACCATGCGGCGTATTCTTTGATGTCAGGCCCGAAAGGGAATGTGGTGAACAGCGGGGCAGATGGCACCACGCCTTCGGCAAATCCGATGGAGTACCATGAACTTTCCACTGCCCCCGTTGAAACGGAGTCCCAAACTTCGCCCGTTGAAACAATTTCGCCGGGTGCTTTCACGTCAAAATGAATCCCGCCCGCGGTTAGTTCATCAACTTTTTCCGAAATATCCCAAGCCGGTTTTCCAAGCAGTGGTAATGACTGCGGGAAAATCGACTGCATCTCGATGTCCTTCGCACTGGCCGTGGTGGCCATCAAGGTTGCGGCACAGGCCACAAGTGTAAATTTGCTTTTCATTTTAGCATCTCCTCCCAATAAATGCCGTGTGTATTAGGCCACACGATCGCCTTTCTTGACTTGAACTGTCCGGTTATCCACTGCCGGCAGCATTTTCGCCGGATCGCGGGTCACCATAACGTCAATTACGCTGGGCCGGTCTTTTTCCGCAAAGGCCGCTTTCAGGGCACCCGCGATATGGGCAGGGTCCTCCACCCTTATGCCGTGACAGCCCATTGCTTCGGCCAGTTTGGCATAATTTGTCTCTGCCAGATCCGAGCTTTGGTAATTTCCTTCTCCGTACATCAAATGTTGCAGCGCTTTCACATAGCCAGAGGCCGCGTTGTTCACCACAATCACGGTGATCCCCAGCTTCATGCGCCGCGCGGTTTCCAACTCGCCCAGCACCATGTTAAAGCCGCCGTCCCCCGTCAAGCCTACAACCACAGCGTCCGGATTGGCCAGTTGTGCGCCCATTGCACCGGGCAAGCCGTAGCCGATTGACGCAAAACCCCGATCCGGCACAAAGGTGCGACGCGCCTGCTTGGAATTGAACAGCAAGCCGCCCCAATGGGCCGCAAACCCGCCGTCTGCGATCAGGTGGCCGTCTTCGGGCAAATGATTGTTCAACTCGGTAATCAGCCGCGCCATATTGATCGGGGTTTCATCAGAATATAGACGTTCGGCGGCGACTTCATCGTGCCAGACCTGCATTTTCACAGGAATTTCAGCCAGATAATCCGCGCGCCCTGCCCGCTGGTCCGCAGCCCCTTTGGCCATGGCATCGCTTAGATCGTTCAACCCGTCGCGGGCATCGCCCCATAGTTTCACCGTCGGCTGATAGGTGCGGCCCATTTCTTCGGGGACGTTATCAAGGTGGATTACCGTCTGGCCTTTTTGCGGGATGGTGAAACGTTTGGTGGCGATTTCACCCAGTTTACACCCCGCAACAATAATACAGTCCGATGCTGCAATCAGATCATTCGCAATTCGGTCATAACGCCCGTACAGCCCCGCCGAAAGCGGATCGGTGCAGGCAATCGCGCCCTTGCCGCTCATGGTGTGGGCGACGGGGATGCCGTTGTCCTGGGCAAAACGGGTCACGGCCTCGGTGGCTTGGGAAATATGAATGCCGCCGCCGCACAACAGGATCGGGCGTTTTGCGTCCTCGATCATCCGCGCGGCTTTTGCCAAAGGTTCCGCCGCAGGACGGCAGCGTAGGGCTGGCGCGGCTTCATGGGCGGGATCGACGTCGAAATCACCGTCTTCAAAACCCCACATCCCATGTGCGATGTCTTCCGGCACGTCAACAATCACAGGTCCGGGACGGCCGGAAGTGGCCACTTCAAAGGCGCGGCGCATGATTTCGGGAATGCGCTGGATCGACTCAATCCGCAGTAATTCTTTGCAGGCGGGACGCAGTATCGCCACTTGGTCGGTTTCCTGAGTCATGTTTTTACCCGCATGATCCCGTTGCGCATCGCCGACAATCGCAACCATCGGACTGCCTGCGTTCAAGGCCTCAACGAGGCCGGTGACAAGGTTTGTCGCCCCTGGCCCAAGTGTGGCATCCACCAGCCCAACACGGCCTGACACTTTGGCATAGGCGTCCGCTGCAAACACCGCGCAGCGTTCGTCATTGATCAGATTGTGATCCAGCCCCAGACGCCGCGCCGCATCATAAAACGGCAGCAGTTGAAACCCGCCCATGCCAAACATCGGCCCCGCACCATGGGCCAAAAGCATGCGGACCAGCGCCTCGCCCCCTGTCATTTCATTGGAATTGGTCATGCGGGTACAGTCTCCATCATTGAGCGGGCGGCGTCAGAAATCATTGGTGCCGTCACGCGCATTTGGTCTTCAAGGTTTGGCGCATAGGCGATTAGCCCGCGCGGGCTACCCAAACGTTTGGGCAGGGTTTTCAGGGGAACAGTCTGGGCCACAGTGGCGACTACTTCGGCACCAAAACCCGCAACAGAAACAGATTCGTGGGCCACCAACAGCCGCCCCGTTTTGCGCACACTGTCCAGCACCGCCGCCTTATCCCAAGGCCATATGCTGCGCAGGTCAATCACTTCGGCGTCGATTCCGTCGCGGGCCAGCATTTCAGCGGCGTCACAGCACAGATTGGCGGTCTGAGACCACGAAACCAAGGTCACGTCGGCCCCTGCGCGGCGCAGTTCGGCTTTGCCAAATTCTGCGGTCTGGCTGGTGTCCACTTCGCCCTCAACCGCCCAGATGTTTTTGTGCTCCAGATAGACAACCGGATCATCACAGGCGATGGCGGCTTGCATCATGGAATAATTATCTTGCGGCGTGGCAGGACAACAAACCACCAGACCCGGAATATGAGCGTACCAAGATTCCAGCGATTGCGAATGTTGCGCTGCCGAGGAGCGCCACATTCCCATTGGCTTGCGGATGACCATGGGCGCACGGCTTTGCCCGCCGAACATGAACCGCGCCTTGGCAATCTGGTTAACCAGCTCATCCGTGGCACAAAGCGCGAAATCGGCAAAACGCATTTCCACGATAGGCCGCGTGCCAGCCATGGCGGCACCAAAGGCTGCCCCCATGATGGCGGCTTCAGAAATGGGCGCGTCTGAAATGCGCTCTGGGCCGAATTCTTCGACTAATCCGTTGTATTGTTTGAACACACCGCCACGGCCTAAATCCTCGCCCACGCACCAGACTGTTTGGTCGGCGCGCATGGCTTGGGCAATGGCCAGTTTGGCGGCATCGGCATAGGTCATGATGGTCATCAAAAAGCCTCTTGTGCGGGGGAGCCGATGTCTTGGACATCTATGAAGGCAGTTGTATCGGCAGGCCAAGGGGCTGCGCGGGCGGCATCCAGGGCGGAGTCCATTTCATCCGCAGCGGCGCGGCGCAGTGCATCCATATCTGCATCCGCTACACCTGCCGCTGCCAATTCCGTGCGCAGTCGGGCAATCGGGCAGTTGGTGTCACGCATGTGATCTGCCTCGCCTTCGGGGCGATAAGTGGCAGGATCAAAATAGGTGTGGCCGCTAATCCGATAGGTTTTGGCCAGCAGGAATTCCGGCGTGCCTGTTTCACGGATTCGATCGGTGATTTCCGCCGCAGTTGCCGCGAGTGTTGTGACGTCATTCCCGTCAGCTTCCGTAGTGCGCAGACCCAAAGCGCGCGCGCGATCCGCCACATTACCAGAGGTCATAGTGCTAGTCAGGGTCGATGCGGAATACTGGTTATCCTCGCAGACAAACAGGATCGGCAGGTTGAAAACCCCTGCCCAATTCACCCCTTCAAGAAACGGTCCGCGATTGGCGGCACCATCGCCGAAGAAACAAACCACGACCTGATCGTCCCCCAGCAGTTTGATGCCATGGGCAGCCCCTGCCGCAATGGTGATATTGGCACCGACAACCCCGTTTGCCCCCAGCATCCGCACCCCGAAATCCGCGATATGCATGGAGCCGCCTTTGCCCCCGCAACAGCCCCCTTCACGGCCCAGTAATTCCTTCATCATCGCCTCGGGTTTTGCACCTTTGGCCAACGTGTGACCATGTCCGCGATGGGTGGACAGAATGTAATCGTCAATGCGCAGCCGTTCGATCACCGCAGCGGCGACGGCCTCTTGCCCGATGGACAGGTGAATGGCACCGAGCACCAGTTCCTCATCCACCGCGGCGCGGCGTGCGGTTTCTTCAAAGGCGCGAATCCGCTCCATCATGGTCAGTCGGGCCATTCCGGCATCGCGGTCAAAATTCGACAGGTTCAAAATAACCCCTCCTGCTCTAGGACGCTGAATTTCTTGGATAATAGCGTAACTTCTTCGCGCAGTAGCGGGATCAACTCATCCTCGATGCGGGTTTTGGTCATCCGCTCGTTTATGGCGCCGATGCCGATGGCGGCACACAGACGTCCGCTACTGGTCTGGATCGGCAGGGCCACGGCGCTCATCCCGGGCACGGGGATCGAAGGGTTCAGTGCATAACCACGGGTCTGAAAATCTTCGGCCAAAGCCTCGGCGCTGTCGGGGGTGTAATTATATTCTGCCATCCAGGCCACATTGGCCTGCGCCGCCGCCATGCGTTTCGCTTTCGGCGTCACCGCATAAAGCGCCTGTCCCGATGCGCCGACCCCAAGGGGCACCCTGTTCCCCGCATCCAACGTCAGGGTACGGATGGGAAACGCGCCCAATTCGCGGCGCACGCAGATGGAAACCGCGCCCTCTGGTGCGGATAAAAATACCGTATCCCCCGAGGCTTGGGCAATGCGCGTCATGCTGCGTTTGGCCAGAGCTGCCAGATCAGAGCGGTTGGCGATCCGCGACAAAGCGGCCAAAGCGCTGCCCAGATGATACTTGCGGGTGTCGGGATCTTGATAGGCGTAATTTACCTCTTGCAAGGAAGCGAGCACCCGATGGGTGGTGGTTTTGGTGAACTCTGTTTGCGCCATGATTTCGGTCAGGCTGGCCCCAAGGGGCTGGCGGGCCAAGGCGCTTAATACGCATTGCGCACGCGCAATCGAGCCTACTGGCGCTTCGGTATTCACAAAATTCCTCCCTCATTCCTTTAATCGGAACGTTTGTTTTGATAGTAGGAACATATTGCCCCAAGCTGTCAAACAAAATATCCTGATCCCATGACTTTTGATCCACGATTCTATGATTCCATTACGGATATTGGCGCGGAATCCCCCGACTCTGTGCGGGGATGTATTGCAGTGTCTGGTTCGCACGGTGGTATGTTTGCGGCGGCTTATGCGTCGCGGGCCGGGCTGCGGGCTGTGGTGTTAAATGACGCGGGCAAAGGATTGAATGATGCAGGAATCGCAGGGGTTCGCGCCCTTGGGGATGTGGGCATGGCAGGGTGTTGCGTGGATTGCATGAGTGCGGAAATCGGGTCCGCGCGGGATGCGTTTGAAAACGGCGTGATCTCCTATGTTAACTCCGCCGCGGCAACCTTGGGCATCACAGCGGGGCAATCTGCAAAATCCGCAGTGGCTTTGTTGGAAAACGCCCCATCCCCCGTTGGAATGCTCGCCCCTGCCCCCGAATCGCGCTTTGAAACACGGGTCGGGGATACCGCCGTGCTTTGTGTGGATTCTGCGTCATTGATCACAATTAATGATGCGGGACGCTTTATCGTCACTGGTTCCCACGGCGGATTGATTGGCGGAGACCCCGCCCGCGCCTGTAAAGCCAATGCGCGGTTTGTCAGCTTTTCAGATGCTGGTGGTGGCAAAAATGATATCGGGTTGTCACGGCTTCCTGCACTGGATGTCACAGACATTGCTGCGGTGGTTCTGGACTGTATGAGCTGTGAAATCGGCAATGCCACATCTGCCTTTGAAACGGGCGTGGTTTCCAGTTTGAATGAAACCGCCCGCAGGTTTGGCGTGACCAAGGGCCAGACATTGAAATCCGTTATAAAAATCGTCGCCATGGAGCAGCCCTAGAAGTCTAGGTTTTTCTGGGCCTGTCCCAGACCATGTTTGCAAGCCGTGGGTCATTTCCAAAAGCTGTAGGGGGGAACTCGACCCCCAAACGGGGATGTTCGCGGATGGCTTGTGCGCCTGATCGGCTGATACGAATGCGCCATGTCTGGCGGTCTGTTGGCGCAGATGCGCTGAATGCGCGGCAGCTTAATACGGCGACATTACCCCCCTGATCGGGATCGCGCACCGAGGTGAAGCGGATCACCTCTGCTCCGATCTGTCTTGCTGTTTCGGCGAGGGTTTGACACGCCGTATAATCCAGCAGATGGGTCCAGTGTGCGGCATCTGCGGCTAGGGCCCCTGCCCTTGTGTCCAGCGCCACGGGCGTGTCCAGATCAACTGCAAAGCCAGTGTATTCCGCCGCATTATCAGGAAACGGCGTGCCAGGGCTTTCAGCGAAAAACAGGAAGCGGTAAAATACCATTTCCGCCACTGCCGTTTCGGGACGTTCAGCCCCATACCAGACCCCTGCAGTGATGCCAGCGCGGCGAAACCGCGAACCATAGGGGTAGGGACGATAGCGAAATGGGGTGGACAGTAAATAGTCCAGATTTTGGCACTCTTCGGGTAATGGCGGCTTGGTTGTGTCCAGAATGGCTTCGAGAAGTTCCTGTTCGGCAAGGCTGTCCACCAGTTTCTGGGTGGAGACCACATGCTGGGCTTCAACCAACCGCCATGCGGTGCCTGTAAAGGCGCGCGCCTCAGATCGGAGCGCGTCGGGCGTCCAGATAGGTGACGACATCCGCTAGTCCTTGTACTGAAGTGATCCGCTCGCTGGGGCGGGCGCCAAGGGCTGAATTCATTTGCGTTAACCAACTGCGGGCGACGGTTTCGTCGCCACCGGAAATGGCATCAAGGGATCGGAAAACGCGCACCAGCATGGCAGCCAGTTCATAAGGTTTAGTGTGTTCAGCCAAGCAGGCTTCGTCTTTGCGAAAGCGAGAGACCTGTGCCTCTGAAACGCCCAAAACCTCAGCCAGAAGCCGTCCTGACATATCCAGACGTTCTGCAGCACGCATGGCCGCTTTGGTTAAAATGGCCCCGCGATCTGGGGCGATTGCCTGTCTTTGCACGTTTTGCATGATCAATTCCCTTCCTGCCGTAAATATAGGTCATATTTATTACACAGGAAAGAAAAATTTAGCACCTTGCACCAAGTCAGCGCAGTAATGGCGCGTTTTTAGGCGAATTCTCGCTGGGACAGGGCTTCGATGTCGAGCGCAATATCTTCGGTCATTTGAATGATCCGGCTTTGGGCGTCGCTGCGTTGCGCATAAGCGCGCAGGCCAAAGATAGCGGCTTGCAGACGGCTGGCCAGACGCTCGGGATTGGCGGATGCAGGCAATTCTCCATTCAGCTGGGCGGCGCGAAAGGCACCAGCGAATTCCGCTTCCATCTTTTGCATCATCTCTTCGGTTTGAAGACGCAAAACTGGATCGTCGTCGGGCATCTCTAGCAGGGTTTTTACTAACATACAGGCGCGTGAGGGGGCTGTATCGGGATCAATACAAGCGAACGCCCGCACATGATTGGCCAGTCCCGCGAGCGGAGAGGCCGCCGTCTGTTGCGCTTTTTGGAATTGGGCCATTGCCTGACGGCCATAGTCTTTGAGGGCTTCCCCAAACAACGCTTCTTTCGACCCGAAAGCGGCGTAAATCGACCCGGGCCGCATATCCAGCGCCGCCTCAAGGTCTTTTAACGAAGTCCCGTGATAGCCTTTACGCCAAAACAGCGCCTGCGCTTTGGCGAGCACATCTTCCCTGTCATAGCTGGCATGTCTGGCCATTTTGGGATCTCCGTTCATTAATGAGTGATCGCTCATAATATAACTTGAACAATCGCTCAAGTAAAGCTAACTGATGTATATAGTTGAGCAATCACTCAAGAAAGGACAGCCCTATGACCGAGTTTACACTACACACCATCGAATCTGCCCCCGAGGCCAGCAAACCCCTTCTCGAAGACAGCCTGAAAGGATTCGGGCGGGTGCCTGGATTGCACGCCGTCATGGCGGATTCGCCCGCATTGCTGGACGGTTACAAATATCTGCACCGTGTCTTTGCGCAGGACACCAGTTTTGACAAAGACGAGCTGACAGTGGTTTGGCAGACAATCAACGTGGAACATGAATGCCATTACTGCGTTCCCGCTCACACGGGCATTGCCAAGATGATGAAAGTGGATGACGCAATCTCCGAAGCCCTGCGCAATGAAACTCCGCTGCCAAACGACCATCTGGAGGCGCTGCGGACTTTTACCCTGCAAATGGTGCGCCAACGGAGTGATGTGACGGATGCGCAGGTTCAGACATTTCTGGACGCTGGTTTTACCAAACAGCAGGTTCTAGAGGTCGTCTTGGGGATCGCACAAAAAGTGATGTCAAATTACACCAACCATCTGGCTGAAACCCCGGTAGACAAACCGATGCAGGCCTTTGCTTGGGAAAAAGCGGCCCCAAAGGGATAAACATCCCGCGAAAACCATGAAAACGGGCCGTACATGCGGCCCGTTTTCTTTCAAAATGCGTCTGCTCCTAGCCTCGGATCAAATCTTCGATCCGGATCGGAAAACGGCGAACACGGGTGCCAGTGGCATGCCAGATTGCATTGGCGATGGCCCCGACTGACCCGACACCGCCGATCTCACCCACACCTTTGATGCCAAGTGCATTCACATAGGGGTCGTCCTCGTGAACCGTGATCACCTCTAGCCCTGTCACATCGGCGTTGACTGGTACGTGATACCCCGCAAGGTTGGCGTTCATGATCCGACCGGTTCGGGGGTCATGCTTTGCTTCTTCATGCAAGGCAAACGAGGTGCCCCAGATCATCCCGCCCATCAGCTGGCTTTCGGTCAGACGCGGGTTGATAATCCGCCCCGCCGCAAAAGCGCCAACCATCCGTGTGACGCGGATTTGGTACAGATCAGGGTCGATTTTCACCTCGGCAAAAACCGCACCGTGGGAATTCATCGCATGTTTCGCCGCAACCTCTGGCGGGCGCGAGGCGCTGCCGTTGCCGACCACGTCAAGGCTGCCCGCACGGGCCATTATCGCAGCGATTTCATCACTGCGACTTTCGTCCCCTTCCACATACACCCGACCGTTTCGGGCCACAAAACCGGCATTTCCCGCCCCGTGCAAGGGGGACCCAGGATCGTTTGAGGCAACTTCGCCCAACTGACGGATCACATCACTGCCAGCCGCATGAAGTGCGCCGCCTGCCGTGGCCGTATGACCCGATCCCCCCGCAACGCCGCCATCTGGTAGTGCTGAATGACCCGCATGGAATTCCAGTTTTTCCATCGGCAGGCCAAGGCTATCTGCCGCAATTTGTGCCAATGCGGTCCAAGCCCCCTGCCCCATATCCACAGCAGATGTTTCAACTAAGGCCGTGCCATCTGCCCGCAGTGTAGCGCGCGCATCGGCGGCGAACATCGGACAGGGAAACAGGGCAGTCCCCATGCCCCAGCCTGTTAGCATGCCGTTTTTGTCCAGCATTTGTCGGGGTTCCAACGGTCTGTCAGCCCAACCGAACCGCGCAGCGCCCTGTTCGTAACACTCGCGCAGGGCTTTTGACGAATAGGGCCGTCCAGTGCCCGGTTCGGTATCCGCATAGTTGCGCAGGCGGAATTCCAGCGGATCAAGCCCTGCCAGTTCGGCCATTTCATCCATAGCACACTCCAGCGCAGCAGAGCCGGATGCCTCGCCGGGGGCGCGCATCGGACCGGGGGTTCCGACATCAAGGCGCACGGCCCTATGCACTGATTTCAACGCCCCTGCAGCATAAAGCCCTTGGGAAGCATTTGCTGCAGGTTCGATGAAATCATCAAAAGTTGACGTTTCAGCCAAACCTTCGTGATCGAGCACAGTCAACGCAGCATCTACATCAACCCCCAGCCGCAACCGCTGGCTGGTGGCGCCGCGATGGCCAACGGGGCCGAACATTTGCTGGCGTGTCAGCATCAGTTTGACTGGCCGCCCCGCCAGTCTAGCCGCGAGGATCGCCAAGACCTGCGGGCCAGTCGGAAAGGCTTTGGACCCGAAGCCGCCCCCCAGATAGGGGCTGCGCAGGGTGACGTTTTCAGCAGGGATACCAAAGAAATAGGCATAGCCCGCGCAAGACATGTTCAACGCCTGACTGGGCATATCGAGCGTTACCTTATCCCCGTCCCACTCTGCCACAACCGCATGGGTTTCCATCGCGTTGTGATATTGCGCGGGGGTTTCATAGGTCACATCAATAGACTGCACAGCCGCGGCATGCCCTGCCGCCACATCGCCGTGCTCTGCGCCAGCAGGTGTGCCAAAGCCTTGAGGCGGCACAGATATCGGTTCGTTTTGATCCAGTGCAGTGCGTGCAGGTTCCACTTCATATTGCGGGTTCAACAGGCGCGCGCCTTCTGTTGCAGCTTCTAGGGTCTCGGCCAGAACCATGGCAATAGGCTGGCCCGCATAGCGCACGGTGTCATCCTGCAGTACCTCAATGCGAAACGAAAACATCGTGACTTTTTCCGAAGGATCGCCCTGTAGGGGCGGGCGGTTTTGCGGCGTGATCACATGGGTCACACCTGTATGCGCCTCTGCGGCCGCGACATCCAGATGGGTCACACGGCCCCGCGCAATGCTGGCTGGTACATAAAATGCATGCAGCAGATTAGCGGGGGAATTGTCAGCCGCAAAATTGGCAGCGCCGGTGACTTTTGCGATCCCGTCACGGCGGGTCAGCGGTTGCCCTGCATTTGATCCGAAACGGGCGGGGCTAGTAAGAGTATCAGGCATTTAAGGAATCTCCTTGATCCACGAAGGGAGAAGCCGGAAGGGCGGGCATCCGCGCGGGTGTTCCAGCGGCTGCCAGTACCAGCGCACGGCTGGCGGTGCGGCGGGCCAGTTCAATCTTCCAGTCGTTGTCGTTTGAGGATGAGGCCCCAGCCAAAGCGGCCTCGGCGGCTTGGGCAAACAGGGCGGGATCGGGGGCCTGGCCGATTAACAAAGCCTCGGCTTTGGCCACGCGCCAAGGTTTTGCCGCCACAGCCCCAAGGGCCAGTCTGGCCTTGGTGATAGTCCCGTCTTTAATCTGCATTGCAGCGGCGGCGGAACTGGTGGCAAAGGCAAACGAGGTCCGGTTGCGCACCTTAAGGTAGCGCGAGTTTCCCGCAAAATCGCCCGCTTCTGCTGGCAATCGTAAGGCAAGGATCAATTCCCCCGCCTGCAAAGCGGTTTCACGCTCTGGTGTGTCTTCGGGCAAAAGGTGGAAATCGGCAAAAGCGATGTCCCGTTTCCCCGCAGGCCCTTGGACCTCTATCACGGCCTCAAGCGCGGCGAGGGATACACAGAAGTCTGACGGGTTGGTGGCGATGCACTGATTGCTCCACCCCAAAATTGCAGCCGTGTCATCCACGCCTCCTATTGCATCACAGCCTTGGGCGGGGCTGCGTTTGTTGCAGGCGGCATTTGCGTCCTGAAAATAAGCACAACGGGTGCGTTGCATCAGATTGCCAGACACAGTCGCCGCATTACGCAACTGACCAGAGGCGCCCGACAGCAAGGCCTCGGCCATCATCGGAAAACGGCGCAGAATATCGGGATTGTTCGCAAGATCCGCATTGCTAACCATAGCCCCAATGCGGGTAGACCCGTCCGCCAGCGTTTCAATCTGATCCAGCCCTGTTAAGCGTTTGATGTCGATCAGTTTATCCGGTGCCATCGCGCCGATTTTCATCAGATCCACAAGGTTTGTACCGCCACCAAGCCAGGCAGAACCGGGTTCCCACGCAGCAAGGGCTTCGTCCACCGTGGTGGGTTGGGCAAAGTCGAAAGTCTTCATTTGACGTCTCCGGTGTGAGTGTCGGACATGGCGCGTGTGGCTTCTTGAACCGCTTTTGTAATGCCGTGATAGGCAGCACAGCGACAGATATTGCCACTCATGCCTTCGCGAATACGCTCTGGGTCATCGCCTGCCTGGCCTTCGGCAATCAGGCCGACCGCGCTCATGATCTGGCCTGATGTGCAGTAGCCGCACTGGAACCCGTCATTTTCAATGAAGGCGGTTTGGACGGGATGCAGGCTGTCGCCCTTGGCCAGCCCTTCGACTGTGGTGACCTCTGCGCCGTTCAGCGTGGCGGCAAGGGTCAGGCAGGAATTCACCCGCTTGCCGTTCAGCAGAACCGTGCAGGCCCCGCATTGACCGCGGTCGCAACCCTTTTTGGTTCCGGGCAGCGCCATGCGCTCGCGCAGTAGATCAAGCAGAGTGACCCGCGCATCTTGGATTGAAATGTCTTGCGGTGCCCCGTTAACAGTAAGGTTAATCGAAAGTGACATACGTCTTCCTTTCATATGGCTATTTGCTGGATATCGGGCTCTCGCGCCCGTGGAGATTTGTCTGTAAGGTTGGGTCAGGGGCGCCAAAGCGTGCCCTTGCCGATCAATATACGGAGGCATCCTCCGTTTATCAAGGGGAAGATGCAATTTGCTGGAAACACGCAAACGCAAGCCGCGTGCCGATGCGCTGAAAAACCGCGATTTGTTGATCGAGGCCGCTAAAGATGTGCTGGGAAAAGGCGGGCCAAGCGCCAGTCTGGACGCGGTTGCAAAGCAGGCTGGCGTGGGAATTGGCACGTTATATCGGCATTTTCCCACCCGTGAAGACCTGTTCCACGCCGTATTCAGCCGCGAGATGGAACAGCTTGCCGCCATCGCCGAAGGGCTGGACAATTCCCCCGACCCCATTGGTGCCTTACGCAGCTGGCTGCACACAAATGTTGCGTTGGTGGAAACCAAACGGGGCATGCTTGGTGCGCTTTCTGTGGTGATGACCGCCGAATCAAAAAAGACCTATGCCGCCCTGACAGAGCGGATCGCCGCGGCCCTGAACCGCCTGATTGAACATGGTGTGGCCGCTGGACAGATCAGGGATGGCATCGCGGCAGAGGATCTGCTTCAGACTATGTACGCCCTGTGTTACGCCCGTGATCCGGGGCCGGACTGGCGTAAACAGGTGCTGCACCTGCTGGATATTTTTATCGACGGCATAAAGCGCTAATTGTTAGCCGCCTTGTCAGATCGGCCAGCTGATGTCTGTTGTGCCCTTGCGGCTGCCGCCAAGGTGTGACTAATTGGCGCCAATCCTGCCAAAGCTGCCGTAAATGGAAACCCCCACATGACGACCACGACCCGCACCAAAACCCATTTGGCCGTGTTGGCCGTTCTGGGGCTGTCACATATGCTGAACGATCTGATGCAATCCCTGATCCCGGCAGCCTATCCGATCCTGAAAGAAGCCTACGCACTGGATTTCGTTCAGATCGGGATGATCACCCTGACATTCCAGATCGCAGGGGCGATGTTGCAGCCTGTGATCGGGATGGTGACAGATAAATATCCCGCACCCTATTCGCCGGTTGTGGGCATGATGTTCACGTTGACGGGGCTGCTCAGCCTCGCATTTGCGCCAAGCTATGCGATGATCCTTGTGTCTGTGACGCTGATCGGCATCGGCTCGTCTATTTTTCACCCCGAAGCGACGCGGATGGCCCGTTATGCAGCGGGTGGTCGTCAAGGACTGGCGCAAGGGATTTTTCAGGTTGGTGGGCAGGCAGGTGGTTCGCTTGGGCCGGTTTTTGCCGCCTTGATTATCGTACCTTGGGGCCAGCCGAGCCTTGCATGGTTCGCAGTTATCGCCCTTATTGCTATGATGCTTTTACTGTGGATCGGTCGTCAACAACGCCGGATCAGCGCGGAATTTGCGCAAATGCGTGCCAGCAATTCCACCGGAGCTGACGCACCCCGCCACGCGCCCTTAACCATCGGTATTGGCCTTTTTGTGCTGACTTTCCTGATGTTTACCAAAAATGCCTACGGCGAGAGCTTCCGCTCGTTTTATACCTTTTACCTGATCGAACGCTTTGATCTGTCAATTCCCTCCGCCCAAATGATGCTGTTCATCTTTCTGCTGGCGGCTGCGGTTGGTGTACTGGTCGGTGGGGTCATTGGCGATCGGATCGGGCGCTATCGGATCATCTGGATTTCGGTTCTTGGCCCCCTGCCCCTGACCCTGATCCTGCCCTATGCAGACCTGTTCTGGACGGGGGTTCTGACCATCCTGATCAACCTGATCATGGCCAGTGCCTTTGCCTCGATCCTGATCTATGCGATGGACCTTTTGCCCAATCGGATTGGCCTGATTGGCGGGCTGTTCTACGGCTTGAACTTTGGCCTTGGCGGGGTTGCAGCAGCTTTTCTGGGTGTGCTGGCAGATTCCTATGGGGTGGAAGCCGTCTATCAATTCTGCGCCTTCCTGCCGCTTGCAGGTCTGGCGACATGGTTCCTGCCACGGCTGGACGACGGGATCGGTAAAACCACCTGAGCATGGCCGCTTGACTTACCCGTGCCGCGTCCATAAACGCAGCTTTCCAATTTATTTCGGGAGCGTTTGGTCATGGTACGGGACAGTCACGTATTGGGCATTGATTTTGGCACGTCCAACTCTGCCGCTGGATTTTTGCACAACGGCGAACCCCGTCTGATTGAAATGGCGCCGGGTCAAAACACCCTGCCGACGACGTTCTTTTTTGACTTTGAAACCCGTCAAACCCTGATCGGAGAACCGGCTAATCAAGCCCTGCTGGCTGGGGCCGAGGGACGGTTTATGCGGGCGCTGAAACGGGTGTTGGGCACCAGTCTGATGCGGGAAAAGCGTCAACTTTTCAACGAGCGGGTGTCTTTTGTTGAAATAATTGGCCGTTTTCTGGGAGAAATCAAAGCCCGCGCCGAAGCAGAAACAGGCCACAGCTTTGAACGCGTCCTGTCTGGACGCCCTGTAGTGTTTCACGGCACGGATGATCCACGGGAGTCCCAAGCAGAAACAGATCTGCGCGATTGTTACCTTGCGGCGGGTTTTAAGGATGTGAATTTCATGGCAGAGCCAGAGGCTGCGGCTATCGCCAGCGGTGCCTTGGATCATTCTGGTGAAATCGGTCTTATAGTCGATATTGGCGGCGGCACCTCTGACTTTTCCGTGTTCCGCGCCAGCCCCGAAGGTGTGACGATTCTTGCAAATCACGGCGTTCGCATTGGCGGGACGGATTTCGACCATCAGATCAGTTTTGAACATGTCATGCCTCTTTTAGGCAAAGGCACGCAGTTGCGCGATGTGATTGGCACAGGCTGCAAACCTGCCCCGAATGCCATCTTTAATGATCTGGCAACATGGGAAAAAATTCCCTTCCTCTATACGGCGCAGAACCGCAACATGGTGGCGGGAATGCTGCAACAATCCCAAGAACCTCAGAAATTCGGACGTTTGGAAGCAACCTTGCGTGACGAGTTGGGCCATGAAATCGCCTTTGGGGTGGAGCAAGGTAAAATTGCAGCCAACAGCGGCGATGACGGGTCCAGCATTCCCTTGGGGGTAATTGAAAAAGGTCTGTCCGCTGCTCTGTCGGGGCAATCCTTGGCAGATAGCCTTAACCCCTACGGTGCCGCGTTGCGGATCGGAGCCCAAGATACGTTGCGTTTGGCCGGGCTGGAAACCGGTCAGATTGATCGGGTGATTTATGTGGGTGGGTCTAGTTTGATGTCTGTGGTGTCTGATACGATGACGCTGGAATTCCCCAAGGCACGCCACACTTTTGCAGAGGTGTTTACCGCAGTGACAGACGGACTCGCCCGCGCGGCGGCGCGGCTTTAGGGGGCTGAATGGCAGTTATGGGGGCGTCTAAAATCGGAGCTTCCCATTTATTTCACCCTAGCCCTTGACCCTCCAGCTACTGGAACCCCCATATGACCTGATAATCGTCACCAAGGGTATGGGATCGTATGAGGTTGGGCCATGAGTAAAGAAACACAACTGACATTTAGCATCAAAGGCATGAGTTGCGCATCTTGCGTGGGCCGTGTGGAAAAAGCCCTGCGCGGGGTTTCCGGCGTTCAAGAGGCCCGTGTAAACCTTGCCGCTGAAACTGCGCAGATTAAAGCGGATGAATCGCTTACATCCAGCGATCTGGCGGCTGCACTGGACAGTGCCGGCTATCCTGCGCAGACCACAACCCATCGCTTTGCCATTGAAAACATGTCCTGCGCGTCTTGTGTTGGTCGGGTGGAACGGGTTTTGCAGGCGCTTCCTGGCGTCGTGTCTGCAGATGTGAATTTGGCCCAAGAACAAGCGACGGTTGTGACTTTGGGCACAACGGTTTCAGCCTCTGATCTGGTCAAGGCCAGCACTGCGGCGGGCTACCCTGCCAAATCGCTGGATGAACCCGACGGCCAATCGGAAACCGGTGACAGAAAAGCAGCCGAAAGCGCGCATTTGCAGCGGATGACATGGATCGCGGCTGCCCTGACGCTGCCTGTATTTATTCTTGAAATGGGCGGGCACATGGTGCCTGCGTTTCATCATTTTGTCATGGCCACCATCGGCACAACGGTCAGTTGGGGCATTCAGTTTGTGCTGACAACTTTGGTTTTGATCTGGCCCGGACGGCAATTCTATATAAAGGGCCTTCCTGCCCTGTTCAAAGCCGCCCCAGATATGAATTCGCTGGTGGCCCTTGGGTCTGGCGCCGCTTGGGGATTTTCATCTGTCGCACTATTTGCGCCAACCTTGCTGCCTGAAGGCACGCAAGTGGTCTATTTTGAGGCCGCGGCGGTGATTGTAACTCTGATCCTGCTAGGCCGCACCCTAGAGGCCCGCGCCAAAGGCCGCACGGGTGAGGCTATTCGCAAACTGATCGGTCTGCGCGCGAAAACCGCGCGGGTGGAACGGAATGGCAGCATTGTTGAATTGCCCGTGGATGAAATCAACGTAGGCGACAGGCTTCAGGTGCGCCCGGGTGAAAAGATTGCGGTAGACGGTGTGGTGGTCACTGGCGCGTCTTATGTGGACGAAAGCATGATCACAGGAGAGCCGGTTCCCGTGGAAAAAACCAACGGGTCCGAAATTGTGGGCGGCACGATAAATGGCACAGGCGCGCTGACCTTTGAGGCAACAAAAGTCGGCGGCGATACCATGCTGGCGCAGATTATTCGCATGGTTGAGGACGCACAGGGCGCTAAACTGCCTATTCAGGATATGGTGAACCGCATCACCCTTTGGTTTGTTCCTGCGGTAATCGGGGTGGCGGTTGTGACCTTTGTTGCGTGGCTGGCATTGGGGCCGACACCAACGCTTGGCCATGCTTTGGTGGCAGCGGTCGCGGTTCTGATCATCGCCTGCCCCTGTGCCATGGGGCTGGCCACGCCAACGTCGATCATGGTGGGGACTGGACGCGCCGCAGAGCTGGGGGTTTTGTTTCGCCAAGGTGATGCGCTGCAAACCCTGCAAGGTGTTAAAATCGTCGCGCTCGACAAAACTGGCACCCTGACCGAGGGACGCCCCGAGCTGACCGATCTTTCCATCATAAACAATTTCGAAGAGACCGAGGTCTTGCGCCTGATCGCATCGGTTGAGGCCAACTCCGAACACCCGATTGCTGCGGCAGTGGTGCGCCGTGCCAAACAGGATGGGCTAGAGTTGCACCCTTTGGATGACTTCCAATCAATCACAGGATACGGCGTGCAAGCCAGCATTCAGGGCCGCGTTGTTCTGGTGGGGGCAGATCGCCTGATGACCCGTGAAAACATCGAATTGGGTGATGCAAAGGCCATCGGGGAAAGGCTGGGGCGGGATGGAAAAACACCCCTTTATGCAGCGATCGACGGGCGGCTTGCGGCGGTGATAGCGGTATCGGACCCGATAAAATCAGGCACACCCGCCGCCATCAAGGCGCTCCATGAACTGGGCTTAAAGGTGGCGATGATCACGGGGGACAACCAAGGCACGGCCGATGCAATCGCCAACCGACTTGGCATCGACACCGTTGTTGCCGAGGTTCTGCCAGACGGTAAAGTTGATGCGCTCAACCGGTTGAAAACCAGCGACGGTGTAATCGCTTTTGTGGGGGACGGGATCAACGACGCACCCGCTCTCGCCCATGGGGATGTGGGGATTGCCATTGGCACCGGCACGGATATTGCGATTGAAGCAGCGGACGTGGTTTTGATGTCAGGCGACTTGAACGGTGTGGTCAATGCGATAAATATCAGCCAGCGCACTATGGGTAACATTCGCCAGAACCTGTTCTGGGCCTTTGGCTATAATGCCTTGCTGATCCCTGTGGCAGCGGGGGTATTTTTTCCGCTATTCGGGATTCTGCTATCCCCTGCTTTGGCCGCTGGGGCGATGGCGCTGTCCAGTGTGTTCGTGCTGATGAACGCCCTGCGCCTGCGCTGGATTTCCCCGTCACAGGGCGAAAAGAATCGCCCGTCCACCGCGCAACAGGCTGCACAGCCCGTAGCCGCACAATAGGAGCCAGAAGATGAACATAGGTGAAGTTGCCCAACAGTCCGGCCTGCCGCCCAAAACCATCCGCTATTATGAAGACATCGGTCTGGTAAACCCGCCGCGTGATACCAATGGCTATCGGGCGTTTCGGGCCAGCGATATACACAAGCTGTCGTTTTTGGGCCGCGCCCGTGCACTGGGGTTCACGATCGAAGATTGCCGTAACTTGCTGGCCTTATGGGAGGATAAAACCCGCGCCAGCCATGATGTGCGCGTCATCGCCAAGGAACATTTGACCCAGATCGAAGCCAAGATCACCGACTTGCAAGCCATGCGCGATACGCTGTCTACTTTGGTGCGGGATTGTGCCGGCGATGACCGTCCCGATTGCCCGATCTTGCAAAAGCTGGAAACCCTACCCAAACCATAACATCAGCGGATTCACACCGAACCCGCAGCTTTCAGAGCGAAATAATATTACACAAAACTTGCTCAAAACGACAGACTCTTATAGTGGCATGCACGACATTCCCCTGTGTGATCCCTCTTAAAGGACAATGATGAGCCAGTCTGCCCCCCCAAAAGCCCTGACCGCCACTGATATCCGCGCCCGAAAAGGCACCACACCGCTGGTCTGCCTGACCGCCTATACTACCCCAGTGGCCAAGATTGCCGACGGGGAATGCGACCTTGTTTTAGTCGGGGATAGCGTTGGCATGGTGCTGCACGGGCTGCCCTCGACGCTTGCTGTGACCATGGAGATGATGATCCTGCACGGTCAGGCCGTGGCGCGGGGGCTGTCAAAGGCGCTGATGGTGGTGGATATGCCTTTTGCCAGCTACGAGGAAAGCCCCGCCCAAGCCCTGCGCAATGCCGCTCGTTTAATGGCAGAGACCGGCTGTGGCGCGGTCAAACTGGAAGGCGGGTGTCACATGGCTGAAACCATCCGCTTTCTGGTACAGCGCGGCATTCCGGTGATGGCCCATATCGGGCTGACCCCCCAATCGGTGAATGCGCTTGGCGGCTACCACGTGCAGGGCAAAGGCGAAGATGCAGCGCAGATTTTGAAGGATGCCAAGGCTGTGTCCGATGCGGGCGCGTTTTCAGTGGTGCTAGAGAAAGTCCCCGCAGCCCTTGCAGATGAAATCACCGCGCAAATCCCAATCCCTACGGTGGGCATCGGGGCCTCGGCAGGGTGTGACGGTCAGATATTGGTGATTGACGATATGCTGGGCCTGTTTGATCAGTTCAAACCCAATTTCGTAAAACGCTATGCACATCTGGCCCAAGACGCCACCCGCGCCGTCAGCGCCTATGCCACCGAAGTTCGCGCCCGCGATTTTCCCGCCGCAGAACATATTTTCACCGATAAAACCGCAATCAAAGGCGAAAAATCATGAAGATCATTCGCTGCAAATCCGACCTGCGCCAATTAACTGACGCTTGGACCCGCGCGGGGGAAATCATCGGCGTGGTTCCAACCATGGGCGCGCTACACGCGGGGCACCTCAGCCTTGTGACAACCGCCAAGGCTCAGTGCAATCGGGTGATCGTGACGCTTTTCGTCAACCCGCGCCAGTTCACCAATCCCGAGGATCTGGCAAATTACCCCAGAACCGAAGACAGCGACGCCGTGAAACTGGCCCCCTTCAATGTGGATGTGCTTTACATCCCCGACCCGTCAGAAATGTATCCGGCCGGCTTTGCCACCAGCATTTCGGTGTCTGGTGTTAGCGCGGGCCTGTGCGGCGGGGCGCGGCCTGGTCATTTTGACGGGGTAACCACGGTGGTGGCAAAACTGTTGCTGCAAACCGCAGGGGATGCAGCGTTCTTTGGGGAAAAGGACTTTCAGCAATTGCAGGTGGTCAAACGGTTGGCGCTTGATCTGGACCTGAAAACAAAAATCATCGGCTGCCCCACAATCCGCGAAGATGACGGGCTGGCCATGTCATCGCGCAACCTGCGGCTGGGGGAGGCCGCCCGCAAACTGGCCCCACAGGTTTATGTGGAACTGTCACAAACCGCCGCAGCGATTGAACAGGGTGCTTCTGTTCCACAAGAACTGGCCCGTGCAAGTGCCGCGCTTTCTGCTGCCGGATTTGGCCCGATTGATTATCTGGAACTGCGCAGCGCGGCTAACCTAGCGCCGCTGACACACCCCGATCAACCCGCGCGTCTTTTTGTTGCAGCTTGGTTGGACGGGGTGCGATTGATTGACAATGTGGCGGTTGGCTAGGGGTATCAGGCACATCTACCAACCTGCAAAGCCTTGAACCTCTGCGTCACTGACGGCCCCAGAGCGGGCATCTTTGATCGCCTGAACCAGAATCGCTGCGCCTGTTTTGGCCTGCTCTTTGGTTAGAGTTAGGGGCGGCGTCAGTTCCAGCACGTTGGACTTCATACCGACGTAGTAAAAAACCGCGCCCAATTGCCATGCGCGAAACACGGTCTTGCGGGTCAAGTCGGCATCTGGTTCGCCCGTTTCTGGGGCCACCAGTTCCACCCCGATCGCCAGCCCGCGACCGCGAATTTCACCTATTTCGGGAACATCGATGGCAAGGGCGGAAATCTGATCCATCAGGTATTGCCCGACCTGCCGTGCCGATTGCGCCAGAGCATCGGTTTCAATCACGCTCAACACCGCCAAGGCTGCTGCCGCGCAGATTGGATTGCCGTGTAAGGTTTGCATGGAAAAGGCCGTAGCATGATCCATGACCCGTGCTGGCCCAATCACCGCAGAAATCGGCAGCCCACCCCCCAGACCTTTGCCCAGCACGATAATATCGGGGGTGAAATCTTCGTGTTGAAAACAATGCAATTTGCCTGTGCGGGCGAGCCCTACTTTCACCTCGTCGCAGACAGTTAGGATGCCGTATCGGGCACAAATCTGCGCCAGTTTCGATAAAAACCCCTGTGGTGGAACGATTAGCCCGCCGTCAGCCTGGATGGGTTCCATAAAGAAACACGCGACCTCGGCACCCGGACAGGTGGTTTGGAAAAGCGTTTCGATATGGTGAAGCAAGGCAGCGCCGGTTTTATCCCCCTCAAACGGGCGAAACGGGTCGGGATAGGGCACCAGCGTTAAGCCGCCGTCTTTAACCGCGCCCGCCTGCGCCGTATGTCCAGACACCGCCATAGACCCCTGCGTGCCTCCATGATAGGCGCCGGAAAAGGCCATAATGCGGGGTCGCCCTGTCACCGCAGGCACAACCCGCGCTACGGTCTCATTGGCGTCACTGCCTGAATGTCCCAGCCAGACGCGGCGGTCCGCTGTGCCCGGTGTCAGGCGTAAAAGCGTTTCGGCCAATTGAACGGCCGTGGCATTGCTGCCAGACAGGATCGACGCCCCCGCCTGCGTTGCCATCGCCTGATCAACAGCCGCCCGTAACGCAGGATGCCCGTGACCGAGACTGGCCGCCCCCCAAGAGGCAGACAGGTCTAACACTTGCCGCCCATCAGCTTCATACAGGTAACAACCCTCACCCCGCTCTACCGCCAGCGGAAAAAACCGCAGCTTTTGCAGCGCGGACAGGGCCGCCATGTCTCGGGCATAAAGGGGCGAATGGGTCACTTTGCGCCGCTTTCCAATTCATCAATCAACTGCTGTGTTGTCATCTGGCGGCAATAGCCTTTGATGGTCTTGATCGAGTGGTCGTGGCGTTCCTGCGAATAAGTCATACAGGCGTCAGTGACCTGCGTGACCAGATAGCCCAGATCACAGGCATCGCGGATCGCACCTTCTACACATTGATCAGTCACGATGCCGCTGATCACCAATTGCTTGACCCCCAGATTACGCAGCACATAGTCGATATGGGTAGACACAAACACCGAAGACGAGGATTTCGGAAACACGATTTCATCGTCCCCCGGTGCCAGTTCGTCAATCACTTTGCCATCCCAAGACCCTTTGGGCACGTTAAACCCTGTGATCTTATAGTCCAGACTGCGGTCGCGCCCGTCTTTGGTCAGGCTTTCGATGGTGGTGTATAAAACCTCGCCGCCTGCGCCACGAAAGGCGGATTGCAGGCGTTGCATATTGGGGATGATGCGGGTCTTCATCTGGTCAAAGAACCAACCGTAGTTGGTGTTGAATTCAGCGTCATCCATGTCTTTGAATTCCGCCCCGTCGCGGCGGGCGGCAAAATTTTGAACGTCGATATACAACAGCGCGGATTGGTCGATCTGCAGGGGTACTTCGCGGGTTAAAGTCATCTGGGGTCTTTCTGCAAAAACTGGGCGATGGCAGTGCTCAGCCACGCGGCCCATTGGGTTTGTCCTTGGGGGGTGTCGATCTGATCGTTGCAAATCTCGATCAAACTGTGGGCGCGTCCCTTGGCCTCTCCGTGGCGGGGAACGAACCAGTCGCTTTCGTCGTCAATAGTATAGGGTTCATTCAAACCGATCCTGTCACGGGAAAGATAAGCGGCGAAAGTGTCGGCTAAATCCAGCGAGGTCTGGCTGTCTTTGCGAAACAGAAACCCGATTTCCCAAGGGCGGTACTGCCCTGCCATGGACCGCGTAAAGCTGTGAATTGAAAAGGCCGCAGTGCAGCTGGGCTTTAGGATCTGCGCATCCACCACCGCCTGAAACGGGTCAAAGATTTCTTGAACACGCCGGGATTTCTGTTCGGTGGTTAGGGCAAGGTTCGCAGGCACCGGAGTCTCATCGCTGATCACAGGCATCGCTGTTTCACTGTCAGGCGGGCGGTTACAGTCGATTACCAAACGGCTGTAGCGTTGCAAGATCAGGCAGGCCCCCAATTGCGCGGCCACCAAACGGGACACAGCCTCAGCGCCGATATCCCATGCGATATGGGCTTGGCGGGCGGCGTCTGACAATCCCATATCCCCCAGCGCGTTCGGGATCACACGACCTGCGTGTTCACAGACCAGAACGGCAGGGTATGTGCTGTCTGGGTTAACCACCTCAAACGGGGTCGGGTCGGATTGGCCCAGCAATAACCCCGCTTCGGACTCAGGATGATACGCAGGGGCCGTCATACTTTTTCAGCTTTCAACGTGGCCGATGGGATCAGGCCGTTGGGGCGGAACAACAACACCAGAACCACAATCCCAAGGCCGATCGGGTCACGGAATTCCTGCATTTCAGGGGGCAGGAAAGCCGCCAGATAAATTTCGATAAAGCCCAGCAAAAAGCCCCCTGCCACTGCACCGCGCAGGCTGCCAAGCCCGCCCAAAATAGCGGCGATAAAGGCTTTCAGCACCGGCATGAACCCCATCAACGGATCGACCGAGGCCCGCTGCGACACCCAAAGCACCGCTGCCACCCCTGCCAACAGACCTGACAAAGCAAAAGCGCCTGCAATCACCGTGTTGGCTTTGATTCCCATCAAACGGGCAATGGCAAAATCCTCGGCAGCAGCGCGCATGGCAATGCCGGTTTTCTGGTGCTTCATAAACCAGTCAAGAAACACCAGCATCACAACCGTTGCCACAATAGCCGCGAGTTTATTAACACCGATCACCATGCCAAAAATTCGCACACTGTCTGACAGCAATGCGGGCAGTAATACGGGTTGCGAGCGGGTGGAAATCAGGTTCTGGAACAGAACTTGCAGGATCATCGCTACCGCGAAACTGGTCACCAGCATGGTGGCACCCGATCCGTTGCGAACAGGGCGAAAGGCGATCCGTTCCATTGCAACAGCGGCCAGCACTGATGCCGTTAGCGCCAGTGGCACAGCGATTACAAAAGACACCCCTGCAATGCCGCAATACATTAATACATAGCCCGCAATGGTCATCAGTTCGCCGTGGGCAAAATTGATCAGCCCCATGATCGAAAACACCACCGCCAAGCCCAAGGCCAACAGGGCATAAGTCCCCCCAAGGGCCAGCGCGTTCACAGTTTGCTGTAGGAATAAATCCATTTCAGTTTGCTCCTAGATAGGCATCTTGCATGGTGCCGCTTTCGCTTAATTGCGAGGGTTTGCCCTGTTCAACCACCTCGCCGCTGACCAGAACATAAGCGCGGTCTGCCACTTGCAGGGTCTTGGCAACATTTTGTTCCACAACCAGCAGCGTCACGCCCTGATCGCGCAGTTTCAGGATCAGGTCGAATATCTGGTCTACGATCAAAGGCGCCAACCCCAAGGACGGTTCATCCAGCAGCAACACGCGGGGATTGGACATCAGGGCCCGCCCCACAGCCAGCATCTGTTGCTGACCACCTGACAGCGTGCCCGCATATTGGTCTTTGCGTTCGCGCAGGATCGGGAACAGATCATAGACCCGATCCCAAGCCGCGCTGATCGCATCTTTATCCGTTAGGGCAAAGGCCCCCATGCGCAGATTATCCGCCACACTTAGCGTACCGAAAACACGGCGGCCCTCAGGGGACAGGGTCAAGCCAGCAGGCGCGAGGCTTTCGGGCGCGGACCCCGTGATATCTTTGCCGTCAAACATAACCTGACCCGAGGCCGTTGGAACCAGCCCCGTGATCGCATTCATGATCGAGGATTTTCCGGCCCCGTTCGCGCCCAGCAAGGCGACGATTTCGCCTTGCTGGAGTTCAAAACTGACCCCACGCACCGCTTCCACAGCGCCGTACCGGACGTAAAGGTCTTTGGCTGACAGAAGCGGCTGCATGGGCTGATCCTTATTGCATACGGGGCGCTGGGATCAGCGCAGCATCGGGGCTGGGGGAGCCCAGATATTCACGTTCGCCGTCTTTCACGCGGATCAGCGCAACCTGACGCACAGGCATACCATCGGTGCCTTTATACGTGATTGAACTGGTGGCACCCTGCACATTTTCAAGGTTCGCAATGGCATCCCGCAGGGCTTGGGGTTCGGTTGACCCGCCCGTGGCCAGAACGGCGGCTTCCAGCACTTTGATCAGGTCATAGCCGACCGCGTTGAATACAGTTTGCGAAGCACTGCCGGTGGCGGCTTCGTATTTTGCGTTGAATTCGGCCAGCGGGCTGCCATCCTTGGCGTAGCCGGCGGTGGTGAAAACAACGCCTTCGCCAGCTTCGCCCAGTGAAAATGTGGTCGGGCTGTCAATGCCGTCTGACCCGATCATCTGGCTGGTCACACCCGCAGAGCGCAGGGCTTTTAACATGGACGGGAAGTCGGGCTCATAAGACGAAGTCATGATAACATCCGGTTGTTCTGGCAATGCCGCGATCCGTGTGGCGATGGCAGAAAAATCCTGCTGGCCGATGGAATGGGTGTCTTGCCCCAGCACTGTCCCGCCGGATTTTTCAAAAACCTCGGCAAAATACAGTGGCATGGTGGTGTATTGGCTGTCTGGCGAGTAGATGATGTAGGCGCTGTCATGTCCCTGTTCACGCGCCCAACTGGCCGAAACTGTGGCCTGAACGTTGTCGCCGGGGAAGTTGGCGAACATGTAGTCGCCGCCGATCATGGGCAGCGTGGGTGACGATGCACAGGTGGAAATCGCTGCGATTTGCGCCGAGGACACAATCCCGATTGCCGCCAACGACGGGTCGGCATCACAGGGCAGAACCAGAACAGACACGCCTGCATCCACCAGTTCCTGCACCGCGATTGAGGTTTGCGCCGCATCTGAACGCACGTCTTTTTCAATCAGCTCGATCATTGTGGTGCCGCCAATGCCGCCAGCGGCGTTGATTTCATCCACGGCGATGTGGACGCCTTCCATCACGGGGGCATCATAAGTGGCCAGCCCGCCTGTCTGCGCTGTTGCCGTGCCAATGCGTAACGTGTCTGCCATTGCGGGCGCTGCCATCAGCGCGCCAAGGGCGGTTAGGGTAAGTAATTTTTTCATATCAAACTCCATGTTGGTTGGGGGTGTCGGGTCAGGAATGACCCAAATAGGCTTCTATAACGGCCGGGTTTTTTCGAATGTCTGCGGGGGTGCCTTGGGCGATAACTGCGCCTTCATTCAACACAATGATTGTGTCGCACAACTGGTTGATCAGCTTAAGATCATGATCCACAATCAATACCCCCAGACCCAAGTCTCGGGTCAGGGTTTGTAATGTGGTCATCAAATCATCGGTTTCTTCGCGGTTCATCCCTGCGGCAGGTTCGTCCAGAAACAAAAGCGAGGGTTCACAGGCCAACGCGCGGGCAATTTCCACCCGTCGCTGATCGCCGTAAGACAGGGTGTTTGCATCGCTATCGGCAAATTGTGCGATGCCCATGGCCACCATGGCACTTTCACAGCGTTGCGCCGCCCGTGCGCCCTTGCCAGTGGACAGAGCCGCCGTCAGCACATTTTGATAGACGGTAAGTGTATCAAACAGGCGGATATTTTGAAACGTCCGTGCGATGCCGTGGTTCGCAACCTCATAGGGGGCGGCGTTGGTCAACTCGATATCGCCGCGCCTGACAGTTCCGCTTGTTGGGGCAAGAACACCTGATAACATATTCAAAAGCGTAGTTTTCCCCGACCCGTTTGGACCGATTAGGCCGATGATTTCACCGGTTTGGACGCGGATCGAAACGTCATTAACAGCCACCAAGCCGCCAAAGCGCATGGTCAGATTACTGCCTTGCAACGGTGTGGGATCTGCAGTCTTTACCGCCTGTTGGGGGGTATTGCCGCCCTTTGAAACCTTTCGGCCAGGCAAGAAGCGTTCTTCCAGTTCCTTAAGACCCGCCAGACCCTCTGGCTTGCGGAACATGGCGAACAGAATGATCAGGCCGATGCCGATCTGTGTGGTGCCAAAAACCGCAGGCATCTCGATGCCCGCTAAGGAAAAGCCGCCCTCAAAGCGTCGCAAGATTTCTGTGACAAGGGTGATAGTCACAGCGCCAGTGATGGCACCTGTAACAGTAGACATGCCGCCGACAATCAACATGGCTAACAGCAAAAACGTATCAGCAAAGTAGAATTTCTTGGGGCTGAAAGCACCGAGGAAATGGGCGATCAACGCGCCGGACAAGGCCATGATAGCTGCGCTCAGCACCCATGCGATCAGCCGTTCCTTGCGGATGCGCACCCCGACCGCGCTGGCGGCGATTGCGTTTTCACGCCCCGCTCGCAAGCGCAGTCCAGACACGGAATCGCGGTACAGCCGCGCCGCCACCAATGCAACAATGCAAAATATCGCTGCCGACCACAGGGTGGTTTCCCGCGGCACCCCGAAAAACGATTGTGATCCGCGCGTCACATCGCGCCAACCGATAATCACCCCATGTGTGATGATCAACAGCCCCAGCGTGGCGATGGTGGCCGCTGATCCTTCTAGCCGGTTCAGCGCCAGCCCTATCACCAGCGCCACAAAGGATGTGGCCAGAACAGCCACAACAATTGCAGTCAAAAATCCGGTTTCGGTGCCAGCAAGCCAATCCGGTAGTTTTGGCAATGTGGCCATTTTCATCTGGGTCGGCAGTGTCAGAAGGCCGGACACATAGGCCCCGATCCCCATAAAGGATAAATGCCCGAAACTTAGAATACCGCTGTTGCCCGAATAAACCCCCATCCCCACCACTGCGATCAGCGATATGAAGAAAACCGTCAAAATACGCTCGCTTGCTGGGCCAAGTGTGGTGGCCACAACCGCCGCAAACACACATAAGGTGCAGATGCCGACAAGGGACACAAAAAGATGTTTTGAGGGTGATGTGGTCATCAGGAATCCTGTTTCTTACACGGTTCAGCATTGACAGATTACTTTCAGAGTCAATATTTTTGTTGCATTTGACACAAAACTTTTAGTTTGCTTTACTGACAACACCGCATCAGGCTACACGCTGGATTTCGGGGAATAAGGATACACCCATGGACGTCAAAAGCCGCATCGAAGGCATGTCAGCCGCGTTTACCGCAACCGAACGGCGTTTAAGCGCAACCCTTTTGATGGATTACCCTTTTGCCGGTCTACAACCAATTCAGGAACTGGCAGACAAGACCAAAATGTCCGCGCCAACTATTTCGCGCTTTGTGTCAAAGCTGGGGTTTTCCGGCTATCAGGATTTCCAGCGCCAGTTGATTGGCGAATTGAAAGACGGGCAACGATCGCCTGTAGATCTGCAAAAAACCAGCGTGCCCGTAGAAGGAGCCTATTTAGCGGGGTTTCTAGAGCGGGCCGAACAGATCGTCCAAGGGACGGCGCAATCTGTGACGGATGTTCAATTTGATATGGTCTGCTCGCTTCTCAGTGACCAAAAACGCAGCATTTATGTGATTGGCGGGCGGATGAGCGATACGCTCGCCACCTATCTGTCACGCCATCTGCGCCAAGTGCGTGGCAAGATTTTTCACGTCCCCCCCGACCCCGAAGTCTGGCCCGAATATCTGTTGCGGATGCGGCCCCGTGATATTCTGCTGGTCGCCGATTTTCGCCGCTATCAGCAAAGTCTGGCAACCCTTGCTACGAACGCGCAGCGCAACCGGAATGTGCAGATTATTCTGCTGACGGATCAGTGGATGTCGCCCATCGCGGCCAATGCAACCGAGGTTCTGGCCGTCCCTATCGACAACGGAACCCTATGGGATTGCTACACAGGCGCTATGGCCCTGCTAGAGGCCATTGTAACCCGCGTGGCCGAAACAAATTGGGACCAGACAAAAGCCCGAATCGAGGCATGGGATGCCAATCGAATTAAATTTGGAGTAGACGATGAAGAAATCTGAACCGCTGGTTTTTGCGGCCACCTCGGACATTGCTGGCATCACGCGGGGCAAGGCCTTCCCCTTGTCCAAACTGGACAGCCGCTTGCGCAAAGGCGTAGGCTGGACGCCGACAAATGTTATGATCACCTGTTTCGACCACATCGCCCCCAGCCCCTACGGCGCTTTGGGGGATTTGCTGTTGATGCCGGATGCAGAAACGGCGGTTGATCTAGATTTCGGCGACGGCGCGCCTGTTGAACGGTTCATGCTGGGCGACATCACCGACCTGAATGGGGCGGCTTGGGATTGTTGCACACGCTCTATTCTGAAGGCCGCGTTAGCGCGGTTGGAACGGGTCGGCGGAGTTGGCCTGTTGGGGGCGTTTGAACATGAATTCCAGTTTCGCGGAGACACGCCCGCAGGGCCGCAGGGCTATTCCCTGCACGGGTTTACCCGCCGCCGCGCCTTTGCAGAATCCCTGATGGCAGGGCTGGAACAGGGCGGTTTGGAAACCGATACATTTATGAAAGAATACGGCGACAACCAATATGAGGTCACAAACGGCCCCGCCAAAGGCGTGCGCGTTGCCGATGATGCGGTGATCCTGCGCGAAGTCACACGTATGGCCGCGCAGCACCACGACGATTCTGTAACCTTTACCCCGATCCGCGACACCGCAGGCGTGGGCAATGGCGTGCATATTCATCTTAGTTTTCTTGCAGCCGATGGCACCCCGTCCACATGGGACAGCGCGGGTCCGTCCGGCATGTCATCCGTCACGGCACCCTTTATTGCGGGCGTGTTGAAATACCTCGACAGCATCATCGCCCTGACCGCACCTTCCGCTGTGTCCTACCTGCGATTGACCCCCCATCGCTGGAGCGCGGCTTATAATAATCTAGGTTTCCGCGACCGCGAAGCCTCGGTCCGGATTTGCCCTGTGACGTCCGACGACCCTGCAAAAATCGCCCGCCAGTATAATTTCGAATACCGCGCGGCGGATGCAGCCGCATCGCCTTATCTGGCGCTGGCGGCGATAATCCATGCAGGATGTCAGGGAATTGAGGATCATTTACCCGCCCCCGCAGTGACCCAGCAAGACCTGTCTGAACTCTCCCCTGAAGACCTGGCGGCCAAAGGCTATGTGCGATTGCCCCAGTCACTGGAAGAAGCCTTAACGCGGTTTGAAACCAATGAAACCGTCTGTGGTTGGTTCCCGAAAGAGTTTCCAGCAGTGTACACCGCCCATAAACGGGGTGAATTGAGCGTAGTGCAGGACTTGGACGAAACCGCCCGCTGCGCCGCTTATGAAGCGGTTTACTAAAGGGTTTTAATAGCGTCACACAGGCGAATTGCAGCAGGTGTCAGACCGTGACTTCTGCCAGAAAGCGATTGAACAAGTCGGGCCGCCCGACTTGCCCGCCTTTCAGCATCATGACCAGATCGGAGGCGCGGGTCTTGCTGTGCCCCAAGCACAGCGAAACGCCGGGGTCCATGTCGTGCAAATAGGTCAGGCTGCGCAGGTTTAGAGCGTGGCAAATCATGCTGGAAGTGTCGCCCCCCGCAATGGCAAGCCCCGCAATGGGCGGCTTTTTATCAGACAAAACGGCTGTTACCAATTCCACAGAACGATGCGCCAAGGCTTGTGGGGACAGGGCATAGTCTTCGTTGGGCAACAAATGGGCCAGAACGGAAATACCCTGTGTCAGGTCTTGGGCAACAGATGCAATCAAATCTGCGCAGACCGCAGGATTTAAGAAAACCTCTGGGGGCAAGGGCACAGGTTTATACCTGCTGGCCTGGGCAACTTGCTCTGCCGTTACCGAAGAACGACTGCCTGCAAATGCAAAAACCGGAGCAGGTTGCTTTGGAACAATCGGGGGTGGCGGTTGATTTGTGACTTGGGCCGTCAAAGCCTCTGCCACGCTACTGGCGCCAACGATAAGAATGGGGCGTCCCTTAAAGGAAATGGCGTTCAGCGCAGCACCGATTGTAATTAAGTCAGCGGATTGACCCGCGTCGAGTAACAGCGCCTCTTGCATCATGACTGCCTTTTGAAACTGCGCGGCAAGCGAAGCGAACCCTGCGGTGTAATCCGTATAGGGAACAGCGCGCAGGGCCAAACCTTGCCCCTGCAAATGGCGGGTCAAATCAGCCTCACCCATCGGGGTGACGGGATGGTTTTGCATGACGGGATGACGATCAATGCGGTGGATTTTTCCCCGCGAATCTGCGGCAAACAGCGTGCCAAACAGGCAGTAACGCCCAAGGCTCGGCTGGCCCCCGATCACCAGAACCAAAGCGGGATCAAAAACCGCGCGCAAAGCCGTAACAGCCGCCCCGATTGACCCTACATCTGGCGCGGAATCAAAGGTGGAACAGACTTTGTAATGCACCACATCGGGTTGGTATTGCATCAGGGCGGGGGCAAAGTGTTCGATCTGCGAAACAATATCTGCAGGCGAAAGCGCACGCAGCGCTGTGGCAAGGCCAACTGGCCCTGCGGCAGGGAAATCTCGTGGCGGGTCAAGGAACAACTCTGCCGCCAACCCCTTGCGCGAAAACGTGGCGAGCGTGTCTGACGCGCCCGTGAAGTCATCGCCGATGAACAGGATTTTAGGCCCCTGTGCCACGTTAAACCGCCCCGAAAAACGACAGCGCAGATTTAAGTTCCGGTGGTGGGGAAACGTCCAACGCCTGCCCCGCCATCACCGCTGCATAGGCTTGTTTCATACTGGCAACACCAGCATCCGGTCCGTCGGGATGGGCCAGAATTCCGCCGCCTGCCATAAACATAAAGTCATTCGATCCTGCCGCCTTAACCGTCACAGGCAACGTGCCTGCCCATTGCCCAGATGAAAACGCTGGCATCACAACATCCGACGCTTCCCCATCGGGTGACAGGGGTTGTAGACAGCGACGGGCGGCGGCCGTGACCTCTGCTTGTGTATCGACAAACTTGCCGCCGATGCCGTGAACATGCATGTGATCAACCCCTGCAAGACGGTACAATTGATGCCAGGCATCGAACGCCATCCCGATACTGGGATGCCGCGACATGGCGCCAAACCCGTTGCGATGGCCGTGGATCGCCAGATCGGTGGTACTGCGCAGGGACTCCATGCCCGACAGACCACACCAGTTCAGGCTGGCCATAACGCATGTGCCGCCTTCAGCTGCGACCAGATCGGCGTGGCGGCGCATGGCGTCTGTTTCATCAGTGATGTTGAACGCCATCATCACTTTCTGGCCGGTTTTTTCCGCGTGGTCGCGGATGGCCTGCATTACAGCTGGCACACGTTCGGCAATGGGTGCGTGATCGGGATTGGCGCAGACTTCGTCATCTTTGATGAAATCAACGCCCGCCGCACACAACCGCGCCACAAGTGCAGCGATTTCATCCGGTCGCATGCCCACATTGGGTTTCAGGATCGTTCCAAAAATCGGCCTGCCCTGCACGCCCGTTGCAGCCCGCGTTCCGACAACACCCTGAAGCGGCATTTTATAGCGCGCACGGTAGTCTTGGGGGATAGATAAGGACATCAGCTTTAGGCCTGTAATCTCGCCAATGTCATAAAGGTTCCCCGAAACCGTCGCGGCCAAGGTCGCCAGATTACGCCCGATATTGGCCACCGGATAGGCAATCCGCACCTTTGCACGGTAATACGGTCCGGCGATGTTCTTGCGCTCCAGATAGGCACTGTGCAGGGTGGGCGCATCTTGGGTTTCAAGGGGCGTTACTTCCAGAACCTCAGCCGCGGCGCGGGCGCGCAGATCGTCGGTTTCGCCCGCAACCCGCACAAAAGTGCCGCTGGATTGTTCCCCCGCCATCATCAAAGCAACCTTTTCAGGTGGCATCGGCGTTTCCAGCAGATATTCGGCCTCTACCCGCATTAAATTTCCGCCAGATTTGGGAAGGGACGCACGGGGTTAGTGCCGTCCCAATCTTCGGATGCGGCGCGGATCATGTCGAACATACGGCCCTTGGGACCGAGAACCTCGGAAAGTTCAATAACGGACCCCGGGTGACTTTCTTCGGCGAAATAGGCGAAACGGCCGTCGTCGCCAACCTTACCGCTCATCTTGACGGTGAAACCCGCGTCCAACATGCCCTGCAGATCGGCGTCATAGTTTTGCGTCCAATAGGCCACATGCTGCAAGCCGCGCAGCCCCCGTTCTTTAAAATCGCGGTACATAGAGGGCGCATCGTTTCTGGTCTGGATCAGCTCCACCTGAATATAACCGTCATTGGCCAGCGCGACCGAGTTGTGAACCGCGTGTTGGCTACCGTCAAAAGTGTAATCTTCGATCGGAACACGGGGGTTATAGAACCAAGGCCCCACACCCATCACGCTGGACCAATAGTCCATTTCAGCTTCGATGTCGTCCACGACAAAACCCAGTTGGCGGATCGGCCCGATATGTTTAGCCATGATAGTACCTCATTTAATCAGATAGTTAGGAAGCCATGTGGAAATCGCAGGCACAGCGGAAACAACGACCAGCGCCAGCAAAAGCGGCACAAAAAACGGCAGGACGCCACGGATCACAACAGCCACAGGCATTTTGGTGATGATCGACACCATATAAAGGCTCATGCCCACGGGGGGCGTCAGCAGGCCGATCATCAGGTTCAGCACAAACACCACGCCCAATTGCAGCGGATCCACACCGGCCAGCGCAAGGGCGGGGGCGATGATCGGGGCAATGATCAGGATCGCCGCGATGGATTCAAGGATCATGCCCACAGCCAGCAACAACAGGTTCACCAGCAGCAACAGAACCAATGGATTATCCGAGATCCCAAGCAGGATCGCACTGGCCTTCATTGGCACCTGATCCAGCGTCAAAACCCAAGCGAACAGCGCCGCCGCCGATACAATCAGCAGAATATTCGCCGTTGCTTCAACAGTTTCACGCAAACAGGTCAGGATTTTGGTCAGGGTTAACGAGCGATAGACAAATAGCCCGATCAGCAGGGCATAGGCCACGGTGACGCCTGCAACCTCGGTCGGGCCAAAATAGCCGCTCATCAACCCGCCGATCAGAATGACAGGGGCCAGAAGGGCGGGAAAAGACACCACAAATTTGGTCGCAACCGCTTTGGGGGTTGGCTTGATCGTGTCGCGGGGAAAGTTGTATTTCCGCGCCATCATGCCGACTTGCACCATCAAAAGGGCGGTTAACAGTAGCGCCGGAACCACGCCTGCCAGCAGCAGTTTAACCGCAGAGACATTGGCCACAGACGCATAGATGATAATCGGGATCGAGGGCGGGAAAATCGGGCCAATGGTGGCGGCGGCGATGGTCAGGCCAGCGGCAAAATCCTCGCGGTATCCTTGGGCTTTCATCTGGGCGATCTGCACCGCGCCAAGCGCGCCTATATCAGCCAGCGCAGCCCCTGAAATCCCCGAAAATACCAGACTGACCAGAATGCTGACCTGTGCTACAGCACCGCGAATTCGGCCCAACAACATGCGTACCAGATCGAACAAATGGGTGGTCACGCCCATAGCATTCAGCAGGCTGGCGGCCAGAATAAACAGCGGCACAGCCAGCAACGGCGAACTGTCCAGCGCATTGACCGACCGCTGCGCCAAGACACTGACAGGCAGGCCGTTAACAGCAATCATCAAGGCAGATGACAGGCCAAGGGCGGCGGCAACAGGCGCGCCGAGAATCAAAAGGCCAAGGAAGACGGCCAAAAGCATCAGGCTCATTTCAACGTGTCCTCGGCATCTAGGGGCGGTGTGTTGGTCAAGGTTTCAAAAATCCGCAGCAGCGCGGCGGCGGTCAGAACCAGCGTGCCGATCAAGGCAGGGCCGTAGAAAATCCAGTTGGGCATCCCCATCGCAGGAGTGGAGAATTTCCCAGCACGGGGCAGATAGGCGGAAAAACCGAACAACAACGCAATGGCAAAAGCCAGCAAGGCCAGTTCGCCAATCAAATGCATCCAGCGGCGCAGATTGGGGCCGACCATATCTGGCAGCATGGTGACAGACACCATGTCACGGCGCAGCGCCAGCAGCGGAATCGTCAGAAACACCAGCGACACACTGGAAAACCGCGCCAGTTCATCCGCCCAAGGCAGACCCTTGTCAAAAAAGTTGCGCGCAACGACTTGAGTGATAATCAACCCCGCCATCAGCGCCAGCAATCCCATGCTGGTCCACATCCCTGCACGGGCCAGCCGCGCCATCACAGCGCGGCCAAAAGTTTCAGCTTTTACGGTCATCGGATCAGGAAATCGCCGCGATTTTTGCGTAAAGTTCGCCGTATTTTTCGCCAAAGCGTTCATCGACCAAAGCTTTAACCGAGGTGCGGAAGGCTTCGACATCCAGGCCTTCGTCCGGTCCAATCACCGTCATACCCAGATCCCGCAGGGCTTGGGTTTCTTCCTCCTCTTTGTCGAGGATCGCACTTGTGGCTTTTTGACGGGTCTCTTCGGCGGCTTTGGTAACAGCAGCTTTCTGATCGTCGCTCAGCGCTTGCCATGCGTCTTCGTTCATCACGACGACCTCTGCGTTGGACATATGGCCGGTCAGCATCAGATGGCTTTGGACTTCGTTCAATTTTACGGTCAGCACCACGTTAACCGGATTCTCCTGCCCCTGCACAACACCCGTGGCCAGCGCGGTAGGCACTTCGGACCAATCTACAGGCACGGCAACGGCACCCATGCCTTCAACGGCGGTGGTGTAAATCGGGAAAGGCACCGCGCGGATTTTGACGCCTGCCAGATCGGCGGGGGACAACACGGCCTTATTACAAGTCAGGTTCCGCCGGCCAAAGTAATGGGCGTAGATCACGCGCACATTGGCCGCAGCAATCAGACCCGCGTTCAATTCCTGCATCACAGGCGAATTTACGTCCGTCACCTTCATCAGGTGATCCACATCCCGATACAGATAGGGCGTATCAAGGGCTGCAAATGGTTCATACAGTGAACCGATCCCGCCCGCAGTGTTATGGGAAAACGCGATGCTGCCCAACGAAACCGCCTCGGCCAGTTCTTGCAGTTTACCAAGCTGGGAGGCGGGGAAAACTTGCACCGCAATATCACCACCCGATGCTTCGCCAAGGGCTTGTGCAAACCAATCGGCCTGCGCGCCAGCAACTGATGCCGGCTCGTTATTGTGGCCATACCGCAGGGTCACGGATTGCGCATTGGCTGCACGTGGCAACAGGGCCACAGCCCCCGCGGCAACACCCAGTGACAGGGCGCTGCGGCGTGTAAGGGCGGACATAGGTTTATTGGATTTCGTCAAAGTCATCATCACCTCCCATGATGTGTTTTGAGGTGAAACGTCACCCCGTCTTTGCTGTTCATTCAAGAAAACAAAAAGCTTGACGGAACCATATGGAACAGCCCACCATCCGTCAAACTGGATTAAATGATGGGTTTTGAGGTATTATGACGGATCAATCAAAGGCAAATGCCAGCATGGCGAATGTGGCAGAACAGGCCAATGTGTCTTTGGCGACCGTGGATCGGGTGTTAAATCGACGCAAAGGAGTAAAGCCGCGCACCGCGCAAAAGGTTTTGGCGACCGCATTAGAGTTGGGCTTTTTTTCGCAGGAGGAATTTGACAGCCATCACAGGGATCGCCCGCTTAACATCGCGGTTCTGTTGCCAGCGGGCACCAATCCCTATCTGCGAATGTTGGGGGAAAAAGTCCGCGCGCGGGCGGCAAAACCCAGCCGCGACAGCGCGAAGTTACGCTGCTTTTTTATCGAGAGTTTTGACGCAAACGCTTTGGCCGCCGCCCTGCGCCATCACGCCCATTGGGCCGACGGCATCGCCTTTATGGCCATCGACCACCCCACCGTGCGCGCAGCACTGGAAGAGGTGACCGCCGCAGGAACACGGGTTGTAACCATCATCACAGACCTGCCCCACCCCGCCCGCAGCGCCTATGTAGGGTTGGAAAACCAGATGGCAGGGCGCACGGCTGGCCTGTTGATGGGGCGGTTTTGCCGAGAACCCGCCGGCAGCGTGGCGCTGGTGGCTGGCAGTCGAAACTACCGCGCTCATTCCGAGCGAGAGGCGGGTTTTATGGCCTTGCTCGACGAAATGTTCCCCACCCTGCAGCTGGTGGGCCTGCGCGAGGGCCATGACAGCGCCGCCGAAAACTATCGCCACACCCTTGCGCTGATCGATCAGACACCTGATTTGGTGGGTGTCTATAACGTGGGCGGGGCCTCTGACGGTATTGCCCGTGCTTTGGTCGAGCGTGACAGGCGCGATCTGGTGTTTATCGGCCACGGGCTCACCCCTGACACGCGGCGCTTGTTGATCGACGGAACTATGGACACGGTGATTGATTCCGATCCGGAATCCATTCTGGACACGGCCATTCGACTGATCGAAAACCCGGACCACAACATCACGCCTTATGCTGTGAAAATGGACGTTTTCCTGAGGGAAAACCTGCCTCCGATGCAGTTGTAATGCGGCACACTCCAGATTTTGGCCTGTCATTTGTCATGACTTCTGCGATTCCTTTTTTGTGCGAACGGGCCATACCTGTAACCCGCAGGTGAAAACCCGCAAATGCGCCTAGATTCCCGCCTAAAATTCGGGCAGATTTGGTGACTGCAAAATGACCATCAATCACGTCCTGCCCAAGTTTTGCGCAACCGTCCATTATTGCGCATCAATTTAAACCTTTGCGCGCGTTGCATAGCTGCATTGCAGCATTATTCGTTGCTGCGATGCAGAAATTTCGGTTATACAGGGATCACAGACTATCATACTGGACCTTTCTCCTCCCAGAGATCCCAAGATGATTTCGCAACAGCTTTCACCTCCTCCCGAGAGCATGTTGCAACCTGAACGCGTTTGCGGCACCTCCTCCCGCTGCGAACCCTTCAAATAAGCGGTGCCCCCACCTCCCGGGGTCACCGCTTTTTTGTGTCTGGACCCCAGACCGTTATTCTGTGGCAACATGCGCCTTGGACTTTGGCACGGCCCTGCGCTAACGATTCCTTATGAACATGCTTAGCCCTCGTGATCCGTTTTCCTATCTGCAAGACCCATCGGTGCCGCCGTTTTCTGCGGGGGATGTGTTCACCGTGATGGATGCCCGTTGTTCGCTTTGTGCAAAAGGCGCAAGCTGGATTGCCCGCAACGACACCAAACAGGACTTCAGGATCGTGCCGCTGCAATCTGATCTCGGCAACGCATTGATGCGCCACTACGGGCTTGATCCTGCGGACCCCACCTCCTGGCTTTATCTTGAAGAAGGACGCGCCTACTCCTCGCTTGATGCCTATATTCGCGTGGGCCGGCGTTTGGGTGGTATTTGGCGCGGGCTTGGAGTGCTGCGCATACTGCCAACGGTCCTCCAAGACGTGATGTACCGCGCCGTTGCACGCAACCGCTATCGGCTGTTTGGAACCACCGACATGTGCAGCATGCCTGATGCCGAAGTGCAAAAACGGCTGGTGTTGTGAAACTTTTGCTTCTTGGCGGATATGGGGTATTTGGCGGGCGACTTGTTGAATTACTGCGGGACCTTGTAGACCTTGAAATCGTTATTTGCGGGCGCGATCAAGACCGCGCAACGGCATTTTGTGACGCCTTTCAGAGGCACGCACAGGTCAGGCCACTAGTGCTGGATCGTAAGGATATTGCCCAAGGGCTAAAGGCGCAGCAGCCTGATCTGGTGGTCGATGCATCAGGCCCGTTTCAGGATTACGGCGATGACCGCTACCACGTCATATCGGCCTGTATCACTGCCAAAGTAAACTACCTCGATTTTGCAGATGCGGCTGATTTCGTCTTTGGCGTGTCAGAATTTGACAGCGCCGCCAAAGCAGCAGGCGTCTATGTGTTATCTGGCGTCAGCAGCTTTCCGGTTCTTACCGCCGCCGTGCTGCGCCAAATGGCCAAGTCGATGGATATTGTGTCTGTGACTGGCGGTATTGCGCCTTCACCCTATGCAGGAATCGGGCTGAATGTGATGCGCGCGGTGGTCGGTTATGCGGGTGCGCCTGTTAAGCTGCACCGAAAAGGCGTGCAAATTCAGGCCGTCGGGTTGGCAGAAAGCATGCGGTATACCATTGCGGTGCCAGGTCGTTTACCACTGAACAACATCCACTTTTCGCTGGTGGATGTGCCCGATTTGCAAGTCCTTCCCCCCGAGCATCCAACCCTTAAAGACATCTGGATGGGCGCGGGTCCGGTGCCAGAACTGCTGCACCGCGTTCTAAACCTGTTGGCCAAGGCGCGAGCGGCATTGAAGCTGCCGTCTTTGGTGCCCCTGTCCGGCTTGTTTTACAAAGTTCTGAACCTGATGAGATTTGGCGAGCATCGCGGCGGGATGTTTGTGCATGCCCGTGGATTACACAACGGGCAAGCGGTCGAACAATCCTGGCATCTGCTGGCCGAGGGGGACGACGGGCCTTATATTCCATCCATGGCGATTGAAGCAATTATTCGCAAAACGTTGACCGGTATGCCTCCCGAAACCGGGGCCCGCCCTGCAACCCGCGCCCTTGATCTGTCTGATTACGAAACCCTGTTCAAAACCCGCACGATTTATGCAGGCATGCGCGAACAACAGTCCGAATGCGCCCCGCTGTATCGCCAGATTTTAGGCACGGCTTTTGACGGGCTTGCGACGCCTGTTCAGGCTTTGCATGACAGCACCAAAACCCGCCGCTGGACAGGCCAAGCCCATGTCCGACGCGGCACCAACTGGATTGCAAGAGCGATTGCAGCGGTGATTGGCTTTCCCAAAGCCGCGCCAGATGTCCCCGTTACCGTCACCCTTTCCCCCCTAGCGAAAGGAGAACTGTGGACGCGGAATTTCGGCGGTAAGATCTTTTCGTCGACGCAGCACAAGGGCAGCGGCAAGAATGAATATTTACTGGTTGAAACCTTCGGCATTCTCTCAGTCGCGCTGGCACTTGTGGTGGACGGAAACCGCCTTTTCCTGATCCCCCGCCGATGGTCCTGTTTGGGCATTCCCTTACCACGTGCGTTGCTGCCTTCGGGGCAAAGTTTTGAAACCACCCGCAATGGCAATTTCTGTTTTGATGTGGAAATCACCGCCCCTTTGATCGGGCGGATCGTGGCCTATCGTGGGGAATTGCGACAGGTGGATGAACCGCTTTAAAGCGCAGGTTCTTCCAGATCCAGCCACAGTTTACCTGCACGGTATCCGCCGCGCATCAGATGGCCTGCGCGTTCCACCTCTGGATATTTCCCGATCCAGTCTCGGAACCGGTCGTTGGTCACGATTTGGGCGTCCAAATCCCGCGCGGCGGTCAAAATAAGCGGATCAGCGGGGCTGCCTTTGGGCACTACCATCACGCGATCTTTTGGGAGTCCCAAAAGCCGCGCCAAGGTCCTATCGTTCAGGAATTTACCATGCAGCTTATACCCGACATTTGCATCAAAAACCACGCCGGGCGTATAGCCCTGTTTGGTTAAATAAGTGTTCAATTCCAGCACCGTTTCAAGCTTGGGCGTGCCGCCATTCCAGTGCATCACATTTGATCCATCTACCACGACCCAGCGCTGCGGAATATTCTGGCCAAATTGGATGTTCTGGCGTTCAGGGCCATCCCGACGTTTAGGCAGTGGGGCAGTTAAAAGCAGGTAGATACTGGCAAGAGCACAGGGACCTGCCAGCAGGATCAATCCCGAGAATTCGGGACTAAACGCCAAGCCAACCCCTATAAGGGAGAGAAACAAAAGAACAAAAGGTGCAACCATAGGGTGATCCTACTGCGCGAGAAATTGAAAGCCAAGCGGCGATCATGCGACCCTGCGCGGGCGGACCTTCCCAGCCTGCGCCGCAAACTCGCTTGCATTCAAGGGGCGTTACATGGGAGTAAAACACGACCATCACAGGAGCGCGACATGATTATCTATGGTTTGGACACCTGCCCCCTTTGCCAGAAAGCCCGCAAATCTCTTACGGCGGATGGAAAGGATTTCACCTTTCGCGATGTCCGCGCTGATCCGTTAAGTGAATCCGAACTGGCAGAGTTATTAGCAGAGTTCGGGGATAATCTGGTTGATCGCACGTCAAACGACTATCGCGGACTGAGCGACTGGTTAAAACATTCTGACGCAGAGGCGCAAATTGCCGCAAAACCTAAAGTGATGGCCCGCCCGGTCCTTCGCGACGGTGACCGGTTTTTCCTAGGCTGGGATGACGCGATTCAGGCCGCTTTGGCAGCTGAATAAAAGCGCCACGCAGGACTTCAGAACACAGCAATCCAAATGCCTGCGAACATGAACATAGCCCCAAAACTGACCCATGAATGCCAGATGGAATAGCGGTAAGGCAGTGTCTTGCGCACATAAAACATGGTCCCGATCACGTAACATGCAGCCCCCGCAAGGATGCACCACAGGGTCACAACCGACACGCCTGTCAAATCCGGCAAAGCACACAGACCGATCGCGCCCAACCCTAGATAAGAAGCCGTGGACCATTTCGATTTAACCGTGCCATCGGTGAACTTCTTCCAGATCGCCACAAAGGTCAGCAACCAACACACCCCAAGCAGGGTCAGCGTCCAAGGGGTGTCTGCCAACACAAAAAACGGTGTGAAAGTGCCTGAAATACTGGGATAAATCGCAGCGTGATCCATGCGGCGCAGCAAAACGCGATGATCCTGCAGCGGCGCGAAATGATAGGCCCAAGACGCCAAATTAGAAGCCAGCGCGCAGATCACATAGACCACAACGGCAACAACCAACTTGGGTTCCAACAGCTCTGCCGCTTTGAAAATCAGCGCGTAGCCTGCGGCTAAAATCAAAACAAGCCCGACGAAATGCACAGTCATATCGGCGGCGCGGTGGGAAGAAATCTGGCTGGGATAGGTCGTGAGGGTCATTTTCATTTGGCGCCTGAATATTGCAGTTCAACACAATAAAGCCGCCACAGTTTGAAGTCTATAAGCAACAGGGTTTGCCTTACGGCACCCACGTGATTTGACGCAGGCCTTTGACGCGGCCCTATTGGACAAACAACCCCAACTGCCCCAAAAGATCAGCCGCTTGGCGCTTGGAAATCAGCGCACCTTTGAACCGTCTGGCATCCCCCAGTTTAATCCCGCCCAAGTCTGCGCCACGCAGGTCTGCCTGCTCAAACCGACATCCCGTCAAATTTGCATCCCGCAACGAGCAATCTTCAAACACCGTTTCGCGAAAATCACAGGAGCGTAAATCCGCCTCGCTGAAATCAACGCCATTAAGGGTTGTTTTGCGAAACGAAAGACCTGGCAACAAGGCCAAGCCGAACAAAACTTCGGTTAATTCAAGCCCGATCGCGCGAGTTTCGGACAGGTCTGCGCCGATCATCTTGCATCCTTTGATCTTCATCGCAGCCAATGTTGCCCCGCGAAAAGACGTGTTGTTGAAATCCCCACCAGCGATCTGCGCTTCTGTGCAGATGGCGCTGACGAAACTCGCGCCTGCGGCCCTGCATCCGGTAAAAACCGCCCGTTCCAAAAGCGCACCTTTGAACAAAGCCCCGCCCAGATTGCATTTCTCAAACCGCCAATCCGCCAAATCAAGCCGCGCCAGATTCAAGCCCTGAAGATCACAATTCTGCAACACCGCCGCCCTGCCCGATTTTGCAAGCTCTGCAACCATAGGGGACGTCATTTTCTGGCCTGAAAGCTGTTGTGGGGCTGCATGATCCATAGCCCAGATCTGCCACTCGCACCCGTCAACTTCAAGAGCAGAGGCCAGCAAAACAGGTTCTACCCCAAAGCCAACCCGAAATCAGTGGATTGCAGACCTGCAACACTGGCATTTTAGCTCGTTCAAAGGTCATTTTTTAGGCAACTAGTTGTTGAAACGGAAAGTCATTTCGCGCATTCTGTTAAAAACGGCAGATCCTGAAAATCTGGCTGGCTGAATTTACGCGAGCCGTGGTTTTTCAAAGGGTTTTCAAAATGAATTCAGGCATCTTTTCTATTTGATAGGTACACAATGACCGCGACGAACAATGACGATCTCATCACGAATGCAACTTCACTGGAACCCGTCAACGTAGACGGGCTCGACGGGAGTGACTCAATCATTGGTAGCGAATTTGACGACACCCTGTCCGGATCAAAGGGACGGGATCGCATTTCAGGACTTGGCGGCGATGATTTTCTGGATGGCGGCTTTGGCAAAGACGTTCTGATCGGCGGCGCTGGCAATGACTCGGTGCTCGGTGGGATAAATGATGATGAACTTGACGGTGGGCTTGGCGATGACACTCTGGACGGTGGCGCTGGCGTGGACCACCTGTTTGGCCGCATTGGCGATGACCACCTGTTCGGGGGGCGCGGCGCGGATGTGTTAAATGGCGGTTCCGGGGATGATCAATTGTTCGGCGGCATTGGCGCGGATGTGATCAATTCCGGCAGCGGCAATGACTTTGTCGTTGGTGGTTGGGGGGCGGATGAACTCTATGGCCACTCTGGCAACGACAGCATTCGCGGCGGCAAAGGCAAAGATCAAATTAGCGGCGGTTCCGGAGACGACACAATTATCGGTGGCCAGGACAATGACACGCTGTTCGGGGGGAATGGCACAGACACAGCTGTATTTAACGGCTCGCTGCATGATTATTCATGGTCTGTATCCGGAAACACGGTCACCGTAACAGACAACAGCACCAGAAACGGGGATTCCGGTCAAGATACGCTGAAGGGTTTCGAAGTACTTCAGTTCAACGACGGTGTCATCTACTTGGGCGGGGTCAATAACGTCCCCTTGCTGTCTGGCAACGACACCTCCGTAACCGAAGATGCATCTGTATCGTTTAACTTAACGGCGACAGATTTTGACGGCGACAATCTAGTGTTTAGCGGGTTCACCTACACTGGTGCGGGCCTTATTTCGGTCGGCGCAATGCTTCCGGGCTCGTTAGGCGGGTTTTCCACATTGACCGCCAACTTCACATTCTCAACGAATAGCGGGTTTGACAGCCTTGAGGTTGGCGAGACTGCAATCGAACAGGTGACTTTCACCTTCTCGGACGGGAATGGCGGCGTTGTCAGCCACACCGTTGACATCACAGTCACAGGTGTGAACGATGCACCTGTAGCGCAGGCAGGCACAGCCTCGGGTGATGAGGATACGGTTATTTCAGGGTCTGTTGCAGCTACAGATGTGGATCTGGACGGTCTGACTTTTGCGCTGGAAACCGATGGCACCAACGGCACAGTTCTGATGAACGCCAACGGAAGCTACACTTATACGCCTGCGACGGATTTCAATGGGTCGGACAGCTTTACCTATACCGTCAGTGACGGGAACGGTGGCACCGATACACAGACAGTCACCATCACTGTAGATGCCGTCAACGATACGCCTGTGGCGCAGGCAGGTACAGCCTCGGGTGATGAGGACACGGTTATTTCAGGGTCCGTTGCGGCTACAGATGTGGATCTGGACGGTCTGACTTTTGCGCTGGAAACCGATGGCACCAACGGCACAGTTCTGATGAACGCCAACGGAAGCTACACCTACACGCCCGCAGCGGATTTCAACGGGTCGGACAGCTTTACCTATACCGTCAGTGACGGGAACGGTGGCACTGACACACAGACGGTCACCATCACTGTGGATGCCGTCAACGATGCGCCTGTGGCGCAGGCGGGTACAGCCTCGGGTGATGAGGATACGGTTATTTCAGGGTCCGTTGCGGCTACAGATGTGGATCTGGACGGTCTGACTTTTGCGCTGGAAACCGATGGCACCAACGGCACAGTTCTGATGAACGCCAACGGAAGCTACACCTACACGCCCGCAGCGGATTTCAACGGGTCGGACAGCTTTACCTATACCGTCAGTGACGGGAACGGTGGCACTGACACACAGACGGTCACCATCACTGTGGATGCCGTCAACGATGCGCCTGTGGCGCAGGCGGGTACAGCCTCGGGTGATGAGGATACGGTTATTTCAGGGTCCGTTGCGGCTACAGATGTGGATCTGGACGGTCTGACTTTTGCGCTGGAAACCGATGGCACCAACGGCACAGTTCTGATGAACGCCAACGGAAGCTACACCTATACGCCCGCAACGGATTTCAACGGGTCGGACAGCTTTACCTATACCGTCAGTGACGGGAACGGTGGCACTGACACACAGACGGTCACCATTACCATAGATGCGGTCAACGATGCGCCTGTGGCACAGGCCGCGACGGTCACAGGGGATGAGGATACGGTTATTTCCGGGTCTGTTGCAGCCACAGATGTGGATCTGGACGGTCTGACTTTTGCGCTGGAAACCGATGGCACCAACGGCACGGTTCTGATGAACGCCAACGGAAGCTACACCTATACGCCCGCAACGGATTTCAACGGGTCGGACAGCTTTACCTATACCGTCAGTGACGGGAACGGTGGCACTGATACACAGACAGTCACCATCACTGTAGATGCCGTCAACGATACGCCTGTGGCGCAGGCGGGCACAGCCTCGGGTGATGAGGATACGGTTATTTCAGGGTCTGTTGCGGCTACAGATGTGGATCTGGACGGTCTGACTTTTGCGCTGGAAACCGATGGCACCAACGGCACAGTTCTGATGAACGCCAACGGAAGCTACACCTATACGCCCGCAGCGGATTTCAACGGGTCGGACAGCTTTACCTATACCGTCAGTGACGGGAACGGTGGCACCGATACACAGACAGTCACCATCACTGTAGATGCCGTTAACGATGCGCCTGTGGCACAGGCCGCGACGGTCACAGGGGATGAGGATACGATAATTTCAGGGACTGTCGTCGCGACGGATGTTGAAGGGGACAGCCTGACCTATAGTCTGGTCACAGACGGGACCAACGGGTCGGTCGCCTTGCGCGCTGACGGGTCCTACGCCTATACGCCTTCGTCAAATTTCAATGGCACGGACAGTTTTACCTTTTCGGTCAGCGATGGAAATGGCGGCACGGATACACAGACGATTTCCATCACTGTGGATGCGGTTAACGACGCGCCTGTTGCTCTGACCGTTGAAGGGAACTTGCTTGAAGACGGCGCACTGAATGCCAATTTGGTGGCGACCGATATTGACGGTGACACCCTGACATTTACCCTGCAAAGCAGCACCTCGAACGGAACACTGACCCTTGCTACCGACGGCAGCTACACCTATACGCCAGCGGCAGATTTCAACGGGTCCGACAGCTTTACCTATACTGTCAGTGACGGCAACGGCGCCACAGACACGCAAACAGTATTATTGTCAGTCGGCAGCGTGAATGATGCGCCTGTTGTCGTCTCTACCATCCCCGGCCTGTCCGTGGACGAAGCAGACGGGCTTGCGACAATCAACCTGAACCCTTATGTGTCCGATATTGAAACAAGCCAGTTGAGCTTCTCGTTTGTCGGGCTTGTGGACTCGACAACGGGCCGTTCGGTGCCGATTGGTGTGTCCTTCATGGATGGCGTCGCCAGCTTTAATCCCAGCGAATTGGACCTGGCTTTGGGTCAGTCCCTGAACGGAACCCTGACCTTCAGGGCCGATGACGGCAGTGGCGCGACAAACAGCGGCGTCACCTTCTCCATCGAACTGGATGTCTTGGGCTCGGATGATCCAACGCCCGTTAATACAAACACCGCACCCGTGGCCAGCGACCTTTCTGTCACTAAAGGTGACATTGACCCGATCGTGATCGACCTGAATGAACTGGTCAGTGATGCAGACGCCGGCGACACGCTGACGTTTGGAAATATCGTCATCTCGGGCAGCGGTCGCAGTGAAACGGTGGTCTTTTCCCTTGAGAACGGCATTCTGACAATTGACCCTGCCCAGTTCAACATCGAACCTGACGAAGTAACCGGCATTGCCCCTGAGGTAGAGCTTGAGATTTCCTATGTTGTGAATGACGGAAGCGGCAAGGCGAATAACACGGATACAGGAACCATCAGCCTGACAATCGAAGACGGCGCAGGCCCTGTTGTGACGCCGCCAACCCCGAACACACAACCCGTTTTCACCGATGATACGATCACCTTGACCCCGACCAATCAGGACATTCTTATTGACCTGAGCGAACTGGCCTCTGACGCTGATCTGGACGATCTGACCTTCACGGTGACTTTCTCCAGCGGGACGGAACTCGGCTTTTCTGTGAACGGATCCATTCTGCGCATCCCCTATACGGATTCAGACATCCTTGGTCTTGGCGCGTCGGATTCGATCACAACCATTTTTGAGGTGACTGTAGACGACGGCACAGGCGCGATTAACGCAACATCCGTTGGGAATGTGACGCTTGAACTGAACGGCCCATATGAGCCGACGGCAACGACAAACAACGCCCCAACTGTGACAACGCCCCTTTACGGGATTGAAATTTCCGGAACCGAATATGATCTTGTGACCTATGCGGATAATGGCGGACTAGAACTGTCGGAAACGGATCGGGAACTTATAACGAATCCAATCTTCTCCATTGATCTGGACGACTTCACCTCTGATTCAGACGGCGGTGATATTCTGTCATTCTCGGATATAAGCGTGGATATTGGCCTGAACGAAGAAACAGGCGAAGCCATTTCCGTCTCCTATGTCTTTGACGCCGTGGAAAACACTGTCAGCTTTGACGTCACTGATCTTGGGCTGGCAGACGGGGAAGAAACTCCGGTGAATATCAACTTCACCGTCACGGATGATTCAGGGGAGGCAAACGACACAACCCTTGGCAAAATTACCATCGCCGCATCCGATCCGGTCGCGCCTGTGGTCGGGCCTACAACCTTTGATTTTGAAGAGTATTCTCCAGCAGATGGCAACTCCGTTTCCATAGACGGCGTAGACGGGTTTTTGTTCGTCGGAACCAGCAGTGTAATCGAGACAGACGAAGGCTCGGGCGATCCACTACGCCCCTTCCCTGAAGGCCTGACGAATGGTCAAACCACAACGGACGGGGATAACGTTCTAATCGTAAATGACGATATCGGGGGTGACCCGTTTGCGATCTATAGCGAAGACACAACGCAACGGATCTCTAACGACCCAACCGCTGTTACCGGCTTTGCCCCACCTAACCAAACCTTTGAAACCCTTGGCGGGCAAGACAGTTTCGGCTACGGGACCAACTTCAATCTGGAAGGCATATCTCTGAACCCGTCTGCTTCGGATGGGGTAACAATCACGCTGGTGTCTTACCGCGTTGTTTTGATTGAGACTCCCATCAATGCCTCATTCAGCAGCTACACCGCCGACTATGAGGAGGTGGATTCATTCGAATTTATCCTCGACGCCTCGACCGGAGCTTTGGTGATTGATTTCGGCACAGCCGCCTATGACGATCCACTGGCCGAGTATGACAGCAAATTTGATGACATCTCTGCCTTTGAAATCTACGCAAGCGATGGGTCAAAGGTGGTGGTTGATGATATGATAATTGATCACTCAGAGGTCTGATCCAAACTAAAGGCCCACGTCTGACGGCGCGGGCCTTTAAAATCATCTTCTTGAATTGACGGATCAAAAAAGGGGCACCCAAAAGGTGCCCCAATTTTTTTGGGATACCTGCCGTAAGCGTTGTTACTAGCCCCCCATTTGCCATCTAACCATCCTTGAGCCTCCAGTGGTATTTTGGGCCCTGACAATCAGCAGGAGGTGATTATGGCGGAAAATGAAATTTGGGGGTTCGCTATTAGGAAAGCCCCTTCCGGTAGGAATATTTGGCCCAACGACTTGAAGAGAGAAGTCACGCGACGCATTCGTGAAGAAGGAGAGTCACCGGGTGATGTCGCAGCGGCGATAGGAGCGCATGAATGTCTAGTACGAAAGTGGTGGGTGGCTGATCGACGACAACGAGGCGAGAAGGTCACTGTAGAAGGCCCTGCATTTGCAGAACTAAACGTTGAAAGAGACATTCCTGCGCCCAAGGTTTCGGCACCTGCAAGCTCGCACAACGATATGGGTCGTATTCATTGCGGAACTATGTTCATTGAATTTCCTCTGGGGATATCAGAGAGTGATCTCATAAAGCTGGTGCGGGCAGCGGAGGGGTTACAATGATAACGCCTTCAAGCATTTATAAGAGTTATCTCGCCACGGCACCAGTCGACTTTCGAAAGGGCATGGATGGATTGGCCAATTACGTTCTCAGCAATTTCGACCTTGATCCCCTCTCTGGGGCATTCTTCGTCTTCAGATCAAAAGGGCGCGACAAAATCAAGATATTGATGTGGGATGGCACAGGCCTTGTGATGGTCTACAAACGCATTGAGGGAACAGGGTTCGTTTGGCCAAAGCTAAGCGAAGGTACTATTTCAATGACAAAAGCCCAATTCGAAGCTTTGTTTGAAGGATTAGACTGGCGGCGCGTCGAGACTGCAAATTATCATCACCCTAAAATGGCCTGATGGAATACTCTGAAATATCTTGCCAAATTTGATACCAATAGGCGGGCACACAAACACCCCAGAAGCCAGAATCGGCAAGTGCCGAATCATGACGAAAGCAAGGTATTACGGGATTATTTATTTTTTGCTTCGGACGAATTTTGGCTAAGTGGTTAAAAAATATGCACTATTTTTCACGCAAAATATCAACGGTAGTTGCATTGTCAGGCCCAATTGCGTTTCCTGAATATTTCTTCAGTAAACGCCTTTAGCTGTTGTAGAGCCGGAATTTAGCCTCCATCCAATTTCCCGCCCGATTTCAAACGGGCGGGAATGAGCGAAGTTCGCTCCTTGTTTAGGATGGAGGGCGCAGTCTGTTGCTGCTTCTGGCTATATGACCGACACGTTCAAAAAACTGAAGGGAGACATCTTGGTCTCAGCTGGGTCAGACGGTCCACAGCTCGTTGGGCGCGTTGAAGCACTTCGGTCAGATACGGAGTCTAAGATTGCCGCGCTTCGCAGCGGACTCGACAAAGCAAATGCTATCATTCGGATTAAAAACTCAGAGATACGCGAACTCAAAGGACAGGTCGCCAAACTTAACAAAATGAAGTTTGGGGCAAGTTCGGACCAAAACCCAGATAAGGGTAAGGAAACGATGGGCGCTAAAACAAAGCCTACTTCATCTCCCGGGAACACTCCGCCGGAAGTTTCGAAAAAGAAAAGTGATATAGGGTCCGAGAACCAACCGACACAAAGATCGCCGACACCTCGCAATCGTAAAGGGCGCGGTAAAAGAGACTGGTCTGAACAAATAGAAAGACGTCAAATTTACATGGGCACTTCAGATAGGAAATGTCCTTGCGGGTGCGGTGGCTCGATACGGGGATATGACCTCAATGAAACTCTGGAAGGGTAATCCCCCCTAAAATTAGTGGTGTTCAAAAGTAGAATTTTCTCGGCAAGGTATCTGAGGAGATTTACGATGAAGAACGGACGATTTAGCTTC